>DASZWB010000003.1:0-516164 GCA_035546815.1 Saccharimonadales bacterium (SeqCode) | reverse complement strand
CATCGTCTTGCTCATTGCCGGCAGCGCCTATGCAGCTATTAACTTAACTACCGGCTCACCACCAGAACATAACTCCCTCACTCCAGGCATCAACCTAGCCCAAGGCGAGAAAGGCCTCATCGGTTGGTGGAAGCTTAATGGCAATACTAAAGACGCTACACCCTATCAAAACAATGGCACCCTCAGCAATCCTGCACCAACCCCAACCACCGACCGTATGGGCACGGCGAATGGGGCGTATAGTTTTGATGGCATTAAAAATTCTATCCGCTTACCAGATACCAGCACGAATTTCAGCGTCGGCATCGGACAAACTTTAACGGTTTCTTTATGGATGAAAGCCAGCACCTTGTCGGCGAACGGCGAAATGTTTTGGCATCAGGACGGCTGTATCGGCTGGGATGTCGGTGCCACCACGGCCGGAGCGATTACCCTTACCGATATAACCGGCAACAGCGGCTGCACCGGTTATCATACTTATAGGGTCAGTACATCCGGCACCAACTATACTGACAATAACTGGCATCTCGTTACCGGCGTAATAAACCGGCCGGCCGGGACCATAACTCTTTATATTGACGGCACGCAAAAAGCCAGCGGCAGTATCGACAACACCAACAACAGTACGCAGACAGGGGCTGATTTTTTTCTGGGCACCAGCTATGCCAATAACAATCCGTTCGCCGGCTCGCTGAGTGACGCCCGGATTTACAATCGTGCGCTCTCCCAAGCCGACATCACCAATCTCTATAACTCATATAATTCACGGGTAAATCTCTACAGCCCGCCTGGCTCCGGCGGCAGTGTCAATCTTACTAACGGCCTAGTGGGCTACTGGCCCTTCAACGGCAATGCCAAAGATGCCACGCCTTACAGCCATAACGGAACCGTTAGCGGTGCTACTTTAACTACCAATCGGTTTGGCAGCCTGAACAGCGCCTATAGCTTAAACGGGACAAGCGACAACATATCTCTTACTGCCGCTGCAATGCCGAGTAGCGCCATAACCGTTGCGGCCTGGGTATATATGCCGACCATAACGCCCGGCCACAATTTTACCCGGTTCCTCAATAATAACTGGGTTTCCACGTCGGGGACCTGGCTGTTATATGTCAATAACACGGGCGCTGCACCTTTTGCAGAGTTTGGTATCACAAATCCGGGCACGACGCAGAATAATAGCAGGTGCGCGAACGGCTCGTTTACGGCCGGCTCTTGGCACTTCCTAGCGGGTACGTATGACGGGAGTACAATCAAACTTTACCAAGATGGCGCGGCGTGTCCGATCACGGTGTCAACCAGCGGTGCCGTGCTCAATACAACCGGTACTGTGGCGATTGCCGCTAGCGCTGGCAGTGGCGCGGACCCTTATTCCATCTCTCAAGTCCGAATCTACAACCGCGCCCTCAGCGCCGCCGAAGTGCAGGCGCTGTACAACTTGCCGGATTAGCAATTCTTAAATAATTTAATAAATTGAGGCTAATCTTTTGTTTTTGCCATGAAGCGCGGCGTATAGTGGAAGCATGACAGCACTAGCCGACGCTCCAGCCACAAAGCAAGATCTAGAGGAACTATACAAGCGTACCGAAAAGATGGTTGGTACTGTGGTGGGCGAGGTGGTCGGCGACGCGCTGCAGATAATTTCTGAGCGGTTTGATGCCGCTGATCATCGCATGGATAATATGGACGCTCGGTTCGACGCTGTCGATCGACGCATGGATAACATGGATGCCAGATTTGATGCTATGGATCGACGCATGGACAATATGAATGCGTGTTTTGACGCCGTCGATCGCCGTTTCGATCGCCTGGATGACAAGTTGGACGGCACGATCGCGCGGGCCGATCATCATGATATCGACATCCGCGAGCTGAAGCGCAAGGCCGCGTGAGGGCTGGATTATCTCTGTTATTTTTGCTAAAATAGGCAGGTTATGGCTAAGAAAGTCTATGTTGGCATGTCCGGCGGCGTTGATTCGTCGGTGACGGCCGCGCTTTTGAAAGAGCGGGGCTATGAGGTCACGGGCGTTTATATGAAAAATTGGAGCCAGGATCTGCCGGGCTTCGTTTGCCCGTGGCGCGAGGATTTTCAGGATGCCAAGCGGGTGGCCGTGCAGCTAGGCATCGACTTCAACCTGTACGATTTCGAAAAAGAATACCGCCAGAAGGTGGTTGATTACATGGTGCGAGAATATCAGGCCGGCCGCACGCCGAATCCGGACATTATGTGCAACCAGGAAGTAAAGTTCGGCCTGTTTTTGGAGACGGCGCTCGAGGACGGCGCCGACCTGATTGCCACCGGCCACTACGCGCGCGTCAAGGATGGCCAGCTGTTCGCGGGCCTCGATAAAAACAAAGACCAAACCTACTTTTTGTATCGAGTAACAGAGGACGCACTGCACAAAAGCCTGATGCCGATCGGCGCCATGGAAAAGCCGGCGGTGCGCGCGCTGGCCAAAAAACTCGGCCTGGCGACCGCCGCCAAAAAAGACAGCCAAGGCATCTGCTTCGTGGGCAAAGTCGGTATTAAAGAATTTTTGCTGCATGAGCTCGGCCCGCAGCCGCCCGGCCCAATCATCGACCAAAACGGCCGCCAAATCGGCCAGCACGACGGCGCCATTTTCTACACCATCGGCCAGCGCCACGGCCTCAACGTCGGCGGCGGCTTGCCATACTACGTGGCCCGCAAGGACATGCAAACGAACACCGTTTACGTAACGACCAATTTGGACGACGCGGATTTATGGGTTAAAGAAATCGATCTGCAAGACCCCCACTGGATCAACAAAAAACCGGACGAATCCAAAGAGTACCACGCCCGTCTGCGCTACCGCGGCCCGCTGGTGCCGTGCCAGCTGCGCGGCGGCAAATTAACCCTCAAAGAAGAACAGCGCGGCATAGCCGCCGGCCAATCGGCCGTCCTCTACGACGCCGACCGCGTGCTTGGCGGCGGGATTATCGCTCGGTAGCTGCTTGCCGTTCTGCAATAGCCCGTCGAACAGGGTGATCTTTATTCAGCACAGTGGCAACCGGTATAAATTTGCCGTCAACCATTTTCCCGTAGATATCATTCCAACGTTCATCGACGCGGGAAGGACTGGTTTGATTCCATGAGGAGGTATTATATTCAAAACATATTGCATTGTAGTCGAGATCATGCATGCTTGCTATCCCCTCGGGGTCATTTTCTAGAACATCTTGAAAGTCGTCGTCGGGTGCGAGAGTAGGCTCTGTTGCGGAAAAATTCCTATGAGCCGCCAAGCCCTCGTGGGTGAGGTACCGATATTCGTCGTAGCCGCTGTTATGTAGGCCTTCCCAAACGACCTCCTCCATAGCAAAACCTTCTTTTGCGCTAATTTGTAGACTGCTGATCGCTTTTGCAATCTTGGTTTTTAATCTTTTTTCGTTCTCTGAGCTAAAAAGTTCTTTGCCGTAGGTGTAAATATTGGATTCAGAAAGGATTTCCTCGATAGTAGCCGCGCCTTTATCTATGCCGTCATCGGAGGACTCCAGCCCGATGGCTAGGGTCGCGGCATACTCTCTAAACTCTTCGAGAGGTTCATAGTGACCCTCGGGGGCAATAATCTCAACAGCGCTTGAGTCGGGCGCAACTTCTTTCACAAATATCATTAGAATATATTATCATACTAAATAGTTTTAGTCAATAATCTGTTACAATTTAACAGATATGACAGCACAGGAAATTCGGCAGGCTTATTTGGATTTTTTTACGGAGCGCGGGCACGCGGCGATTTCGCGCGCTCGATTGGTGCCGGACAACGATCCGACGACACTGTTTACCGGCTCTGGCATGCAGCCGCTGATTCCGTTTTTGCTTGGCGAAGTTCATCCGGACGGCAAACGGCTGGTCGACAGCCAAACCTGTCTGCGCGCCCAAGACATCGAAGAGGTTGGCGACAACCGCCACACCACTTTTTTCGAAATGCTCGGCAACTGGTCGCTCGGCGATTATTTCAAAAAAGAACAGCTGCCCTGGTTTTTTGAATTTTTGACCGAAGTGGTCGGGCTCGATCCGGCTAAGATTTATGTAACCTGCTTTATCGGCGACGAAACCAACGGCATACCGCGCGACACCGAAAGCGCCGAAATCTGGAAAGAGCTGTTTGCCGGCAAAAATACCGATAATAAAGAAGTTGAAATCGGTTCCGAAGCCGACGGTGGCGCCAGAGGCATGCAAGACGGCCGTATCTTTTTTTACAACGCTGACAAGAACTGGTGGTGCCGCGCCGGCAAGATTAATGACATGCCAGCCGGTGAACCGGGCGGGCCGGACAGCGAAGTTTTTTATGAGTTCGACTTCATTGAACACGACACCAAGTACGGCGAGCGCTGCCATCCCAACTGCGACTGCGGCCGCTTTATGGAAATCGGCAACAGCGTCTTCATGGAATATATAAAGACCGACCGTGGCTTCGACAAGCTGCCCAAGCAAAACGTCGATTTCGGCGGCGGCCTGGAGCGCATCGCTGCCGCCGCCCTGCACGACCCCGACGTTTTCCATATTAGTTTGCTGCGGCCGATCATCGAAAAGCTGGAGCAGATTTCCGGCAAGAAGTACGAAAGCCACACCGAAAGCATGCGCGTCATCGCCGACCATCTGCGGGCGGCTACCTTCCTGGCAGTGGACGACGTCAAGCCGAGTAACAAAGAGCAGGGCTACGTGATGCGCCGGCTGCTGCGCCGCGCCATCCGTTTTGCCTTCGAGCTCGGCATCGAGCAGAATTTCCTCGAGCAGATCGTGCCGGTGATCGCCGACTTATATAAAGACGATTTTCCGGAAGTGGCCGCCAAGCGCGACGACGTCATCGCCGTGCTCGTCAAAGAAGAAAAAGTTTTCCGCCAAACCATTCGGAAGGGTCTGAAAGAGTTTAATAAGCTGGCCGGCCAGGAATTAACCGGCGACATCATTTTTAAGCTCTACGATACCTACGGCTTTCCGGTTGAGCTCAGCAAGGAAGAGGCCTTCACGCAAGGTATCAAAGTGGCCGAGACTGCGAACGAAGACTTTGAACGCCTGATGCAAGAACAGCGGCAGCGCTCGCAGACGGCCGGCAAAGGCGTCTTTAAGGGCGGCCTGGGCGGACAGACGTTGCAGCACAAGAAGTATCATACGGCGACGCATCTGCTGCAATCGGCCCTGCGTGAAATTTTTAGCAAGGAGCTGCGCCAGCACGGCAGCAACATCACCGAAGAACGCGTGCGTTTCGATTTCAATCTGGACCGCAAAATGACGCCGGAAGAAATCACACGCGCCGAGGATTTAGTGAATAAATGGATCGACGAAGATCTGCCGGTTTCCTTCAAAGAGTACCCGACGCAACAAGCACTGGATATGGGCGCCATCGGCCCGTTCGGCGAGCGCTACGGCGACACCGTCAAGGTGTATCAAATGGGCGAAGGCGACCACATCGTCAGCCTGGAAATCTGCGGCGGCCCGCACGTCGACCACACCGGCCAGCTGGGCGAGGACGGCAAGCGTTTTAAGATCACCAAAGAAGAAGCCTCCTCGGCCGGCATCCGCCGCATCAAGGCCGTGCTAGCGTAGCATTTTATTGTATAATTATAAAATGTCTAATGCCGAGCTTCTCGATGAGGTTTTTTATGAGGTTACAGAAAGAACGCGCGAGCTCGTTGACGAGCAAACTCCACGCTGTTGTGATTGGGATGAATGTCTCTATGGTTCGGATATAGAGCCAACTTTTGGGGTAAGCTGCGGATATGATGAGTGTATATTTAGGCAATCATATGAACAGGCTGTCACTGAACTATTAAATAGTGACGAGCGTTCGACGCAATTTCTAACCGGATGTTATTTGCAAACTGACCTCAATTTTTATTCGTGTTACTTTATGGAGGGTTTAGGTGGGGGAGAATGGCAAAGCTTTGTTGCTACTATGGGGCGCAGTTTCGTACACCAACGAGTCTTCCAGTCGGTTTCTCTTCGTAGCACCCTGCGCGATAATCCTGGCCGGGCGATAAGCCTGGTTGATCAAGTCGCAGCGCAAGCATTGAACAACCTTATAAAACATCCTCTTGACGAAACTGATTGTGCGATGGACTCATGGGCCGCTTCTTGGAAAGCCTTGGACGAAATCGCAAATGATCCGCTAGATAGGGCCCTACTAGGTAGTCAGATTGGAAAAGTGCTGCCGCTGAATTTACGCAATGATAAGCCGAGCGATTTGTTTGATGAAACAATCATGAATGTAAGTCCTATTGGCCGCTACAATGTCGAAGGTGTAGTCATGCCCGATACGAACATACGAGATTTTTCAGGCGCGATTATACGAGCTTTCATAGCAGAGAAGATCGAACTCGAATTTCCTGGTGATTTTGAAGCTTTCATGAATGAACGACGCGAAGTTATCCGACAACGTAATGAATAGAAGGCCGAGCTGAACCCCTCAGGTCGTACTCAGGTGGTCTTGCGAGAGTTATGCACATCAGTTAACTTAAGGAGTTGTCTCAGTTATTACTGTGATAAAATAATGCATATGCTTCAGAAGTTGAAAAGCGCTGGTGCCAAAGCGGCCGGGAAAGCGGCCGTGGCGGCTAAGGCCGGCGCGTCCAAAGCTTCCGCCGCCGCGCGGGAGCGTTCCGGCAAACAGAACGAGCAGTATCTGGTGGCGCTCGACATCGGTACCGAGTTCGTGAAGGCTTTGATTGGCCAGATTCACGAGGACGGCCACGTGGAGATCATTGGCGTCGGCCGGCAACACCAGGCTTTAACTGATATGCAGGCCGGTGCTATCGCCGATATTGCCGGCGTGGTGGAAAATTGCGACAAGGCGCTGACTCAGGCCGAAGAGCAGGCCAATGTGAGCGTGCGCACGGCCATCATCGGCATTGCCGGCGAGCTGGTGAAGGGCACCACGACCACGGTGCGCGTGTCGCGCAAAAACGCCACCAAGCCGCTCGACATTAGCGAGATGGAAAAGATTATCAACCTGGTGCAGGACCGCGCGCAAACCAAGGCCAAGCAGCAGCTGGCTTGGGAGCTGGGCGGCAAGTCGGTTGACGTGCGGCTGGTGAACAGCGCGCTGGTGAGCATCGAAATTGACGGCTATCCGGTGACCAATCCGATTGGTTTTCAGGGCAAAGACGTGGTCGTGCAGCTGTATACCGCTTTCGCGCCGCTAATTCACATTGGTGCGCTCGAAAAAACGGCTCAGGAGCTCGACCTTGATTTGCTGGCGGTAGCGGCCGAGCCGTTTGCCGTGTCGCGGGCCGTGATTGGCAATAATCCCAACCAGAATTTGAGCGCCATTTTGATGGACGTTGGCGGCGGCACCACCGACATCGCCGTTATTAACGACGGCGGCGTGCAAGGCACCAAAATGTTTGGCATCGGCGGACGGGCCTACACGCGCGCCATCGAGCGCGATCTGTCCGTGGAATTCGAGCAGGCCGAAGACATGAAAATCGGCCTCAGCACCAATAAATTGCCGGCGCAGCAGCGGCCAGCGGTCGAAAAAGCTCTCGGCAAAACGGCCGATGTCTGGATTGGCGGCATTGAGCTGGCGCTCAGCGAATTTACCAAGCTCGACCATCTGCCGCACCGCATGTTCCTTTGCGGCGGCGGCTCCTCGCTGGACATCCTGATGGATCGCCTGGAAACCGATTGGTACAAGAACCTGCCGTTCACCCGCAAGCCCACCGTGCACCACATCCGGCCCGATCAAGTCAGCGACATCCGCGACCTTACCGGCGACGTCAACGACCACACTTTCATCACCGCCATGGGTCTGCTGCGCGTCGGCATGGACACCATGCAGTTCACCAGCAGCTCCTCCATCCGCGATAAAATTGATAAAATGTTAAGCGTATAGCCATGGCCCAGAACAGCAAAGACACCATCTACGTAGACATCGATGACGAAATTACCGGCATCATCGACAAAGTGCGCGGCAGTTCCGGCAAGCTGGTGGCTTTGGTGCTGCCCAAGCGCGCCGGCACCTTCCAGAGCATCGTCAATATGAAGCTTTTGAAGCGGGCCGCCGATGAATCGCAGAAACATCTGGTGCTGATTACCAGCGAAGCGGGGTTGCTACCGCTGGCCGGTGCGGCTGGCATTCACGTGGCCAAAACACTCAACAGCAAACCGGAAATTCCCATGGCGCCCAAAGGCATGGAAGAAGCGGCCGAAGAGACCATTACCGACGCCGGCGAAGTGCCGGACGAGGCCACCGCGCAGACTGCCGGCGACCAGCCAGTGGGCGCTTTGGCGGGTCCGCCGCCGGCCGATAACGGTGTGGAAACGCTGGAATTGCCGGACGACGAAGTGCCGGAAGACGCTCCGGCCGCCGACGCCGCCAAAAAAGCCGCTGCGCCGGCCGCCGCCGCTGCCGCAGCCAAAAAATCCAAAGACAAGGCCAAGGGCGGCAAAGGCTTCAAAATCCCCAATTTTGGCAAATTCCGCACCCGTCTGATTATCGGCGGCCTTATTTTACTGCTGATCATTCTCTTTATAATTCTGGGCCTGATTGTCTTGCCAAAGGCCACCATCAACGTCAAAACCGACGCCACCAACGTGCCGGTAAACACCAATCTCAACCTGTCCACGGCGGCGACCAGTCTGGATGAGGATGCCGACACGCCCACCTTGCCGGCCAAGCTGGCCTCCGACCAGCAAACCTACAACCAGCAAGTGCCAACCACCGGCCAGAAGAACAACGGCAGCAAAGCCACCGGCTCGGTGACTATGTCGGCCGGCGCCTGCAGCGGCACCGCACCGGCCGACGTGCCCGCCGGCACCGGCGTCACCGCCAACGGCAACACCTACATTACGCAAGAAGACGTCTCCTTCCAGCCCTCGGTGCACGGCCATCAATGTACCTGGGACGGCCAATCGAGCACCTCAATCACCGCGCAAGCCGGCGGCTCCAGCTACAACACCGGCAACGGCAGCTCGTTCAGCGTGGCCGGCCGCTCCGACGTCAGCGCCAGCGGCTCAGCCAGCGGCGGCACCGATAACATCGTTCAGGTCGTCAATCAGAACGACATCAACAGCGCCAAATCGAAAATCTCTGCCAGCAACGACAACGCCGAAAAACAGCGCCTGCAAAACGACTTGAAGGGCGAGAATTACTACGCCATCACGGCCACCTTCAGCGCCGGCACGCCGAATGTCACTCAGAGTGCCCAGGTGGGCGCCGTGGCCAACAGCGTTACCGTTACCGAGACCATCACCTACACCATGTTCGGCGTCAAGCAGAACGACCTCAAGACGGTCATCGACAACAACATCAAAAACCAGGTGGACACTTCCAAGCAGAGCATCCTCGACGAGGGCCTAGGCAATGCGGTGTTCGGCGTCAGCAACGCCTCGACCACCTCGGCGCAATTAACGCTGCAGGCCACCGCCGAAGTTGGGCCGCAGCTCGACACCAACGCCATCAAAGAACAAGCCAAGGGCAAGAAACCGGCCGACGTAAAATCACAGCTCCAAAATAACCCCGACGTTACCAGCGTTGATGTCAAGCTCAGCCCGTTCTGGGTCGGCAAAGTTCCCGGCAAGACCAGCAAAATCCACGTCCAGATTGCGAAACCAACCACCACTTCGAGCAAAAATAATGCCAACAACCCCTAAAACCACCGGCACCATTCTGGCGTTGGACGTGGGCGATAAGCGGGTGGGCGTGGCTCGCGCCTCAGCCGTGGCGCGCTTGCCCGAGCCGCTCGTAACGCTCAGCCGCGGCGCGGATTTTTTCCCGAAACTCAAGCGGATTATCGCCGCAGAGGCGGTGACCGATCTCGTAGTTGGCCTGCCGCGCGGCCTCGACGGCCAGCGAACGACTCAAACCGAGGCTACCGAAGCCTTCGTGACAGAGCTCGAGACACAGATAGAGCTGCCGGTTCACCTGCAGGACGAAGCGTTAACTTCCAAAAAAGCCCGCGCCGAGCTGGCGGCTGGCAAAAAACCGTACCAACGCGGCGACGTTGACGCCCTGGCCGCGGTCTACATTTTGGAAGATTTTTTGACGGCTCATCCGCGCGAGGTCGAAGTATGAAATATTCCACCGATCGCCGCCGCCACCGCATGCCGCGCCGTTTTTGGGGATTGCTGGCCGGTTTGATCCTTATTTTAGTGGCCGGCGCCATCCTGGCCCGGCACGTCTATAACGTGCAATTGCGGCCGGTCAGCAGCGATCAGCAAACCCAAATATTTACCGTCGAAAGCGGCAATTCCGTGAAAGACGTCGCCCAAAACCTCCAAAAAGCCCACCTCATCCGCAGCGCCTGGGCGCTGGAACTCTACGCCCACAGCAAAGAGTTGAACGACGAGGTCAAGGCCGGCACCTACGCGCTGTCGCCCAGTCAGGGAACGGCCTCCATCATGAGCACGCTCACCAAGGGCGAGGTCACCACCAAGCTGGTGACCATCTTGCCCGGCCGCCGTATCGACCAGGTGCGGGCCGATCTCATCAACAGCGGCTTCAAGCCGACCGATGTCGATAGCGCGCTCAACCCGGCGCAATACACCGACCTGCCGGTCCTGGCCTTCAAGCCGGCCGGCGTCACCACTTTGGAAGGGTTGCTGTGGCCCGATTCATTCCAGAAAGATCCCAGCACCGACCCCTCGGTGATTATCCGCGAATCGCTGACCGAAATGGGCCAACATCTGACCTCCACCGTGCAAGCGGCCTTCGCTAAAGAGGGCTTGAATACCTACCAGGGCCTGACGCTGGCCTCGATGGTCGAGCAAGAAGTCGGCAGCGGCAAACCGAGCGACCAAACGCAAGTCGCCCAGGTCTTTTTGAGCCGTCTCAAGGCCAACTCCACGCTCGGCTCGGACGTGACCGCCCGCTACGGCGCCATTGCCGCCGGCAAAACGCCGAGCCTGAGCTACGATTCGCCGTACAACACCTTGATTCACACCGGCCTGCCGCCGACCCCTATCAGCACGATCAGCAGCAACTCGCTCTACGCCGCCACCCATCCGGCGGCCACCAACTGGCTCTATTTTGTCACCGGCGACAACGGCACCACCTATTTCTCGACCAATTTGCAAGATCACCAGGCGCAAACCCAGCAGTATTGCCACAAACTCTGCGGCCAGTAGCTATTTCTGCTTCATCCAACAGGGGTGAACCAAGCATAAAAGACTTGCGCGGCCAGCCAGCTTTGTTATAATTGAACGCGTAGTATTTACAGAGAGGCTTATCTGATCGACCCCTGTAAATGGTACCTCCGGAAACGATATTCCGCCCCCTGTTAAGATAAACGTCGTTTTAGGAGTCAGGCGCTTTATTACCCCAAGTAAGCGCCAGGAGTTAGTATTAGTACTACCAACGCTTCATCAGTTAGCACCCAGTTGGCTGTCCCGCGAAAAACCCGGACAGCTAAGTTTCATCACCGTTTCTATAGCAAATTTCAGGGCACCAGCACCCGTAAGCGCCTGCTGCGCGGCGGTTTGATTGCTTCTAATCTGGCCATTTTGGCGATTGTGCTGGCCTTTGTCTTGCAGAGCCCGAGCACCTCAAGCGTTACCACGCCGCTGGCTGCCGACAGCGACACCGTTAACAAGACGGTGGCCAACCCGCTGGATCAGCTGTCATCGGCGGATATTGCCCAGACCGTGGCGCAGCTGAATAATTTGCCGGAAGCTACGGCCGTGACCAATCAGGCGCAGTCCGAAGCGGCCGATTTGGCAATGGCCGCCACCAGCAACAACGTTATCAGCAAGCCGCAAGTGGTGGCTACGGCGCTGAAGTCGCGCGTTGACATCCAGGACTACACCACCGTCGCCGGCGATACGGTAACCAGTGTGGCCGCCAAATTTGGCGTCACCACCGACAGTATCCGCTGGTCGAACAGTCTGTCCTCGGCCGATGCTCTGACGCCCGGCACGCACCTGGTGATCCCGCCGGTTAACGGTATCGTTTACACCGTTAAAGCCGGTGATACGCCGGCCACGCTGGCCATCCAATTTAACGCCAATGCCGACCAAATAATTGCCTACAATGACGCCGAAATCAGCGGTCTGACGCCCGGTGAGCAGATTATCATTCCCAACGCCACCCAGAACAATAGCAACGCCACCGCCGCGGTGGCCGGCTTGGCCGCCGGCGCCATGGCCTGGGGCAGCGGGCCGGTCTACGGCTACAACGGCTACGACTTCGGCAACTGCACCTGGTACGTGGCCAACCTCGTGCCGGTGCCGGCCAACTGGGGCAACGCCGACACCTGGGCCTATTACGCCCGTTTGAGCGGCTGGACCGTCCGGCCGACGCCTTCGGTCGGGGCTATTGCCCAGACCTCGGCCGGTTACTTCGGGCACGTGGCGCTCGTCAAAGCCGTCAATGGCGACGGCACGGTCACCATCACCGAAATGAATCATGCCGGTTTTGACGTGGTTGATACGCGTACGGTTTCTGCCGCCGAATTTCAGAATTACATAAGCCATTGAGGTTCTCGCCGGCCAGCCAGCGGGACCAGATGGCCTGCTTGGAATTTGATGTGAAAAGTGCTACAATACAGAGAGAATATGAGTTTTGTTGACACGGTTACGATTAGGGCCATCGCCGGCAAAGGCGGCAACGGCAAGCTGAGTTTTCGGCGTGAGAAATTTATTGCCAAGGGCGGTCCGGACGGCGGCGACGGCGGCGACGGCGGCGACGTGGTGCTGCTGGCCAGCAAAGACGTCAATACTTTGGCGGCGTTTCGGCACCAGAAAGAGCTGAAAGCCGAAGACGGTCAGCCCGGCGGCAGCAGCCGCAAGCACGGCCGCAGCGCGCCCGATCTGATGGTGGTAGTGCCGGTAGGCACCATGGCGATGCTGGCTGACGGCAAATTGGTGGCCGATTTGGTGGAGGATGGCCAACAGGCGGTGATCGCCCGAGGCGGCCGCGGCGGTTTCGGCAACGCACACTTTGTGTCGTCGCGCCGGCAGACTCCCAAGTTTGCCGAAAAAGGCGATCCGGGCGACAAAGCGGAGCTTAGTTTGGAGCTGAAGATGATCGCCGACGTCGGCCTGGTGGGTCTGCCCAACGCCGGCAAATCAACATTACTTAGCAAGTTAAGTAATGCCCGACCGGAAATTGCTGACTATCCTTTCACGACGCTGACGCCCAACCTCGGCGTGGTCGATATCGACAAAAACACTAGCGTGCTGATGGCCGACATCCCGGGCCTAATCGAAGGCGCCGCCGCCGGCAAAGGTCTGGGCCATGACTTTTTGCGCCACATTGAACGCACGGCGGTGATTCTGCACCTCATTGACAGTTATCATGAACATCCGGCCAATGTCTACCACACGGTGCGCGCCGAGCTGGAAGCCTACCAGCCGGAGCTCATCAAGCGGCCGGAAATTGTCGCGCTGACCAAAGTCGAAGGCCTGGATAACGAGATTATTGACGATTTAATGAGCCAGTTGCACGAGGCGGTGGCGTCCGGCACGCCAATTTTTGCGATTTCGTCGCAGTCCGGCGAGGGCTTGCTGCAGTTGATGTTTACGCTCAAGCAAACGGTTCAGGACGTGCGCTCGCAGCCGCCCGAGACAGTGGAAGCCGACGAACTGCCGGTTATCAAGCTGGCCGATACGTCCGACGAGTGGCAGGTGACCAAGCAGGGCGAGATGTTTGTGGTGACGGGGCCGAAGATTGAGCAGTTTGCCGGCCGCACCGATTTTGACAACGAGCAGGCCGTGCAGCGGCTGCGCGACATCATGCGCCGCCAAGGCATTTTGCACGAACTGGTGCGCCAGGGCATCGAGGCCGGCCAGACTATCCAGCTGGGCCAGGACGACGCCAACCGTTTCGCTTACTAGTTCAGAATTATTTAATTTTGGGGTGCTACACTGGAAGCTGATATGGCTGACAGCTTTTTCTTTTACGATCTGGAAACGTCGGGTTTTAGTCCGCGCAGCGCGCGAGTCATGCAGTTTGGCGGCCAGCGGACGAATCTGGCGCTGGAGCGCGTCGGCGAGCCGGTGAATTTACTTATTAAATTGACGCCGGACGTGCTGCCGGACCCGGACGCTGTGCTGGTGACCGGCATCACGCCGCAGCAAACGCTGGCCGACGGCCTGACGGAAGCCGAGTTCCTCAAGTTTTTCTTCGACGAGGTGATTCAGCCGGGCACTATTTTCACGGGCTTCAACAGCGTGCGTTTTGACGATGAATTCATGCGTTTTTTGCTCTATCGCAATTTTTATGACGCTTATGAGTGGCAGTGGAAAGACGGCAATTCGCGCTGGGATTTGCTGGATGTGGTGCGGCTGACGCGGGCGCTCCGACCAAAGGGCATCGAGTGGCCGTTTGCGCCGGACGGCAAGCCGTCCAATCGGCTGGAGTATTTGAGCAGCGTCAACAAGCTGGAACACAGCAACGCCCACGACGCTTTGGCCGATGTCCAAGCCACCATCGACGTGGCGCGGCTGATTCGCGATAAACAGCCGGAACTGTTCAATTATTTACTTGAATATCGCGATAAAAAAGCCGTGAAAGGTTTGGTGGAAAAGGGTGCGCCCTTCGTGTATACCTCGGGCAAATATAGCAGCCAATTTTTTCATACCACGGCGGCCGTGCTGCTGGCCAAGCGGCCGCGCGACGAGGTGCTGGTCTACGATTTGCGCTTTGATCCGCTGCCGTTCGCGGACATGTCAGTTGACCAGCTGGCCGAGGCCTGGCGTTTTACGCGCGATCCGGCGGCCGTGCGGCTGCCCATCAAAACCGTTAAGTACAATCGCTGTCCGGCGGTGGCGCCACTGGGCGTAATGAAAGATGCCTCGTCGCAGGCGCGGATTTCGCTCGACATGGCGACCGTGGAAACGCATTTCGAAAACCTGAAGCGTTGCCGAGCTCAGCTGGCGGAAAAGATGGCGCAGGTGGTGGCGCGCCGCGATGCCGAGCGTGAAAAAGCGCAAGTCGATTTGCTTGATAATCAGCTGACCGTGGACGAGCGGTTGTACGAAGGCTTTGTGGGCGACGGCGATAAAACAGCCATGCGCGCCGTGCGGGCCGCGCCGCCCGAGGAGCTGGCGAGCTTGGCGGGAGAGCTCCAGGATGAACGGCTCAAAAATCTGCTGCCGCTGTATAAAGCGCGCAATTATCCGGCGGCCTTGACCGCGGAAGAGCGGGCTGCCTGGGACGAATTTTGTGCCAAACGGTTAGTTGGCGGCGGCAGCCAGAGCCGGTTGGCAGCGTATTTTGGGCGGCTTGAGGCGCTGAGCGCGGAAAAACGCGACGACAAGCAAAAGTATCTGCTCGAGGAGCTGCGGCTGTACGGCGAGTCTATAGTCCCCGCAGATGCAGCTGATTAGCGTGCAGCGGTTGGCGCGGCTCAGCCTCATCGAACTGGTGCCACCAATTTGAAAGGTAGCGCACCACGCGCGGCCGCAAACGGTAAGCCGAAATGCCGAGACCGATCATAATGATGATCCAGGCGTAAAAGTTGATTTGAATGTTAGTCCCCGGGATCAGCCCAAGGACGAGAAACGTATACATACGCCACCTCCCTTGTGTGAACTGCTCCAGTCTTATGTTTGGCCGAAGTAGATTAATGCTTTGATTTTGACTATACACTTAATTGTACATATGTCAAGTATATTTTCTTACAGCTTATGCTTGGAAAATGTGTTCTAGTAAGCTTAATGGCGTCAGGAGGCAACTATCTGCCCGCGCCAAGTAGGGTCAGGCGGAGTGCAGCCGGACCGGCGATGAGCCGGCCCGCGTGAAACGCACTACTTGGCGCGGGCAGATAGTTGCTAGTTGGGGAGACTCGACTAACAAGAAAATAATCTGTATAATTGATCGGCTAAGCGCTAGCTTATAGTTGACAGCTAAAAGGGAGAGACAGTGGCTGACGAAATCGTCGTAAAAGGTGCCCGCGAGCACAATCTGCAAAACATTGACGCGACCATTCCGCGCAATAAACTGGTGGTTATTACCGGCCTGAGCGGTTCCGGCAAGTCCAGCCTGGCTTTCGACACGATTTACGCCGAGGGCCAGCGGCGCTACGTGGAATCGCTGAGCTCGTACGCACGCCAGTTTTTGGGATTGATGGAGAAGCCGGATGTTGACCAGATTGACGGGCTGAGTCCGGCGATTTCGATCGATCAGAAGTCAACCTCGCGCAACCCGCGTTCCACAGTGGCCACAGTAACGGAAATTTATGATTATTTGCGCCTGCTGTTCGCGCGGATCGGTGTGCCGCACTGTCCGATTGACGGCAATCCGGTGGTGCGCCAGACGTCGACGGGCATCGTTGACCAGATCGTGGCCACCACGGCTGGCCGGCGGCTGATGGTGCTGGCGCCGGTGGTCATCGACAAAAAGGGCGCTTTTGAGCACATTCCCGAGCAGTATCAGCGGGCCGGTTTCGCCCGCGTGCGCGTGGACGGTGTGGTGTATGCTTTGGACGAATTTCCGACGCTCGATAAGGCCTATCGGCACCGCATCGAAGTGGTGGTTGACCGACTGGTGAACAACGAAGACAGCCGCGGCCGGCTGGTGCAGTCGGTGGAGCAGGCGCTGGACGTTGCCGAGGGCAAAGTGGTGATTTTGGACGCCGACAAAGACGAGACCTGGACCTATAGTTTGATGTACGCCTGCCCGCAGCATCCGGAAATCACCATTCCGGAACTGGAGCCGCGGACCTTCAGCTTCAATAGCCCGCACGGCGCCTGTCCGGTCTGCACGGGCCTTGGCAACCGGCTGGAAGTCGACCCCGAACTGGTGATTCCAAACGGCAAGCTGACCATCGCCGAGGGCGCCATCCGGCCTTACAACCGCATTAACGTCGACAATTGGTACATGAAAAAGCTGCAGGCCGTGGCTGAGCGCTACAAGTTTTCGCTGCACGTGCCAACCGGCGAGCTCGCCAAGGACCAGCTCGATAAAATCATGTACGGCACCGGCAACGAAAAATATAAAGTGTCGCTCGGCCTGGGCCGCTCGTTTGAGACAACTTACGAAGGCGTGGTGCCGAACCTGGAACGGCGGCACCGCGAGACGGACAGCGATTTTATTCGCCGCGACATTGAGCGTTTTATGCAGGAAAAGCCCTGCCACGCCTGCCAGGGCCTGCGCCTAAAGCCGGAAGTGCTGGCAATTACCGTGCAGGACAAATCGATTATGGACCTCTGCACGCTGTCGATCGACGAGGCACTCGGTTGGTTCAAAGCTCTGAAGCTCGACGCCAAAGAGTCGAAAATTGCCGAAATGATCCTCAAGGAAATTTGTGCCCGGCTGCAGTTTTTGCAGGATGTCGGGCTGAATTATTTGAATTTGCTGCGCAGCGCCAACACTTTGAGCGGCGGCGAAGCCCAGCGTATCCGGCTGGCCACGCAGATCGGCAGCGGTCTGACCGGCGTGCTGTACGTGTTGGATGAGCCGAGCATTGGCCTGCATCAGCGCGATAACGACCGGCTGATTCGCACCCTGAAACACTTGCGCGATCTCGGCAATACGGTGATTGTGGTGGAGCACGATGAGGAGACCATCCGCACCGCCGATTATGTGTTGGACATTGGCCCGGGCGCCGGTATTCACGGCGGCAAAGTGGTAGCGGCCGGACCGCCGGCCAAGATTGCCAAAACCAAAGGCAGCGCCACGGCCGACTACCTGAGCGGCGTCAAAGAAATCAGCGTGCCAAAAAAACGGCGGCCGGGCAACGGCAAGTCGCTGGTTATTAAGGGCGCGCGCGAAAACAACTTGCAAGCTGTTGATGCCGACATACCGCTCGGCAAAATGGTTGTGGTTAGCGGCGTCAGCGGCTCCGGCAAATCCAGCCTGATCAACGATATTCTGGCCAAAGAACTGCTGGCCCGGCTGCATCGCGCCAGCACGGTGCCCGGCAAGCACGACGACATCGAGGGCATCAAGCAACTTGATAAAGCGATCATCATCGACCAGTCGCCGATCGGCCGAACGCCGCGCAGCAATCCGGCCACTTACACGGGGTTGTTCACGCCGATTCGCGAGCTGTTTGCTGGCATGCCGGAAGCCAAACTGCGCGGCTACGGCCCGGGCCGCTTCAGCTTCAACGTCAAGGGCGGCCGCTGCGAAAACTGCGCCGGCGACGGCATCATCAAAATCGAAATGCACTTTTTGCCGGACGTTTACGTGCCCTGCGAAGTCTGCCACGGCAAGCGCTACAACCGCGAGGCGCTGGAAATCCATTACAAAGGCAAAACCATCAGCGACGTGCTGGAGATGACCTGCGAGCAGGCGCTGGAATTTTTTGAGAACCAGCCGGGCATCGCCCGCAAATTGCAGACGCTGGTGGACGTCGGTCTGGGCTACATCAAGCTCGGCCAGTCGGCCACCACTTTGAGCGGCGGCGAGGCCCAGCGCATCAAACTCAGCTCCGAGCTGTCGCGCCGTCCCACCGGCCGCACGTTGTACATTCTGGACGAGCCGACCACCGGCCTGCACATGGCCGACGTCGATAAATTGCTGCACATGCTGCACGCCCTGGTTGACGCCGGCAACAGTATGGTGGTGATCGAACACAACCTGGACGTCATTAAAAATGCCGACTGGATCATTGATATGGGCCCCGATGGCGGCAGCGCCGGCGGCCAGATTGTCGCCGCGGGCACGCCGGAGCAGGTCGCCACAGTCGCCGCCAGCTACACTGGCCAATTCCTGAAAAAAATGCTATAATTTGAAGATGATGAAGCTGCCGAATGCCAACCAGGAAACGCTGCCGCCCGATGCCGAATCGGTTATTAATCCGGTGATTGACGAGCTTGTATCGGCGTTGCGGACGGGCAGTGAACTGCGGGTGGCCCAGGCCACGTTAACTGTCGGCGCCGCTATGGTGCGAGCCTATGATGCCGATGCCGCTGCCGCTGACTCCGCCGCCGCGCCAACCGATGCCAGGACCAAGTTTATGGTCGAGCTGGACTGGACCCCTTACGCGCGCAGCCGTCTCGAAGCATACGCAGAGACGCATCCTGGCACCGCAGAAGTCGTAAAAAATAGCTTGTTCTTCGCGGAAGACCCGCGGCTGTTAAGAACCCTTGGCCGAGTGGTTTCGGCGCGCGCTCCGCAGCGGGGCTAGCCTATTTGTCTTCGTCCGGGCGGCGGCGCTGGCGTTTTTCCCAAAGCGCTTTCAGAACATGATAAATCGTCGGGCCGAGCGTGATGAAGATGACCGCCACTACCGCCAGCACGATGTAGTGGTCGATGTTGGGGATTTTGGTGCCGAACCAGTAACCGATGAGCGTGACGATGGCCGCCCAGGCGGTGTCGCCGATGGCATCGAAGAAAACGAATTTTTTATAATCCATTCGGGCCACGCCAGCCACCGGCGGCACAAAGGTGCGCACCACCGGCACGAAGTGGGCGATCAGCATGGTGCGGCTGCCGAAGCGCTCGTAAAATTCCTCGGCGCGCTGGACGTACTCCTGGCGGAAAATCAGGCCGTCGGGCTTGCGGAACAGCCGGCGGCCGTAGCGTTTGCCGATATGGTAGCCCACGTTGTCGCCTAAAATTGCCGCCGCGGCGATGACCAGAATCGACCACAGCAGGGGCAATTTGCCCTGCGCCGCGAAGACGCCGGCGGTTAACAGCAGCGTGTCGCCAGGGAAGAAAAAGCCGATGAACATGCCCGACTCACCGAAGATAACGGCGGCGATCAGCAGCAAGCCGCCGGCTTGGATAATGTGTGAAACGTCGAACATGTATATCAAGCTTAGCCGTTCCGCGCCAGGGCGTCCAGTACTTGGCGGCCAGGCAGAATCCTCCTCAACCTGATATAATAGAAGCTGAAATAAGGAGATTCTGACCGACTATGCCACAAGATTCTATTACTTTGACTTTGGAACCGCGCAAAATTACGGGCAAAACCGTTAAGCATTTGCGCCGAGACGGGCAGGTGCCGGCGGTGATTCACGATCACGGCAAGCCGTCGCTGGTTGTGCAGGCCAACGCCATGGAGCTGCTGAAGGTCTGGCGCCAGGCCGGCAAGCATCATCCGGTGGAGCTGAAGGCCGGCGACCAGCAGTTTACGGCGCTGATTAAGGTTGCCGAGTTCGATCCCAAGAAGCATCAGCTGCGGCACGTTGTTTTTAACGCCGTCGACGCCAACCAGCAAGTGGACGCCGAGATTCCGGTGCGTCCGCGCTACGACGAGGGTAACGAATCCAGTCCGGCGGAGCGCAACAGCCTGATAGTTTTGTCTCAGCTGGAAACTGTGGCGGTCAAGGCCGTGCCGACCAAGCTGCCTGATTTTCTTGAATATAACGCGGAAAAACTGGTGGAAGTTGGCGACCATGTCACCGTGGCCGACCTGATCGTGCCGGCCGGCGTGGAAGTCGAGACCGAACCGGAACACGCCATCGCCACGGTCTATGAACCGAGCGCTCTGGCCGCCGCCAACGAAGCGGCCGCCGGCGAAGCCGAAGCCGAAGACGCCGAAGACGTTGAGTCCGAAGAAGGCAGCGCTGAAAGCGACGATCAAACCAGTGGCGACGACGAAATCCGGCCTGGCGGCAAAAAAGAGTTCGAAGACAAAGAGCAGGGCCACAACCCCGAAAAGCAGTAGCCCGCTCTGCTAATCTTCTATGAAACCCAAAATATGCCGGTGGCATATTTTGTAGACACGAGCGAAGCGTCGTCGGCAAAGCTGCTAATCTTCTATGAAACCACCAGACTGATGGGCCCACAACTTCGCGTAAGTGCCGCCCTTGCGCAGCAGCTCTTTGTGGCTGCCTTGCTCAACGATTTTGCCGTTTTCCAACACCACGATGCGATCCATTTTCTGAATGGTGCTCAGCCGGTGAGCGATGACGATGGCCGTGCGGCCCTCCATCAGCTTCCACAGCGCGTCCTGAATCAGCACCTCGCTCTCCGAATCAAGCGCCGAGGTGGCTTCGTCCAGCACCAGAATCGGCGCGTTTTTGAGCATGGCGCGGGCGATGGCGATGCGCTGCCGCTGGCCGCCGCTCAGCTTAACGCCGCGCTCGCCGACCAGGGTTTTATAGCCCGCCGGCAGTTCCTTAACGAAGTCATGAGCGTGCGCTAACTTGGCGACGCCCTCCACCGCTTCGTCGCTGGCCTCGAGGTCACCGTAGCGGATATTTTCGCGCAAGCTGCGGTGGAACAGCAACGGTTCCTGCGGCACGTACGAAATCGCCGAGCGCAAATCAGCCTGGCGAATATCGGTAATGTCCTGGCCGTCAATCAAAATCTGGCCGCTGTCAATGTCCATGAAACGCAGCAGTAGGCCGGTCAGCGTGGTTTTGCCGCCGCCGCTCGGACCAACCAATCCCACTTTCTCGCCAGGCTTGATGCGCAAATTCAGGTTAGTAAACAGCGCCTCATCTTTTTCGGCATGCCGAAAGGTGACTTTCTTGAAAGTAATGAAACCGCGTTTGACGCGCAGACCCTCGGGAATTTCCGGATCTTTAACTTCAGGTTCCAGCTGCAAAATCTCTGTCATTTCGGCCGAATCACCGAAGGAACGGTTAACGTTGCGCACTACCCGCCCGAATTGCCACAGGCGGTCGACCACGCCGCTCGAATAGGTGACCACCAGATACAGCACGCTGGCGTTGGCGTGCAGGTTTATGACGGCGAAAACACCGAACACGAAGGCGATGACGCGCAAGCTGGACGTCATAGTGTGGCTGATGGAGTCGTTTTTGAAAGTCTCCACTGACAGTTCGCGGTACGCTTGGCGCAGCCGGTCGGCGCTGGCCGTAAAACGCTTGAGCTCGTAGTCTTCATGGGCGAAGGCTCGGATGTTGCCGACGTTGGTAATGGCGTCGGCCAAATCGGCCGTGCGTTCGCTCTCGCGCTCGGCTTCACGGCGATTGTAAGGAAACTGACGCCTGACCCGCCAGCTCATAACAGTGATATAAACCGTCACCACCACCAGCAAAATAAAGGCGAATTTCCAGGCTACCGTGAACAGCACCACTAGCGAAGCGGTAAAGGCCGTCACACCGGTGACAATGCTCCAAGTGAACTCGTCCATCAGCCGCTCGTAGGCGCCGATGAATTTGGTAGTTTGCGACACCAGCGCGCCGCCGAAACGGTTGGCGTGAAAGCGCGCCCCCTGATGCTCCAAGTGCTCGAATATATCAATGCTCATGTCGCGCTGGGCGTTCAGCTCGTATTGCCAGACCGCGTAGCCTTGCAGCCGCCAGGCGATCAGCCCAACGGCCATGGAAATTACAAAACCAATGAGGTACGGCGCCAGCTGCGAGACGTGCAGGCTGGCGCCGGTAGCGTAGGCCACCTGCAATTTCGAAAAGGCACGCGACACCAAAAACGGCGGCACAATGTCTTGGGCCAGTACACCGATAACCGCGCCAAAAGTGCCGAACCAAAACAGGCCGGCGTAAGGCACGGTGTAGCGCCAAAAGAGCTTCAGGGTTTTAGAAGTAGTAGACATAACGACAGCCTCCTTGCTGTCGGTTACTGGTGGTAGAAATTATTTGTAAATATTTTGGATTATCGAGAGCTAGCATGCCGCGAAGGCGGTCATGTCGTGCTGGTGGTGTGGGATGTACATTGTGGGCCGCCTCCGGGTTACATCATTCGTCCAAAGACGAATGAAATTGCTAAAAGATAGTAGGCATCGTATACTAAATTGTTTGTGATTGCAAACGTTTTACCCCGAAATTTAATAATTTTTTCATAATTTAGCATGGAGAACGCGCCGCTCAGGCCTTCCGAAGACGATCCGGATAAGAAATCGGAAGGCAAGAAGAAAAAGAAGAACGCCGAAGCGCTCGGTGTGTTTGCCGTGGATGCCGAACCGACGGCGCCAAAGGCCGCTGCGGAAAGCATTTGGGATAAGCTGACGTTTACCAAGCGCGCGGCCGGCGAAACTGTTGAGACGACGCCGCTGGCGCAGGTGCTCGCCGAAGCTGAAGCGCGGCGGATGCCCGAACTGAGCGAGACGGAGGTTGAGGCGGAAAGCTTGAGCCAGTCCGAACAACGCTTTGCCGAGCGGACGATCGTCGAGGCGCGTCAGCAAATCGAACCGGCGCTCTCGGCCGAAACCGCCGAAGCGGCCGGCGAAGGCTATGAAATCGCAGCGGCCGAGGCCGTGGAATTATTCCGAAGCAAGGTTATCGCCGGCGGCCAGCCGGTCGAACAAGCTTTCACTGAAACCTTGCAGAGCTTGGACGCCGAAACGCCCGAGGTGCCGCCGTTATTGAACGAGTCCGCATCACGTGCGCCGGCCGCGGAGCCGTCGCCCGACTCGCCGCTTGCCGGCCGGACACATCCAGCTTCCGAAACGATTGCCGGTCCCGCGGAAGCCTCGGCCCAGCCGGAAACGTTCCCGATAAATCAGCCACCTGAGCTCGCCCCAGAAGCTAGCGCCGATAATTTGGCCGACGAAGCCGCTGCTTTTGAGCCAGACGAAGAGGCGGCGCCTGAGGCGACCGGAGCCGTCGCGCCGCCGCTATCGCCGCGCCCGCCTCACCTGGCCGCCGCGGAAGCCGCCAATTATGTGCCGCCAATGCCGAATGCCGGCCGGCCCCTCGCGGCCGCAAAAGAAGTCGTGCCGTACTATAACAACGAAGATCTGGTGGGCGCCGCCTTTTTGGGCGGTTTGGTCGGCTATTTTATCGGCCGGCGCCGCGGCCGCATCAAGGCCGAGCGCAAGCTCAAACCAGTTCAGAAAAAACTGGAAAAACAGGTTGAAGCGCTGAACCGCGACATCGCTTTCAAGGAAGCTCGCATCAGACAGGCCGCCCGCCAGCAGACGAGAGAACGCCAGCAGCTGCAGCGCGTTGAACGGTCGGCGCGGCGCGACCAGCATCGTATCGAGGCCTTGGAGGCGAACCAGCTGCACGGCAAAAAAGTGTCGCCGGAACGCATCGGCCGCGTTGTTGTGACGGCCGAAGACAAGTCGCCCGGGCGTCCGAAAAAAACGGAAAAATCGAAAAAGATCGAAAAAATCCAGCCCAAACCAATCGACAAACGCATCGAAACCATGTCCCGAGCCGAGTTGCTCGACCTCAGCGAAAAAGTGACGGTCGAAAACACCAACTTGCGGCAGGTCTACGAGACGCATCTGGTGGGCGAGCAGGGTTTGCGCCGTCTGGTGAGTGAATACGCGCGCGGCGGCGACGTCCAAAAAGCTTTGCGCGCGGAGCTGGTGGAGCACGAGATCGACTTTGAGCGCGATCCGCTGCTGCGCGATCGCAAACGGGCCGCCGAGCCGCCAGCCAGCCACCAGCCGCAAACGCTGGACAGCCTGCTGCAAAAAGCCGGCGTCTTAAACCAGGGCGAGGTGCGCGAGGAGCTGGCCGTGCTGAAGGCCCGCCAGCAGCATCAGGAGCAGCGGCACCAGCAGCAACAGAGCCGCCGCCGGCTGCTGGACGTGTCGATGGCGGCGGTCATCGCCGTGCTGACGGCGCTGGTCATCATGCTGCTCCTCAGGGGGCAATAATCGGTATAATAAAGCCATGCAAAAAATCATTCTTTACTATAAATTCGCGCCGCTGAAGGATCCTGAGGCGGTGCGGCTGTGGCAGCACACATTGTGCGAAAAACTGGGGCTGACGGGCCGTATTTTGATCGCCGAACACGGCATCAACGGCACGCTGGGCGGCGACCTCAAAGCTTTGAAAGCCTACGCCAAAGCCACCAAGTCGTTCGCGCCGTTCAAAGACATGGTGTTCAAATGGAGCGACGGCGGCCGCGATGATTTTCCGAAACTGGTCGTCAAGGTCCGGCCGGAAATCGTCACTTTTGGCGCGGCCGACGAGATTAAAGTCGACGAAACAGGCGTGGTGGGCGGCGGCAAACATCTCAAGCCGAAGCAGGTCCATAAGCTAATTGAAGAGCGCGGCGACGAAGTAGTATTTTTCGACGGCCGCAACAAGCACGAGGCAGCCGTCGGCCGGTTCCGCGGCGCCGTCGTGCCGGACGTCGACCACACCCGCGACTTCATCGACGAACTGGCCGATCCAAAATACAACGCCATCAAAAACAAACCGGTCGTCACCTATTGCACCGGCGGCATCCGCTGCGAAGTCCTCAGCGCCCTCATGAAAAAGCGCGGCTTCCAGGAGGTCTACCAAATCGACGGCGGCATCGCCAAATACGGCGAAGAATACGCCGACGACGGCCTCTGGGAAGGCTCCCTCTACGTCTTCGACGACCGCCTGACCACCAAATTTTCCGACAAGGCCCAGGACATCGGCGCCTGCGCCCACTGCGCCGCCAAAACCAGCCAGTTCACCAATTGCGCCAACAAACAGTGCAACAATCACTTCATCGTCTGCGATGTTTGCCGGCCAAAGCAGTATTGCCCAGATTGCGTCCGATCAAAGGCCGCTGTCGTTTAACTCAACCTTCCAGCAGCTCTTGGAAATTTTCACGATCGAAACGATATGTGACGAATGTATGGCTAACCAACTGATTAAGGTTTGACCGCATAGATCGGAGCAAATCATTCATAGCTTGCAGCTCATCGAAAGTCTGTCTGCAGGCCAAAGCCAGCGCCCAGTCGAACAGTCTATCTGAGCTAGCATTTTCTCCTGGGTATTTCCACACAAGCGGTGCTCCACCAAGGTATAAAATCGCCGGTTCAGGTCTCTCGCCGGGATTATAGAGATGTTTCGCTATCCTCTGATAGAAACTACCGAAGATAGCCAGCCGGCTGGCCGCTAATAGCTTAATCGCATCTTGAGATAAGTCCTTCTCTATGTCCTCTAGTCGCTCGCCAATATGGATGGTAGAGATGGTTCCATTAAGGGCATCCAGTTGCAGCTGGACTCCTAACTCGGCTACTTTCCCGGCAGGGTCAAGATATGGAAAAGCCGATTCCGAGGAGTACGCTTCCTGTTCCCGAATACTGAACTGATCTTGTATGACATCATCGAAATCCTCAGGGTTCATAGTAATAGTTATACTACTTTCTCTATTTTTGGCAATCGGTAGCTCGCACACGAGATATAATAGAAATAGTGACTGAAAAAGTTGAACGCAAACTAGCCGAACTGCCCAAGGCGCCCGGCGTGTATTTCCACAAGGATAAGACAGGGACGATTATTTACGTGGGCAAGGCGGCGGTGCTGCGCAACCGCGTGCGGCAATATTTTCAGAAATCACGCGGCCGCGACCCCAAGACCGAGGCGCTGGTGGCCGAGATCGCCGACATCGACTGGATGGTCGTGGACAGCGAGATGGAAGCGCTGTTTTTGGAGGCCGAAATGATCCGGCGCTACATGCCGCGTTACAACATTCTGCTGCGCGACGACAAGGCCATGAGCTACATTCGCATCGATTACGACAGCGACTATCCGACCGTCTCGACCACCCGCCGGCCGCTGGATGACGGCGCGCGCTATTTCGGACCGTACTTCAGCCTGGGCGGCGTGCGCCAGGCGCTCAAGCTGCTGCGAAAGATTTTCCCGTATGCCACCCGCCGGATCGGCGGCCAAAAACGGGCCACGCTGCATTATCATCTCGGGCTCGATCCGGGCCTGGAAGAGGGCAAGACGTCACTCGAGGAGTACCGCGCCAACCTGCGCAAACTAATGGCCGTGATCCAGGGCAAGCGCCAGACTATCGAAAAGGAATTGGAGCGCGACATGAAGCGGGCGGCACGCGCCAAAGACTTCGAGACGGCCGGCCAGCTGCGCAACCAGCTGTTCGCGCTGCAAAACCTCAAAAAACAGGTTATTTTCAGCGACAAAGAGTTCCTGGATATCAGTAAAGACCACGCGCTTAATGAATTAGTTAACTTGTTAAGTATTGATAAATTTCCGTTCAGAATCGAGGGCTACGACATTTCCCACCAGCAAGGCAGCGACGTGGTGGCCAGCATGGTGGTCTTCACTAACGGCGTCAGCAACAAGGCCGAATACCGCAAGTTCAAGACCCGCCGCGACCACAACAACGACTTCTATAATATGAACGAAACGCTCAAGCGCCGGCTGAGTGAAAAAAATCTGCGCCTGTGGGGCAAGCCGGACCTGGTGCTGATAGACGGCGGCAAAGGCCAGCTGGACGCGGCGATTAAGGCGCGCGACGAACAGGGCTGCTCGCAAATTCCGTTTATCGGCCTGGCCAAGCGCGAGGAGCAGATTGTTATTGATAAACAGCGGTCAAAAGTGACACTTAACATGTTAAGCGTTCAGCAAATGGGCGGTTTTACCACCGAAAGCGATGATTTCATTCTGGTAAATCTGCCGCACAATACGAACCTCGTAAAGCTGCTGCAGCGCATCCGCGACGAATCGCATCGCTTCGCGGTCAGCTATCACTCCACGCTCAAGCGCCAGCGCCAGACCGCCAGCCTGCTCGACGACATCCCCGGCATTGGTCCGGCCACCCGCAAAAAACTGCTCAGGACCTTCGGCTCGATGCGCGGCATCATGCTGGCCGACGAGGCCGAGCTAGCCAAAGTTCTCGGCGACAAAAAAGCCCGCGTCATCAAGCAGTACATAACCGCTTAAGCTTAATTAGCCGCCACAATTTGCTATACTGGATGGTTGATTATGGAATCACATTTTACGAGCGAGTTTTTTGCGGGCAACCGCGCGCGGCTCAAAGGGCTGTTCACCGGCACGGCGCCGATTGTCATCACGGCTAACGGCTTGCTGCAGCGCGGCGCCGACGGCGCTTACGGTTTCGCGCAGGACGCCAGCTTTTGGTATCTGACCGGGATTGACGAGCCGGACGTGCTGCTGGTGATGGACCGCGACAAAGAATATCTGATCGCGCCGGAATTGAGCGACTACCAAAAAGCCTTTGACGGCGCCGAGTCGCACGCGCTGCTGGCAAGGCGGGCCGGCATCGCCAAGATTTACGACGGCAAAGAGGGCTGGCAGCAACTGGCCGGCCGCATCAAAAAAGTCAAACATGTGGCCACTTTGGCGCCGCCGCCGGCCCGCCTCGAGCAATACGGCTTGTACGTCAATCCGGCCCGGGCGTCGCTGGTGGCGAAACTTAAGTCATATAATGCTGAGTTGCAGCTGCTGGATTTGGCGCCGCACCTTAGCCGGCTGCGGATGATCAAGCAGCCGGCCGAACTCCGCGCCATCCAGGCGGCCATCGACATCACCGCGGCCAGCCTCAAGGATGCTTTTCGCCCGTCGAAATTGAAAAAATACGCTACGGAATACCAGCTGGAAGCGGAAATTGCCTATGGTTTTCGCAAGCGCGGCGCGGCCGGACACGCTTTTGCGCCCATCGTGGCCGGCGGTAAGCGGGCCTGCACGCTGCACAACGTGGCCAATAACGCGCCTCTCCGGGCCGACGAGCTGGTGGTGGCCGACGTGGGCGCCGAGGTGGAGCACTACGCGGCCGATATCACGCGCACCATCAGCCTGAGCGCCGCCTCGCGCCGGCAGCAAACGGTTTATAAGGCGGTGCTGGAGGCGCAAGACTACGCCATGGGGCTGCTCAAACCTGGCGTGCGGCTGCGCGAATACGAACATCAGGTAGAGCTGTTTTTGGGCGAAAAGTTGCGCGAGCTGGGCCTTATTAAAACCATTGATCACCAAAAAGTCCGGCACTATTGTCCGCACGCCACCTCGCACTTTTTGGGTCTCAACGTGCACGACGTGGGCGATTATGACCGGCCGCTGGAGGCGGGCACGGTGCTGACCGTGGAGCCGGGCATTTACATTCCCGAAGAAGCCATCGGCGTTCGCATAGAAGACGACGTGCTGATAACCGACACGGGCGTTAAAAACCTCAGCCGCCGGTTGCCGCGCGAGCTTGGCTAATCTACAATGTCGCTTATGGATACCATGCAAAACAAGCCGCTGCTGCGCTTTTTGGTGCGCTGGCTGGTGTGTTCGCTGGGGCTATGGATAGCCGCCAACCTTCTAAGTAGTAGTATTTCTTACAACAGTCGGCTGGACGTGATTGTGATTGCCGGCTTGATACTGGCCGTCATCAACGTCGTCATCAAACCGATTTTGGTGATTTTTACCTTGCCGGCCATCATCCTGACGCTCGGTCTGTTCATGATTTTCATCAACGGCTTGACGGTTTTCATCGCCAGCAAATTGTATACGCCGCTGCACGTCACCAATTTTTGGGCGGCCGTGTTCGCCGGCATGGTCATCGGCCTGGTCAATTTTCTGGTCAGCGCCATCCTCAAAGAACTCTAAAGAAGAACTTTTGACAACCGCCGGCCGGATGCGGGACAATAGAGGCTATGAACATTTATAACTATCTGACGATCGGCTCGATGCTCTTGATGACGCTGCTGATTCTGGTGCAGACGCGCGGCGCCAGCTTGGGGGCCGGTTTGGGCGGCGCCGGCGAGGTCAACACCACCCGCCGCGGCACCGACAAGACGATTTTTCAGCTGACCATCGTCTGCGGGCTGGTTTTCTCCCTGTCGCTTATTTTGAACGCCATCGTCAAATAATCGTCCGCCGCGATGCGATTCAAATTCCTCAAATTGCGGTTTCGCAGACAGCTGCGGTACGGCCAGCAGCAGGTCGGCGACCTCGGCAGCCAGACCGAGCAGACTTTTGAACGGCATTTTGTGCGCCGGCTCGGTCATTTGAAACCGGTGCGGCGCTTTGTGGTTGGCTGGTCGCTGCTGCTGGTGCTGCTGATTGGCGGCGTGATCACCCAAAACGTGCTGCTGAGCAATTATTACCAGGTGTTGCGGCCGGTGCCGGGCGGTATTTACAGCGAGGGCATGCTCGGCACCTTCACCAATGCTAACCCGCTGTTTGCCACCAGCAATGTCGACAGCTCGGTTTCTCGGCTGCTTTTTGCCGGCTTGTTTACTTATGATTCGACGAACCATCTGACCGGTGATTTGGCCAGCAGCTACAGCGTGGACACCGACGGTACGACTTACACGGTGCGCCTCAAGCCGCATCTGACCTGGCAGGACGGCCAGCCGCTGACCAGCGCCGACGTACTGTTCACCTATCATCTGATCCAGAACGCTGATACGCAGTCGCCGCTCCAGAGCAGCTGGTCGGGCATTACGGTGACGGCGCCGAACCCGCGGACCGTGACCTTCAAGCTGCCGGATCCGCTGGCGTCGTTCCCTTACAACCTGACCAATGGCATTGTGCCGCAGCATTTGCTGAGCAACATTGCGCCGGCCGATCTGCGCTCGGCTGATTTTAATACGGTGCGGCCGGTGGGCGCCGGTCCGTTCCAGCTGCAGGACATCAAAGTTACCGGCAACGATCCGAATACCGCGCAGGAGCAGATTGCGCTGGTGCCGTTTGGCGGCTATCAGGGCGGCAAACCGAAGCTCCAGGAGTTCATTGCGCGCATCTACGCCTCGCAAGACGATTTGGTAGGCGCTTTCAAAGGCGGCCAGCTGAACGGTGTGGAGGGGCTGGACAGCGTGCCGGCGGCGGTCAGGCACATGTCGTCGCTCAAGGTGCACAGTCCGCTGCTGACGGCCGCCACCATGGCATTTTTCAAAACTAGCAGCGGCGTGCTCAGCGACCAGCCGGTGCGAACGGCGCTGGTGCAGGCCACCAATACGTCCGCGATTATTAAGAGCCTCGGTTACGCCACGCATGCCGTCAACGAGCCGCTGCTGACCGGCCAGTTGGGCTACGATCCCGCCTACGCGCAGCCCAAGTTTGATGTGGCTGCTGCCCGCCAGGCGCTCGACGCCGACGGCTGGAAGGTCGGCAAAAACGGTCTGCGCAGCAAGGGCGGCCAGCCGCTGCGCTTTACGTTGACGGCCGCCAACAGTCCGGAATCCGCCGCGGTGAGCCGCCAGCTGCAAGCGCAGTGGCGGGCCGTTGGCGCGGACGTGCAATTGCTCTTGCAAAATAGCGGCGATTTTCAAAACGCGCTGACCTATCACACTTACGACGCGGTGCTCTACGGCATCGCCATCGGCCCCGATCCGGACGTGTTCGTTTATTGGGACAGCTCGCAGGCCGATATCCGCTCTAACAACCGTCTGAATCTCTCGGAGTACAAAAATTCGCAAGCCGACCTGTCGCTGGAGGCCGGCCGCACGCGGCTCGACCCGACGCTGCGGGCCGTCAAATACAAGCCGTTCCTGCAAGCCTGGCAGCACGACAGTCCGGCCGTCGGCCTTTATCAGCCGCGCATGCTCTATCTCACCAACGGTCCAGTGGCCGGCTTTAGCGACCACAGCCTCAATTCGGCCGCCGACCGCTTCAACAACGTCCAAAACTGGGAAATCCGCCAGGGCAAAGTCACCAATTGAGGCACTTGAGTTTTCGGCCTAAAACAGATACGATAGGTTGGTCGAAAGCCGCGGGCGAGTGGCGGAATTGGTAGACGCGCTAGCTTCAGGAGCTAGTGAGCTTCGGCTCGTGGAGGTTCAAGTCCTCTTTCGCCCACCACATAAGGCGCGTTTCACTGAAGCGGCCCTGGCCGAATATGCTATCATAACTGCATACTACTTATGCGATTGAACGGGGTAACGGGTACCAATGAGTAAGGTTGCGCATTATTTGCAAGAGCACCTGGTGGGGGAGGTGATGACCAGCACCGACGCCCGGCGCTATTTTGCGACCGATGCCAGCATTTTGCAGCTGGCGCCGGCGCTGGTGGTCTATCCGCGCAACGAGAACGACGTGCGCAAAACCGCGCGCTTTACCTGGCAGCTGGCCGAGCGCGGGCGCATCATTCCGATTACGGCCCGCGGTGCCGGCACCGATCAGGCCGGCGCGGCGCTGGGCGGCGGCATCATGCTGGTTTTTCCGGCGCACATGAACCGCATTTTGGAGCTTGATTCCAAGGCCAGCACGGTGACGGTTGAAGCCGGCATCAATTACGGTAAGCTGCAGCAGACGCTGCAAACGCACGGCCGCTTTCTGCCGCCCTATCCGGCCTCGCTGGAATATTCGACGCTGGGCGGCGCCATCGCCAATAACGCCACCGGCGAAAAGACGCTCAAGTACGGCGACACCCGCCGCTACGTGCAAGGCCTGCGCGTGGTGCTGGCCAACGGCGAAGTTATCGAAACCCGCCGCCTGAGCAAAAAAGAACTCAGCAAAAAACTCGGCCTGGCGACCTTTGAGGGAGAGATTTATCGCTCGATTGACACCTTGCTCGAGGAACAGCGCGTGCTGGTGGAGCGGCTGCAGCGCTCCACGGCGCTCAACAACGCCGGCTACAACCTGAGCGACGTGAAACAGCGCGACGGCTCGTTCGACCTGACGCCGCTCTTCGTGGGCAGCCAGGGCACGCTCGGCATCGTTACCGAAGCCGTCCTGACCACCGAGGCGCACAATCCGCAAACCACTTTGATGCTGGTCACCTTCGACAGCTTGGAGCAGCTGCATCAGGCCGTGATGGAGCTGCGCGAACTGTCCGAGCTGCCGAGCGCGCTGGAATTCATCGACGGGCCGGCGCTCGAGCAGGTTAGCCGCCTCAACCCCAATCAGCTGAAAGACGTCATCGAAACGCCGTTTCCGAAGGGCGTGTTGCTGCTGGAATTTGACGATAACGAGCGTCACCTGAAGAAAATCGTCAAGCAAACCGACAAAATTTTTGAAAAGTACGCCACGAGCGTTAAAACGGCCGTTGAGCCGGAGCGGCAGCAGCAATTCCGCAAGCTGCGCGAAGCTGTCGGCGCCTGGATGAGCCACAATGACGGCCTGCGCCGCTCGGTGCCGCTGATTGACGACGGCGCCGTGCCGCCCGACCAATTCCGTGCTTACGTCGAGGGCTTATACAAGTTGCTGGACGACAATAATCTCAAGACCGCGCTCTGGGGCCACGCCGGCGACGCCATGCTGCACGTCCAGCCCAAGCTCAATCTCGGCCAGGTCGGCGACCGCCAAAAGGCCTTCCGTCTGCTCGACGAGCATTACAAACTGGTAACGCGGCTGAGCGGCACCATCAGCGCCGAAAACGGCGACGGCCGCCTGCGCACGCCATACCTCGAGACGTTCTACGGCCCCGAAGTCTACGCGCTGCTCACCAAAGTAAAGCAGATTTTCGATCCCTACAACACCTTGAATCCGGGCGTCAAATTCGGCACCACCCTGGACGACATCAAAGAAATGATCCGCGCCGAATACAGCCTCGGCCACCTCTACGACCATTTGCCGCGCAGCTAATAGTTCGATGTCTTGAGTTTTTCGCCCAAAACAGATACGATAGGTTGGTTAAATGGCGCGCGGACGCGGGGACGTGGCGGAATTGGTAGACGCGCTACCTTGAGGTGGTAGTGGGAGCAATCCTGTGGAGGTTCAAGTCCTCTCGTCCCCACCAATGCTATAATCAATGGCGCGGGTGATTAGCTCAGCTGGCTAGAGCATCTCGTTTACACCGAGAGGGTCGGGGGTTCGAATCCCTCATCACCCACCAGTTTTTGACTAATCGAACCTTTTTGAGCATCTAGGTTCGATAGGAGTCGGTCTTTATCCACCTATTAATCAATTAGCATATGAACGGCGAACGAATAAATCTATCTGGCGGAAACTTCTTTGAGGGTTGGAGCGAGGAAGAGATCAATCGTACCACGCCATTATGAGAGAAGTAGCAGCCGACCTGCCGGGCGCGATGGCGCGTTTCGCGGAGGCGCACCCCGAGGAGGCGCGCGCCTATCGCGAGGCGGAGCAATCCGTCATTGACGCGCGCAGAAACCCATTCCCGAGGGGTTTTGCCGATCATTCACTCGGTTAAAATGGGATGTTTGAGGCGCCAGCTGTCGAGCATACCGTAACCAGCACTTTGTTTTGCTTACGCTTGCAATCGTGACGAGGTTTTGTCCATAATCAAGACAATTAATTTCAGGAGGGAATATGGCGGAAATTGATAAGACGGTACGGTGGACCTTGGCAGAAGAAAATCTACATGAGTTAGCGGAGAATCCGTATCCAGGTCGTGGTCTCGTACAAGGCCTCAATCGCACGGGTGATACTGCGCTACAAGCGTATTGGGTCATGGGCCGAAGTGAAAATTCGCGTAATCGGGTCTTGGTCGAAGACGATGACGTGGTGCGCACGGAGGCATGGGATGACTCCAGAGTCACCGATCCGAGCCTCATCATTTATAACGCCATGCGCTGCCTGAGCGATGCCCACGATGTTCATATCGCTTCGAATGGCAATCAGACCGATACTATATTTGACGGTCTTGTGAGCGGCCGAAGTTTCGCTACGGCTCTGGAAGGGCGGGAATATGAACCTGATGCGCCTAACTACACCCCGCGTATATCCGGCATAGTCGTGCCTTATCTCCAGCCCACCGCCGGGCAGTTAGCTGAACGTGGTTTTTCCGTGATCCGTCGGGATGAGCAATCGGGGCGGCCGATTCATGGATACTTCAGAAATGTTCTGGAGAAAAGCGACCGTGGCTTTGGCCAGTGCGTCCATACGTACACTGGTGATGGTGATCCGTTGCCATCTTTTGATGGCGAACCGTTTGAAGTCCCGATGGGTTTCGGCGTTGACGACACTGCGGAAAAGTTCTGGGGTGCGCTTAATACCGATAACCGAGTCGCATTAGTGGTAAAAGGCGTTCATCTGGCTACTCGGTCGACCGAATACCGGATCATTAACGCTCACGAAGCAAGCTAGACGCTGCTCAAATTAAAAAGAATGGGTTAAGCGCCAGCTGATAGGTGGTTTGGCTGGTGCGGATTGCAGCGTGACTGGTGCAGAAGCCTGGCTGGAAACGAATGAGGAAGACGTGCTGACGCTGCCGACCTGGCTGCCGGCGGCGGTATTGGCTTTGATCTTCTTCAGGTCAACTTTCGGGTTGGGGCTGGAGCCGTTCCAGAGCGTGGTCGAAACGTCCTTGCTGGCGATTGCGTTGACGCTGCCGCCCCACGGCAATTTGTAGCTGCCAACAACTGCGCCGGCGTGCACCACGGGCACCGTAGAAAAGTTGGTCTGGGCGCTTTTGACCAGCGTCAGGCTGTCGCTCATGGCGTGCGATAAGTCAGCCGCGCCGATAACGGCCGTAATAATGGTGACCGGCTTGCTATTAACTGTGGTCCGTGAGGCCGACACGAACACGCCGCCGGCCTGGTCGGTGTTGCCGGTTTTGATGCCGATGATGCCGTCGGTGCCAAGCAAAAAGTTAACATTTTTAATGGTGCCGGCCACCGGAATGCCGCTGGCGGTGGACTGGCTGACAATTTGGGTCAGCACCGGATTTTGCATGGCCAGCTCGCCGATTTTTACTAGGTCGCGGGCGTCGCTGGTGGTGCTGGGGTTGAAGCCGCTGGCGTCGCTGCCGACGTGAGTCTCGACGATGCCGTTATCATCCAGAAACTGGTTCGCCGCCTGGCCGTAGTTTGGCAGCGAACCAAAGGCCCAGATGGCCAGACTGTCGGCCATGTTGTTGGCGGAGGGCAGCATCAGCGTTTCCAGCGCCTGATACTCGCTGATTTGCTCGCCGTTTTGCACCGGCACGACCGAGCCGTCCTGGGCGACGTAGTTGTTATAAATGGCCACGTCATTCGGGCCGATGGTGATAGCCGGCCCTTGCTGGCCGGGCGAGAGCGGTTTGACTCCTAAAACGGTTAAGGCGGTGATGAGCTTGGCCGTGCTGGCCGTGGGGATGGGCTGCTGCACGCCGTGAGCTTCCATAATCGAACTGCCCGCGATGCCAACCGCCGCCTGGCCCTGCGCCGGCCAGGCCAACTTACTGGCTGTAGCTAGAGTGTTTTGCGCCAGACTGGCCGTGGGCGCGAGTGTTGGCAGCGGCCGTGCCAGACACCAGGCGCCGTACACAATTACGACCGCCAGCACTACCGCCGCGTACGGCAGCCGCCTCCCACCACGTGTTCCGGACGTTTTCATAATCTGCTTCTATCATACAGCAGTCTCGCCGCCGGCCAGAACCAATCTCAAATCCTTTCAGCTGCAGTTCATCAGCCAAGCTTCGGCAAAGCTTGGGGAGAGTTCTGGTGTATAATGTGGGCAGATAAGTAAGGAGAGCCCGCATGACCGTAGTAATTATCATCGTCGTAGTAGTGGTGCTGCTCATTCTGGCGGGCGCCGTGATGTACAACGGGCTGGTGCGGCTCAACCAGCAGGCCAGCGAAGCCTGGAGCGATATCACCGTCCAGCTGAAACGCCGCGCCGATCTGATCCCGAACCTGGTCAACACCGTCAAGGGCTACGCCTCGCACGAAAAGAGCATTTTTGAAGACGTCACCAAGGCCCGCGCCGAAACGCTGGGCGCGCAAGGCCCCAAAGAAGCCGGCAAGGCCGAGGGCGACTTCCAAAAGACCATGAAAAGCCTGTTTGCGGTCGCCGAAAATTATCCTGATCTGAAGGCTTCGCAAAATTTCCAGGAGTTGCAGGCCGAGCTGACCGACACCGAAGACAAAATCCAGGCTTCACGTCGTTTTTACAACGGTGTGGTGCGCGATTTCAACACCCGACGCAAAACCTTCCCGACCAATATTTTCGCCAACCTACTCGGCTTCAAGCAAGATAAGGAGTTCTTCGAAGTCGACGAGGCTTCGGCCGCGGCCATCCAAAATCCGGTCGACGTTAAGTTCTAAGATGTTCCTTACGCTACTCGTGCTACTTGCCCTTGATATACTTGTGTGGGACAGCTACAAGACAGCCAATAAAAGACAGCATAAAACTCGTAAATTCATGGCCGGAACGATAGGTGCCCTCACGGGAAGTTTAACTATAGCAAACATCGGACTTATAATTTATCTTATAATCAACCCCATCACGGATTAGTTATGTATTCAAATATTGCCGCCAATAAACGTCGAACCATTCTGATTATGGCGATTTTCATCATTTTCGTCGGCCTGATTGTCTGGATTTTCGACAAATATCTCGGCGGCAGCACCGGCGTGTTCTATGGCGGGGTGATCGGCGCGCTGCTGTATGTGATTATCACGTATTACGCGGGTGCCAAGATGGCGCTGGCCGTCAACCAGGCGCACGAAATTCAGAAGGCTGATAACCCGCGCCTCTGGCGGATCGTCGAAAATCTGGCTATTACCGACGGCTTGCCGATGCCGCGGGTGTACATAATGAACGATCCGGCGCCAAACGCCTTCGCCACCGGCCGCAACCCTAAAAGTTCGGCGGTCTGTGTCACCAGCGGCCTGCTCGACATCATGAACGACCAGGAGCTGCAGGGGGTCATCGCCCACGAAATGAGCCACGTCAAAAATTACGACATCCGCGTTATGCTGGTGGCTTTCGCGCTGACGGCGGTGATTTCGCTGCTGGCCGACATCATGATCCGCATCACCTGGTTCGGCGGCGAAGACCGCGACAATAACAACCAACTTTTCTTGATTTTAGGTATCGTGGCGGCCATTTTGGCGCCGATTGTGGCCACTATGATTCAATTGGCGGTTTCCCGACAGCGTGAATATCTGGCTGACGCCAGCGGCGCCTTGGCCACGCGCTATCCCGAAGGTCTGGCCAGCGCGCTCGAGAAAATCAAAAAAACCGGCAGCGCCACCCGCCGCCAAAACACGGCCACGGCGCACCTCTTTTTCGCCAATCCTTTGCGCGGCCACGGCATCACCAATCTGTTCAGCACCCACCCGCCCATCGACGACCGCATCGCGCGCCTGCGCAGCATGGGCACCCACGCCTAGCAGCCGACTTCTTAACTTTTCATTAAATATGTGCAAAAAACTTTGCCAAATCCGGCGGCGCGGCGCATCATGGTAGCACGATGCAAAGTTTGAGCGACGATGAACAGCGCCAAATTCTCGGTGAGGTCCTGAGCGATCAGCTGCGGGCCATCCTGGAATATGTGCAGGAAATTCCAGACGTAAAACGGCGGCTGGGCGGTTTGGAGACAAATGTCGGCAGAATGGATAATCGTCTGAAGGTCGTCGAGGCCGTGGTCAAAGATCAGAGCGTGGAGCTGAAGTCCATCAAGGCTATTGTCGGCCGACACGAAACTATGTTTGCCGACGTTCATCGTCAACTGGCGCGTGCTTAGTCAATTACGGACTGCTCTTATATAATAGACATTATGGCCAAAAAATCCGGGAAGTCTGCCACCTCTGCAAAATCTGCCGCGACCAAAAAAGCAGCGGTCCGTGAAAACTCCGTCAAAAGCGTGAAAACTGCTCCGCCGGCCGCCAAAAGCATCAAGCAGCCGCCCCGGCTTAAGCGGGCGGTGCGGCTGCCGAGTGCCTGGCGGCTGGCCAGATCGGCCTGGCAGCTGTTGTGGCGGCATAAAAAGTTGTTTTTTGGCATCACGCTGGTATACGGGCTGCTTAATTTGGTGCTGGTGCAGGGTTTGGCCAGCAGCACGGACGTCACCAGCCTGAAAAATACGCTGGATCATGCCTTTCACGGCCATTTCGCCTCGCTGGCTTCCGGCGCCAGCGTCTTTGCGGTGCTGGTTACTTCGGCCGGCAACGGTTCCAGTCAAACGGCGGGAGCCTATCAGCTGTTTTTAGGAGTTATCACCAGTTTGGCGGTTATTTGGACGCTCCGGCAAGTGTTGGCCGGCTCAATCGTCCGCATCCGCGACGCCTATTACCAGGGCATGTACCCGCTAATTCCCTTCATTCTGGTATTGCTGGTCATCGGCCTGGAGCTCATCCCGCTGCTGATTGGCTCGGGCCTCTACAGCGTGGTCATCACCAACGGCATAGCCACCAACGCGCCCGAAAAAATCTTGTTCGCGGCGATTTTCGCGGCGCTGGCGGCGGTCAGCATTTACCTGATTATTTCCTCGATCTTTGCCTTATATATTGTGACGCTGCCGGATATGACGCCGCTGAAGGCGCTGCGCTCGGCGCGCCAGCTGGTGAAGGGCCGGCGCTGGTCGCTGCTGCGCAAAATCCTGTTTTTGCCGGTGGTTTTGCTGCTGGCGGCGGCCATTATCATGGTGCCGATCATCATTTTTCTGACAGCGCTGGCGCAATGGGTCTTTTTCTTGCTGACGATGTTTGCGCTGGTGGCCGTTCACGCTTATATGTACATCACCTATCGGGAGCTGCTCAATGAATAAACCGCAGGCCGCCAAGCGGCTCGAGGAATTGCGCCGGCTGATGGCTAAGTACTCCTATGAATATTATGTGCAGGACAAGCCGAGCGTTTCGGACGCCGTGTATGACGGTTTGATGCGCGAACTTAAAGCGCTGGAGGCCGAATATCCGGAGCTGATTACGCCGGACAGCCCGACGCAGCGGGTCGGCGGCCAGGCGCTCGCCAAATTTCAGAAGGTGCGGCACTCGTCGCGCATGCTGAGCCTGAACGACGTTTTTAACCGCGAGGACGTCGAGGCCTGGATCAAGCGCACCGAACGGCTGCTGCCGGGCCGCCGGCACGAGTTTTTCTGCGACATCAAGATGGACGGCTTGGCCTGCGCGCTGATTTATGAAGACGGCCGGTTTGTGCAGGCGGTAACGCGCGGCGACGGCACCATCGGCGAGGACGTGACGATGAATGTGCGGACCATCAAAAGTGTGCCGCTGGAGCTGCGCCACGACAAAGCGCACGCCGCCTTTCGGCGCGGCCGCACCGAAGTCCGCGGCGAAATTATCATGTACAAAAAAGATTTTGAGGCGCTCAACAAACAGCGCGAGGCGGCCGGTCTGCCGGTGTATGCCAATCCGCGCAATCTAAGCGCCGGCAGCATCCGCCAGCTCGATCCGCAGCTGGCCGCCGCCCGCCCGCTGCGCTTCAAAGCCTACGATTTGCTGCGCGACGATCCCGCCGAAGTGCCGACGCACATGTTCGCTTACGAAACTTTGCGCGCGCTGGGCATTGCCGACAACACGCAGGCCCGCGTTTTCCACTCGCTCGACGAAGTGATGGGTTTTGTCGACGAATGGGAAGATAAGCGGCACCAGCTGCCGTTCAATACCGACGGCTTGGTTATTAAAATTAACGACCGCGAGCAGTACGCGGCGCTCGGCACGGTCGGCAAAAATCCGCGCGGCGCCGTGGCTTATAAATATCCGGCCGAGGAGGCGACCACGGTCGTGAAGGATATCGTGCTGAGCATCGGCCGCACCGGCGCGGCCACGCCGGTAGCGGTGTTCGATCCGGTGGTGGTGGCCGGCACCACCGTGCAGCACGCCAGCCTGCATAACGCCGACGAAATCGCCCGCAAAGACATCCGCGTCGGCGATACTGTTGTAATTTTTAAGGCAGGCGATATCATCCCGCAAGTCCAACATGTTTTGAAGGAATTGCGGCCCAAATCGGCCAAGCCGTTCAACATGCAAAAAGAGCTGAAGCGCCAGTATCCGGAACTGGCGTTCGTCCGGCCGGCCGGCGAGGCGGTCTATCGCGTAAAGGGCGCCACTGGCCCCTTGCTTTTGAAGCGCGGCTTGCAGCATTTCGCTTCCAAGGGCGCGCTGGATATTGACACGCTCGGCGAAAAGAACGTTGTGGCGCTGGTGGACGCCGGCTTGGTGCGCGACGCGGCCGATTTGTATACGCTCAGCAAGGATCAATTGCTGGCACTGGACCGTTTCGCGGAAATTTCCGCCCAAAAATTAATTGACGCCATCGCCGACAAAAAACGGCCCGAACTGCCGCGCTTTATCTACGGCCTCGGCATCCGTCACGTTGGCGCGCAGACGGCCATCGACCTGGCCGAGCATTTCGGCTCGATGGAAAAGCTGCAATCGACCACCCTCGACGAGCTGGAGGGCGTGGAAGGCGTCGGCGAAGTGGTGGCCGAAGCCATCGTCGGCTGGTTTGCTGATCCGGACAACCAAAAATTGCTCAAAAAATTTGAGAAAGTCGGCGTGAAACCGGTGTACCGGTCGCGCGCCAAGGGGCCACTGCACGGCAAGAGCTTCGTGGTGACCGGCACGCTGGAAACCATGGGCCGCGATCTGGCGGCCGAGCGGGTGCGGGCGCTCGGCGGCACCTTCCAATCGTCGGTCGGCAAAGACACCGACTACCTGGTGGTTGGCGCCAACGTCGGCGAATCCAAGCTCAAAAAAGCCCGCGCCCTCGGCACCACCCAACTCACCGAAACCGAATTTCTGAAAATGCTATGAAGATCAAGACCGTATCGCTTAATTTATGGAATGGCGGCCGCCTTATGGAGCCGGTGCTGGATTTTTTACGTGACCAAGCTGCCGACGTGGTCTTTTTGCAAGAAGCTTACGACGGCACCGAGCCAAATCTAGAGCTTCGATTTCGCTCAATGCGAGTGCTGGCCAAGAAGCTGCGATATCCCCACGCGGAATTTGCGCCGGCAATGCTCGATAAGCTGCCAGAGGGAAATATTCCCGCCGGCAATGCTATCCTTTCGAAGTACGCGTTGAGCGCCAGCGACACAGTTTTCTTTAATGAGCCCTTCCACGAATTAACCTCAACGAATTCTCGCACTTTCAGGACAATGCCGCGGATTCTTCAGCACGTTACCGCCAAGACTCCTGCCGGCCTGCTTAATCTTCTCAACGTTCACGGCGTGTGGGACCTGGACGGCGATAACTTCGGGGAACGACGGCGTGAAATGCGCGATAAGATCTTGCGAATTATTATGGGCAAGCCGAATATTATCTTAGCAGGCGATACCAATGCTCAACCCACCAATAAAATGTGGGAGGCAATCGAACAACCTCTCGTAAGCGTCTTCGGCACGGAGCTCAAAAGCACTTTCAACATGAAGCACAAGACCAATCCCGGCTACGCCACGGCCCGCGTTGACATGATATTCACGAGTCCCAACATTAAAGTCCTGGAAAAGCGATGCCACGAGGTTGATGTGTCTGACCATTTGCCGCTCTCTGCGACGCTGGAAATAACCTCATGAGCGAGCGTAAAAGCACCCAGCTTAATTGCTTTTCGCCGCCGGTGATGATCGCCACCATGGTCATTGAGATGTGCCTGGCGATCTACTCGGCGTGGCGCTACAAAATGAGCGATGTCACGCGGCTGGCCGTGGTGATGCTGCTGGGGCTGGCCACCTTCCAGCTGAGTGAATACTTCGTCTGCACGGGCATTGGCTCGATGGCCGTGCCATGGTCGCGGGTCGGTTTTGTGGCTATTACCGCACTGCCGCCGCTGGGCCTGCATCTGACGCACGTTTTGGCGGGCCGGCCGAAGCGCCGGCTGGTGTACGCGTCGTATGTCACCATGATCGGCTTTATGGCCTTCTTCTTGCTGGCGCCGGGCATTTTCACCGGCCACAAGTGCAACGGTAACTATGTAATATTTCAGTTTAGCGCCGACGTGACGGGCGCTTACAGCGTGTATTATTTCGGCTGGCTGGCGGCTGGCATCGGGCTTGGCTGCCATTGGGCTAACCGGCTAAAAGCACAGGGCGCCAAGGAGTATCGCCGACTGCAAAGCGTCCGCGGCATCGTCGCCGGCTATTTGGTATTCCTGGTGCCGTCGGGTTTGTCGATGACCGTCAGGCCGGATTTCCGCCGAGCCGTGCCCAGCGTGCTGTGCGGCTTCGCCATTTTTCTGGCGCTGATCGTAGCGCTCTATATTTTGCCGCGGGCAGCCGAACTCCGCCGGCCGGCCTTGACAAAAGCTCGAAACTAGTTAAGCTTATAGTAGCTCGTGCGCAACAGCGGCGCTGCAAAAACAAAAACTTAATCAATACCATCTAACATTGCCCGCCGCCGGGTGGGCGCGCACGAAATCATTAAGCCAGGCTCGGCAAAGCTTGGCTTTCCACGCATATTACTTCACTATTAAGGCGGGTAACCGTTATGATCAAGTATTTCTACAAAAGTGTCCGCAGCCGGAAGTTGGCCGAACAAAAGGAGCCGCAGCGCGGCAGCTGGATTTACGCTGAGGCGCCCACCGAAAGCGAAATCGAGGCGCTCAACAAGCGTTTCAAGCTCGAGCCCGGCTACCTGGAAGACGCTCTCGACGAAGACGAGATGCCGCGCCTGGAACGTGAGGAAGGCCAGAGTTACATTTTTATCCGTTTTGCTTACCAGTCCGGCGCGGAAGTCGAAACGGCGCCGCTGCTGATTATGTTTGATTCGCAGTTCGTTCTGACGATTTCGCCCAAGCACTTGCCGGCGCTCGACACCTTGCAGCGCGGCCGCATCGACTTCGCCACCACGCAGCGGGCCAAGCTGGTACTGCTGATTTTATCGCAAATCAGCAACCAGTACGACGGCTACATCAACCAGACCAGCCGTCGCATCAAGGCCATTCGTTCGCGGCTGCGCGGCCATGGCATCACCAACCAGGAGTTGATCGACTTTGTGCTGATCGAAGACGAGCTGAATGAATTTCTGGCCTCGCTGGTGCCGAACAACGCCACGCTGCGCCGCCTGCTGATCGGCCAGCACATTCCCTTGTTTGAAGAGGATCAGGACATCGTCGAAGACGTGCTTTTGAACAACGAGCAGTCCATCGAAGCCATCCGCTCCAACCTGCGCTCCATCAGCAACATCCGCGACGCCTATTCCGCCATCAGCAGCAACAACTTGAATAAAGTGCTGACCATCTTGACCGTGGCGACCATCCTGATCTCCGTGCCCAGCCTGGCCATGGGCATCTACAGCCTGAACATTCCGTTGCCGTTCCAGCACACCGTGTGGACCTTCTGGATTATCATGGCCATCAATGTCACACTGATGTCGACCATCTTGTTTATCGCCCGCCGCAAGAAGCTTATATAGACTTTTCACCTCTGTTTTGCTAGAATTGAATTTGTCGAATTACAAGGGGCATTGGCGCAGTTGGCTAGCGCGCTTCCATGGCATGGAAGAGGTCAAGGGTTCGAATCCCTTATGCTCCACCATACTTAATTAGCTGTGGCGCTTTAGCTCAGTTGGTAGAGCAGAGGCCTGAAGAGCCTTGTGTCCCCAGTTCGAGTCTGGGAGGCGCCACCAAATCTGATTAGTCGAACTATTTAGATTTGTGTTTGAAACTTACAATTACGAATTGACCGTAACTAGTTCACCGTGTTATACCAAGGAAGTTAAGGAGCGAACTTATGGTCGAGAAAAATCCTGGAGGTTTTGACGAGGAGTTCCTCGCCAATTACGTTGACCCCTACGATGTCGATCTGGCGCCGGACGATCCGCTTCTCCAGGTATACCAAAATCGGCAGATTCAAATACCTGCCGACTACCAAGCGCCGCAACCCGGTGAGGGTCCAAGTGAATTTCGACGGGTGAAGCTGGAAAACGGTGACTATGTAGTCATTCAGGAATGGATAGTGTAAGTTTCAAGAAAAAATAAACAGCAATTTGTAGAACTTTTTATATACTCTACATCTGTTAGCTCTATAAAAATCCTTATAAAAGGGTCTGCAATTTTTCTTGAAACTTACAGCTCCGAACAGGATTGACGTAGCCGTACTATCTATGGTTGAATAATCCTATGTAATAGGAGGGCGCGACAAAATGTCAGAGCGTCTCGGGAGCGCCAGAGAGATAACACCACGTGACATCTTTGACCCCGATGCCGAGCCGGACTTCTATTTGTCCGAGGCCGAGGCCACGGCCGCTATGGATCGCCGCCGCGCCGACATGATCGATCCAGACTGCGCCGGGGAATGCTTGCACTACGGCGTGGCTTCGCTGGGCAATAGCTGCTATTCCATTCAGCGCGTGCGCATTCTGTAGGCCCATTGCTCATGGCGAGGCTGAGGGCCCGCTACTCGTGTTTGTTCACCGGGTCGAGCAGGTTGTTAACTTGGCTTTGAAGCAGGGTCTCTAGCTCGCTGAGAAGCGTGGGATTGTTCTGAGCCTTAAGTAACTTCCCGTCCTTGTCGTTACTGCTCAAGACGCTCACTACATGGGGCCGCTATTTCTTAGTGCGGCCGTCTAAATAAATTCATTTAGATCACCACGGATTCCAGCGGCAACCGAGCGCACCCAGCAACTTCGCGCTTTGCTTTTACAGGGGTTTTTGCTACAATCTTTTAGTCAACGCGCGGGTGTAGCTCAGTCGATAGAGCGCTTCCTTGCCAAGGAAGAGGCCACGGGTTTAAGTCCCGTCACCCGCACCAGCTCTGATTATTCAGACCACATTGTTGTAAATTGACCCCTGGAAAAGGGGTCGTTTTGGTTAAAGCCCCATCGGGGTCGGTACATCCAAGCTGTATCGCTGCCAATAACACAACTACCGTCATCCGAGAGGTGCGTGCGCATTATCACGCGATCGGTACATGTATCGAACACAACAGTCACATCTAGCGCATGTACCGTTCTCCAAAGACGACTAATTTACCCCTGTTAGAGAGTGTCATAGTGAGCCCATGCCCCGACTCAGCAAGAAGGAATACTGGCAATGGCACGTGAAGCTCCGATGGCTCTGGCTGAACCACCAGTACTTCTATAAGTACCTGAGCCCCACCAAGCAGTGGATACTCCACGACTTTTTCCAGCCCTCCAAGGACATCAGCAGAGAGGAGCTATTAGCTCATCGCAAGGCCATCACTAAGGAGCGTCCCGGCTTACCGCACCAAGCGGGCTGGGCTCTGCGCGATCTGAATCAGATGATTCATCGTTATGCCAAGGCACGGAAGCCAGCACCGGCGCCGGTAACGAACGGAAGGGGTAAAAGTGGCGCCAAGCGGGTGAAAGTGACGGGCTCGCTTGTAAGACCCGAGATTGATCCCGATCAAATGGCGAGGGTGCTCTGGAAGATAGTGGAGCGTAAATCCAAGCTTCACGATCTATAACGGTATTGCTTGCGATGGAACACACTCTCGGCGATAATCAAACTAGTTAAAAGAGGCGCGCATCAATGATTATTGCTCACTTTCTTAGTGCTCACTGGCTAGATCTAATACTGGGCACAGCATTCTTCTTTTTAATTACGGCAAAGGTGATCCCACCTCGCTTTGCAGGTCTGGATGAGAAGTACTTTGATTTACAGAGGCAAGAAATGGTTGACCAAAGTAAACAGAGCTTGCTGGAAGCTGTAATGACTGCCCTTGCATTCACGCTTACGAAAGCACTATTTGTCACGATTGGCTTAAGGGGATTTATCACGCTCGTACTGTTTGTGCTGATCGGGGCCTCGCTGATATTTGGCAAAGACATTGCAACGAACATCGTGATCATCAGCGTCATAGGCATTCTTGCGCTATACGCGGAGCAGCTTATTGAGCGTGCTGCCTCATTTTCTATCGCTGGAATTTTTCGATACCAAAGCGGATCAAATGGCGGCCAACCATCTGCGAACCAACCTCCTTCGCAGACTAGCTCCAGCAACTCCGACACCAGCCGCGTCTAACTCGCTCGCATAATCTTGCCTCTACTCCAACTGACAGGCAACTATTGACGGTGTCTTTGGAGACAGCAGCGCCAAGCTCTTTTTCGGCAGCAGCATGAAGTTCGGCATTGCTCATCGTTTGACCAGATTTCGATAAGGCCCGAAATACCGCTGCCTGTACTGCACCGCATTTGAGTCGTAGCGGAGCCGAGACTTTTGGAGATGTTCTCGCTCTCGCGAGAAGCCGTTGCTTTAGGGCGAGCAATCGGTCATAGTGTTCTCTGTGATTGAAAAGTGCTCCTATCAGGGGCACCACGTAAAACCCCCCAGAGGGTTTTTTATTTGCTTATGGTTGCACGGCACGGGCGACTGCTATTAGATAGCTTGAGGAGGCCTCATGTTGGACCCGGAAGCGGAAAACTTATTGCCAGATTTTGACCTTAGCCTATTGTCTGCGGCGCAGGCGCAATTTTTCGCCACTACCCAGGAAAAATTCCCGGGAATCGTGCCGCGTGAAATCGGGGAAGATGGCCGGGTGGTTTTTCGCGGCCTGGGCCGGCTTTGTTTTATCAGTGAGAGCGGCGACGTGGAAATAAGCGACGAAACTGCTCCGCCATGCGAGCGGTGCGCCGAAGAAATTATGGGCAAAATCGACGCCGGAGCCTTGACCGCCCAGTGCCATCACTGCGGCAGTATCCTGCAAGTAGAGCCCAGCAACGATTAATTTTTGTAGATTTGGTACGATAAGAGTATGCGAAAAATCGTTGTTTTGTCGTTTATTAGTCTGGACGGGGTGATGCAGGCGCCGGGCGGGCCGGACGAGGATACTTCCGGCGGCTTCAAATACGGCGGCTGGACCGTGCCGTATTCGGATGAAGCCTCGGGCCAGCTGATGGGCGAGCAAATGAGCATGCCGTTTGATTTGCTGCTCGGCCGTAAAACCTACGATATATTTGCCGGTTACTGGCCGAAGCAGGATCCGGCGGGCCGTGTTGCCAACCCGTTTAACAAAGCCACGAAATACGTCGTTTCCAATGGCCAGCCGAAGCTGACGTGGGAAAAATCCGTACTCATCGACGGCGATGTTGCCACGAAGCTAAAAGAGCTGAAACAGCAAGACGGCCCGCTGCTGCAAGTGCACGGCAGCGGTCAGCTCATACAAACGTTGCTCAAGCACGATCTGGTCGACGAGCTCTGGCTCAAAATATTTCCGGTGACGGTCGGGCAGGGCAAACGCCTATTCGCGGCGGGCGCAATCCCGGCGGCCTTCGAACTTACGGCGTCTCAAACCACGCCGAAAGGCGTCATTTTCGCCAACTACAAGCGGTCTGGCGAAATCAAGACCGGTTCGTTTGATTGATTGGCCGGACGGCCGGACTAAAGGGCGACAGCTCAGCGTTTCAGCCAGCGTTTGCGGGCTTCGTAGCCGAGGATGGCGAAGGCGTAGAAGATGATGTCGGCACCGAATTTACCGGCCAGGAAGCCAATCGGATAAGGATGAATATAGTGCGGTGCAAGATACATAAAGAACGGCCGGATGATAAAGTTATCCAGCACTTCGGCCGGCGCAAACTCTACCAGCAAGTTGGTGCTAGCTGCGCCGATGGCTAGAGAAACGCGCTTAACCAGCGAGTGTTGACGGTAGCGCCGGCTATTCGCCAGCAGCTCGGTAATTATGAAGTAACCATAAAAGCCAACGCCCTCGCCAAACCAGCCAGCCGCCGTGGCCGTTACATAAGAGTGGCCATGTGCGTACACACCCCAGGCGCCGATCAAGGCCGTAATGGTTCCCAAAATCTCGGCCGGCACGTAGCGCCTCAGCCATTCTCGCTTTTTGCTTTTTGACGGCTTTTTGTCCATGGCCCACAGTATATCGTTAATAATCCAGGCGTGCCTCATTGACTTTATAATTAAAAACTAGTATAATTATGTAGTTACCAAGTGTCGCACGACGAGGTTACGCCTCTTCGTAAAAAACACATTACATAAACAGCTAGTGGTAAAATAAAGAGATATGAGTCCGGATAAGCACGAACAGGCGCGGCTTGATGAAGATATGGTCATGCTGTTGCTGCAGGTGCCGCGGACTAATGATAAAAAAGAGCTGGCCGCCGAGCAGATGTTTGCGGCGCTGCATGGGCTGTTGATGTTCCCGCCGGAAAAGCGGTTTCAGGCGGCGCGGCGGGTGCGCATCAGCTTTGAGATTGCCGTTAAGCAAAAGCGCATCGGCTTTTACGTCTGCGTGCCGCAATATCTGAAAGATTTTGTGGAGGAGCAGGTGTACGCGCAGTACCCCAGCGTGCAGATTTCCGAAGTGACTGACTTTTCGCGCCAGGACGTGCCCGGCGCCGCGCTGCTGGCCGCCGAGATGCGGCTCTCCAACAATCCGGCGCTGCCCATTAAGACCTTCCAGAGTTTCGAGGTTGACCCGCTGGCCTCCATCACCGCCACGCTGGCCAAATTCGACGAGAACGAAGAAGCCTGGATTCAGCTGGTGATGCAGCCGGCCGCCAAAAACTGGCACAAGAAAAGCGAGCGCTACATTTCCGGTTTGCGCGGCGGCGGTTCCGGCTCAACGTCCAGCGCTATTTTGAAAGCTTTTTGGGCGCCGCCCGAGCAGAGCACTAGCGCGGCCCCCAAGTTAACCGAATACGACCAAGCGCGGGCCAGCGGCGCCGAGGACAAAAGCCACAAACTGGCCTTTGAAACCTCGCTGCGCATCGTCTATCGCGGCACGGCCTCGCCGCACCAGGCCACGCTGCGCATCCAGTCCATCATCGCCAGTTATAAACAGTTCAACACCACTTATCTGAACGGCTTTGAGCAGGCTAAAATCAGCCAGGACCAGACCATGCTGGCGCAGTATCAGGATCGCAAAATGAGCCGCCAGCCGTCACTGCTCAACATCGAGGAAGTGGCCACGCTCTGCCACTTGCCGCACACCAACGTGGAGACACCGTACATTTTGTGGGCGCGCGCCCAGACGGCCGAGCCGCCGGCCAATTTGCCGATTGTCACCGAGACCAACCAGCAAGAAATCAGCCCCATCGCCTCGACCAACTTTCGCGGCCAAAACATGCCCTTCGGCATGCCGCGCTCCGACCGCGGCCGGCACCTCTACATTCTCGGCCAGACCGGCGTTGGTAAATCCGGCCTGCTGGAACTGCTGACGATTTCCGACATTCACAGCCCGTACGGTTTTGCGGTGATCGACCCGCACGGCGATTACGCGCTGAGCACGCTGCGGCGGATTCCGGCCGAGCGCTCGGCCGACGTGGTCTACTTCAATCCGGCCGACACCGAATTCCCGATTGCTTTCAATCCCATGGAAGTCACCGATCCCAAGCTGCGCACGCACACCGCTTCCGAGCTGATCGGCGTGCTCAAACGCATGTTCGAATCATGGGGCCCGCGGCTGGAATACATCCTGCGCTACAGTCTGCTGGCGCTGCTGGAATATCCCGAAGCCACCATGCTGGACATCACCCGCATCCTCACCGACAAGCCCTTCCGCAAAGAAGTCATGACCTTCGTGCACGATCCGGTGGTGCGCAATTTCTGGGAGGTCGAGTTCGCCACCTGGAACGATAAGTTCGCCGCTGAAGCGGTGGCGCCGGTGCTCAACAAGGTCGGCGCTTTTACGGCCAATCCGTTGGTGCGCAATATCATCGGCCAGCCCAAGAGCAGTTTCAACGTGCGGCAAATCATGGACGAGCGCAAAATCCTGATCGTCAACCTGAACCGCGGCCTGGTGGGTGAAGACAACGCCGCCTTGCTCGGCGCGCTGCTGGTTACCAAAATCCAGCTGGCCAGTATGAGCCGGGCCGACGTGCCGGTTGATCAGCGGGTGCCGTTTTATCTGTACGTCGATGAATTTCAGCACTTTGCCACCGACAGCTTCGCCACCATCCTGAGCGAGGCCCGCAAATACGCCCTCAATCTGACCGTCGCCAACCAGTACATCGCTCAGATGTCGCAGGACGTGCGCGACGCCGTCTTCGGCAACGTCGGTTCGATGATCGCCTTCCGCATGGGCGCCGACGACGCCCGCAGCATGCAGCGCTACTTTGAGCCGAAGTTCGAGGAGTACGATCTGGTGCACATGGACAACCGCAACTTCGTCATTAACATGACCATCAACGGTGAAAAAACGGCCGCCTTTTCGGCCACCACGCTCAATTTGCCGCCGCAGCAGTATGACTACACGACGAATATCATCCAGCACTCGCGCTCGCAGTTCGCCGTGACGCGCGCCGCCGCCGAAAATTACATCCATCGCCGCTACGAACTCGAGCCAAAGCAGCCGTCCCAGGCAAAACCAGCCGGCAAGCCGGCTCAAAAGTCAAAATCGCAGTCCAAGCCGGCCGCCCAAGCAGCGCCGCAGTCGCAACCGCAGCCGGCGGTTCCAGAACGAGCCGCGCCCGACCAGCCGGCGCCGGTTGTCGGCCCGGCCGCGCCGGCTCAGTCGGCCGACCCGTCCACCATGGGCCATACCGCCGTCGGTTCGCTGGTAGAAATGATTAAACCCAAACGCCGCCGCCGGCGCCGCAACAAAAAACGCGCCGACGAAGCGGCTCAATCCCAGCCTACGCCCGAGCTGCGCTCGCCACGCCAAGCAGATTCGTTGCCTGATCCCGCTTCGCACGCCAACCATAAAGCCGATCCGGTATCGCCGCCGACCCATCACGAGCCAAAAGTCATTCATAAAACCAAACCCGCTCACAAACCCGATTCCCAGCCGGCACAGCCAAAAAGCCTGGCCGAAACCACCGAACCGACCGAGCACACCATCTTCAAGCGCTAGAGTTCCCGACTTGTAAAATCCGTAAAGCAATCTATAATGCGGCTTATGTCGCACGAGCAAGCATCAGATTCGCTGGTTATAGCTATCGATGGACCGGCAGGCGCGGGCAAGACTCATATAGCCAAGCAAATCGGACAATACTGGAGCCTTGATCATGACAGGCAAATTATTCACGGTGATCACTACTTTGAACCTGCCGACAGGCCGGGTGTTGAGGCCGTCGCTGGCACGCCAGGCGGTTTTAATCCCGACCGGTTCATGAGGCAGGTAGGTCGTGCCATCAACGATCCTGCGGTAGCATTTCAGGTAGAAGAATATGATTGGCAGACTGACTCGTACGTGCCTCGGCCGGCGCCCGATAGAAGGCAAAAGATAGTCGCCGAGGGCATCAAGCTTATCGGCCTGCCGATCAATTGGGGATTAAAGGTGTGGGTAGATGTCCCGTATGAGGTTCGAAAGCAGCGTTTTGTGGCCCGCAGACTGGAGGATCGGCGTATGCGGGAGTCGGATCAGGCGGCATTACTTGATCGATTTGAGTTATGGCAAGCGGATGCTGAACGATATACGGCAGACATCAATCCGCACGGCCGGCTGGACATTGTGGTAGTCGACGGCGCTCTACACCCTGATAATCAGTTAGCAATTATTGCCGCCGCAGTGAACGATGTCGAGTGTCCATAACGGGCACGAGACCCCCGTGGGTTATGCTAGACTGATAAGGTATTTTGGCGCGGTGGCCGAGGAGTTAGGCAGCGGTCTGCAAAACCGCTTACACGGGTGCGAATCCCGTCCGTGCCTCCATAAGTTATGACCGATCAAGACTATTTGAAGCGGGCTGTCCAGCTTGCGGGCCAGTCACCGGAACCGGTGGGTTGCGCGGCGATTATTACAGTCGGCGGCAAAATACTCGCAGAGGCTTTCAACTCTCAGCGAGCGGATAATCTCGCCATTAATCATGCGGAGATAAAAGCGCTGGTTGCTGCAAATTATAAGAGCGGCAAGCGAAAACTGACGCATGCCGTAGTTTATTGCAGTTGCGAGCCCTGTGCCATGTGCCTGGCGGCTTTATCCTACGCAAATGTCCAGCGGATAGTCTTTAATAAGAAATTAAGCGATCTTTTCCCAAACGACAGGCAAGCGCGCTTTGATTCTCAAGAATTCGTTAAGACGCTCAATTTTGTCCCAATCTTAGAGCAACTCCTGATATAATCGGAACAGTTTGGGGCGAGTGGCGGAATTGGTATACGCGGCGGACTTAAAATCCGCTGGCTGAATAAGCCTTGTGGGTTCAAGTCCCACCTCGCCCACCAGTTTAGATTAATCGCACCATAGCGCGTGGGATTTGATGATACTCGGATAAGCTCTACTACTCGTATCGTTCTCTTTGCCGCGGTTTCGACTGCGGTTTTCTTTAAGATAAGCAGGCGGCGTCCGCCGGCAAGACCGTTCCGCTAAAGCTTCTAAATATATTTGACGCTACACATATTTTATAATAAAGTATTACTATCTCTGTAGGGAGTTATACGTAGTTAATGTTTTTTCATTTCCCGGTACCGTTTTTAAGCAATCTGCGCAACACCGTTTTATTGATCAACACGGTGCTTTTAATATTGGCGCTAATTGTGGTTGAGCTGGTCTATTCGGAAGCTCCGAAGCAAAAACGGCGCGAGCTGCGGTTCTTTTATCCGTTGTTTATAGTGCTGGTCGGGTTGCTGGTATACGCGGCGTATGTCCAGAGGAGCAGTCTGTAATGCGCGGCGCGGCGGCTATCAAAGCGACGGTGACCAAAATCAAGCTGCCGACTCTGCGGGTAGACAAGCCGAAACTTCCAAAACCGCGCCTGCCTGCGGCCGCCGCGCGGGCGAAGCGCGAGACCGCCAGAATTTTCAAACCGCGCTGGAAGCGGGCGGTCCGTTGGCTGAAGCCTCTGCGTAAGCGCCTGCTGCTTTGGGCAACCTGCCTGGCCTTGCTGATCGGCGCGCAAGCGACCCTGATATGGGCACCTCGCGTCGGCGTCTATATTAACGCCGCGGCGCTGGTTGGCCTCTCTGCCATCGCTATCCGTCGGAGTTACGCCCGCCAACTGGCCATCAGCTTGGCGATTATCCCGACGGCCAACCTGGTGACAGCCAGCTTCGCGCTGCATACCAATTTTGGCCGCACGATAGTATTGTACGCGGCGCTGCTGCTCATGACGCTGGTCTACCGCTTCATGTTCACGCTCGATTTTTCGGAGTTCAACACCCGTCTGCTCAAGCACGGCTACGCCTTCGGGCTGCCGCTGATGCTGGTCGCCGGCCAGGCGCTGGGCGCTCTCGGCTACCTCTTTTTGCGGCATCACTATCCGTACACCGGCTATTCGCTGCCGCTGCTGGCGCTGATGGCCGTGGTCTTCGCCTTTACCGAAGAAGCGCTGCTGCGCGGCCTGATCCAGCAGCGCGCCGAGCAGGTTTTCCATCCGGTCCCGGCGGCGCTGATGAGCGCGCTGCTTTACGTCTTCCTGGCGTTCGATAAAAATGTCATGCTGACCCTGCCGGTCGCTGTCCTGATGGGCGGCTCGCTGGCCTTCGTTTATTATAAGAAGAAAAATCTGCTGCTGACGATGACGCTGAACGCCGCCGCCAAGCTGGTCTACATCGGCCTGGTTGCCAGCTTCATTCTGCGCTAGCGCTCCTTGTGTTTTGGTTCTTCGCGGAGCAATTGGTAGGCAAAGAAACTGATAAAAGAAATGGCGAAACACAGCTCGCCGAAGGTGTCTTCGTGCGGCCATGCGGCGAAGTGCGTCAGCTGCATCTTAAGGGTGTAGATATGTACTTCGGAATTGATGACGATATATACCCAGCCGGCGAAACCAAAAACAAACAGAGTGAGGGTTAGGGCTTTCAGGACTTTGCGCATAACTCCAGTATAGCAATTTCCTGGCGGCGCTGAATTCTTACATCCTCATGTGAGAAAAAGTACAGACGGAGTGTTGTATTATGACAATAATTACGGCATTATGGTAAGACCTTTTTTGGGGGTGGCCCGGATAGTATCAGGATAGGTATAGAAAGTATAGGGAGACAAGCGCATGAGGAAGAAAATAGCAGCGGCAATCGTAACAGCTCTGGCGGCCACTATCCTGGTGCCGGCCAGTACGTTCGCGGTGGCGCCGGAAACTGACATTACCGGTACTGTAACCAGCCATAATACCACCGTGAACGGCGCGACCGTTACCGTTCATTGTAATAGCAGCAGCGGCACGGATACGACCGATGCTTCGGGAGCCTATCTGGTGGTTTTTGCCGCCGCTGACTGCCCGTCGGGAGCGACCGTGAGCGTGGCCGCTTCGAAAAACAGCCAGAGCGGTCATAACTCGGGTACCGCGGGAGCCGTCACCACCAAACTGAATATCGCGCTGGTGGACGTCAGCGTCGTCCCTGAATACGGCCTGATTGGTCTGATGGGTGCGACGCTCATAGGTGGTGGGGCATTCCTGGTAATTCGCCGACGCCAAATCAGTGGTCACCAAGTCTAAACAAACAGCTCTTAGCCCGCTCAAACTTGCTGTGCCGCTCCTTACGCGGGCAGCAAGTTTTTTAGGGCTGTGTGTCATCCTGTCGGGAGTACTCGGTCCGCATATTATCGGCAACGGACTAGTGGGGCGAGACGGCTTTCAAGTCTATGGCGGCGCTGGCAAGGCGCTGCTGTTCGGCGCCCTGGCGCTGTTGCTGCTGGTAACGCGTAAAAAAAGCGCTGCTGTTCGGCTCAAGCCGTGGCATTGGACCCAGCTTATATGGCTGCTGCCGGCGGCCTTCGCGGCGTCGACGGCGTGGTACGGCGTCGATGAACTGATTGCCCGCCAGCCGGGCGCCTGGCCGCTGCTGACCCACGCCTGTCTGCTGGCGAGCGTGGTATTCGCCGCCGGCGCCACGTTCGGCCCGGCTAACTTGCGGCTGCTCGCCCGAACGTACAGGAAAGAGGTGCTGATAAGCCTGGGGTTAGCCATCGCTTTCTTTGGTTTCCTGTACGCGGTGTATGGATTATGGAAGGTGCTGGCGACTATCGTCCTGCACAGCGTGCGCTGGCTGCTCGGCCTGCTCGGCCTGCAGTCGACCATTATTATGCCGCGGACGTTGCTGTTTAATAAGTTTGGCATTGACGTGGCCCAGTACTGCTCGGGGATTGAATCAATCGCGCTCTTCACTAGCCTGTACGTGCTAGTCGGCGTATTGGATTGGCCGCGTTTCAATCACCGGCGTTTTGTGGCCATTTTCGTCCCGGCGTTGGCCGTACTTTTCGGTTTTAACATCTTGCGCGTCGCCGGCCTGATAGCGGCGGGCTATTATATCAATCCACAGATCGCGTTCACTTTATTCCATACCTACGCTGGTATGGTATTCTTTATTCTGTACTCGATAATTTTCTGGAGTCTGGGATATAAATGGATGCTGCGAAAAAACTAGCCGTTAAGACCTATCGTCATTTCATACATGACAGTCTCTATCGGAACTCGTTCTTCTTAATGACTAATACCGCCTGCCTGGCGATCTTCGGTTTTATCTTTTGGGCTTTGGCAGCTCGTTTTTACTCGACCACGAATGTCGGCATAGTAGCGACACTGGTCTCAGCCGCTAACTTCATCGCTATCCTCAGTACGCTTGGATTTGACACGTCGTTTATCCGGTATTTGCCGCGGTCTAAGTTTTACGCCGAACAATTGGATACCGGCTTTATGGTCTCGAGCTTGGCGGCGGTTTTCGTAAGTGTCATCTATCTTCTGGTTATCAAATTAATATTGCCAGGATCACTTTTTATAGATAACTCACTGTTCTGGGGTGTCGCCTTCGTTATTTTCATGGTGATAAACATGCTTAATAACCTTACCAATATCGCGTTCATCGCCTATAGGAAATCGCACTACCTGCTCATCATCAATCTGATATTTGGAATATTGAGGCTGGTGGCGCTGGTGCTTTTGTCGCGTTATAAGCTAGGCGGGATCGTCTTGTCTTATGCGTTAGCCGCAAGCTTAACATTACTCCTGACGATCGCCGCTTTCAGGAGATACCTTAATTATCACGTCAGACCGCGCATCATAAAAAGGGAGCTAAAACGGCTAGCTAAATACAGTTTCATAAACTATATTTCAACGCTGTTCTCTAGCCTGCCGACACTCCTATTACCCACCGTGATTATCAAGCTATTATCGCCGTCATTTTCCGCCTATTACTACATAGTTTCGGTGATAGTCGCCGCGATACTGATCATACCCCAGTCAAGCTCCCAAGCTTTGTTCGCCGAAGGGTCGTGGGATACCATAAAGCTCCCTCATTATTTCATAAAGGCCAGTAAGATGGTATTTCCGTCGACCATAGGTTTCATCGCGCTGATTATAGTGCTCGCTAAACCTATCCTTGAGATATTCGGGCGCAACTACGCCGACCATGGCCTGTCGTTGCTGATATTGCTTTCGCTGGCAGTCGTATTGAAAACGGCCAGTTCGCTGGTCAGCGTCATCCTTAAGATATATCACATCATCATACCTGTCGCCGTTGCTTACGTGGCCTACGCGGTTGTAATCTTGGCAGGCAGTATATGGGGCTTGCCGCGTATCGGGCTGGATGCCATTGGTTATGCTACGCTGGCGGCCGAATTACTCGTTCTGGCTTGTCTTGGCTTTACGCTATTCTTGTTGCGGCATCAAAAAATTTCGCCTAAAGAAGTGAGACTTGGATAGTTATGACGAAAAACCCTGAGGCCAGTATCGTGGTATGCGCCTACAACAGTAGTGACTACATCGAGTCGACGTTACAGGCGCTGATCGATCTTTCATACCCTAACGGAAAATACGAGGTCATCGTTGTTAATGATGATTCCAGCGATAATACGGCTGAAATAGTTCGTCGTTTCAAGACGGTCCGCCTCGTTAATCACCGCACCAACGAGGGCGTGAGCGCGGCTCGCAATAGCGGCCTCAAAGCAGCTCGTGGTAAGTGGCTGGCTTTTATCGATGATGATTGCGTAGCGGATAAACGATGGCTTAGCTTGTTATTGCGCGAACTTCAGAAACCTCAGGTCATCGGTGCTGGAGGCCTCATCAAGCCTCATAGTACCCGCCATGTGCTGCAGAGATATTTATTCAGTGCTGGTTACGGCCGGCCGGCAACTTTGGCGGAAGGCTTGGCTACGAATATATTTGCCAGGCTTTTATCATATGTCAGGAGTCAATTCGCACATGCTTTCGGCGAAGTGGTCGCGAGTGAGGTGTTTGAGGTCTATGGTGCTAACTCGGCGTTTCATACCCAAAGTCTACGTCTTATCGGCGGATTCGATGCTCAGCTCCAGTCTTCCGAGGATTCTGATATCTGCCGGCGTCTTCATGAGTGGTCCCCTTACGGTAGCATACGATTCAATCCGGACGCTGTCGTCTATCACCGTTATACCGGATCATTGATATCATACCTAGCCAAACTTTTTAAGCGCCAACGGGATACACTGGACTACTATACGCGCCAAGGCAAGTTCCCGCCGCTCTATCCGATGCCGCTAGTCTTTTGTTTGTTGGTCGCGGCTAGCATTTGTATAAGTTGGCAACTTGCGCTGTCGACCCTAGTCGTATCACCATTGATACTATATGGCTGGTGGCTGGTGGGCGCGCTAAAGGCTGTCCGGCCGGAGTTACTGTTGTATCCGTACATCCAACTCAGCGAGGAATGTGTCAGGCTAGGCGGATTATTTGTGGCGGCCGTGAAGGTCCAAAGCCCATGAAGCGGCATACCGGGTACCCATTAATAGGGATCATTAAACTTTTATGGATAAGCGCATGTCATACATAGGAAGCAAGCTTACGATCATTGCCGGTAAGGTCAAGAATATAGGCCTAGAGCTCAGGAAAGAGCAGGCTATTTTAAAAGCGCTGGCCGGAAAGGAGCCGCTTGTATCATATATCGGTTGGACGGGGCATAATAACCTTGGCGACGAGATCCTATATGAAGCCCATCAAGCCTTGTTTCCGGGAGTACGTTTCGTCCCTTTCCGCTCACATCCGCTGGCCGCGCTATATTGCAGGCTTAGAGGTCGACAGCTATACCGGGCTGCTTTCTTAGGCGGCGGCACACTTATAAATCAAAGCCCTACCTGGCTTAGGAAAATCAAACGCTGCCAGCGCCAAGGTCTGCCGCTTTACTGTTTCGGAACCGGAGTGACGGAGGATAGATTCCGACATCCGACCGAGAAGACGGATCTCAAACAATGGGTACCCGTACTAGAAACATTTGAATTCGTGGGCGTACGAGGCCCGCGTTCCGAGCGCCTGCTGAAGAAAGCGGGCTGTGAAAAAGTCTCAGTGGTCGGCGATGCGGCGCTAGCTCTAGCTCCCCCAAAACGTACTTACCACAAACCTAACAGGGTCATTGGATTGAATTATGGCTTAGTGAAAGAAAATACAATCTGGGGAGACGCCCGGACTTATACGAAAAACATCGCTGCAGTAATCAAAAGGTTGATTGGCGACGGATACGAAGTCCGCCTACTTCCCGTATGGGATCAAGATATCAAGAGCAATCAAGAATTATTACGTCTCGTGGATAGTCCCCGCTGTACCCTGCGTGCAGCGTTCGAGAATCTGGAAAGCTACGCGGGAGAGCTGGACCAATGCGGTATATTTATCGGACAGAAATTACACGCCACGATTATCGCCTGCTCGCGGCGAATCCCCTCGATCATGATCGAATACCAGCCTAAGTGCCGGGATTTCATGGCCTCGATTGATATGGAGGTCTACACCTTGAAGACCTCTCAGTGTATCCCTGACACGATGGTAGGGCTGATTCAGAAACTGTATGAGGGCCATCAGGATATAGTGTCGAAGCTGGATAAACGGGTGCTAGGTTACCAAGGACTCCAGAATAAACACGCCTCCAAAATAGAGGCCGGTCTGTTGAGCCCGGGAGACATCACTAATGGGCGTAAATCTTAGCCGCGCCATTACTGTATACCAGATTCTTCGTAGCTGACAGGTCGTTGCCCGGCATCTTGAAGACCAGCAAGTTGCCGTTATAAGAGAACATACTTATGCCGTACCTATTATTCGTGAAGTCAGTATATACATAAGCGTATGGTGTGGATCCATAGTTGAATAAGTCGGTATTGATGCTTTCGTTCGAAGCGTGATCAGCCAGGTTGATCTTATAGTTGGCGTAGTTATCCGCATACACGAGAGTCCGTCCGGTAGTATTCAAGGTCAGCCAACTAGCAGCCATCACGTCATTCTTATGCGTATAGGAGGCGTCATAATCAGAGCCGTTATTACTAAAAGCTATACTGGTGTCCGCGCCTCCGAAAGGAACCGAATAAGCATAAGAAAGCAACAGCAAATAAAGGGCCAAGAAAGCGGCGACCATGAGACCCGAGTCTTTCATCCTTTTGATCACCGAAAATGACAGAATGAAGAGCGGCGCGATGACTATCAAGAGCTGCTGATAAGCCCGGTTATAATCGTAGTTAATGGAAGCGAATGGCAATACTACGACCAGGCCCAGCAAGAGTATCGCCGAGATTTCTAGCACGCTCTGACTATCATATTTTTTTCGCTTGCTGACACGGACGAATAGTATGATTCCTCCTATGGCCATCAACAATTTACCTAAATCTTTCACAGCTTCTCTGACTAGGCCAGTGCTATCGATAAGCGGCTGGCCAAAACGTGGCTGGGTAACGTTCGGAATGTCTGATCGTTGCGGTTCGATGGAATCTGGCGACGCGCGCAAGGACTTTATGTAATTATTGTACTGAGATTCATTCGTAGTATCTTTTGATAATGGATTGAATTGCTGGGTGAACGACTGCCCGCTCGCTTGATTATTCTCATCCAGAAGATTCGGTATGCTATCGACACTCTTCGTGACGAAGTTGACCGCATTCGTAAAGCCTATAGTCACTTGTGAGTACCAGAAGAACGTTATTAGGAGGAGTAGTAGAATCATCCGGCCGCTGAATAAGTTCAAGGTGGCCGCCGGTAGTTTAGACTCGAATTTGCGAGCTGTCATCAGTCTTGAGACTACGAACACCATAAGATACAGGCCAAGTGCCATATAGGCGGTCGAATAATGCGAAAGTATCATTCCCAAGTTCAGCGCCAAAAAGAGTACTTTTCGCAGGAGGCCATGCTCAAAGCTGACAGAAACCAGGATTGTGCCTGCGAAAAATAGCAGCGCTATCTCTTGCCTTACGGGTAGCAGGGAGGTGGTGAAAAACGCCGGCTGGATAATAAAGAAAAGGGCGGCATAAAAAGCCTTTCGTCCGTCGTTCAAAAACTTATGAGAGATTCCATAAATAGCTAAGGCTATCAAGCTGAAAACCAAAGGCAGCATTATTTTAATCAGTGTGGCGATACCGATGTGCGTCAAGTTAGACAGCACGACCGGCAAGAGGCCGATACTTAGGCACGCGTTGTAGGCGTTACGGTAAAGGCTGATACTCCAATAACCGTGACCTTGGATAAGGCGGGCAAGGTGGTATTCCGCGTTAATGTCCACCCCGGAAAGATAGCGGGATCGTATGGCGGAAGACATTATAAGAGTGACAGACATTATCAATAGGATGGGTACATAGATACGGTTGTCTTTATCTTGTCTGCCCAGTGCCGTCATAAGCGTCACGAGGCCGACCAGCATGTATCCGACAAACATCAAAACGGACGAGCCGCCATTATTGAGTAAAAATGCTCCGAAGACACACGATAAGAGACTCAGTAATGAAAAAAAGATGATAGTGAGCGCATAGATGCCCGGCCTATATAGCCTAATCTTAACCGGCCGTTCCTTCGGCCTGGTATATCGCCACAGCATGAGGCCCAGATAGCCGCATGCCCCCGAGACTAGCAGGCTGTCTGCCGATAGTGGCTGTTTGAGTTTGAAGAGCAGCCCGAAGATGTCCGATGCCAAGCCAATAAGGTAACAAAATAAAATACTAAAACAGACGCTCAAAAACAGCTTAGTGCTAATAGATTGTTTTAAGTTCAAGCCGCGAACTAATAAGTAACCAGGGAAAAATAGAAGTAATACAAGCCCTATACTCCTAAAAAGCGATCCGCCAACAAAAAAACCCGCGATGAAAAGACACTGCACAAGCAAAAGGCAGATGAGCTCGGAGCGTTTAGTAATCTCAAAGGCTGACACGATTTTTTTGGCGCCACCGATATGATTAGTCTGCGTCTTTTTCATGATTTTAAGTGATAATTCCTACGAGCCGACCTGCGTAGTAGGCCATCAATAGGTTGAGATTTACGAGTATTGCTACTGTGCTTAAGAGCGGTTTCTTGGTAAATTGAAACTTGCTATGGATATGCATTGCGCTACTTGCGAGTAAGTATAAGAGCGCGGGTAAGAACAGCGCATAAACCTTGACGTTAAATGAAACGTAGATTATTACCGATATCGCTGCCACTGCGATAAAACCCGAAAATGCCAGATCCGGGAGCCTTACTATCCGATACTTTTTTAGTTGAGCCGTAGCGCCTATGCCGCTTTGGTATAACCAGAGCATGGACTGTCGGAACGAAATCTTTTCATTATGCTCTACTACAAGGCTGACAATCGGACATGTCCGATATCCCGCCGCCTCCAATTGATGATTGAATTCGATATCTTCACCGTTTCTTAAGGCAGGATCGAAGTTCAGGTTCTTGAAGATGCCGCTTCGGTATAAGCCGTTGCTTCCAGTGATGGGAGCGCTTGTAGCGACGACCTTTGGTTTGAGCCCGAAGGTATTAAATATAAAAGCCACGTCGCCGTCTGGTACCGGCACGCCGCTTACTGCGTCATAGTCTTGAATCTGCTCCATGCAAGTTTTGAGCCATTCCGCGGGCAGGATGATATCCCCGTCAATCATAGCGATATAGTCCCCGCTAACAGCCGATACGCCTGCGTGGCGGCTATAGCCGCGGCCGCCATTCTGTTTGTTTCGAATCAGTTTTATCTTTTTATTTTTACTTTGCATACGTTTAACTTTTTGGGGAGTCTTATCTGCGGAGCAATCATCGACGACAACTATTTCGTAGCTGGAACCGAGGCCTTCTTGGACGAGGATGGAGTCGAGACATCGCTGGATGTTATGCTCTTCGTTATAGGCGATTACTACGAAGGAGTATTTCATACGGAATACACCCTTTCTTGTTCACGCGCCAAAGTGTTCCAATCATATTTCGTGAACTGGTCAGCCATATTTAGTTTCGGAGCTTTTTCCAGCCAGTAAGTTATTGCTTCGGCGATCTTACTTCCATCCAAAGGTACGATCGATCCGTTCACAGAAGGTTCGATAAGGTTCGTTGCCGCGTTCGCGGGGGAGTCGATCGTGATAACCGGTGTATTACAGACCAACGCTTCCAGCGCAGCCATGCCGAAGCCTTCGCGCACGCTCGCCAGACAGAAAGTCTTAGTGGCCTTCATGTAGGCGTAAACGCCTTTCGCCTCGGGCAGCGGATCTAAGAGACTGATATGCCCGGAAAGTTCCAGCTTATCGATAAGCTTAGCTAGCCGCGCTTTTTCTGGGCCGTGGCCGATAATGATGCATTTGATATCGGGCTTGTCTGACACTAACAACTTAATCGCGCGTATAAGTTCGTCGACGTTCTTATCTTTGACAAGGCGGCCCGCATACAGAACATCGCACTTTACCGACGCGGGCGGAATTGATTTTATAAACTCAATATCTATACCTGGGGTAATCAAAGCGACTCCTTTTTTTCGACCGTGAACAGACTCTAGCAGGGACTTTGTATGCGCGGAGCTTGAAATTATCTTATACGGTAGCCTTACGCTGAGTTTCTCTATCAGAGATGCGAGGTAGCCGCCTTTACCCATATAATCCGTCCAATCTTTCACGGTCAAAGCCTCGTGCCAGGTACCATACATTTTACGATGTCGGACCGAGCAGATTAGCCACATGCTGAAAAGCGGGAAGTATGGCATATGGTCGACGTCTATGACATCGAACTTTGTTTTCCAAAGCTTAAAGCACGCCAGCGCGAACAGAATGCTGGATTTGGTACTGCGCCGATCGCCTTTATACATGTCGCGGTACTTGCTGATAGCGTGCAGACGCAGGCCATCCTCCAGGCGCGTTTTTTCAGGAGATTCCCACCAGTGCATCGTATAGATGTGTACCTCGTGTCCCATCATGGCGAGCCGCTTCGAAAGCTCGTAAAGACGTTTTTCTTTGCCCCCCTTGTTGTACGGATAGATCGAGTCCGATACGAAGGAGATATTCATCAAGTCTCCTCCTGCAGACCCTCCGTCCTGTGAGGACTCCACCTGAGGTTCTTGCTGAACGTTTGCAGGATCTTCGCGCCGTCGGAAAAAGGCCGCAGGCTGGAATGGCCGCCGCGCTGGTGATAGCTGATCGGCACCGAATAGACGCCGAGCTTCATTTTCGACATCTTGGTAATCATCTCCATCTCGATGGCGAAACCATGGGAGCGGAGGTGCGGAGCGAGCTCGTCGATGACGTGGCGCTTCCAGGCGAAATAGCCGCTTAGGACATCAGTCACATTCAGACCGTACACCACGCGCACCAGGTGGGTATACAGCCAGTTGCCGCCGCGATTCAGCAGACGCATGGAATCACCATGAATCTTCCCGCCCAGGCGCGAACCGACCACCACGTCGCAGAAACCGCTGTGCAGGGGCTCCAGCAGGCGCAGCACTTCCTCGGGGCGGTAGGTGTCATCGCCGTCTATCATAACCACGTATTCGGCCCGCGGATCAATGTTATTGAAGGCGGTCCGCATAGCGTTGCCTTTGCCTTTGCGAGTCTCTTTGATAACCCGGGCGCCGGCCTGATCGGCGATTTCGGCGGTGCGGTCGGTCGAATTATTGTCGATCACCATCAGGTCAAAATCAAACGCCTTCTTGGCCAGGCTGCTCTTCTGGAAATCGCGCAGCACGTTGGCGATACTTGCTTCCTCGTTGTAACACGGAATAATTACCGATACCATCGGTTTTTTGTCAATCATAAGCTCTCCCTAAGCCTTGCTTATTTACCTTCAACTCCCTTTTGTGTTCACCTTCTACCTTACCGGCTCGAGAGACGGATGCTGTAGGATAGTTCACACGAATTTGTTGATTGTTGTCACAATCCTGGCGATTGGTGATTATCATGTTTAGCCTTCCGTCAGCCAATAACTTATATCATCGCTGACCGGAAACAGGTTGACTTCGACTTTGCTGCGGTCGAGGTCGCCCAAAGTAATCTGTGCCTGCGGATGAGCGTAGCCATTCTGGGCCAGAGTGAAACTGCCGCTGGCCAGCGGCAGTTTATGGTTGTTGTTCTGGCTGACCTGCTCGATGGTGTAGTGGTAGGTGACCGTCTTGTATTCCAGATTATGAACGGTGAATGAAACCGTCTGGGATTGGCCGGGCTTATAGGTGGCGGGCAGGCGGTTGGGAGTGCTGAAGTACAATTCCGTCAGCCGTTCCGGTTGGGGCAGCAGCTTCCAGCGGCGCATCTGGCGGTCGATTGGCCCGTGAAAGCCAATTCCAAGACCGGCAATGATAATAAGTGCCGTAGCGAGCAGTATAACCGGCCGGTATTGTCGGTAGTTCAGCATCATCTCCCTTGCTTAAGCTACATTTATGTATGCTTCGCGGCCGCCATTTGATCCTCCCGGCAAGCCTTTTCGAGTCCGTGTGTGGTTTAGGGTAGTTTAATCTATCTGGACCACCGATGTAAAGGCTTTTGTGGCGAACCGCCGGCAAAAAATCGCCCCGCGATTGCTTTTAATAGGGCTTTTACTACAATTTTTCTGGAAACTTACATGTCTTTGGCTTTTTGCCGCCCCGCGCACCACGTCGGAGTTATACTAGTACTATGAATATCAAAAAATTTGGCAAGGCGGTGCTGGCGCGGCGGCTGGAGCGGCAGGTTCGGCGGCTGCGGCGTCAGAACAACTTTAAGGTGATCGCCGTGGCCGGCAGCGTCGGCAAAACCTCTACCAAATTGGCGATTGCCAAGACGCTCGGCGCGGGCCTCAAGGTGCGCTACCAGGATGGTAACTACAACGACCGCCTAACGGTGCCCCTGATTTTCTTTGGCCAGACCGAGCCGGGCATTTACGATGTTCTCGGCTGGCGCAAACTGCTTAAAGAAAACCGGCGCGCCTTGCGGCAGAAATATCCGTACGACGTAGTGGTGGTCGAGCTCGGCACCGACGCGCCCGGCCAGCTCGAGCAATTCGCCTACCTGCGGCCCGATATTACCGTCATCACCGCCGTGGCCGACGAGCACATGGAGTATTTCAAATCGCTCGAGGCGGTGGCCCGCGAGGAGCTGACGCCGCTCAAATTTTCGAAGCAGGCGCTGCTCAACACGGATGATATCGCGCCGGAATATGTGCCCGCGGGCCATTACCAGAGCTACGGTTTGCTCGGCGGCGAGTACCGGCTTAGCCGGCGGCAACCGGTGGCCTTGCAAGGTCAAAAATTAACTTTTCGTTTGCCGAGCGGCGCGGAAATTACCGAGGAAGTAGCTGTGCTGGGCGACCAGGGCGCCAAAATTGCGCTGGCGGCGGTGGCCGTGCAGGACATGCTGGGCCGGCCGCCGGCGCAAATCAAAAAGAGCCTTAAAGCCATCACGCACGTGCCCGGCCGCATGCAAATTCTGGCCGGCAAGCGCGGCTCCATCATCATCGACGATACCTACAACGCCAGTCCGGTGGCGGTGGAAGCGGCTTTGGACGTGCTGTACGCCACCGCAGCGCCGCAGCGCATCGCCATCCTGGGCAGCATGAACGAGCTCGGCGAGGACAGCGCCACGCTGCACAGCGAAATCGGCGGTTATTGCAACCCCAAACAGCTGGATTTAGTGGTGACGATCGGCCGAGAAGCCAACGACAATCTGGCGCCGGTGGCCCAAAACCAGGGCTGCCGCGTCGAAACTTTCACGAGCCCCTACGAAGCCGGCCGGTTCGTGGCCACCAAACTAAAGCCGGGCGGGGTAGTGCTGGCCAAAGGTTCGCAGAACGGCGTGTTCGCCGAGGAGGCCGTCAAGCAGCTGCTGGCCAACCAAAGCCAAGCCCGCAAACTGGTCCGCCAAACGCCGTACTGGCTCGGTGTAAAACGGCGCCAATTCCCTGATGCTTAACATGTTAAGTATCGTGTTGAAGGGCTAATTTTACAAGCTGATCACAGAGTGCAGGCATGTCATAACCGGCCTCGGCCGCAGCTTTGGGGAGTAGGCTCTCGCCTGTCAAACCTGGGATGGTGTTTGTCTCCAGCACATACTGCCGGTCATCTGCGGCAATAATTAGGTCGGTGCGCGACATATCCCGGCAGCCGGTCAATTCGTGGATCGCGCGGGCGGTTTCCTGGATCTTAGCTTGGATGGCTTCGCCGACGTGAACAGGTGGACAAAGCTCCTGTGTTTCACCGTTGTATTTGTTTTCGTAATCGAAGTATTCGCCTTTGGGTGGAATGATTTCTATGACTGGCAGAGCTTGCTTGCCCATTACGCCTGCCGTAACCTCAACTCCCTCGATAAATTCCTGCAAGAGCATCCTTTCATATTTACGGAAAGTTGATTTGATTGCAGTCTCGACGGCGTCGGCGGGGCGCCGTACGATGAACATATCGATACTGGAACCGCCGTCAATTGGCTTCAATACAAACGGACCCTGTCGGAGCACGGAAGCTTCGTATTGCTCGAAAGTTACTGCCTCGGTGGCCGGCAGCAAGAAGTTATGCTTGCGGAGCAACTCCGTATAGCCGATTTTATCCAAACATAAGGCTGAAGCCCGGCTGTCTGAACCAACGTAACGAATATGGTGCTGTTCAAGAAATTTTTGCAGGACGCCATCTTCACCGCCGCTGCCGTGCAGAGCCGGAAAAACAATGTCCGCGGTTCGGAATTCCGGGAGTAGGCTATCTAGACCGTCGGCCGGATCAAGTGTTGCAACCGTATGGCCTTTAGCTTTCAGTGCGGCTACGACGGCTTGGCTGGAACGCAGCGAGACTTCACGTTCAGTCGATGTGCCGCCAGCTAGTACGATAATTTTTGCCATAAAGCCATTATACGCGCCTAGGATTAACAGGGACGGTCTGCTACAATTACATCTGTTATGCAGCGCTATAGTCCTAAAGAAATAGAGTCGCGGTGGCAGCAGAAGTGGCAGGCCGATAAGATCTACCAGGCCAGCGAGGATCCGGCCAAGCCCAAAAAGTATGTGTTGGAGTATTTTCCGTATCCGTCCGGCGCGGCCATGCACGTGGGGCATGTGCGCAACTACACCATCGGCGACGCCCTGGCCCGTCACGGCCGGATGAGCGGCTACAACGTGCTGCACCCGATGGGCTGGGACGCCTTCGGCTTGCCGGCCGAGAATTACGCCATCAAAAATAAGGTCAGTCCGCGCCAGGCCATTGACGAAAACACGGCGCGCTTCAAGCAGCAGCTGATGCAAATGGGCTTCAGCTACGACTGGTCGCGCGAAATCGACAGCACCGATCCCAAGTATTACAAGTGGACGCAGTGGTTCTTTTTGCTCTTATATAAGAAAGGGCTGGCTTACCAGCAAGAGGCGCTGGTCAACTGGGATCCGGTGGAGAAAACGGTGCTGGCCAACGAGCAGGTCATCGACGGCCGCGGCGAGCGCAGCGGCGCGCCGGTGGAGAAAAAATCGCTCAAGCAGTGGTTTTTCAAAATTACCGATTATGCCGACCGGCTGCTGGATGATTTGGACGATTTGAACTGGTCCGATTCCATCAAAACCATGCAGCGCAACTGGATTGGCCGCTCTAAAGGTGCCGAAGTTGACTTTGGCCTGGATTTTGGCGACCCCGTGGTGAACGACAGGCTTGGCCCCGACGGCAAAAAGGCGCACCTCACCGTCTTCACCACGCGGCCCGACACGCTGTTCGGCGCGACGTATTTGGTGCTGGCGCCGGAGCATCCGTGGCTCAGGCTGGCGCTGGAGCATCAGACGGTGCTGCAGAATAATGACGATGTGGCGGCCTATGTGGAGCAGGCCGGACGCAAGAGCGAGCTGGAGCGGCAGTCCGACCAGAAGGATAAGACGGGCGTGGAGCTTAAAGGCGTGACGGCCATAAATCCGGTGAATGGCGGGCACATTCCGATTTGGGTGGCCGACTACGTGCTGAGCGGCTACGGCACCGGCGCCATCATGGCCGTCCCGGCGCACGACGAGCGCGATTATGAATTCGCCAAGAAATTCGAGTTGCCAATTATACGTGTTGTAAAAAATAGTACACCAGATGACGAGTGCACGCCCGACGAAGGCACCATGATGAACTCCGACGAATATGACGGCCTGGCGAGTGAGGCGATGCGCGAAAAAATCGTCGCCGACCTGGAAAAAAGCGGCGTCGCCAAAGAGATTACCAACTACAAAATGCGCGATTGGCTGATCAGCCGCCAGCGCTACTGGGGCGCGCCGATCCCGATTATCCACTGCACGAAAGACGGCATCGTGCCGGTGCCGGCAGACCAGCTGCCGGTGCTGCTGCCAGAGGTAAAATCGTATGAACCGACCGGCGACGGCCGCAGTCCGCTGGCCAACATCCCGGAATTCGTGAACACCACATGCCCGAAGTGCGGCGGCCCGGCCGAACGCGAGACCGACACCATGGACGGCTTCGCCTGCTCCAGCTGGTATTTCCTGCGCTTCGCCGACCCCCACAATGACGAAAAAGCCTTCGCCAAAGACAAGGCCGACTTCTGGCTGCCAGTGGACGACTACATCGGCGGCGCCGAGCACGCCGTGATGCACCTGCTGTACGCCCGCTTCTGGACGAAAGTGATGTACGACGAAAAGCTCATCAACTTCACCGAGCCGTTTACCACGCTGCGCAACCAGGGCATGATTCTGGCGCCGGACGGCCAGAAAATGAGCAAGTCCAAGGGCAACACCATCGAACCGGACGGCTTGATCGAGCAGGGCTACGGCGCCGACAGCATCCGCCTCATGGAGCTGTTCATCGGTCCGTGGAACCAGTCGGCCAACTGGAGCGTCGAGGGCATGGGCGGCTCGTTCCGTTTTTTGCAGCGGGTCTGGACGCTGGCGCAGGAGCTTTTGGAGAGCGGCGCGCCAGCAGAAAAATCGTCGGAGGAATTGCTCAAATCAATCCATCGCACCATTAAGAAGGTTGACGAAGATCTGCGGGCACTGAGCTTCAACACGGCCATTGCGGCGCTCATGGAGTGCGTCAACGACCTCTATAAAATCAAAGCCGAGCAGGGTTACGAGGCCACAGACTGGCGCTGGGCGCTGGAGACGCTGCTGCAATTGCTGGCGCCGTTTGCGCCGCATATTACCGAAGAGCTGTGGCATCAATTAGGCCACGCCGAAACCATCCATCTGAGCCCGTGGCCGCAGTACGACGAAACATACCTGGTCCGGGACACGGTAACTATCGCCGTGCAGGTCAATGGCAAACTGCGCGGCGAAGTTGAGGTGCCGGCCGACGCCGCCGAAGCGGACGTGCTGGCCGCGGCGCAGGCTCACGACAAAGTCGCCGGCTACGTGCACGGTCAAACGGTCAAAAAGAGCATTTATGTGCCCGGCCGGCTGGTCAACTTCGTGATATAAGCGCTCGCCCCTTGAGAAAAAGCCGAAAATTCGCTACGATATAGACAAGATTTAATTAAGGAAAAGGAATTCCAGCTATGGGTAAGCCCAAAAAGCGAACCTCTCCCCGAAAAACCGGCATGCGCCGCAGCCACCACGTGGTCAAGCTGGCGCGTAAAGTCAATGCCACATCACCGGTCAAAGCACGTACCACTGTTCGCGAGAGCAGCAAAGTTGCCTGAGACCGCGGCGCACCTTTAGCTTACAATCACTATGGCTTCCAACCGCCACCTCGGCCGCATCATCGCCCTGCAAACGCTCTACGAGCAGGAACTGCGCCATGACGCCGACGACCAGCATTTTGATCTCAACGAAGTTCTGAAGCGCAACATCGCCCGCTATCAGGACATGCTTGACGACGTTGATTTCATCGAGCGGCTGGTTAGTGGCGTGACCAAGCACTCGGCCGAGCTGGACGCCAAGCTGCAGCCGGTGGCGCCGGAATGGCCGATTGACCAGATTGCGCGGATGGACCGCATTGTGCTCAGGATTGGTCTGTACGAGCTGGAAAACGAAGACGACGTGCCGCCAAAGGTTGTTATCAACGAGGCGGTCGAGCTGGCCAAAGCCTTTGGCGGTGATAATTCCTCCAAGTTCGTCAACGGCGTACTCGGCACGCTGCTGCGGGAGCGAGAAGCCGCCGCCAAGCCGGTCAAATCAGCCGAACCAACCAAACCAGCCAAGAAAACCGCCGCCAAGCCAACTCAATCAACCAAAGCAACCAAGCCAACCAAACCGGCCAAACCAAAGAAAGAGGACGTCTAATGGCCGTCAAACGACCGCACCTCAACGGCTTTCGCAAACTGGTCGGCAAACGTCGCCCGATGATCGACGAAGTGGTGCACGAGACCACCTCCGGCGGCGTGGTGTTTCGCCGGAGCGCCAAGGGCGGCATCGAAATCCTGCTGATTCAAGACGCCAAAAACCGCTGGACGATTCCCAAAGGCCACGTCGAACCGGGCGAAGAGCCGGGCGCCACGGCGGAGCGCGAAATCCGCGAAGAAACCGGCCTGCAGGACATGGAAGTTCTGAGCTGGCTGGGCAAGGTCAATTTTCGCTACCGCCGCAGCCGCACGCTGGTGCTGATGACCATGCACATTTGGTTGGTGGAAGCCCAGGGCGACACCAACGCGCTGGATCCCGAAGACTGGCTGAACGACGTGAAGTGGCTGCCGGCCAGCGAAGCCGTCGACAAAATCGCCTACGACGACATCGGCAAACTCATTCTGGTCGGCATGAAAAAAGTTCGGGAAGGCCGCGCCTGATGGACACCGCCGCTTATCAGGCCTTTGCCAAAGAGAAACTGGGCGTGGCTTTTAACGACATCGAGCTGCTGGTGACGGCTTTTACGCATCGCTCTTATTTGAACGAGCACCGCAAATCGGTGCGTGAGCACAACGAGCGGCTGGAATTTTTGGGCGACGCCGTGCTGGAGCTGGTGGTGACCGAATATTTGTACGGTAATTATGACGAGCCGGAGGGCATTCTGACCAATTGGCGCAGTAGCCTGGTGCGCACCGAAAGCATCGGCGCGGCGGCCGCTCGCTTTGGCTTTGAGCCGCTGCTGCGCTTGAGCCGCGGCGAAAAACGCGGCACCGAGCGGGCGCGGGCGCAAATTTTGGCCAACAGTTTTGAGGCGGTCACCGGCGCGCTGTACCTCGATCAGGGCTACGAAGCCGCCAAAAAATTCATTACCGACAGCATCTTGAGCACCTTCGACGAGATTTTGGAAAGCGGCTCGTGGGAAGATCCCAAATCCAAGCTGCAGGAACTGGCTCAAGCCCAGGAAACGGCCACGCCAATCTACAAAGTGATGAGCGAAGAGGGACCCGACCACGACAAAACCTTCACCGTCGGCGTCTACGTTGGCGGCGCCCTCAAAGGCAAAGGCACCGGCCCCAACAAACAAACCGCCCAGCAAAAAGCCGCCGCCGCCGCCCTCAAACAGTACCGCTAATTTTTCGTTTCGGCCGGCTTGCACGGCCTCATCAGCAATCTACAGATTGGACGAAAAAACGATCCCAGACCAGCATACCTATGCTATTACCCGCGAAGGTAACTTTATGCGCATAGATGTGCTGGCACGGGCGATGGCGGTTGCCACCTGAGATCTGCCCGTGTTACGACGAAAAATGTTAGCGCAATGCTCCTTCTTCTACAGTCATGACCATGACGGCGACCACCCATAGGGCTACCAGCACCCATGCGACGCAGTACATGACGAGTACCAGGTTCCCGTAGAAATAGCCGCTGATTCCTATATAGCCGAAAATCGCGAGATAGGCGACTATCTGCAAAATCACAAAGGTCCTGAGTTTACCGCCGCCCTCGCGAGCCGCAATGGTTATCACTACCGGCAGCATTAGCAGGGCGATGCCGATCAGCAGGAAGCTGATAGTATCGAAAGTATTTATCGTGGAAACCGCCATTTCGTTCACTCCTTCGGTAGTTTTTTGCGTCTGCTTTCGTGCCGCATCAGCCAGATGAAACCGATTACCAACAACGCCGTGGCACCGAGTTCCCAGCCAACATGCAGCGAATTCAGGAATTGGACTTTTTCTTGGGGCCCCATGAGCCAACCTCCTCGGCGGACTTCTTCATGAACGCCCACACGACAAACGTAGCCATGGTCAGACCTATGACGGTCCAATCCCACGGCGACATTGCCCGATCACGTTTACTGTCCATGTTCACTCCCATCGTCGAACGATTAACAGAACGATTACGCAAAGCACTATCAATACGGCCGCGAGCGACTCCGCGAAGGCTTTGCCGTGTATGAATACCAGCCACATAGATCCAAAAGTGTCGTCTTGGAATCTATTTACCGTGTTGTTCTTCTTTCCATCTTTCGCGAAGGTATTTGATGCCGAAAAATACGGGCATCAGCAAAACCGCGATGATGAATATTTTTTCGGGCAGTGGCTCGTGAGAGGCAAAAGCCAACAGCATCATGCAAATCACCTCTTTCGTCGTAAAGGTTCAAGAAAACTGAATACTCGAGGTACTGCCAAGCCTTCTCTAAGCTATTTATATCGCATTCCAGCTCTGTTGTCAAAATAAAACAGCGGCTCTGCCGGCTATGGGACTGAAAAAGCCGCCTCAGCCGAGTGAGCGGTCTTTGGGCGACAGCCCAAGGAGCGAGACTTTTTCAGTCCCATAGCCGGCAGAGCCGATAAAACAGTTTGACAACAGGGGCGCTTATCTGTAAAATAGCAGGGATTGTCTTTATCAAGCTTCTAAAGTGTAAGGAAAAGAGAGTTTAATCGACAGATGTTAGCTATTCGCATGCAACGTACCGGCCGCAAGGGCCACGCCATGTTCCGCGTGGTGGTTCAGGACGCCCGCCGCACGCCCACCAGCGGTAAAGTAGTAGCTCGGCTCGGCAGTTACGATCCGCACGCCAAAACTGTCACGCTGGACAAAGAAAAGGCCAGCTTTTATTTGGAGCATGGCGCCCAGCCGTCGGATCGCGTGGTGGTTTTATTGAAAAAAGAAGGCGTTAAGCTGCCGAAATGGGTGCAGGAGCCGACCAAGAAAGAGCGCGCTGTGCGCAACGCCGACAAGCGCCGCAGTACCCGTCCGGAAGAGCCGGCCGAAGCTGCCGCAGCCGAAGCTCCTGCCGAGCCGGCCGCCGAAGCCCCGGCCGAAGCGGCACCGGCTGCCGCAGCTGAAGCCCCGGCCGAAGAAACTTCTGAAGCTGCCGCCGAATCCTCAACGGCCCAAGAACCGGCCTCAGACGCCGCAGCTGAAACTGCTGCCAAAGAGTCTAAATAGCACCCCCGAAGCGGCGAAAAATCTCACAAAACGCGGGGAGGGATTTGCTATAATTAGCCGTACCTATCAGCCATAACCGAGGAGTCCGTCATGAGTGAAATTGACCAGCAATTTATAGAATTCGTCGTAAAATCCCTGGTCGGCAAGCCCGACGCGGTACAGGTAAAGCGAACCATTGACGAAAAAGGCGTGCTGCTGGAGCTGACGGTTGACCCCGAGGACCTCGGCCGTGTTATTGGCAAGCGCGGCGCCACCGCCCAGAGCTTGCGCACCTTGCTGCGCGCCCTCGGCACCAAAAATGATGCCCGCTACAATCTCAAAATCGTCGACAACGGCACCGGCGGCGCGGCCGGCAGCAGTGATAATCAATCAGCTACCAACCAGCTGCCTCCGGAAGAAGCCAAAGCCGTCGACAACGACGATGCCAGCGACGTAGCCGATAGCGGCGCGGAATCCTCGCCGGCCGGCGAAGAAGAAGTGGCTGAAGATGCAGCCGAAGTAGTGGAAGCCGAAGAGGCTGACGACGGCGCCAGCGACCGCTTGCGCAAAACCCGCGAGGAACTGGCCGACCTCGACGATCTGGACGTCTAAAAAGGAGTTCTAGCCTTTTTGGGCCGGCTTCGGTATACTGAAGCGAACTAACACCAAAAGATAAAAGCTCATGCGAGTCATGAAATGAGAGCTTTATGTGTGGATACAACCTCGGCCTTGCCGAGGTTGTATTCGTTTCGCTCATGCTAAAATAAACCCACAACCTACACATAAACCTTCTATGAACCGTCAGCACCCCCACCCCCGCACCAGAGACCTTGTTGATGTCACTGCCCGCCCAGCTCTCACTGACTCTCACGTAGTCTCCAGACCCCCAGCGGGGGGGGGGTGCAACCTTATAACCCTGCAAACCAGAATAATACTGCTTGGTTCAGAAAGTATCACAAGTATCTTTTCATACTCCTCCCACTCCTAGTACTACTCATAGTAGGGAGTACCTATGCCGCTATCAACCTCACCGCCCAGAAACCACCAGAACATAACTCCCTCACTCCAGGCATCAACCTAGCCCAAGGCGAGAAAGGCCTCATCGGTTGGTGGAAGCTGAATGGTAATACTAAAGACGCTACACCCTATCAAAACAATGGAGTACTGAGCAACCCTGCACCAACCCCAACCACAGACCGTATGGGCACGACGAATGGGGCGTATAGTTTTGATGGGGCGAGCGATTACATCCAAACCACTAACCCCGGGCCGACAGGCACGGGCGCCATGTCGGTTGCCCTGTGGTTTAAGACCACTAACACCGCCAGCGGTTCGTCTAACACCACGATTGCATGGGGCAGAGGGACAGGCAGCGGCACTTATATATACCTGGATGTGGAAAACGGCGTTATTTGGGGCCGCTTTAATGGCGATTCCGTGCACGGCGGCAGCGGCTATAATGACGGCAATTGGCATTACTTGGTAATAACCTGGCCGGCCAACGGGCAAGCGAGCACTATGAAAGTCTACGTCGACGGGCAGGCAATTACGCTGAGCGCTTCCGGTTCGGACGTTATAAATCTGCAGAGCAGCCTCATAAGTATCGGCGCCGGACTTGGCTTGGTGACGGACCCGCCGCATCTTTTTAAGGGCTCACTGGCCGACGTCCGCATTTATAACCGCGCCCTGTCAGCCGGCGACATCACCAACTTGTATAATTCGTACAATTCACAAGTGAACCTATATAGCCCGTCTGGCTCCGGCGGCAGCGTCAACCTCACCGCCGGCCTGATCGGCTACTGGCCCTTCAACGGCAACGCCAAAGATGCCACACCGTATCAACACGACGGCACCGTCAATGGCGCCACGCTGACCACCGGCCGCAGCGGCCAGCCGAACACAGCTTATAGTTTTGACGGCGTCAGCAATTACATTCAAATGAGCCCCGGCACCAGCTTTAGTTTCCCCAACACGACGTTTTCGGTCAGTTTGTGGGAAAAGCTCGGCGCCGGCCCGTCGTCAAATTACATTGGCTGGAGCGGAGATAATTTTTGTTATGGCTGGGGCGTGCTCGGCAACGGCAACTTCTGGCTGAAAGGCGCCGATGCCGGCTCCAACTGCACGCAAGATGTCTATAATACTTCGACGCACGGCCAGTCGATTGTCAAAAATGGCGCCTGGCACAACTTGACCTACGTGGTCACTACCAACACCACCAACGCCGCCGCCCAATCGGTGCAACTGTACATCGACGGCGTTGCGGACGGCGGCACTTTTAGCGGCGACGGCACGTATTCGCCGGGAACTAACTCGTTGTTCTTTGGGGAGCGGCCGTCGGCGGGCTCCAACTGGGGAGGCTCGCTGGAAGACATCCGCATCTACAACCGCGCCCTGAATGCGGCCGAGATCCAGGCGCTGTACAATTTATCGAACTAACGGTCTGCTAGAATGGGGACAGATGAAAATTCAGATTATAAGCCTGTTTCCGGAGATGTTCGAGGGCGTGCTGGGCAGCAGTATGCTGTGGAAGGCTCAGGACCGCGGCCTGGCCGAGTATGAATTTATTAACCTGCGCGACTTCGGGCTAGGGCCGCGCCGGCAGGTGGATGATACGCCGTACGGCGGCGGCGACGGCATGCTGCTGAAAGTCGAGCCGCTAGCGGCGGCGATTGAACAGGCCAAAAAGAATGATCCGGCGGCGCGGGTGATGCTGCCGACGCCGCGCGGCCGGACGTATAAGCAGTCTGACGCCAAGCAATTGGCCGGAGCCGGACGAGGGCTTATTCTGATTTGCCCGCGTTACGAAGGTTATGATGAACGAATTATTAAATGGGTGGACGAGAGTTTTTCCATCGGCAATTACGTGCTGACGGGCGGCGAAGTGCCGGCCATGGTGATTATTGACTCGGTGGTTCGTTTGCTGCCGGGCGTGCTGGGCGGCGAAACCTCGGCCGAGATCGAGTCGTTCCAGCAAGATGATAAAACCGTTGAGTTTCCTCAATATACTCGGCCGGAAAATTTCCAGGGACTGACAGTGCCGGAGGTGTTATTGAGCGGCAATCATGCCGACATTGAAGCCTGGCGCCGGGCGCACAGCCGGCCGGCTAAAGACCAAGACCGCCGAGCAGATTAGTCAGCACCTGGACCGGCGAGCTGGACTGCGCATGAATGGCGGCATGGGGCGATGCCGAAGCGGTGTTCGGTACGGCTGACTGCACCTTGGGCGAGCCGCTGGCCGGCGAACTGTCGCCGGCCGCTTGCGGACTGGCGGTGGCGTCTGAGGCGGCGCTGCTGCTATTGCTGCCGCTGGTCGGCGCTGGCGTCAGCGTGGGCAAGGTGGTTTGAGCGAGCGGCAATGGCGCTAAGACGGTGGCTTTGACGCCCGGCGTTTTATGCACGTTGCTGGCGGCGGCCGTCTCGCCGCCGGTTTTAGCCGGATGCATCAACACGAAGCTGAAGGCAAAAACGAGGACCAAAACGAGGGGTGTTCCAATGAGCACGCTGTGCGTGTTGTGTGTTTCTGTTGGTTTACGATACCTGTACGTGGCCAATGATAACCCTCGGCGCTGTGCCTTATTAATGTGATTACTATAGCACTTATGCTCACCCCGGCTGTAAAGATTCTTACAAAATTATTAACTGAGTTAATAATTCATTGTAGCACTTTCTGGATTACCGGCGTTTGAGCGGTGTCGAATTTGTAGCCCAAGCCGTGAACGGTGCGAATCAGCGGCTGGTCGAACGGCTTGTCGACTTTATCGCGCAGGTGTTTGATGTGCACGTCGATGGTGTTGGTCCAGGGCGTATCGGCCCCTTGCCAGGCGTAATTACCCAGGGCGGAGCGCGTCACCACCGTGTCGGCGTGGCGCATCAGGCATTCCAGCAGCGCGAACTCTTTGCGGCGCAAGGGAATAATGACGCCGTCGCGCATGACGCGGTATTTTTGCCGGTCCAGAGTCAGGCCGCCCACCGACAGCTGCGGCGGCTCGGCCAGTGCCTGGCAGTGCCGACGGTGCAGCGTGCGCAGGCGGGCTTTGAGCTCGCCGAGGCTGAACGGTTTGGTAACGTAATCGTCGGCGCCGGCGTCCAGCAGGCGGATTTTGCTCATAATGCTGGTTTCGCCGGTGAGGATCAGCAGCGGCACGTTATTGCCGTTGGCCCGAATGGTCTCGCAAATTTCCAGACCGCTGGCGTCCGGCAGGCTCAAATCGAGAATAATTATATCGTAGGCGTGGCGCTGCAGCCGCCGCAGGGCCGCCGCGCCGGTCTCGACGAAGCTCACTTGATAATCCGCAGCCAGCACCTGAGTCAAGGCCGCGGCTATTTCGCGGTTATCCTCTATCAGCAGTAACTGCATGTTTTCCACCCATATTTTCCACCATGCTGACTATTATTAGCAGCAATATCTTAAATTAAAAGGCAATTGTACCCTCGTAGCACGTAATCCGTCAATGTGATATACTGCCCTTGTCGAGACTTATCAGTAGCAGGGCTTTTTTATTTCCCCTAACAAAGATGGGCAGCCATTGTGTAGTTAGGGATACCCCTGCTTGAAAGGTCTCGACAGCCAGCAATGGCTGTCCTTTTTTAATCGGAGGGTTACCAAGTGGTACTTATTATTCTTATTGTTGGGGGAATTACCGGCTACATTATTTACGGCTGCTTCGCGGATCTTTATGGCCGGCTGAAAAGTGTGGCACACGAGACGCAGAAGATAGTTAATGATCTTGAGGAAAGGGTAGAGACGCTCGAGCAGAAAAATAGACATTAGAAATTCTCAAGAGAGCCGCTTACGACGGCTCTCTTAGCGCATATTTCCCAATACCCGCATTCTAGCATATTGGGAACGCCGCAGGCTACCCTTACGCGCCGGAAGGTCTATTAAAGGCGTGATAAAATAAGATGGTGAGCAATAAGCACAAGCCTGCCAATATCACAAAGCCTCAGTTTATTAAAGTGCTGAAGCAGGTTAGTCGAAAAAAGAAGTAGTGTGCCTATGGTGCCTACCTGGAGAGGTAGCTACCAACCATTCTCCGCAACAGGGGGCTGTTTCGGGGAACTCATTCCCCTAGCTACACGATGTAACCAAGTAGACACCACAGATACGCTACTCAATAACTCCAGAGTCCGTTTCTTATACGGGCATTTTTTATGCTTTCATTTCACTTAAGGCATAAACATGTTGCTTTCGCAAAAAGAACAGCGTAAAATAAAAACAATCGCAGCGCTGCAGCCTGCGGGGACATGAGGTCACAGTACAAGTACAGGCACACCCCTTCTTAGACCGAAGGAAAAAGTTACTAACGTTAATCTGGTGTGTCACCTCATCGTCGCAAAATGGCTAGGACAGTTCGTGCCTAGCCATTTTGTGTTGCCCGCAGAAAATCAGTTTCATAATACCAAAAAGCCCTACTATAAAAAGCAGGGCTTTGGCTCGTTAGACCGAAGGAAAAAGTGCGAGCACACTTTCTGAAAATGTGCTACGAGCGTATGCTCGCATAAACAGAATACTATGCGAACAGAGCACATGCAATACTTTTAGGCACTTTTAGGTGACAAACAACGAAGAAAATGCATGTAAAGTTACTTACTTAACTTGTTCAGTATCGCCCAAAACATAGGCTGAAAATCATGCCGATGGCTATAGCGAAACGCGTATTCATCCGCATAGGCCTGCAGGTACTTCGGATCGACGTGCCGGTAGACGCCTTTGATGCCCCGCTTCATGTTCGACCAGAGGTTCTCAACGTTCTGGGTGTGGACATGACCCTTCACATATTCCTTGCGGTGGTGGGCAATCATCTTGTGGTTCCAGCCCTGCAGCCACAGTGGCTTATATGCGTTATAACCATCCGAGTAGAGCCGGGCATCCTTATCGACGGCTTTCTCAACCTCCGGAATAAGAGCCTTGCCGACGATCGGCGCGTGCTTGACCTTCGCCCGGCCACCCCGCTGGACTGCGCCGAAGATCATTTCACCGCTCCGGCCTTTGACCGTGGAACGCTTAGTAGTGTCCGGCCCGAGGTACATCTCGTCCACCTCGACTTCGCCGTCCAGCTTATCGCTGTCGTCGTTCATCATTGACCTGATCTGGTGGAATATCCGCCAGGCGGTCTTGTATGTTACACCGAGCTCGCGCTCCAGCTGTTTGGCGCTGACGCCGGCCCGGGTAGAAGCCATAAGATAGACAGCGTAGAACCACAATGTCAGCGACGTGCTCGATTTATGGAAGATGGTGCCGGCGGTCGGATAGATATGGTGACCGCATAGTTCGCAGCTGTAGGCTCGGCGGTTGGTCAGTTTATGGTGCGGGGTTATCTTTTTATCTTTCGGGCAGTACGCACCATCAGGGTAGAGATAATTGAATATCCACTCCAGGCAGGAATTATCGTCTGGAAACTCTGCTTGTAGGTCTTTGATAGTGTACCTACCTGTTATCATATACGCAGTGTACACCCCTGTTTACGTGCTGTCAAGGGATAAGTGCCAATTAAAATTAAATTTTGTAAAAAAAGCAAGTACTTTTCTTAAAATATCATTAACGGTTTGGGCGCCCCTTGAGGCCCGGCCGAAGCTTCGTTATACTGGTAGTATGAGTGAAAAGTTTAGAGGGCATCCGGAAAACGAGCCGGAATTTACGCCTCCCGAAGAATTATTAGACGGGCCGCAGCCTGGTTTTCGCCGCTATACAAAAGAGGAACTGAAGGAGTTGAAGGCTCAAGACGCAGCCCACTTAGATCATCTCTCCAGACGCCTCGAGGACGAAGAGGAAAACGAAGCGCGCGATATCGGCCGCAACATTATCCTCGGCCAAGATTAGCTGCCGGCGATTATTGGCTTTCGCCTGCGCCCGCTGGCCCGTTAGACGTTACTTCTTTTTGGGGACTTTGGCGCCCTGCTTGCGGGCTTCGCTGAGGCCGATGGCCACGGCTTGCTTGCGGCTGGTGACTTTTTTGCCGTTGCGACCGCTTTTGAGCTCGCCTTTTTTGTACTCGCGGACGGTTTTTTCGACCTTCTTTTGGGCTTTCGGCCCGTATTTGCGCTCGGCCATGTTAGGCCGCCAAGGCTGAGATTAGCGCGTTGTTAAAGGCCGGTACGTCATCGGGTTTGCGGCTGGTGATGAGATTGCCATCGATGACCACCGCTTCGTCAACCCAGTCGGCGCCGGCGTCGATCAGGTCATCCTGGATGGTAAAAAAGCTGGTCAGTTTGCGGCCCTGAGCCAAGCCGGCGCTGACCAGTACCCACGGCGCATGGCAAATCACCGCCAGCGGCTTGCCGGCGTCCATCATTTTGCGCACCCACTCGCGGGCTTTGGGCTGCATGCGCAGCTGGTCGGCGTTGATGGCGCCGCCCGGCAGCACCAGCGCGTCGTACTTGGAAATGTCGGCTTCGTCGAGCGTTTTGTCGATGGGGAACTCATTGCCCATGTCGACGTGATTCATAGCTTGAATGTGACCGTCTTCCGGTTCGGCGGCGATCACCTCCACCTTGGCGCCGGCTTCCTGGAGCGCCTTCAGCGGACCGGTAAATTCCGCTTCCTCAAAGTAATTGTCTACCAAAATCGCCACTGTTTTGTCTGATAAATCTGCCATGTCGCGTCCTCCTGTTTAATGCCTTCCATTATGGACGCCGGCGCCAAACGGGCAGTGAAATTTGCTACATCGCGCGAGAGGCGTATTATTTACAATATAACCAAAGCAAGGAGGCGCGCCATGAGCGAAGTAACCGTAACACCGTATATTTACTTTAAGGGCCAGGCCCGCGAAGCCATGGAATTTTATAAATCGGTGTTTGGCGGCACCCTGGACGTGGTGAGCTACGCCGACATGCCCGACGTGGAGGGCGTCGATAAGGACTGGCTGATGCACGCCGCGCTCTACGGCGGCGATGCGCACCTCTTCGCCAGCGACACCACCGGCGCCAGCGCCAAAGCGGCCAAAATTGAGCTGGCGCTCGGCGGCGACAACGAGCTGCGGCTGCGCGAAATCTTTGGCAAATTAAGCGAGGGCGGCGAAATCAAACGGCCGATTCAAAAAGAAGCCTGGGGCGATTTGTTCGGCGCGCTGCAGGACAAATACGGCATCGAGTGGATGGTTAATATCACGGTGGCTAAGGCCGCCTAAAACTCGCGAGGTTAAAAGGTGTCCCAGGACAGCATCCCTCACGTAATCTAAATAAGCAAAGGAGCTCGCCATGCAAAAAATAACGCCCTGTCTGTGGTTTGACACAAACGCCGAAGAAGCCATGAACTTTTACGTGTCGATTTTTAATAATTCGCGCGTGGTTAGCATTAAACGCTATCCCGAACGCGCCACGGACGAGCATCTTAAAGGCATGAGCGGCAAGGTGTTGACCGGCATTTTCGAGTTGGAAGGCCAGCGTTTTATGTGTCTCGACGGCGGGCCGACTTTTAAGTTTAATGAAGCGATTTCGCTGGTGGTGGACTGCGAAACCCAAGCCGAGCTCGACGATATCTGGAACAAACTGTCGGCGGTGCCGGAGGCCGAGCAGTGCGGCTGGCTGAAGGATAAATTCGGCTTGTCGTGGCAAATTGTGCCGCGGGCTTTGCCGGAGCTGCTCAACAATCCCGACCAAGAAAAAGCCGGTCGCGCGCTGGAGGCCCTGATGAAGATGAAAAAGCTCGACATCGACGCCCTGCGCAACGCTTAGCGCGCAGAGCTTTTTGGCAACCATGCCTGCCGTTTCTTTGCGAGGAGGCTAGCTCACCGATAAATCAGCGCGCCGACCACCACGGTCATATTAACAACTTCCCACAACATAAAGCTGACAATGATGCTTTTTTCGCGGTGAGCCATGCCGTAGAGAATCCACGGAAAGGTCACGATAAATATCAGCAGCCAGGTAGCCACCGACACGCCGGCCGCGGAATGGGTGTGAAAAATGCTGTAAATCTGCGGCAGCACCGTGAACGGTCCCACCACACCGGCCACAAAAGTCAGCTTATCCAAAAAGGCAATGTAGGGTGATTTGCGGCTCTGTTTAATTTTTTGCCGCCGCTCGTACTTGTGGCGCAGGCCCAGGTAATGCATAAGCGTCACTATAGCATACCCTACCGCCAAAGTAGCGTCCGCACGTAATAGCGTCTGTTATACTGCCTGCATAAGCGGAATGGGAAGCGGAAAGTAACTTTGCTGCTGGACAAAATAAACAAATTGGCAAACTGGCAAGTGGCATTGATTATATTGCTCGTGGGATTTGCTGTTTTCTACCCGGGGCTAAAAGGCTCATTTGAGGGTGACGATTTTCCGCAAATAGTTAACAACGTTCCGGTTCACTCCATTAGTCATATAAAAATTTTCTTCGAAGGAAGTACCTTTTATAACGGCGACGGCCTGGCACCGCTGAGCGGTGCCTATTATCGTCCCTTGATGACGACGACTTTTTCTCTTATATATACGCTCTTTGGTGCACAGGTATTATATTTCCATCTGTTTCAATTACTTGTATGTATGGGGAGCGCCTTTTTGCTCTATCTCTTTTTCAGATACTCTTTCAATATTGGCTTATCGCTTTTTTTAGCTCTTGTATTTTTGGTACATCCGCTTAATTCTCAGGTAGTGTTCGCTATTCCGTCCATGCAAGACGCACTATTCTTTTTTTTCGGGATATTGGCGCTCTGGCTGCTCGTTCGCTTTAGGTCAGTTAAGAGTCTCGGGCTGGTCGCGCTCAGTCTATTTTTGTGTTTACTCTCTAAGGAAACTGCCGTCGTCTTTATAGTGATGGCGCTCCTTTACCTCTTTTGGTGGGATCGTAAGCGGTTAATACCGTTTATCGGAATTATGGTACTGCCCGTTGCGCTGTGGCTGACATTAAAAATAAATGCCCTTGGTCTTTTGGGAACTAACCCGAATAACGCCCCAATCGATCGCTTAAACTTAGCAGAGCGCCTTATGACGGCCCCGTCTATTCTATTCTCCTATATAACAAAATTTGTCTTTCCCTGGAAATTAGCCTCGGCTTACTACTGGACGTATCCGCACTTTAGCATCCGACATGTGCTGCTACCGCTTATTATTGACCTTCTGGTTATTGTCATTGCGGTATACGGAGCTCTCGTTATTCGAAGAAGATCAACCAAAGCCCAGTACTATACGTACCTCTTCTTCGCTGCCTGGGCGGTGCTCGGCCTGCTGACAACGCTGCAGGTTATCCCCGTAGATATGACCGCCTGTGAAACCTGGTTTTATTTCCCGATGGCCGGAGTGCTGGGAATGATTGGCGTTGCCTTTACCGCCTTGCGTCTGCGGATAAATCCGTACTGGATTGCCGCGATAGCCCTAGTCTTATTAGTGGCTCTGGGTATTCGAACTGGGCTGCGTGGACATGACTGGCGTAATCAATACACGCTTGCCTATAAGGACGTTAGTGCCTCAAAAGACAATTACATTGCCTATAACATCATAGCGGCAGGTCTTAACTCTCGAGGAAATTTTAAGCAGGGCAAACTAAATGCCCAGCGATCCATTGCTATTTTCCCCACCTTTAGTAACTATAATAATTTAGGTGTATCCGACGAAGGTTTGCATACCTTTGCGGCCGCTCAAGCAGCCTTTAAGCAAGGTCTTCGTTATGGCGACTATAATTTGCTCTACGATAATCTTGCTGAGCTGACGTTACTTTACGGCAGTATTCATGATAACGAACAATTTTTATTAAATGAATTAGAAATGCATCCTCATGACTCTACACTATGGATGTATTTAGCGATTCAAGAGTATAAAGATAATGACAATAGTAAGGCGAAAATAGCTATATCTAACGCCGCAACGTACGGCCACGTCCCCCCGTTCATATATAGTGCCGTAGTAAATAATCAACCGCTTACCATTGAGATAACCAACCTTGGGTTAAAGGTGACGGTGCAGTAGCTGTGTATAAATTATGGCTGCCGATGGCACGCATAGCTGCTATGTAACGGCGGTCCACAGCGACGGCGAGGGCGCTCCCTCAAGGGCTGGTCTGGCTGGCATTCTGCGGAGGCGTGGGCTACAATCAGTGGTAATGGATACTTCTTCGAGCTCGGCGCCGGCGCCTAAGAAAATTGTCATCGTTGATGATAACGTCAGTCTGGCCGATATATATAAGACGCGGCTGGAGATGATTGGCTACCGCTGTGCGGTGGCTTACGACGGCGAGATGGCGCTGGCGCTTATCGAGCGCGAGCGGCCCGATCTGGTGCTGCTCGACCTGATGGTGCCCAAAATTGCCGGCGACGAAATCCTCAAGCGGATGCGCGCCAGCCAGTGGGGCAAAAACATTAAAGTGGAGATTATCTCCAACCTCAATGAAGCCGACGCGCCAGCCGGCCTGCGCGACCAGGGCATCGAGGGCTACGCCGTCAAAGCCAACCTGACCAACGACATGATCGACCGCCTGGTAGACCAAATCCTCAAACCCGCCGGCCAAGCAGAAGACATCTCGCTGGAGACGGAACCACCGACATCGACCGATCAATAAGTTGAAGATATAAATATAATATGTTACGGTATATTCGCATTTGTGTGAGTTTGTAAAGCAAAAGAATTTGCTCCATACGACATGAGTGCGTAACTTAACAGAGTGGAAACTAGACGCGTCTTAAATAAGTGAAGAATTGTCGGAAATCTGATATCTACGATTAAGAAAGAAATGATCGATGAAATATCTCATTGCTTTTCTCGCTTTCGTGCTCGTCCTGATAGGAAGTATCGAAGGTCTCTTTTCTCGCAATCCCTACCTCCAGCATGACTGCCTGTGCTTTCTCCTGTATCTGGCGGGAGCTATCGTGTCGTTTGTTGTCTGGCAGATTACCACCGAAAGCAAAGATGGTCTTCTGAGGGCTCTAGGTGGTCTGGCGGCCTTGGCTGGCGTATGTTTCGTCGTAGTCGCTTTTGTCTACATGATGTACGCGTTTGCAGCCGGCAACTACTGTGTTGAGCACCTTGGCAATGTGCCTCGCTGTAACTGATTCATTTCGTGGATGCAGTGCTCAGGCGCGTCGTCCTAGGGACTATTGTTATGTTTGCCTGTGACCGGGATATGTGAGAGGCGTGGGCTTCGGAAGCATTCGTCGCTTCGCGCCTCTCACCTCCGCCATCCAAGTTTCCACTCTGTAAATATTTATCATCAAAACTATGTAATACTTAGGCTTTGCGCATGTAGGCGCGGACGGTCAGCGGCGCGAAGATGGCCACGATGACCAGCGCGCCGAGCAGTGACAGCCAAAAGTCGGAGCCGATGGTGCCGTGGTTGGCCAGCTGGCGCACAGCGGCGATGAGATGCGACAGCGGATTGGCCTTAACGAACGACTGCAGCCAGTGCGGCATGGTGTTGACCGGCACGAAGGCGTTGGACAAAAAAGTCAGCGGAAAGAGAATGATCAGGGAAATGCCTTGTACGCTGGAGGCCGTGCGGGCGATGACGCCAAAGAAGGCGAAAATCCAGCTGATGCACCACGAAAAGGCGATGACCAAGAGGCCGCCGGCTACCACGCCGCCCAAACCGGCGGCGGGCCGGTAACCCATGATGTAGCCCATCAAAAAGGTCAGCACCGTGGCGATGCCGTAGCGTACCGTGTCGGCCACCAGGGCGCCGGACAGCGGCGCGATGCGGGCGATCGGCAGCGACTTAAAGCGGTTGAAAACGCCCTTATCCATGTCTTCGCGCAGCTGCACGCCGGTGACCACCGAAGTGGTGATGACGGTTTGGATTAAAATGCCGGGAATAATGATCGGCAGATAATTATGCACGTTGCCGGCGATGGCGCCGCCGAAAATGTAGGTGAACATTAGCGTGAACAGGATCGGCTGCAGCGTGACGTCAAAAAATTGCTCCGGATTGCGGCGCATTTTCAGCAAGCCGCGGTGCGCCATGGTCAGCGTGTTGCGGATGATTTGGCCGAGGCCGGCGTAATTTTTAAGCTGGCGTTCGCTGGCCGGAATGATTTGAGTTGCGGGTTGAGCTTCAGACATGGCTGGCTCCTTTCTTGGCGGCTTTAGTTTTGCCGGTCGTATGCTTGCCGGTAAGCGTCAGGAAGACTTCGTCGAGCGTCGGGTCTTGGACGCTGACGCCGCTGAGGTGCAAGTTTTGGTCGCGCAGCGCCACCAGCAGGTCGGTAACCTTGTCGGGATTGGCCATTGGCGCGCTGATGTAGCCCGGGCGGGCGTTGGCGGCCTTAACGCCGAGCGTTTTTTCGACGATGCGGCGGGCGGCTTCATCGGCGTCCTTTTTGGCCAGCTCCAACTGCAGCGTGGCCGTGCCGATGGAAGCTTTGAGCTCCGGGCCGGTGCCCTCGGCAATGACTTTGCCGCGGTCGATGACGGCGATGCGGTCGGCCAGCTGGTCGGCCTCGTCGAGATATTGGGTGGTCAGCAAAACGGTCGAGCCGCTGGTAACCAGCCGCCGGATGGTGTCCCACATCTGGTTGCGGGTCCGCGGGTCGAGTCCGGTGGTTGGTTCGTCCAAAAAAATCAGCGGCGGTTGCGAAATCAGGCTGGCTGCCAGATCCAGTCGTCGGCGCATGCCGCCCGAGAACTTCGACAGCGGGCGCTTGGCGGCCTCGGCCAGCCCGAATTCTTCCAGCAGTTCGGCCGATTTTTTACGGGCCGCTTTGCTGCTCAGGCCGAGCAGGCGGGCAAAAATCAGCAAGTTTTCGGTAGCCGACAAGGTTTCGTCGACCGAGGCGTATTGGCCGGTAACGCCGATCAGCTGGCGCACCACCTGGGCTTCGTTCTCAACGTCGTGGCCGAAAATCCGGGCGCTGCCGGCGTCGGGCCGCATCAAGGTGGCCAGCATGTTAATGGTAGTGGTTTTGCCGGCGCCGTTGGGGCCGAGCACGCCGTAAATGCTGCCCGTCGGCACCTTGAGATCAATGCCGTCAACGGCGCGGTTGTCGCCAAAGACTTTGACGAGGCCGCGGGCGTCGATGGCTACATCGCTCTGAGTTTTTGAAGAGGCGGACATAGGTTCCTTAACAGTGTTATATTATTGATAGATTCAATTTAACACTGTTCAATTTTACGGTCAAGTGCTAAAATGCGATTTATGAACCGAGAAGACAAGCGCGCCCGAGATTTGGCTCGGCTCGAAGCAGCCCGCCGCCATACGCAGCAGCGCCTGGCCCAACAGCAGGAACGGCTCAATAAGCGTTTTGACCGAATGCGCGACAGGCTAGACCAAAAATACGGCCAAGTCACCGATCAGCAGCAGCGCATTATCGCGGCGGCTCTGGAGCTGCTCAAAGCAGACGGCCTCAATAATTTGTCGCTGCGCAAACTGGCGCGCCAGCTTAACATGCAGGCGCCGGCCCTGTACTGGCACTTTCAAAACAAAGAGGTGCTGATTGATTACATGGCCGAAGCGATTCTGAACCGCGAATTTCAGGAGGTGCGGCCACGTTCCGCGGACGAGCCGTGGCAGGACTGGCTGAGCGCGCAGATGATGCGTCTTAGGAAAGCCATGCTGGCCTATCCGGACGGTGCGCGGGTGGTGGCCGGCGCGCATTTGTATCCGGCGGTGACGCTCGGCAAGTTATTTGAATGCACGCTCGAATCTTTGGTAAGCGCCGGCCTGGATTTGCGGGCCAGTCGTCATATTCTCATGACGGCCACGACTTACACGTTCGGTTTCGTTATCGAAGAGCAAGCTATGCCTAACGACGAAGAAATCAGGTTGCTCAGCCAGGAACTTTCGGGCGAGAGCTATCCTCTTATTGTGGAGGCCATGCGTGAAGCTCACTGCGGGCGCCGTGGCATGGAAGATGATTACCGGGTTGGCCTGAGCTATATTATTCGCGGTGCGGCCGCCTGAGTTTAGCTTAAAGTGGTTGCCGGCGTGGGCGGCGGCATGGCGGCGAAGCGCAGTTTGAGCGGCGGCTGGTCTGTTTGACGGGCCACCAGCACGTAGTTTTGGGATGACCACGGCGACAGCGCTGAACGGCTGGCCGGAAAAAAGTCTACCTGTTTGAAGGCGGCCCGGTAATAATTGTGCTGCTGGCGGATTAGCTCGGCGCCGCGGCCGTAGTAGGGACTGATGATGTTCATGGCGACCGCGCCGCTTGGCTGTACATGCTGCCGGAAGGCTTGGACGGCCGGTTTGCTCAACAGCGAGCGCGGGATGGTGGTGTGCGAAAAAGCGTCGATCAGAATCAGGTCGTAGCGCTCGGCGGCGGTGTCCAGAAAGGCGCGGCCGTCAGTATGAAAGGTCTGCGCGCGCGCCGCCGGCCGCCAGCCGAAAAAACGCTGCGCGATGGTGTCGAATGTTTGTTCCGGTTCGATGATGATCAGCCGCAGGCGGGGATGAGCTGCCAGCAAGGCTTTGGGCAGGGTGTAGGCGCCGCCGCCGATCAGCAGAACGCTCTGGGGCCGCAGGCTGGCGGCCAGTTCCATGAAGCGCTGGTTGTAATCGAACAGCAGTTCCGGCTGGTTGTCCAGGGCGATGCCGGACTGCGCCGCCTGGCGCCGGCCGCTGAACAGCAGGCGCGCCGGCCGGCCATTGTAAAGCATATCCACTACTTCGTAATGCCCGCTCGGCGCGTCGAACTCGTGCACCAGTTTTTCCCGCCGCCTAAGGTTCTCGAGGTATTGTTTCTGGACGGCCGGACTGATGGTGCGGCGCAAAAAATGCAGCAGCTGGCCAGGTGATTTGGGGGACTTGGCGGCGCTCATGCAGCTTTAGCGGGCAGGTTCGAGCAGTACACCGTTTTTAGAGATTTCGGGCTCGGTGGAGAGGTTGCGGTTCCAGCAGCAGGGGCGGCGTTTGCCGCTTTCCAGCTTGGAGATGCCGACTCTGACGCGCCGCTGATGCGTTTCGGCGTTATTAGTGGCGCGCGCCCAGCGGATCCACTCCCAGCGGGCCATCGGCGTAACCTGCTGCCACAAGTCGTGGGCTTTCGGACTGGCCGCGAGGGCCTGCCGCCAGTCGGCCGGCACGTCCGGCTCCGGCCAGCTTTTCGTCACTTTAATTTCCAGGGAGACCGTGTCGCCCGCGGCCGCGCCGGCGGCTTTGAGCAGCTTCGGCTCCACCCTGAAATAGTGACTGAGCCGGCCATCCGGCTCCAGCGGCGTTTGAAAAGGGATGTCATTGAAGGTGCCTTCCACCATCACCTGGCCGCGCGACGGCAACTGCTGGCTGGCGGCCTCGGGCAATCGCAAAATAGTCCACGAACTAAGCTTAAACAGCTTGGAGGTAAAGGCGATAGTTGAGGCAGCAGCTTGTGTAGTGGCCATACCTTAATAATACAGAATAATTAAATGAAAGTTGAGCCGCCGCGCCGGCGAACTTGATATGGCTAGGGTGGAGGGATTCGAACCCCCGATCACGGGACCAGAACCCGTTGCCTTACCGCTTGGCTACACCCTATGAGCTACGGGGGTTGATTATACCGAAAAAAGCTTTTTTTGAACAGCCTGGCGAGCGCTGTGCTATTATTGCAATAATATGTCGTGTGAAACAATCGGTTTTTCGGCGAAAAATCCGACCGGCCCGATAGCAACGCAGCCTGACGGCAGCGAAATTAAGGGCCTGCGGTTTGAAATTCCCTACGGCGAAGACGAATACGGGATTCTCCTAACGAACATAGATATGGAGATGTTATTGCACCGGAAGTACGAAACAATCGTGGGTGCCAGGCGCGGAATTGAGCAGGCTTTTACGGTCGATCTCGAAATGCCTGATTTGCCGCTTTTTGCCTGGGCCGCTTCGCTCAGCATAGAGGCCACCCCGGGTTACACCCCCAGCGTTTCGATGGGCGTGGCGGTAGCAACGCAGAGCAGGGTGCACGCTCATCGCGGTATGTTATTGGCGCGGCGGCACGGCAGCAAGCGGCTGGGTGATTGGGAGTGTATTCGGTACGATGAAGAGCCCGCGCTGCCATATATAGAAGACTCTATCGTCTCGGCGGACGACAGGGCAGCCGGCAGCCAGGCCGCGGCGTAGTGTGCTACAATAGAGAGCATTAACAATTTGAATATAAAGAGTGCGGCGAGGGACCTAGCCCGATGACCCGCCAGCAACCTGCTTCGCTCATTTTCCCTGAAGATGAGTGCGGTGTTGGTGCTCCGTCTAGCCCGCCGTACGCGGTCGGGAAAGATATGACGTGATGAGCGTATCCTTTCTTGGCCGACTGCCGGCAGAAAGGATATTTTTATGTCTCACAAAAAATCTCAAGGTCTTGGCACCAAGCTAGTGCACGGCGGTGAGCCGAGCGATCCGGCCACTGGGGCCGTGGCGCCGATACTCGTCCGCTCAAAGACCTTCCGCCAGCCGGTCTTTGGCGAGGAGGCGCCGTTTCAGTATTCGCGGGGCAAGAACCCGACGCGCAGCATTTTAGAGCATAAGCTCGAAGCGCTGGCGGGCGCCGGCCAGGCAACGGTTTTTGGCTCCGGCGACGCCGCCACGACGATGTTTTTGCTGACACTCAAGCCGGGCGACCATTTGCTTTGTTGCCGCGAGCTTTACGGCGGCACGGTGCGGCTGTTCGATCAGCTGTTCGCCGATTTCGGCATCGCGGTGGATTATATCGACATCGAAGACATCGCCGCGGTCCGCGCCGCCAAAACAGATAAGACGGTGGCCGTCTGGATCGAGAGCCCCACCAATCCGAAACTCGGCGTCATCGACCTGGCCAAGGTCGGCCGCATCGCTCGCGAATGCGGCTTGCGCTACATCGTTGACCTGACGTTTGCGCCGCCCTGCACGACCGACCCGTTTGAGTACGGCGTCGAGACGGTCATCTATAGTCTCAGCAAATATTTTGCCGGCCACAATGACGTCATCGGCGGCGCCATCGTTACCCGAAATGAGGCTTTGCATGAACGGTTGTGCTGGCTGCAGGGCTCGGTCGGCGCGATTTTGTCGCCGGATGAGTGCTACCGCGTGATTCAGGAGTTGAAGACGCTGGAACTACGCTGGGCGCGAGTCAGCCAGTCGGCTCAGGCCGTGGCCGAATACCTGAATCAGCAAAAATATATCGCCAAGGTTTATTATCCTGGATTGGCGGGCCACCCGGGCCGGGAAATCGCCCGCCGGCAGATGCGCAATGGTTTTGGCGGCACCTTGTCGTTCGATCTAAAGACCCAGGATTTGGAGCAAATCGGCCAATTTGTCGATAGTTTGCAGAGCACTGGCTTAGTAGTATTCGGCGAGAGCCTGGCCAGTCCGGAAACCATCCTGGCGCATCCGGCCACCATGAGTCACCGCGGCCTCAGCCAGGCACAGCGCGACGAGCGCGGCATCGACAACAGTTTCTTCCGGTTGAGCATCGGCTTTGAAGATCCGGCAGACATCACGGCGGCTTTCGACGAGGCGTTTGGCATCTTCGAACCAACCAAACCAGCCGAGCCGGCGTACCGGCACCAGGCTAGGCGATATCGCGGCGGCGAAAACTTAGCCAGGCCAGCAGCAAACAGCCGAACGTGAAAGCGGCGAAAAAGATGATTGACGACCAGTCAAACGTGCCGCGCAAGATGTCGGCCGAGCGATAATAGTGGTACGGAAAGACCAGGCTGGGGGTTTTGAGCCAGTGCACCGTGGTGGCCAGCGAGCCGATGATGTAGCCGCCCAGCGCGTAGACCACCGTAACGCCGAGCGCCGCGCCGCGGCCTTCGCCGGTGGCGGCCAGCAGGAAGGCCAGGCTGCTGAAAGTCAGTACCAGCATAAAACAGGCGAAACAAGCGGCGGCGATATCGCCGGCCGGCACGCCGATGTGCACAGCTTGCGCCAGGAGAATGGTCGCGGCCGAGCCGATGGCGGTAACTGCCAAAATAATCAAGCCGCCGGCCAGCGCCTTGGCCAGCAGCAGCTTGGTTCGGGAAACCCGCCGCGCCAGCAACAGCTGGATGGTGCCGTCAGCTTCTTCACGGCCAATCAGGCTGCTGCCGAGTCCGATGCCCAGAATCGCCAGCAACAGCGGCAGCATCAGATAAACCAGCTGACTGTTCAGGTAGCCGACCGGCGAAAAGAAATCGGTGCCGCCAAACAGCGCCAGGGTACTGTTGGACAAATTGCCGAAACTCTTATTAAGCTGCGCCGCTTGATTATGAATGGTGGGGTAAAACGCCAGCGTCAGCACCACCAGCGCGATGAGGCCGAGGCTCCACCACAGCAGGCTCCAGCGCCGCTGCCAGAGCGTCCATTTTATGATCGCTATCATTCCCGGCCTCCGTTTTGCCTGTAAAAGCGCAGGAAAATTTCTTCCAGATCCAGGTTCTGAGTGTCGAGTTTGAGAATGTCGTGGCGCGCCAGTTCGGCGAGCAGCGGTGTCAGCTCGCCGCGAAAATGGAGCGTGACCGTGTTGCCGTGGGCGATGACGTCCTCGGCGCCGCCGAGCGCCTTTAATGTGCCGAGCGGCGGTTTATCTTTGAAGACGATGTCAAAAGTTTGCGAGGCTTCGCGCGCCAGCTCGGCGATGGCCCGCTCGGCAATCAGCCGGCCCTCGCGAATAATGCCGACCCGATCGCAAATTTTTTGCACCTCGCCGAGGATGTGGCTGCTGGAAAAGACCGTCGCGCCGCGCTGTTTCGACTCGGCGATAAGCTTGTAAAACTCCTCTTGCATCAGCGGGTCGAGGCCGGAAGTCGGCTCATCGAGAATCAAAACTTTCGGCTGATGCATGAAAGCCTGCACGATGCCCACCTTTTGCCGAGTGCCGCGCGACAGCGCACCGAGCGGTTTGTGCAGTTCGGCCTGGAAGCGCTTGACCAGCTCCGCTTGGTAGGCCTTGCTGGCGGCCGGTTGCAATTCTCCCATATAGTCCAGAAACTGGGCGCCGGTCATCTTGGGATACATGGCGATGTCGCCGGACAAGTAGCCGATGTGCCGTTTGATCCGCAGGCTGTCGCGGACGATGTCCAGGCCGAGGATGGTGGCTCGTCCGCCGGTGGGCTGGATGAAATTCAGCAGGGTGCGGATGGTGGTGCTTTTGCCGGCGCCGTTGGGACCCAGGAAGCCGTAGACCTCGCCGGCCGTGACCTGGATATCGAGCTCGTGCAGGGCGTCGATTTTGCTGTGGCGGTAACGCTTGCTGAGTTTTTGGCAATCGATAACGACTTCGCTCATAAACGTAAGTATAAGCGATTTGGGCGAAAACGGAAATTCCGCTAGGAATCGAGCGGCGGCGTTTGGGCCGATTGCTCCTCCATCGGCATGGCGGACAGGGCGCGCCCCATGGAGATAAAACAGCTGAAGGCGTAGCCGCCGATTTGCTTCGCAAGGTGGCGATAGGGGTGATTATGCCGGTAAAGGCTCGCCGCCAAATCCTCGATGCTCTCCAGATCGGGATTGTGCAGGGAAGCAAACCGCGGCTGATCGTGCTCCGCCAGAACACAGTGCGCGTAGGTGTTGGTCAACGGCGGTTCGGGCAACTTCTCGGCAGACATAGGACACTTATTATATAACCGAATAAAAATAAAGGCAACGCGTGGGCGCGGAAAATAGAGTACACTAGAAGCATGGCAGTAAACATCAAGCGCATTTATGACGAGGCGGCGCCGGCCGACGGCTATCGGGTGCTGGTTGACCGGCTGTGGCCGCGCGGCGTCAGCAAAGAACGGGCCCGGCTCGACGCCTGGCTGAAGGACGTGGCGCCGTCGCCGGAGCTGCGCGTTTGGTTCGGGCATAAACCGGAGCGATTTGCGGAATTTACGGCTCGTTACGAAGCGGAGCTCAAGGCCAATCCAGCCGTCGGCGAGCTGCGGCACATTATAAAAGAACACCAAACGGTCACCTTGCTGTACGGCGCCCGCGACCCCAAAATCAATCACGCCGCGGTATTGCTGAATTTTCTTAAGTAAAAAAGTCGAGGTCTTTCAGCTCGTCGGGCAGGAAGCCTTTGGGATGCTTGAAGCCGGCTTGCCATTTGGTGCCTTTGCCGTAGCCGAGGTCTTTCATGAGTTTGGTCGGCGCGTTGCGCAGTTGCAGCGGCACCGGCAGGTCGGGATAGTCGCGGGCGGCACTCAGCGCGGCGCTCATGGCATCGGCGATTTCGCGTGATTTCGGCGCTTTGGCCAGCACGGCGGCGCAGTGGAAGAGGTTGTACTGCGCTTCCGGCAAGCCGATCCGCTCCACCGCCAAAAAGGTCGAGACGGCCAGGTTGAGCGCCGCCGGTGCCGCCAGGCCGATGTCTTCGGAGGCAAAAATCACCATTCGCCGCGCCACAAACTTGGGGTCTTCGCCGGCCTGCAGCATGCGCGCCAGGTAGTACAGCGCCGCTGACGGCTCGCTGCCGCGCATCGACTTGATGAAGGCGCTGATGACGTTGTAGTGGTTCTCGCCCTTCTTGTCGTAGCCAGGGACTTTGCTCTGGGCGGCCGTCTCGACGATCTGCTGGCTGACCGGTTTGCCGCCAGCCAGCTGCAAGGCCAGTTCCAAATTGCCGAGCGCCACCCGAGCATCGCCGCCGGACAGTTCAGCGATCAGGTCGATGCTCTTGGCCGGCAGTTGCTTGGCGCTCAACTTTTCGGCTTTGGCGGCGCGCTTGATAATCTGGACGATCTCGTCTTTGCTGAGCGGCTCCAGCACCAGCACCCGCGAGCGGCTCAGCAGCGGATTGATGACCTCGAAGCTCGGGTTTTCGGTCGTTGCACCTATCAAAATGATGGTGCCATTCTCCACGTGCGGCAAAAAGGCATCCTGCTGCGCTTTGTTGAAACGGTGAATTTCGTCGACGAACAAGATGGTTTGCATGCCGAGCCGCTGGTTGGCTTCGGCGTGCGCGATGACTTTCACGACGTCCGCTTTGCCGGCCGTAACCGCGCTGAGCTCCACAAACTCAGCACCGGTTTCCTGGGCAATAATCCGTGCCAGCGTGGTCTTGCCGCTGCCCGGCGGCCCCCACAAAATCAGCGAGGTCGGCTGCTGATGCTCAATCATCTCGCGAATAATTTTGCCCTCAGCCACCAAGTGCGCCTGGCCGACAATGTCGTCCAGTTTGTCGGGCCGCATCTGCTCCGCCAACGGTCGTGTATCCATATATCTATTGTACCGCACGAGAGGCCCAGCTATGGACAAATTATCTTAAGAATGGTAAAATAATTAATTATGGCTATCGAAAAGTCCGGCAGTGAGGTCTACGCCTACGGCAATGCCGCTGAGTTCAAAGTGACTAAACTGTGGTTTCCAAACGGCCAGCTGAGCAGCACGGTCACCGAAATTTCGCGCGCTCAGCCCATCGACCCCGACCGTTATCAAGAGGCCCTGCACGATATTAACGAAAGCTGGAGCGTCGCCGAAGACGAGCCGACCGGCCAGCAATTTGAACTGGCGCTGGCGAACACCGATGCCGATTTTAGTGCCGGCGTCGATCTCGAAGTCTCGACCTTTAGCTCCAGCCTCAGCAATAATCCCGGCAACGCGGTGGAATTCGCCGAAAACAGCGCCCTGCATCCGGACCGCCCGCGCCTCTATCTGGCCAGTCCGGGCAACGGCAAAACCAGTTACTGGACTCCGGCCGAGCAGCGCCACATCAAAGTTACCGGCCGATTCACGGATGAAGGCGGCCGGCCGCTGCCCACCATCGCCGCGCTGGCCCGCGTGCTTGAACAGGCGGAGCTGCCCGTCAGCCGCATTTCCACCAACTCGGCCGGCGGCGCCTACGCCACCGCGCTGATGAGCGTTTTGCCGGAAGGCCGGCTGAGCCACGCTTATATAAAAAGCCGCCCCAATATCAGCGATCATCCGGCTGGCCTGGCTTGGGGCGCTACGGTATTGCTCGGCGACATGCTTGACGATCGCCGTCACAGCCGCGTCTCAGCGGATCCCTGGCGGCTGACTCAAGACACTATCAAAGCGGCCAAAAAAGAGCTGCCGCGCCTCTACTCAGAGGACAGCGCCCGCAACGAAGCGCGCCGAGTGCCGGAAGCTACCAAAACCCATGGCCTAAAGAAAATGTATACCGACCTGCTGGCTTTAAGCCGCGGCCAAACGTACGGCAATGTCGGGCCGGCCGCCCAAGATACCGGCCTGGCACTGCGTCGCCAGCCGGAAGCGCGGCTGACCTATCATGTTCCGACTCGCGATCGGTTGTACCGCGAACGGGCTGATATCGACCGCTTTATGGAGCAGGTGCGCCAGCTGGGCGGCGTGGCCGCTCGGCACAGCTTGGAGGCGCTGATCGTGCCCGGCAGCCACCGCGACCACACGGCCTATCCGGCCCTGCGTTGGAGCCTGGAAACCTACGCCTTCTCCCGATAGGTATTTACTTAACTACTTAAATATGTTATCATTAGCATAATGAGTGAGCAGCGCGCGGAATTACCGGCCGAGCTACTAGTCGACCCTACAGCCAAAGAGGTCATTATTACCCCTGAGGTTGAAGCCGCCTTACCGGCCGCGCCGGCGATTTTTGCGGCCGCCGACGAGCTTATGGCCAGCGATCTCCGCGGCTATCTTCAAGGGATGGAAGGCAGCACTTTTTCGTTTCGCTCCAGCACGCGGGCCAACATCGAATGCTCGTTGATCCCAGGCAACGGCAGTCAGGCGATGGTAATGTGGGCGCCGTTTTCCGACGGTCCGCCCCTGAGCAGCGCCGAACAAATGTTCAATTACACCCAGAAGGATGAGGTCGGCCTGACCGACAAAATCTTCGCCAAACCGAACAGCTGGAACCAGCTCACCAAATCCGCCGTCATGGCCGAAGTGCTGCGGGCGGCCGGCTTGGAAATGCCGGTGCTCACCATCTTTAGTCCGCTCCCCAGCGTTCCTCATAATGCCTATACGCACGGTGAATACAAACAAATCCGCCACGGCGATTTCACGCCTTCGGCCCGTATTACCGAGGAAGCTCTTGAGGTGGTTCAGGACCACCTGCATGGTCCGCGCAGCGAAACCCAGCTTGATACTATCCATGTGCACGGCGCCTCGCTCGGTGCCAACAGTGCCGCCGGCGCGGCCGCCGCGATGGTCGAAACCGGCGAGAAAGCCGTCAAAACGGTCACTGCTCAAGAGCTGATTATCGCGCCGAAGAATGTCATTCCTGATCTGGCCAAGCGGTTTACCGTCGGCGATCCGGTGGGTGAGGAATCGAGTTTGCACGTATCGGAACATTTCCCGCGGCTCGGTGAGCCCTTGCTGCGCCGCCTGATCGACAAGGCCGGCAACGAACCGGCGATGTTCGCCCACATGCTGCGCGGCATGTCAAAATTGAGCCGGCTGAAAGGCTTGACGGGCGGCCAGAAAAACGGAACTGTCGACAATATCAGGATTCTGAACGAGAAAGGCGCGTCGGTAGTGATTCCGCTGGCCGAGACCAGCGGCCTGACGCACGACACGCCAGACTATCTGCCTGATGCCGGCGAAAAAATTATCAGTGTTCGGGCCACCGAGGGTCAGCGCACCTCGCACCTCATCGACGAACACGTCGGCGCCACCGTCCTGATAGCCGCCATGCACGTCGCCCAGACCAGCAAGTAGCCAGTTTATTAACGCGATCACCGCCGGCGAGCCGCGAATTAATGGTTTTCCAAAACTATATTGTAGAGAAAGCTAATTTATGGTAAAATACCACTGATGTACTAGTTTGTGCGCGTACGCAGTATAGCTATATTGCAGTACCCTGTAGTACGTTGTTCTTTTATTCTCCAAAATCCTACCATTCTACAATCCCACTTAAGGAGGCAGATTGAGTACGGCGTTAGTAAAATACGACGGCTCAAAGCCTGACAGTTCGGAGTTGGCTGTTAAGGCGCTCAACTACGAAAACCCGGAGATCGCTCAGCCCGGCCTGATGAAGCGTGTCATGCAGGCGCTGCGCGGCGACGAGTTCCAGTCCACCACGATCACGCAGGGCGTGAAGCTGGCTTCGCGTATTTTGGTCATGATTCCGGCGCACAATGAGGCGGCGGGTATCCGTGACTGTCTGGAGGGTCTGGCCGATCAGGAATTGCCGGAGGACGTTGACGCGATGGACATTTTGCTCATCGCCGATAACTGCTCCGACGGCACCGAGGAGGTCGCCCGACAGGCCGGCCTGGATCTCGGGCTCAGCAACAATCTGTACATTTTCAGTACGGAAGGCAACAAGCAGCGCAAGGTTGGTGCTCTCAACGCCGGCTGGGCGCTGGTTTACGGCAACAAGCTCGACAGCGAGCTGGAAGACATCCAGCCCGGTGAAGAGGAACTCGCCTACCGCAATTCGGTGAAAGCCGTGCTCGGTATGGACGCTGATTCGCGTCTGGCCCCGGGAGCCATCCGGCACCTGTGGCAAGAGCTGCGGAGTTCGCGGGATATCGGCGGCGTGATGTGCCGGTACACCATGCGTTTGCCGAGGCCCAAGCGGCAACTGGACCCTCGTGACCCCCATTACGAAGAGAAAGTTGCCTCTGGCGCCTATGGCGGACCGTTTTCTCGCTGGTGGACGGCGATGCAGAAGCAGGACATGGCAGCCTGGCTGCTAAATTTGTTCCATCGGGGGGGGTCGACGTATGTGTTGGGCGGGCAAGCCAGCCTGTTCCGACCGGAGGCGTTGGCTGAAGTAGTCAACGAGTACAAACTCCTCGGTCCGTGGGATCCTTCGACGCAAGTCGAGGATATGAAGCTCACCTGGATGTTGCAGGAGCAAAGGTGGAAGACGCTCGTCTCGCCTGAAGCTCGCTGCTACGTCGATGCCATGTCCGGCTACCACACCTTCCGCCAACAGCGGTTGAAGTGGGACGGCGGACTGGTCGAGCTTCTGACGTCCAAGGACGACCACTCCAAAACCCGGCACACCGGGTTTTTGTGGCGCCAGCAGCTGAAGATGGGCATGGACCTGGTAGTCCGTATCCTGTTCTTCACCCTGCTGGGCGCGGCGCTGGCAACTGACCAGTTCTACTGGAACTGGGTGTTTCTGGCTCCGCCGCTGGTCGCCTCTGTTCTGAACACCAGGCTCGCCTTGCGCGTGCCGCAACACCGGACGATCGATATCGTGCTGGCGGCTACTCTGGTTTCGCCGGAGACCTATCTGCTGGTGCGTTTGATCGGCTGGGTGCAGGTGTGGTACCGTCGCCTCTCCGTCCAGGAGAGAGATGGCTGGGAGGCTCAGTACGCCGCTCAACGCGGTGAAACGAAGTCGAAATTGATGCAAGGTACCGTGGTGACGATGATGATCATTACCGGCATCGCGTATGCCATGATTCATTTTCATCACTACCTCGTCAGCGCATCGGTGCAGGGCGCCATCCGTCCCTACATGGAGACGTGTTTCGGCATCCTGACCGTGCTGACCGGTTTCGCCATGTTGGCGATGCTCCGACAGCTCTGGCTGCTGCGGGCACCGTACCGGCCCTAACCTAGGAATCTAAGGAGAAAAAGAACGCCCTGGATACGGCGCAAGAACTATCTCGGTCTGCGGGAGTAAAGACCGCTCGGGCACTGGCCTGAGAAAAAACTCCCCGGAGGGATTATGTGTGATTGAACGTTCATTCGTTCGCACAGATAATTCCCTCCGGCAGTACCATTATTACTATTACGATTTTTGCAGGGGCGAGTATCACGAAAGTCTGTCGCCGCTTGGTATACTAGATAGCTGATGAGTCGGGACTTCGAGTTTAAGATAGACAAAGAGCTGGGCGGCGGCACGCTGGCGCGGACGGGTGTGATGAGGACGCCGCACGGCGACATCCGGACGCCGGCGTTCGTAGTGGTCGGCACCAACGCTACCGTCAAGGCGATGACGCCGGAAATGGTCCGCGCGGCCGGCGGTCAAGCCGTGCTGGCCAACGCTTATCATCTGTATCTCAGGCCTGGTCCGGAGCTGGTGGAAAAAGCCGGCGGGCTGGCGCAGTTCATGCATTGGGACGGCCCGACCTTCACCGACAGCGGCGGCTTCCAGGTGCTCAGCTTGGGCAGCGGTTACAAAAAAGTGCTGCCTATGCAGAGCGGCGAGGAACCGGCGGAGGCTGCGCAGGCGACGGCCAAGGAGCGCCACGCCTTTGTGGACGACGACGGCGTAACCTTCAAGTCGCACCTCGACGGCAGCCAGCACCGTTTTACGCCGGAGCGCTCCATCCAAATTCAGCACCAGCTGGGTGCAGACATCATCTTTGCTTTCGACGAGCTGACCTCGCTGCTGGACCCTTACGAATATCAAACGGAGTCGCTGCAACGGACGCACCGCTGGGCCCGCCGCTGCATCCGCGAAATGAAAAAACTGCGCCAAGAAAATCCGGCCAAAGCTTACCAGGCGCTGTTCGGCGTCATCCAGGGCGCGCAATACGAAGACCTCAGGCGGCAGGCCGGCCAGTTCATGGGCGCGCTGCCGTTCGACGGTTACGGCATCGGCGGGGCGATCGAAAAAGCCAAGCTGGGCGACATCGTCAGATGGGTCAACGAAGAATTGCCAAAAGACAAGCCCAAGCATATGCTCGGCATCAGCGAGCCGGACGATATTTTCGCCGCCATTGAGCAGGGCGTGGACACTTTTGACTGCGTTTCACCAACGCGGGTCGGCCGCAACGGCGCCTTCTACACCTATGAAGGCCGCAAAAACATCAGCGCCGCAACATACCGCCAGGACTTCGGGCCGCTACTCAAGGACTGCGACTGCTACACCTGCCAAAACTACACGCGGGCCTATATTCAGCACCTCTACCGCGCCAAAGAAATCCTGGCGTTGACGCTGCTATCGCTCCACAATGAGCACTTCATCATCAAGCTCGTTGATGACATCCGGGCTGCGGTAGCGGACGGCTCCTTCGCAACCCTCCAGCGTGAATGGCTGCGCCGTTATTACACCGACCATGTCTAGCTCCTCTCCACTTTCTTACGTAACTCGTCCCAATCTTTTTGGGCGCTCTGGCTCATTGCTTCAAATTCTTGGTTGGCGATGCGATCCCATTTCTGACTCATGATTACGATTCCTGCTTAGCATCCTAAGCATAACCCGTGAGCCTGAACCGGCGCTGTAAATTATTTCTCAGTTTGCAGTTTGACCGCTGGGGCGCGGCCTAGTGACTTAGTGATTAGTTGCGTCCGGCGCCTGCGGCCAGAGCGCGTGATGCAACTTGTGCCAGCCGATACCGGCAAAAGACAAGGCAATAAAGCCGGCGCCGATGGCACCCTGGCGGATGCCGGCATAGGGCGAGTGGAGTTCCTCGACGCCGTAGAAAGTCGCGGCGCTGGTGACCGCCAAACAAGCTGCCGCCGAGATGATGTCAAAACCGCGCTCGGCCGCGGTCAGCGGCCGCTCGGACTCCTGCATTTCCATGATTAGTATTATATAAGATTACGATAAAAAGTAAAGCTAGGCGCGGTTTTTTTGACGGTCGGTTTCGTCTTCGATTTCGTGGCCGACGATTTCTTCGATGAGATCTTCGATGGTCACCACGCCGACAATTTCGTCGTCTTTCTCGATGGGGATGAGGTGCGTGCCAGTGGAAATGAAGCGCCGGAACATGGTGTCCAGCGCCGTCATGCTGCCAACCAGCTGCACGGGATGCAGCGGCATATCGTCGACGCGATACGGCGGCTGTTGGTCGTCGAAGTCGACGTCCACCAGATCTTTCATGAGCAGAATGCCGTAGGTGCGCGTCAGCTGGCGGTTGAAAATCGGAATGCGGCTGTAGCCCTGTTCTTTGATTTCGTCGATTTTGGCATCGGTCAACTCGGTGTCGGGCGTCAGCCAATAGGTATGGCGGATGTCGGTCATGATGTCGCGGACGCGCTTTTCGGACAGCTGCAGGGCGCCGCGGATGATCTCCACTTCGTCGTCGTCCAGCTCGCTTTCTTTGGTGTGCAAATGCTCGGCGATCATCAGCCCCAGTTCGTGGCGGCTCTGCAGTTCGGCGTGCTCGTGCGGGAAGAGGGCATCGAGCAATAGTTGCAGCGGGCGGCTCACCAAATAAGTCGCGTAGATCATCAGGCGCAGCAGCGGCGCGAAAGCGCTTGTCCAGACCAGCGGGTTTTTGGAAAACAGCGCCTGCGGCATGATTTCGCCGAAAATGACGATCAGGAGGGTGCTCAAAATGCCAGCCAGCCAGCCGTTGAGCCTTTGCTCCAGCACTAGCGAGTTGGCGCTGACCGCCGCCACGTTAACCAGCAGAATACTGGCCAGCGTCAGATGCGTCTGGCGGCGCAGCGGCAGCACCCGCCGCGCTTGTTTGTTGCCGAGTTTGGCTTTGCGCTTAAGGTCCGCCGGATCGAGCGCCATAACGGCGATGTTCAGCCCCGAACAAACCGCCGAGAAGAGCACCAGAATCACCACTTCGATAATCATCAGAGTGAGACTCATGCCGGCGGGAATTGCTTCTCAAAGAGAATTAGCATCAATATCACCATTGTACGCATCACTGCTCATGCTTGGCAAGCGCTTATAATAGAGAGATGCGCCTCTTTGATAAGTTTTGGCACCAGACGCTGCGGCGGCCGTACCGGCTAGCCAAGCCGCTCGACGTGGGTGCCGGCCAGCCGGTGATTTTCCTGCACGGCGTGGGCAAGACCGGTCATACTTGGCAGCACGTGGTGGCGCGGCTGGCCCATCGGCCGTATCGTTTGGTGGCGTTTGACCTGCTGGGTTTTGGCGCTTCGCCCAAGCCGGCTTGGATTTTGTATGACATCGACGATCACGCCGGCACGGTCATCGCGGCCATCGAAAAAATTAATGATAAGCGGCCGGTTATCCTGGTCGGTCATTCGCTGGGCGCCCTGGTGGCGCTGCGCATTGCCCGCCGGCGGCCCGACCTGGTGCGGCATCTGGTGCTCTACGAAATGCCGCTGTACGAAGGCTTGCCGGAAAAGCGGCGCTACCGGCTGCGTCTGAGCCTCTATTTTCGTTTTTACCGCTGGGTGCTCGGCTATCGGCCCGAATTCAATGAAGCCAATCGCCGGCGCGCCGAGCGGCTGATGCGACGGCTGACCGGTTTCGATGTCGACGAGGCCAGCTGGCAGCCGTTTATTAAGAGTCTCGAGCACAGCATCATGCAGCAAACGGCGGCCGACGATATCCAGCGCGTGAAAATGCCGATGGACGTGATTTACGGCCGCTATGACATGGTGGTGATTCGCGGCCAGGTACGCCAGGTGTTCGGCGAGGACGCTGAGCATGTGGCGGCGCACACCGTGCCGGCCCGCCACAGTATTTCGGAGCGCGCCAGCCGCTTTATCGCTGAGCGGATCGAAGCGGCCATGGCGCAGCCGCCGGAGGCTTTGGGTGATGGCCGATAAATTAACGGCCCTGTTAAACGGCCCGTCCGAAACACTGGCGCCGCGGCTGCTCGGCTGCCGGCTGGTGCGCGTTATCGACGGTCAAGCCGTCAGCGGCCGCATCGTCGAAACCGAAGCCTACAACCAAGCCGACGCCGCCAGCCACAGCTACCGCGGCGAAACCGAGCGCACGCGCGTGATGTTCGGCCCGCCAGGTTTTCTGTACGTCTATTTTACCTATGGCATGCACTACTGCTGCAACGTGGTCACCGGCCCGACAGGCTACGGCTCGGCAGTGCTGATTCGCGCCCTCGAACCGCTCGGCGGCGAGCCCATCATGCGTGAGAACCGCCCCGGCCTAAGCGGCGAAACACTCACCAACGGCCCCGCCAAATTGTGCCAGGCGCTAGCGATCGACAAACGGCTGAACGGCCACGACCTGCGCACTGAGCCGCTCAAGCTGTTCATCGAGCCGGCCCTGCCGCCGGCCGACATCGTCCAGACTACGCGCATCGGCATCAGCCAGGCCCAAGACCAGCCGTGGCGGTTCTACATAAAAGGCAATCCGTACGTGTCAAAACCGTAAGCGGATGTGACGAAAATCACGTTGCAATTTGGCGGCGGCGGGCATAGTCTGAAACCAGGAAGTGTGAGGCTTCCTAGTAGACCCGGGCGTATTTCGCACCGGGTCTTTAGGTTTTTTATGAGACAAGCGTGGCAGTTTTTTCATCGGAGCTTGTGAAATAAATTCGCCTTCGCGCGGCGCACGAAGCGCGCCCGCTCCTTCCCCTTAGCTTGGTTGGCAGGCGGGGCAGAGGCCTTGAAGCTCCAGCTGGTGGCTTTGGATTATGAAATTATGCGTCTGGCCAATCTTGTGGAGCTCGTCGGCCAGCGCGTCGGTTTCGTCGAAGGAAGTCACGCGCCCGCATTTAAGGCAGGTCAAATGGTGATGATGATGGCTAAAGGCGTCGGTGAGTTCCAGCTTATATTTCCAGCCGATTTGCAGCCGCTGCACGATGCCGAGCCGCTCAAACAGCGCCACCGTGCGGTAGACGCTGGCGCGGTCAATGCCGTGGCAGGCCTCCACCAGCTGGTGCATGGTTCGCGGTTCGCGCCCGCGCAGGGCGTTAAAGACGCTTAAGCGCGGCTTGGTCAGGCTCTGGCCGTTTTTCTTCAATAGTTGTCGCAATTCCGGTAAAACTGCATTCATGCCGCAATTGTAACACAAATTGCGACAAATTTGCAATAAATAATGATCCGCCGCACTATGGTGGCATGATTGAACACTTTGATACCTATGAAAAATCTTTTGAAGACGCCCAGGTTATGTTCGAGGGCCGTCTTGACATGGCTGACCGCAGCCAGGCAGTTTTCCCGGCCAGCGGCCGGGAAAGCGTGGAATTCATGGTCGATAACGGCCAGGAAGCCGTCGATTTCGCGGTCGATAACGGCGACGAGGACAATAAATTCTTTCCAGTGACAATCGACACGCAGTATCTGCGCGACGACACCTCAAAATTATTCGTGAACCGGGTCCTGCTGATGCATAACCCGCGGCTCGGCGTCCTTTCGCCGGTAATCATTACCAAAGATCCCGACCACGCGGGAGAATTCCAAATCACCATGCTCAACCAGCCGTACGATACTAAAGTCGGCTTCTCCAAGGGCATGCACTTCGGTGTCTCCGTAAAAGCGCAAACTAGGGTAGAGGGCTTCGGCGGACACGGCCAGGCCGGCGGATTCGAACAGGGTCATTTCAGCGGTGTGATTTTAGGCGGCGGCGATGCCAAAATCGCCCATAACTTAGTAAAGAGCGGCGACGCGGCAACGCATGATCTATTAGCCGGTGCGCTGCCTGGCACGCCGCAAAAAACCGGCGGCATTTCCGAAACCATGGCCGCCAAAGGCATGCTGGATATCCCGGAGCCGATAACTCAGCCGCTGCCCAGCGACGTGCTTCTGCAAACGTATTGGCACCACAAATTGGAAGGCGAAGCAGGGCCGGTGGGCGGCGATTATCCTGACGCCACGAAGTTAATGCTTGGCGCGGGCGTCCAGGCGCTGGGCAGTGTTGGGCTGGAACGAGCCCGGTTGCTAGTGGATGATGCCGTCAGGGGCGCCGTATGAGCGAACGATTAGCCTCGGAGCAGCTCTTTTTTGACCCCTTTGCCGCCGAAGAAGGGAAGGCGGAGTTTTTCGACCCGCAAGTGTCGCATCAGGCCATGTGGGAACGCTACGCCAACGATGAAGTCAAACACGACTACACGGCCGATAAGTTCGTGGCCGACACCGAAGCGTTGATGATGGACGCGCAATTCGTCGGCCAATTCGAGGCGGCGCAAGCTATCGCCGAGCGCATGCACATGCTGTGCGGCGAGGATCACGGGCTGCGCGCAAGCATGGAAGCCAGCAGCCTGCTCGGCAACCACCCCGACGACCATGATCATAACCATAACGAACAAGCTCACGACGAAAAAGACCAGAAAAAATCCAAGAAAGCCAAGAAAAAGAAATTCCGCGGCTGGTTTAGCTTGGCGCGCGACTAAGCGTATATAATAGCCGCAGATGATACCTGTTTTACTGTCTTTTGGCACGTTCCTGTCGACACTCGGCGGCGGTTTGGTCGGTCTTAAGAACCAAGATCGTTTGCACCGCTTTTTGGGCTATACGGCCGGCGTGCTGCTCGGCGTGGTGGCCTTTGATTTGCTGCCGGAGATTTTCGATTCGTTGACCCGCCAGCATCAAAGCGCGACCGGCCCGATGATCGCGCTGGTGACCGGCTTTCTGCTGTTTCATATCATCGAAAAATCCATCCTGATTCATCACACCAACGAGGCCGAGTATGAGCTGCATCATCATCCGCACGTCGGTGTGGCCAGCGCGCTGGCGCTGTCCGGCCACAGCTTTTTGGACGGCGTTGGCATTGGTCTGGGCTTTCAGGCCGGCAACAGTGTCGGCATCGCCGTGGCCATCGCCGTTATCGCCCATGATTTCACCGACGGGCTCAACACCGTGAACCTGTTGCTGCTCAACAAAAACCGGTCGCGGCGCGCCTTTATGTTTTTGCTGCTTGACGCGTTGGCGCCGGTGTTTGGCGTGCTGGCGACCAAACTGTTCAGCCTGTCGGACGACGCGCTGACCATCTACCTTGGCTTCTTCGCCGGCTTCTTGCTCTACATCGGCGCCAGCGAAATCCTGCCCGAAGCCCACAGCAAGCACTCCAGCTACGGCACCATCGGCCTGACCGTGCTCGGCGTGGCCTTCATGTTCGTGGTCACGCGGTTCGTTTGAAAACGTCAAAATGATATACTAAGGGCGGCGATATTAAAATACACACAGCCAACATACACACAAAAACTATAAAATATGGAATGCCGCCGCCTTGGCACAAGCTATGAAAACTTCGCTTGAGAACAAGACTATCCGGCCGGGCTTATTGATTTACTCGGCGGGCGGGCCGCGCCGCGCTGAGCTGCCGGCTGCCGGGCCGAAACACCGTCACGGTCATGCCGTGGTCAGTTTGCTGGTGGCGCTGGTGGTGGGCTTTGGTTTGTTCGCCGGTTACCGGACGTATCACGCGCATCATCAAGCAAAAACGCCGGCGCCCGCACCGGCCGCTGCCAAGCAGGCCGCCGCCGTTTCGGCCGGTCCTCAAGAATGCAACGGCAACAGCCTGGACAAGCAGATCATCGTCAGCATCAGCGCTCGTCACCTCTGGGCCTGCGACTATCATAAGGTCGTTTATAACACACCGGTGGTCACCGGCATGGAATTTCTGGCAGCCGACCTAACGCCGCCCGGCACCTACAAAATTTACGCCAAGCAGACCAACGTCACGCTAACCGGCCAGGACAGCACCGGCAAGTGGAGCGACCCGGTTTATTACTGGATGCCGTTCCTGACCAACCAATACGGCGCTTACGGTTTCCACGACGCCACCTGGCGCCCCAACAACGCCTTCGGCAACATCGACCCGAACTCCAAAGACGCCTCGCACGGCTGCGTCGAACTGCCGCTGAGCGCCTCCAAGTGGCTCTACAACTGGGCCCAGGTTGGCACCCAGGTCACCATCAAAAGCTAAAATTTGCTAAAATAAGGGTATGCTTATCGCGCTTATAGTTTTGGGGGTGATTGTGCTCGGCTTGTTTGCGGCCGTGCTGTTTATGCTGCTGCGCCGGCCGGCTACCGAGAGCGACAGCAGCCTGATGTTAAAGGCCGACATTACGGAACTCAATAAATCAATGCTTGATCTGAAGGACGGTTTGCAGCGACAGCTGAGCGACCAGCTGGGCGCTTCCAACAAGCAGATCGCTTCACAATCGGCCGCTAGCATCAAAATTTTGCAGCAGGTGACCGAAAAGCTGACCAAACTTGAGGGTACCAATAAGAACGTCGGCGACATTGCCGCCGAGCTGAAGACGCTGCAAAACGTGCTGCAAAACCCCAAACAGCGCGGCGTGGTCGGCGAGTTTTACCTCAAGCAAATCCTGGAAAACGTGCTGCCGGCCGGCACCTTTGAGCTGCAGTATAAACTGGGCGAAGGCCTGGTGGTGGACGCCGTGGTCCGGCTGGATGACAAACTGCTGCCGCTGGACAGCAAATTCCCGCTGGAAAATTACAACCGCCTGCTCGAAGCCGATGAGCGCGAGCGCGAGGCGCTGACGCGGGCCTTCAAAGAGGACGTCAAAAAGCGCATCGACGAAACGGCCAAATACATTAAGCCGGGCCGGGCCGGACAAGCCACGCTCGACCAGGCACTGATGTTCATTCCCAGCGAGGCGATTTATTACGATCTGCTGGCCAACAAGGTTGGTGTCGGCAACGTCTCCGGCCGCAACCTCATGCAGTACGCCGTCGAGAAAAAGGTGACCATAGTCGGCCCGAGCACTCTGAGCGCCATGCTGCAGACTATTGCCCAGGGCCTGCGCTCCATCGAAATTCATAAAGATACCGAAAAAATCCGCAAAAATGTCGAGCAGCTGCGCAAGCATCTGATCGCCCACAACGGCTACATGCAGCGGCTCGGCAGCAGCCTCGGCACCACTGTCGGCCATTTCAACAACACCTATAAAGAACTCGGCAAAATCGATCGTGACGTTGTAAAAATTACAGACAGCGAAACGGCCGTCGAGCCTCAGCTGCTCGAAAAACCCCAGCTGGACGATTAATTTTTAGACTTTAGCAGGTCGATGGTCAGGGCGGCGGTCCAGGAGAAGTTGGCGGCGCCGGCCGGCTCGCCTGTCAGTGGGTCGAAGTATTCGTAGCAGCCGGCGCGGCGCACCATTTCCAGGCTGCTTTCGCGCAAAGCCGCGGCGTGATCCTTGAAGCCGTAGCGCCGCAACCCGTCGATAATCAGCCAGTTCATGTTGACCCAACTCGGCCCCTGCCAGTAGAGCTTGGGATGGAACCAAAACGAGTTGATCGGCACGCTCGGCACCGGATAGGCAGGGCCGAAGGCGCGCTCGTTTTCCAGCAGGCGCAGCAGCTGTTCGGCCCGCTGCTTGGTGATGCAGCCGGCATACAGCGGCAGCAGCGTGGCGATGGACGGATTTTTGAGCAGCCGGTGAGTGATGAAATCACGCGAGTAATATTGCGCCGAGTAGTCGTCCCACAGCTCCTCGAACGCCTGTTCGGTCTTTTTCAGGCGCGTCTCCAGCTCTGCCGGCAAGTCTTCCTTCAGCGACTTGGCGATGTCGCGCAGGTGCCGGTTAGCGCGGATAAAAATCGCGTTAAAAGACAAATCTTCGATGGCAAATAAAGAATGGTCGAGGATTTTGTCGATGTCATAGCGCTTGCGGCGAAGACGATGCTGGATGTCGAGCAGCATCAGCGACTCGACGGTCGAAAAGCGTTGGTCCAGTGGCACCGAGCGGCCGTCGCGCCGGAACAGGCCAATCACTCGGTCCAGTTTGAATTTTTCAACCAACCGAATCCACAGCGGCATCAAGTGGGCGCGCATCTCGTCCATCCAGGGCGGCGTGTTGTCGAGGCCGGTCTCCCAGGGGTGGATCAGCAGCACCAAACCTTCGCCGTGCGGATCGCGTTCGTCGTAGAGCCATTGATGATAGGCCAGCAGGGCCGGGTAAACCTGGCGGTACCACAACCGGCGCTCCGGCCAAGCCAGTTTCTGGCCGATTTGCACCACGGCTTCGGCCAGCATCGGCGGCTGAGTGATGCCGGTAGTGGCTACGTCGTCGGGCGCGGCGGGATTCAGCCAGCTGCGCCACATATTGCGGTCCACGCGGTACTGCGGGTCGTCACGAAAAATGATGTTTGGCAGCATGCCGTTGTGCCACTGGCCGCGCAGCAAGCTCAGAACCTCCATTTTGGCGCGCTCCACGTCCAAATGCCGCCGGCCGATAGCGATAAAACAGCTGTCCCACAGCCACTGATGCGGATACAGCCCGTGCGCCGGCTGCGTGTAATTGCCGCGGTCGTTCATTTCGAGCACCGCTTTGGCCTGTTCCAGCAGCTCATCACTTTTAGACATAAGCATTAGTATAGCCCAATCTTCGAACGCTTATGATTGCAAAGCGCGAAACATTCTTTAATACTAGGACATATATGAGCACGGAGAATCTAAATGGGTGAACTTTATGTACCCGACACTAATCGGGCGCCTATTTTCGTTAGCGCCGGCGTTGTTAAGACCGAAGAACAAATCAGGCAATTCACAAGAATTCCGGAATTGGCGGCTCAGGTCATAGGCTCCTTTTCTGAAAATGAATGGCAAGGCAATGATCCGACGGGGCGCGAAACCATTTTTTGGTGGGACGAGAGAAACCAGGCGGCATATAACGCGGTAGGCCTGCGAAATCCTGGGTCGAAAGCGGCGAGCGAGTATTTACCTCGATCGATTCAGCGCATGCATAGCGTCGGACAGCTGGCGATAATTTCCGTTACCGCTCTCGCGCATGAAGACCCTCAGACGGTCCTGCCGCGCTTAGCTGAGTGGGCGCTCGATATGGGTGCTGACGGAGTGGAGATCGATGGCAGCTGCCCGAACCACGGCACGATCTTGGGCGAGGATGTCGAAGCCATGCGGGCATTGGCCGCGTCTGTCCGCCAGCGTGTCGGTGAAGATCCGTATGTAGCCATAAAGTTTTCTGACTTACCGGAAACGGTCATCGATCAATATACCGGACGCACCAGGCTAGCCGTCGACGGAGTCAGCTTGATAAATGCGGTCCGGCGGCAAGTACCCCGCGACCGCCGGACAGGCGAGCAACATATAAAAGTGAATGGCGGCTTTGCCGGCCAAAGCGGTCCGGCCATAAAAAATAGAGCCCGTAATAATCTCGCGGCCTGGGCGACGAACAACAAAGGCGAATTGCGGGCGGGCTGGCATCTCGGCTATCAGCTATGGTCTGTCGGCGGCGTGGACAGCGGCTATGAGATACATGAACGAAAGCATTACTTAGGCGCGCATATGGTGGGCGCGGCTCAGGCGCTTTCTCACTATAGAACGCAGCGGCCGGACGTCGTTATTCGGCAATGGGCGGAAGAATACGACGAAGCGCTGGCTAGCTCCCTTAGCGGACTTAGCGGAAGTTTGTAAAGCTGAGCGGGAAGTCGAGGTCGGCGGCGCGCAGCAGCTGCATGACGGCCTGCAGCTCGTCTTTTTTGTCTGAAGTCACACGCACCGCTTCGCCTTGGATCTGGGTTTTGACTTTTGGATAGTCGTCGCGGATCAGCCTGGTGATCTTTTTGGCTTTTTCCTGATCGAGCCCGCGCACGAAAGGCACTTCCTGGGTGGCTTTCATGTTTGCTTCATTAATCTCGTGCGTGGTGTTGAGAAGTTTCTGCGATTGGCCGCGGGCGGCCAGCTTCTTGCGTACGATATCAAGAAGGGCGTCAATCTGCCACGAGCCGGCGCCGGTGATTTTGAGCCCCGATTTGTCGCCGTCCAGCCACTCCACGGCCGCCGGCGTGCCTTTGAAATCGTAGCGGTTGGCCATTTCGCGCTGCACCTGGTCAAACACATTGTTCAGCTCGGCCTTGTCATACTCGCTAACCACATCAAAAGAAAAATTCGCCACGGCTACTCCACGTACTCCATGCTGACCGGCGAGGTGATCTCGGCTTGGCGCTTGCCGATATCTATCGGATATTCGCCCGTGAAACAGGACAGGTTAAACATATCCGCCGGCATGCCGGTGGCTCGAACCATGCTTTCCAGCGGCAAAAAGCCGAGATAGCGGCAGCCGTCTTCGCTGATCGCCCGCCGCATTTCCTCGACGGTCAGATTGGCGGCTGCCAGCTCGCTTTGGTGCGGCGTGTCGATGCCGTAATAATCGGGAAAGCGGACCGGCGGCGAGCCGATCAACACCGAGACGGAACGGGCGCCGATCTGTTTCATGCGCTGCACGAGGTTGGGGATGGTGTTCAAGCGGACAATGGAGTCGTCAATCAGCACTACGTCCTTGCCTTTTATGGGCTCGGCGATGATGTTGTGCTTGCGCCGCAGCTGGGTTTTGCGCGCCTGATCGGTCGGCTGCATGAAGGTCCGGCCGATGTAACGGTTCTTAATAATAGCTTGGGTCATAGTGAGGCCGAGGCTCTGAGCATAACCTTCGGCTTCGGGCACGGCCGTGTCGGGCACCGGCACCACCACGACGTTTTCGCCGTCATCGTGCATGGCACCGTGGGCCAGCGCCAGCTCCACGCCGAACTGGCGCCGGATTTCGTTGACCGTTTTGCCATAGAGCGTGCTGTCGTGACGGGCAAAGTAAACCAGCTCGAAAATATCCAGTTTGTCCCGACCCGCCGCCAGCTGCTTGCTTTCCATCTGGCCGTCCGCCGTGATAACCACCAGTTCTCCCGGCTGGACTTCGCGCACGTACTTGGCGTTGAGGATGTCCAGGCCGCAGGTCTCAGAACTGACCACCCAGTTATCATCGAAATTGCCTAGCGCCAGCGGCCGGATGCCGTGGGGGTCGCGAAAAGCCACCAGCATGTCGTCGTGAGTGCCGACGCAGGAAAAAGCGCCGTCCAGCAGCGGGTAGGCGCTCTCGACGGCGGCCGGCAAATCCTGGCCGCCGCGCATGAATTGGGCAATCGTAAAACCCATTTTCTCGGAATCGTTGCGGTGACCGTGCAGCAGATTGTGCCGCTCCAGAAATCCGTCCATCTTGGTAGTGTCGGGAATGTTGCCGTTGTGCGCCAGGGCCAAACCGAGACTTTCGTCTATGATCGGCTGAGGGTGGCGCAACTCCTTGACGCCTTTTATAGAGGTCGAAGTGGTGTATTTATTGTGGCCCACGGCCAAGCGTCCGCTTAGACGCGCGATACTCTCATCGCTATAGACGTCTTTTACCATGCCCAGCTCGCGGTGGGCCGCCAGCGGCTCGCCCGGCTCTCGGCTGACCATGCCGCTGGCTTCGTCGCCGCGGTGCTGCAGGGCGAACAGTACTTCGTATAAGTGGGCCGCGGCCGTATCGACGGCGGCTTCGTTCAGCAGCACGCCGCCGACGGCGCACTTCTCGCGCGCTTCACCGGCCACGCGTGTCGGCCTTTCGCGCCTCGCTTTTTATGTGTATTAACTCAATCCGCCCCATCGCCCCTCGCTTACTTCCAGTGTAATCGGGCGGCGCTTATTTGCAAAGTGTCATTTATGCATCAAAACTACTACTGGTATACTATTTGATAAGATATGAGCTACCAAAATCCGCGCATTGCCGAAACGGCCGAGCTGCTGCAGAAACGTTTTGCCGAGCTTGAGAATAAAGCCGAGATCCTGCGGGCCGTCGAGCTGCGCGCGCTGTTCGACGAGATTAAAACCTTGCCGCCGGAAGCGCGCGCCGGCTACGGTCAGGAAGTAAACCAGCTGCGCCAAGAACTGCAGGCAATGGTTGAGAGCGCCCAAGCCGAAACTGAGGCTTTGCCGCCGATCGACGTGACGGCGCCGTTTGATATCAACACGCCGGCGGATCAGCGGCCGTCACTTTTACCGACAGAACATGGCAGCCAGCACCCGCTGACGACCGAGCTCTCAGCGGTGCTCGACATCTTTTACCGCATGGGCTTCACGGCCGTGGAGTCACGCGAAATCGATGACGATTTTCATATGTTCGGATCGCTCAACTTCCCCGAGGATCATCCCGCCCGCGACGATTACGACACTTTCATGACCGTCCAAAAAGACAAGAACGACAAGCAGTTCATCGCCCCGGCCCACACTTCGACCATGCAGAACCGCGTGCTGCGGCGCTTCAAACCAAATCTCGAGGCGGGCAAGCCGATCGCCGCCGTCATCCCGGGACGGGTTTTCCGCAACGAAGACCTCGACGCCCGCCACGAACACACCTTTTACCAGCTGGAAGGCGTTTACGTGGACGAGGGCATCAACGTCGGCAATCTGATCGCCACGCTCCAAACCTTTCTCGAGGCCTATTACGGCAAGGACCTGGAATTCAAGTCCCAGCCGTTCTATTTTCCGTTCACCGAACCGTCGCTGGAGCTGATCGTCAGCTGCCCGTTCTGCGATAAAAAAGGCTGCCACATTTGCTCTTACGTCGGCTGGATCGAACTGCTCGGCTGCGGCCTGATCCACCCCAACGTGCTGCACGAGGCCGGCATCGACACCAACAAATACACCGGCTTCGCCTGGGGCCTGGGCATCGAGCGGCTGGTGATGATGAAATACGGCATCGAAGACGTCCGCCACTTCGAGTCCGGCAAACTAGACTTTTTGAGGCAATTTTCATGAGCGCGGCAAACGAGCCGGCCCTGACGGCATTTCTGCAAGCGCGTTTGCTGTGCACGCTCGCCACGGTCACCGCAGCCGGCCGGCCGCAAGCCGCCTTTGTGGCCTACGTCAGCAATGCCCGCCACGAAATCATCATCGGCACCTCCAACCAGAGCCGCAAATTCAAAAATCTTACGCACAACAAATCGGTTGCGCTGGTTATCGCCGACGAGACCGGCGAGGTGCAATACGAGGGCCAGGTTGGGCTCATCACGCTGGCCGATTACGAAGCTCTGCTGGCCGCCGGCGATTTCCAGCAACTGGCCGGCTTTGATAAGTACCGGCACGACCCAGATCAGGTTTATCTGAAAATAAAGCCGACTTGGATTCGCTTCATTGTGCACGGCGAGCCGGACCAAGTCCACGAATTTACGGAGTTCGCATGAAAGTCAGCCTGAATGCAATTCGCTACGCGGGCGAGCATTATAAGACGCCGGATCTGCTGCCGGACGGCGCGGACGCGCTGGTTGAGAAAATCGGCGCGCAACTGGGCGCGGTTGAAGAAATGGTCGATTACGGCTCTAAGTTTGACGGCGTGATTATCGTCAAGGTCGTGGCGTGCGAGAAGCATCCGAACGCCGACAAGCTGAGCCTGTGCCGGATTGACGACGGCAAAACCATAAAAGATGTTGAACGCGGCGATGACGGCCTGGTGCAAGTGGTCTGCGGTGCGCCGAACGTCACGGCTGGTATGCTGGCCGCTTGGCTGCCACCGGGCGCTACGGTGCCGAGCACGGTCGGCAAAGAGCCGTTCGTGCTGACAGCCCGCGAACTCCGTAGTAAAAAAAGCAACGGTATGTTGGCCAGTCCCAAAGAGCTCGGCATCGGCGACAGCCACGAAGGCTTGCTGGTGGTCGACAAAGACGCCAAACCCGGCACGCCGTTCGCCAAAGCCTATCGCCTCGAAGGCGAAAAAATTATCGACATCGAAAACAAAATGTTTACCCACCGGCCGGACTGCTTCGGCCTGATGGGTGTCACGCGCGAGATCGCCGGCATCCAGCAAAAGCCGTTTGTCAGCCCCGACTGGTACGTGCCGCATCCCGAATTGCCACAGCCCGACGGCGCCGACGGCGGCCAGCTGCCGCTGACCGTCACCAGCGAACTGCCCGAGCTGGTGCCGCGCTTCACGGCGCTCACCATGAGCAACATCGAGGTCAAGCCGAGCCCGATCTGGCTGCAAATCGTATTGAGCGAAGCCGGTATCCGGCCAATCAACAACGTCGTCGACTACACCAATTTCTGGATGCTGGAAACCGGCCAGCCGCTGCACGCCTATGATTACGACAAAGTGAAAGCTTTGAGCGGCGGCGAAGCCCAGCTGGTGGTCCGCAATCCAAAACCCGGCGAAAAAATCAAGCTGCTGAACGGCAAAGAAATCGAGCCGCGCGCTGAAGCCATCATGATCGCCACCGATAAGCAGCTGATCGGCGTCGGCGGTATCATGGGCGGCAGCGAAACCGAAGTCGACGTCCAGACCAAAAACATCATCCTGGAATGCGCCAATTTTGACATGTATTCCATCCGCCGCACCTCGATGGCGCACGGCCTCTTCACCGACGCCGCCACGCGCTTCACCAAGGGCCAGAGCCCGCTGCAAAACCTGGCCGTATTGCTCAAAACCGCCGACTTGCTCCGGCACGACGCCGCCGGCAAAATCGCCAGCCAGATAATTGACGATAACCATGTTGATAAAACCGTGCTCGATCGTAGCGCGCTGTTCGAGCCGGTGAAACTGACCGCGGACTTCGTGAACACGCGGCTCGGCTCGAACTTTTCCGCCGCCGACATGAAACAGCTGCTCCAAAACGTCGAATTCAAGGTTGAAGTGAGCGGCGACGAGCTGGCACTCACGGCGCCGTTCTGGCGCACCGACATCGAACAGCGCGAAGACGTCGTGGAAGAAATCGGCCGCCTCTACGGCTACGACCGCTTGCCGGCCAGCCTGCCCAAGCGCGATCTCATGCCGGCGCCAAAAGACCGGCTGCTCGAACTCAAAGCCAACCTCCGCGCTCGTCTCGCCAAGGCCGGCGCCAACGAAGTGCTGACCTACAGCTTCGTCCACGGCGACCTGCTCGACAAAGCCGGCCAGGATAAATCTCAAGCCTTCCAAATCGCCAACGCCCTCAGCCCCGATCTGCAATATTACCGCCTCAGCCTGACGCCCAGCCTGCTCGAAAAAGTCCATCCCAACATCAAAGCCGGCTACGACCAGTTCGCGCTGTTCGAGATAGGCAAAGCGCACCTCGCCGATCAGCTGGGCGACGACGGCCTGCCGCGCGAAGACGAATTATTGTCAGTGGTGGTGACAGCCGCCGCCAAAGCCAAGAAAAACGGCGCCGCCTACTACGAAGCCAAAAAATATTTAACCAACCTGGTGGCGGCGCCGTTGACCATCAAGCCGGTGCCGGCCGCGATGCGCGCCTACGATATCACCAAGCCGTTTGACATGAACCGCACGGCCTTCATCTACGCCGGCGAGACGTTCCTCGGCCTAATCGGTGAATTCCGGTCGGCCGTCCGCCAAAACCTCAAATTGCCGGCCTATTGCGCCGGCTTCGAGCTTGACGTCAAGGCTTTGCAAAGCGTCTTCCAGGCGGCCAAGGCGTATGTGCCGCTGCCGCGTTTTCCCAAAGTCACGCAGGACATCACCCTGAAGGTTTCGGCCGAGCTGCCGTATCAGGAATTGCGGGATTTTGCCTGGGGTCAACTTGAAAAGTCACGGCCAAAAAATACCCATGCGCAGCTCGAACCGCGCGACATTTTTCAGCGCCAGGACGACAAAGCGCACAAACAGGTGACCTTCCGGCTGGAAATCGCCAGCTATGAGCGCACTTTAACCGACCCCGAAGTCAACAAGTTGCTCGACGAGGTCGCCAAAGCGGCCGCAGAAAAATTCGGCGCCGAGCGGGTCTAAGGCCGGATTTGTCATCCGCCAGTCCTCAGGGTAAACTTAGTAAACATGTCTAAAATATTTGGGAAGGATATGACTGATGGCATCTAAAAAAGAGCGCTTTTTTGCCGGCTTTTTCGCCCTGTTGTTTTTGGTGACCTCGTCGACGGTAGCGATTATCTACTTTGTCACCCAAAGCAGCTCGAATAACAATGACGCCTCGCAGAGCGAGCAACAACAATCACAGGAGCAACCAGTGGACAAATTAAAAGGCACCAAATTAGCAAACTTCACGCCCGTGGCCAGCGTTACCCAGCTGCAGGAAATTGACCTGACGCCCGGCACCGGCGCTACGGTCAAACCAGGCGACACGGTGAGCGTTGATTACACCGGCGCGGTGGCCAGCACGGGCGTCGTGTTCCAGAGCACGCAGGGCAGCGGCCAACAGGCCACTTTTTCGCTCAGCCAGGTGATCGCCGGCTGGTCGCAGGGCATTCCCGGTATGAAAGTCGGCGGCACGCGCCGGCTGCTGATTCCTTCGGCCTTGGCCTACGCGGCCAGCCCGCCGTCCGGCTCGGGCATTCCGGCCAACGCCGACCTGGTTTTTGACGTCACGGTCCACAAAATCGACAGCGCCAGCAAGTAACGGCTTACTGCCGAACTGCACTCCGGCAGTAAGCCGTCTGAAGCCTGCCGATGGAGTAAAAAGCACAATATGTAGCGTATTGATTTTAGGACAAGCGCTATATATAATTGATGCACAGTCAGATTAGATCTGCTAGAGCGCTTCACAAAAATGGTAAAAAACCACAGCAAGCGCAACATAAAAATAGTAAAAGTGCGGGCAGCGATCGGCCGTTTTTGGGAGGAACGGCTGTATCAGCGTCGCTCCGCGGGCACGTAAACAACACATAAGAGGGGTCAAAATCATGGTCAAAAACATCACCATCTTCACCAGCAACACTTGCGCCTACTGCCAGATGGTCAAAAAATATCTCGGCGCCAAAGGCATGAGTTACGAAGAAGTTAACATCGACGAGCACCCGCACCGCCAGGCCGAAGCCATGGAAATGAGCGGCGCCATGACCGTGCCGGTAACCGTGGTAACCAAGGGCGACGATAGCAAGGAAGTCGTGGTAGGCTACAATCTGGCAAAATTAGCCCCCGCCTTAAATTAATAGAAGTTATCGCGAAAGCACGTTACCGTTCAAGGAAGTTGATGGATCTGGCAGCTTAGGTCGGAGGCTGTTCATGCTGGCTAGATCCCAGCTTACATTGGTATAATTAATAAAATCTGAAAATTACTTGCGGAGTTGAGGCCATAAAAGTTCATGACTGACGACAAAAAAATTCCTGAGCACGAGGTGGTGATTATCGGCGCCGGCCCGTCGGCGCTGACGGCGGCCATTTATACGACGCGCGAAGATATCGAGACGCTGCTGTTCGAGCGCGGCGTGGTTGGCGGGCTGGCGGCCGTGACCGACAAAATTGATAATTACCCGGGCTTTCCCGACGGCGTGGAAGGGCTGACGCTGGCCCAAGACTTGCAAAAGCAGGCCGAGCGCTTCGGTTCGGTGATCGAACTGGGCGAGGTCACCGCCATTCACGACGAGGGCCAATTCAAGCGGCTGGAAACCACCAGCGGCGACATGCGCGCCCGCGCCGTGCTGATCGCCACCGGCAGCGATTACAAAAAAATCGGCGTGCCCGGCGAGCAAGAGTTCTACGCCAAAGGCGTGCACTACTGCGCCACCTGTGACGGCGCCTTTTACCGCGACAAGCGGTTGGTGGTGGTCGGCGGCGGCAACTCGGCCGTGCAGGAAACCATTTTCCTGACCCGTTTCGCCACGCACATCGACCTGCTGGTGCGCTCCACCATCAAAGCCTCCGACGTCCTGCAGGATGACCTGCAAAAATACATCGACGACGGCAAAGTCACGGTGCATCTCGGCACGACGACCGATGAAATTATCGGCAATGATAAAGGCGTGACCAAAGTCGTCGGCACCAAAGATGGCAAAAAGGTTGAGTTCGAGACCGACGGCGTATTCGTGTTCGTCGGCCTGATGCCGAACTCGCAGTTTTTGCAAAAATCACCGGTCAAGCTCGACGAAATCGGCTTCGTGCTGACCGACCAGCACATGCAAACCGAGATGCCCGGCGTCTTCGCAGCCGGCGACATCCGCAGCGGCGCCACCATGCAAATCGCCAGCGCCGCCGGCGAAGGCGCCACCGCGGCCCTCAAAATCCGCGAATACCTCGAAGGCCGCGCCCACCCCCTTCAGAATTAGCTGTATAATAAATGGCATGAGTATGCCAGAAATGGGGATGTGCAGCTGGGAAGACTACGAAGACAGCAAGGCTTTTCTGGTGACGCCCGATCGCTTATGTGTCGGCGCGGTGTATGCTTTTGCCTGTCGGGCCCGCCCGTCTCTTAGTTGGCAGGCCTGTCGATTTCCGGCCCGGATAGCTGAGGTGACCAAGGTCAGCAGTGACGAGGTTCCGTATGTCGTCTCGATGAGTTTCGCTAACGCTCGTGAGCCGGCCGCCGGCGCGGCAGCCGACCGTTATCTGTTCGGCCCCGAAGGCTTAATGCTGCTGCCCGACGATAATAAAGGCCTTGAAGAAGCGCACTTGCAGCACCGTTTCGAGAAGCTAGATGACGAGCTGCAGAGCATCGAAGACATCAAGACGGTGGGTTTCAGAGTGGAGACCGTGCCCTTTGTAGCGCCGCGCGGCGTTTAGTCGGCTCGCCTCATCCAAACCGAGCAGCCTAATTAATTTGTGGCGAGTATCTCTATGCTAAGTCCAAGCTCCGGAGCTTGAAGCAGTCGTTTGCCGTCACGATTGGGCAAAACAACGGACCAATTTCTGTCGAGAGCTATATATCCGCCATAGGCGGGTGAGACTGAGTCAATAACCCCTGCCATTTCAGGGAAAGGTTTTGGAGCGAAATATTTGCCTTTTTCATATTTTCCGACATCTTCATAAATACCCTCGTCACCCTGTTTAACGATTCGCACCGGGCTGTCTTCTAGGACTTTGGCGGCGATGATGGTGCCAGCCCACCTCTCCGTCAGAACTTCGCGTCTTTCCCGGTCGCTGTCATAGGGGGTAAGCAGCGTGCCGTCTTCTTCGTACTGGTCCTTAACTGCTTCAAGTAAATCCGTTAAAAGGTCCGGATTTTGTTCCGGTGCGGCAACGGCGGTTTTGACTGCGTTCATAGCGTCTCCCTAAATTACGGACTTATTTTACACTATTAAATTGGATAACACAAGCAGCGACCTCTCAAATGGCGGCGTAGTTGGGAAATTCGTCGCTGACGATTTGGCGCTTGTCGAGGCCGGCGGCGTGGAGGTCGCGCGCCAGTGCCTGCACCATCGGCTCGGGGCCGGAGATGTAAACCAGCGTGTCTTCGGTGGGTTTTTCCAGGCCGAGGATCAGCTCGGCGGTGATCCGGCCGCGCTCGCCGCCCCAAGCGTCGGACGGTTCGCTGACTACGATGGTCGGCTCAATGCCGGCGCTAGCGAAGGTGTCCTGAAAAATGATTTCGTCTTCGCTGCGCACGCCGTAGAGCAGCTTAATCGGCCGCTCCTCGACGGTGTCGCTGAGCCATTTCAGGATGCTGTGAAACGGCGTGATGCCGATGCCGCCGGCCACGAAAATCAGCGGCGTCTGGATCAGTTTGGGCAGCACGAAGTCGCCCATCGGCTCGGCCATTTCCAGCTCGGTGCCGGGCGGTAGGTGGAATAATTTTTTCTTGAAGCTGCTGCTTTTGTCGTCGCCGGCATATTTGGTGGTAATCGTCAAAAATTCGTCTTCCGGCGAGGACGACAGCGTGAACCAGCGCTTGCTGCCGCGCTCGTCGTGGTGCGCGTCGGGCAGGTGCAGCTCGGTGTACTGGCCGGCCGTGTAGTGCACCGGCCGCTCCGGCCGAAAGTAAAAGGTGCGGATGTTTTCCGCCTCGGCCTGACTGTGGTCAAACACCGCTTTCATAACTTCAGTATAACTTATTTTTCAAAACGGTCGGGGTAGTCGGTGATGACGCCGGCCAGACCCCAGCGCGCCCAGCGCTGGGCTTTACGCGGGTCGTTCAGGGTGTAGGCGTAGAGCTGGTAGTCGCTATGCTTGAAGCCGCGAATGAAACCCCACCACAGCCAGCGCTGGTTCATGGCAATGATTGTGGCGTCAACTTCGCGGGCCCGCCGGTGCGCCCGCACGCCGCTCCACGGCTCAATAACGATATTTCTGATCTCCGGCAGCGCCGTATGAAGCTGCCGCAGCGTTTCCTGGCTTTTCGAACCCAGCAAGAAAAATTCATTTTTCCAGCCTTTTTTGAGGTAAGAATTTATAATTTTCACGATCGGCTCGATCGGTTCAGCCGGTTTTACCTCGACATACAGCGGCACGGTATGGCCGACAGTATCGAGCACCGCCTCAAATGTTGCTAGATCCGGTTTATGGGTTTTAAGTATTTCATAATTAGTGTCGGCAATCGCCAGTGTATTGCCGCTGGGGTCCGCCAGAGCGGCGTCGTGATGCAGGATGACCACGCCATCTTTGGTGACCCGCACATCAAATTCGAGCAGGTCCACGTGATGCTCCAGCCCCTTTTGCAGGCCGGCAATGGTATTTTCGGGCGCCAGGCCGCGGGCGCCGCGATGGCCAATTATCTTCATCTTAAAGATAGTGTACAATAATCCTGAAAGAAAGGACTGAAACACATGGCTGATTTTAATGAAGTTTTAACGCCCGGCGACTATCAAAACGGCGTCGTTCACACCGTCATCGACATTCCAATGGGCTCGACCCTGAAAATAGAGTGGGACCGGCAGCGGGCCTGCTTCGTGTTGGACCGCGTGGAGCCGAGCATTTACCCCAAGCCGGTCAATTACGGCTTCATTCCGCAGACCCTCGACGAGGACGGCGACGAGCTGGACACGCTGGTTTTTTGCAACCAGCCGATTCCGACCGGCACCTGGCTGGAGGCGCGCATCATCGGTGTTTTCAATTTTGAGGACGACGGCGACATGGATTACAAAATCGTCTGCGTGCCGGCCGACGACCGCGACACCGGCGATTCCATCAAGCACCTGCGCGACCTCGGCGGCCGCTGGCAGCAGCAAATCGAAGAGCACTTCAAGCACTACAAAGATCTCAAAAAGCCCGGCACCACCAAAGTTTTGGGCTGGGGCGACATCGAAGACGCCAAAAAAGTCGTCAAAGAGTCCATCGAACGCTACCAAAAGCAATAGCCATGAAAACCGTGCCAATTGCTAAAGTGCTACTGCTTGACGCGGCCGGCAGCGTGCTGATATTGCGCCGCAGCGCCACGCATCCCACGCTGGCAGGCCACTCCGACCTGCCAGGCGGCCTGATTGAATCCGGCGAAGAGCCGGGCGAAGCGCTGGCCCGCGAAATTTTGGAGGAAACCGGCCTGACGGTGGCCGTGGCCGATCTGACACTGGCCTATGCGGGCACCGAGGCCTATGAAGACGAAAGCCGCGTGCGGCTGCTCTACAAATGTCGGTTAGAGCAGAAAAAGCCCGCGATCACTCTCAGCTGGGAACACGATCAAGCCGACTGGCGGCCGCTGAGCGAACTGCCAAGTATCGAAGAAACCTTCCACTCCTTTTATCACGACGCCCTGGAGTACGTCCAGGCGCACAACTTGCTCGAAGATTAAAGCTTACTGAAAGTTTAGGCGTCAGACGGTTGCATCCCAGGGGCCGGCCTTTTACAATAGAAGCATAAGCAGTAAAATAAAAACCAAAAGAAGGACAGCCCGCTTATGAAAACACGCATCGCTATTAACGGCTTCGGACGGATTGGCCGCAACGCCTTTAAGGTGGCTTTTGAGCGCAGCGACCTGGAAATCGTCGCCATCAACGACCTCACCGACACCAAAACCCTGGCGCATCTGCTCAAACACGACAGCAATTACGGCACCTACCATTACGACGTCGGCTACGACGACAAGGGCATTAAGGTCGATGGCAAGCATATCGCCGTGCTGGCCGAAAAGGATCCGGCCGCGCTGCCCTGGAAAAAGCACAAGATTGATGTTGTAATTGAGTCAACAGGCTTTTTCGTGAAGCCGGAGCTGGCCGAGGCGCACATCAAAGCCGGCGCTAAAAAGGTTGTTTTGAGCGCGCCCGCCAAGGGCGATCACGCCGATGACGCCCGCACCATCGTGCTCGGCGTCAACGAAGACAAGCTGGAGGAGGCCGGCGACATCATCAGCAATGCTTCTTGCACGACCAACTGCATCACGCCGGTCGCCGCCGTCATCGAAAGCAATTTCGGCATCGAAAAGGCCATGATGACCACCGTGCACAGCTATACCGCCAGCCAAAAACTGCAGGACGCGCCGGCCAAGGACCTGCGCGAGGCCCGCAACGCCGCCGAGAACATCGTGCCGACCACCACCGGCGCCTCGATTGCTGCCGCCAAAGCCTTGCCGGCCCTGGAAGGCATCTTCGGCGGCATGAGCGTGCGCGTGCCCACGCCGGTCGTCTCGCTGAGCGACTTCGTCATCATCACCAAGCGCAACGTCTCGGTTGATGAGGTCAACGAGGTCTTCAAAAAAGCCGCCAAAGAACCGTTTTGGCAGGGCATCTTGGACGTCACCGAAGAGGAACTCGTAAGCAGCGACTTCATCGGCAACAGCCACTCGGCCATCGTCGATCTCAAACTGACGGCCGTCACCGGCGGCAATATGCTCAAGGTCGTGGCCTGGTATGACAACGAATGGGGTTACAGCAATCGCCTGGTCGAGGTCACGGCCGACACCGGCCGCCTGCTGCACCAGAAATCCAAGCAGTAACATGAAAGTATTTATCGGCGCCGATCACAACGGATTTGAATACAAACGGCAGCTGGCCGAGGCCCTGAAAATGGCCGGCAACGAGGTCGTTGATGCCGGCGACGTGGAGCTCAAGGCCGATGACGATTACCCGCAGTTCGCCGCTCAGGTGGTGAACCAACTCAAGGCCAGCAACGATCCCGAAGCCCGCGCCGTGCTGGTCTGCGGCAGCGGCCAAGGCATGTGCATCGCCGCCAACCGCTTCAAGGGCATCCGCGCCGCGCTCTGCTGGAACCAGGCCGAAGCCCGCGCCGCCCGCAACGACGACGATGCCAATATTCTGTGCCTGTCTTCGCGCTACACCTCGCTCGACGAAGCCGGCACAATTATGGCCACCTTTCTGTCGACGCCCTTCGCCAGCGCGCCGCGCTTCAGCCGCCGCATTCAGCAACTCGACGAACTTGGATAGGCGCCGCATGGCTGTTATTTGCCCGACCATCACCGCCACCGGCCCGCACGACTACCGCCGCCAAATGGAGCAAATCGAGCCGTTCGCTCAGTGCGTTCACATTGATGTAATGGACGGGCAGTTCGCGCCGACCAAGTCGCCCGGGCTCGACCAGGTGTGGTGGTCGCCGAGGCTGCGGGCCGACATTCATCTGATGTATCGGCGGCCGCTCGAACAGCTCACGGCACTTGTCAAATTGCGGCCGCACCTCGTGATTATTCATGCCGAGGCCGAAGGCGACCTCGTGCATTTTGCCGACAGTTTGCACAAGGTCGGCATACGGGCCGGGCTGGCGCTTTTGCAAGACACTTCGGTAGAAAGCGTCCGAGATCTCATCGGGAAATTCGACCATGTCTTAATATTCAGCGGCCATCTCGGTTATCACGGCGGCCGGGCCGATATCGGGTTGCTCGGCAAAGTCCAGCAGGTGCGCGAACAGTATCCGCATGTCGAAATCGGTTGGGACGGCGGCATCAACGACCAGAACGCCCGGGTTCTGGTAGAAGCCGGTGTCGACGTCCTAAATGCCGGTAAATTTATTCAGGGGGCTTCTGACCCGCATGCCGAGTATGAAATTTTAGTAAAAGCAAGTCATGACTAGGGATTAACGACGGCAGAATCAATATGTGATACGCCGCTAATCGACACAAGTCCAAGCTCTTCGCCGGTATCTGGGTCGGTTATCGTAGGAAATCCGTCTATATTTGGACTTCTTTGTGCACCGGGCGCGAAAATACCGCCCTCGTATGTGTAGTAAATGTGCATAATCTTGTCTCCAGGGTCAATGCGCGGGGGAGGCGAAGATTCTCCTCTGCCACGTAATAGCTCCATGCTTGTCGGGGCTTCTGTCACAGTGCCCTGGTTACAGCTAACTGCGACCGCGGCTTGACCCTTGAAGTCGTGCTCTAGATCTATGTAATTGACCTGGGCTTTTTCGGTAGGCTGGGGGCACACGATGCCAACCTTCCAACTACCCTGATTTGATAAGCCACAACCAGATAAGCCAATAGCACCAAGCCCCGCTATTGCAGCTATAGCCAGTCCTTCTTTTATGCGACTTCCTTCATACATACTTATATTTTAACATGTAATGTTTTAATTGCAACTAGATCGATATAGATAGAAAATATGATAAGAGGGGTGGCTTTTTGCTATAATCACAAGCAGGATGACACAAAAATTGCCCCTGGAACAGCTGGAAACCATCGCCAACGATATCCGCGAGGATATTATCCGCATGCTGGAGCACGCCGGCAGCGGCCACAGCGCCGGGCCGCTCGGCCTGGCTGACATCTTTACGGCGCTGTATTTCGACATCATGAAAAACGACCCCAAGAATCCTGATTGGGATGAGCGGGATATTTTATTACTGAGCAACGGCCACTGTGTGCCGGTGCGCTACGCTACCATGGCCCGCGCCGGCTATTTTGACCGCAAAGAACTGATGACGCTGCGCCAGCTGGGCTCGCGGCTGCAGGGCCATCCGGAACGCGAACGGCTGCCCGGGCTGGAAAACACCTCGGGGCCGCTCGGCTGCGGGCTGAGCCAGGCCGCCGGCATGTCGCTGGCTATGCGCATGGACGGTGCCGCGCACCGCTGGATTTACGTAGTAACGGGCGACGGCGAGCAGGACGAGGGCAATATCTGGGAAGCCGCCATGCTGGCCGGCAAATATCATTTGAGCAACATCATCGCCATCACCGACCGCAACAACATCCAAATTGACGGCCCCACCGAGGCAGTGATGCCGCTGGAAGACCTCAAGGCCAAGTGGCAGGCTTTCGGCTGGCACGTGCTGGAAATCGACGGCAACGACATCGAGGCCGTCATCGACGCCTGCGCCATGGGCCGCGCCATCGAGAACAAACCAGTGATGATCTTGGCGCACACCATCCCGGGCAAGGGTGTGGACTTTATGGAAAACGATTTCCACTGGCACGGCGTGCCGCCCAACCACAAACAGGCGGTCAAAGCTTTGCACGAGCTGCGCACCCTCGGCGGCAAAATCCGGAGCGAACATGAGTAAAAACTCGCTCTATCTGATCGTTGCTATCGCCATTGCGGCCACCGCGGCCACCTTTTTCGTGACCAAAAAAGCGGCTCCCGTGGAGTGCGTGACCGGCTTTGCCGATGCCACTACGCAGACGTCTATCAAGCCAGTTTCCGCTTCGGACAGCCTCAGCCGGCCTGTAAATCCCACCACGAGAGGCTTCCCGCTGGGCTACTATCGGGAACCTCTGCCCGAAGACTGCGTGGCGCAAAACGCTTTAGCCGGCGGCACGTTCAACCCGACCCATCTGGCTGATGATTTTCTGATCTGGCTTATCGTGTCGATTCTGCTCTTTCTGCCGGCGGCGATCTATAAGGCGTGGCGCGGGCCGCGCATGCTGGGCGATTTCGGGAGGCGCGCATGAGTGACATGCACCTGGTTGATGTCGGCGGCCAGCTGGCGGCCGAGCCGATCCGCAAAGGTTTTGGCCGCGGGCTACTAGCGGCCGGCCAGCGCTGGCCCGAGGTAGTGGCGGCTTGCGCCGACCTGACCGATTCGACGCAGATGAGCCTGTTTGCCAAGGAATTTCCGGAGCGCTACGTGGAAATCGGCGTGGCCGAGCAGAACCTGGTAACGGTGGGCTCCGGCTTGGCGGCGATGGGCAAAATTCCGTTCGTGTCGTCGTACGCGGCCTTCAGTCCGGGGCGCAACTGGGAGCAAATCCGCACCACCATTTGCCTGAATAACCGGCCCGTCAAAATCATTGGTTCGCACGCCGGCGTCTCGGTCGGGCCGGACGGCGCCACGCACCAGATGCTGGAGGATATCGCCCTGATGCGGGTGCTGCCGAACATGGTGGTGATCGCGCCCGGCGACAGCATGGAGGCCGAGAAAGCGACCCTGGCCATGGCGCGTGACCCGCGGCCGAACTATATGCGGCTGGCCCGCGAAGCCACCCCTGTTATTACGACCGCAAAAACACCCTTCGAGATCGGCAAAGCCTACGTCTTGGCGGCCGGCACAGATGTATCATTAATTACAACAGGCACCATGACCTATCAGGCGCTGGCGGCGGTCGCGGGATTGGCCAAAGACGGCATCTCGGCCGAGGTGGTACACGTGCCGACCATCAAGCCGCTCGACGCCGAAACGATCCTAAAAAGCGTCCGCAAAACCGGCGCCGTGGTGACGGCCGAAGAGGGCCAGCGCATTGGCGGCCTCGGCGGCGCCATCGCCGAACTGCTGGCCGAAGAACACCCGGCGCCAATGCAGCGTATCGGCATGCAAGACCGCTTCGGTGAATCCGGCGCCCCCGACCAACTCATCGAACATTTCGGCCTCGACGCCAAGCACATCCGTCTGGCGGCTCACGTCGTATTAGAGAAGAAGTAACTAACGAATATTAGAGAGCTGGGCAACGGTTACTGTACCGTCAGCGCATGTTTGCGGTTCGCGTCTTGCTATAAGGCTGGTGCCGCCACCATTATTCACGCCCACTCCTTGGATCATTAGTAAATCACCTACGCAATAGGCTGTGTAGTAGATGTCGCCAGCACCCTCTCCATTACCGCCCTCTTCATAGGTAACGGCTGAACCTTTTTGCTGGACGTTGTTTATTCCTGGGTATTCGGAGGCGGCTGCAGCGGCACCACCATCGGACTCCCCGGCTGTAGCTGCATTACTGCCGCCACAAGCTGTGACGCCCAGTCCTAGCGCCAAGATAGCTGATATGGTTGCTGCTTCTTTTGAGCGTAGTCGGTTAAACACTTTGAATCTCCTTTAGGTAGTATCAAGTATTATCCCCAGACTTTTGAAATGCAAGCATGAGCGGTTAGAATGGAGATATGCCACAAACACTTCAGCAAATGAGACAAAATTGCGCCCGGGCGCGGGAGAGGATGGCGCAGGCGCGAGCTGAAAAATGGGCGTTCGGCGCCTTTAATCTGGACGATGAGGCGACCTTGAAGGCCGTGGCACAGGCCGCGCAGAAGAAGCAGGCGCCGGTGCTCGTTGAAGTCAGTCAGGGCGAGGTTGATGATATCGGGCTCAATAACGTCCGCGATCTGGTCGATAATTTCAAGACCCAGTACGGCGTTGAGATTTATGTGAATTTGGATCACAGTCCGAGCGTCGAAGCCGCCAAAGACGGTATCGAGGCCGGCTTCGAGTTTATTCATATCGACCTAAGTCAGGCCAAGCACGACGCCTCAGACGAAGAAATCATCGCCGCCACCAAAGAGGTCGTGGCCTACGCCAAACTGACCGGCGCGCTAGTGGAGGCCGAGCCGCACTACTTCGCTGGCAGCTCGACCTTGCACAACGAAAAAATCGACTACGAGGAAATTAAGGAGACCTTCAGTACGCCAGAGGGCGCGCGGGCATTTGTAGAGGCCACCGGCATCGATACCTTTGCGGCCGCTGTTGGTAATCTGCACGGCAAATATCCGGTGCCGAAGGTGCTTGATCTGGAATTATTACAGCGAATCCGCGAGGTCATCGACTGCAACATCAGCCTACACGGCGGCAGCGGTACGCCGGGACATTACTTCCGCGACGCGGTGCAAATTGGCGTTACCAAAGTGAACATCAACTCCGACATGCGCTTCGCCTACCGCCAGGCGCTCGAAAAAGTTCTGCAGGAAAACCCCGACGAAATTTCCGTCGCCAAGCTCATCAGCAAAGCGGTTGTGCCGGCCGTTCAGGCGGTGGTGGAAAGCAAGCTCGACGATTTTGCCAGCGCCGGCCGCGCCCAGCCGTAGCCATTTATTAAAAAATTTAAGATTTGGAAGCAAAAGTTTTGCGCTGCTGGCCGCGGCGTGGGTATGATGTAGCCATGAGTCTCACCAGCCGCGATCTGCAGGCCATTAAAAGGCTTTTTGATGCCTCGTTCGACGAACGCGTGCCTCGTGTTATTGACGAGCGTGTCCCCGACATCATTGATAAGCGTATTCCTAAAATCATTGACGAACGAGTCCCTCAGATTATTGACGAACGTGTGTCGAAAATCATCAACGAGCGGGTACCAGAGATCATTGACGAACGGGTGCCTCAGATTATCAATGAACGAGTCCCGAAAATCATCGATGAGCGCGTGCCGCATATTGTCCAGCCGATGCTGGATGGGCTCGAAAAACGCCTCACGGACAAAATTGACGACCTGGCGCTGAGTGTCGGTCAATTTTCGCTCGAAACCACCGAGCGGATAGACCAACTAGATAGCAAATTAAGTGAGAAAATTGACGATTTGAACGACAGGCTGAACGAAACCACCGAAATGGCCGACACCAACCGAGTTGAAATTGCTAAAATGAAACGCAAAATGGGCATGACCTAGCACCCGTGCTAGTGCTACACTAAAAACATAAGCGAAATGAACATAAAGGTGGGTAGATGGCAGCACAACCGGACGTAGTCAGCATCGGCGATATTGTCACTGATGATTTTATCGATTTGATCGAAAAAGAGGAGCACACTTACAGCAACGAGCAGGGCAAGTGGCTGGCGATTCCGTTCGGCACCAAGATTCCATTCGATCATCATGAGGTTGTGCCGGCCGTAGGCAACGCCTCCAACGCGGCGGTGGCGTTCGCGCGGCTGGGTCTCAAGAGCAGTTTCGCGACCAATATCGGCGGCGACCAAGAAGGCCGCGACATGATTGCCGTGCTGCAAAAAGAAGGCGTCGATCATCGCTTTGTGCGCGTCAATCCGGATAAAAAAAGCAATTATCACTTTGTGCTGCGGTTTGGCGCCGAGCGCACCATTCTCATCAAGCACGAGGAATATGATTACCGCTGGCCGCACCTGACGCATGATGAGGTGCCGAAGTGGGCGTATTTTAGTTCAATTAGCGAGCACGCCATCCCCTATCACGACCAAGTGGCCGATTGGCTCGACCAGAATCCTGACGTTAAGCTGGCTTTTCAGCCGGGGACTTTCCAGATGGCGGCCGGCGCCGAGCGGCTAAAACGGATTTACGAGCGTAGCGAAGTGCTGATACTGAACCGCGAAGAAGCGGTCACGGTCGGCGGCGGCAATCATGCCGACTTGCATGATCTGTTCAATCACTTGCACGCGCTTGGTCCGCGCGTGGTAGTTATTACTGATGGGCCGGGCGGCGCCTACGTGTCCGACGGCCATATTCGTTTGCAGATGCCACTCTATCCCGACCCAGGCCCGCCAATCGACCGCACCGGCGCCGGCGACGCTTTCGCCTCGACCTTCGTGGCGGCGCTCATCAAGGGCAACACCATCGAGGGCGCACTGCAGTGGGCGCCGATCAACTCCATGAGCGTGGTCCAGAAAGTCGGCGCCCAAGCCGGGCTTTTGAAGGAGCGGGAGATAGATCACTACCTGCGGCACGCGCCGCCAGGCTACAAACCAACGCCCATGCACTAGCGGCGGGGCTTTATTCTTGATTCCTCTTGTGCTAATCTGTAAACAGATGAGTTGACAGCTTAAAACGCCATGAAACAACCGCAAACAAAAAAGATCGGTGGGATATAAATGACGAAATTTTTGTCGAAAGCTTTGCAGGCGCCGGAGCCGTTTTTTCGGCTTGGCTTGCAGCGGCTGGAGGCCGCCAGCGGCCATCCGTCGGCTGACATCCGTTTTTCCACCGAGGTAACGCGTCAAACCAAGCAAAAGCTGCGGCAATTACGACTCGACCCCGAAGACACCACGCCCGAGGAGCTCTATCACGCGCTGCAGGAAAAGGTCAAAGACGACGACGCGCGGCTGACCCGCGTGCTGCGCCGCCGGGCCGCCACGTACGTGTCCGCCGAGGCCAACCTGACCGATGGCATGGTGCACGCCTTGCGCAAGCTGCCCGATTCCAAGCGCTGCTTTGCCCTGAAGCCGAGCGCGCTGAAGACCATTATGAAAAAAGTGCCGCCCAAGAAGGCTATGAAGCAGCTGGGCTACCGGTCGCTGGAGTCGTTTTTGAAGCATGAGGCGCCGATTTCCATTTTGTCGGCGGCTTGGCTGGTCGAAGATCATCATTGGCACAAGCGTTTCCGCGCCGAATATAAGCGGTTGAGGCCGGCCGATTTTGAGACCCGCAGCATTGCTATTACGCAGCTCAATACCGAGCGCTGGCGGAAGCTGGCCGAGCGGACGGTTAACGAGCAAAAACACAATCTGCTGAGTTTTCGCGAATTCGGCGTGGTGGCGTTTTTGCCGCTGCCGGAGCACGCGCCGGCCGGCAGCGCCACGGTCAGCCTGAGCCTGGCCTTGCACGAGATGAACGAAATCCGGGCCGCCAGCACCTTCTTAAAGCTAAATCTGGTGCGGCCGGACTTTGGCGACGTCGTGCGCAAGGTAGCTGACGAAGATCCTGAGCTGAGCTCCGAACTGCTGGATCACGGCACGCCCTGGAAGCTGGTGCATCGTTATTACGCGCGCTTCAGCCAGTGGTCGGAAGCCGTTTTTGAGCCGCATTTGCAGCTGGAAGACATGGTCTGGCACCCCATTGAGGAAACGCTGAGTTCCATCGAGCCGTCGTTTGGTTTCTGGCGCGATAGCGCGCATTTGGGCCTGCTGCACGAGCAGGGCCCCGTGTCGTGCAACATCGTCGACGCCGCCTTAAATTATTGCAACCGCGTGCCTTTTGAAAAGCGCCTGACGCACTATTTTCAGCACGCCTTATGGCATGAACTGCTGATGCGCTACCTGCGGCCCGAGGCGGTCGAGCGGTCGATAGCAGGCGAATTGCAGCCGCAGCTGGCCGAGGAGCTGGCCACCGCATGACGGCCCGACTCGACACCACCAAACGGCAAAAATTACGCTATTCAATTTGCGTTTCGGGCGCTGCTTCCGGCGCCACCGTCGAAGGCGCCGCCCAACGAGCCACCGAGGTTGGCGTGGCTGTGGCGCGCAGCGGGCACATTTTAACCACCGGCGCCACTATCGGTCTGCCGTATCACGCGGCCGTCGGTGCCAGCCAGGCCGGCGGCATGAGCATCGGCTTTTCGCCGGCCGTCAGCCTGCGCGAGCACCTGCGCAAATACCGGTTGCCCAGCAATTGCTACGATTTCATCAATTTTACCGGCCTGCACTACGTGGGCCGCGACCTCTATCTGGTGCAGTCCAGCGACGCCGTCATCACCATCGGCGGCCGCTTTGGCAGTCTGCACGAATTCACCTCGGCGCTGGAAGCTCACAAACCCTGCGGCATTCTGGTAGGCAGCGGCGGCACGGCCGACCAAATCCCCAAACTCATCGAAGCGCTAGAACCGCCCGACGAAAGCCTGATAATTTATGACGATAACCCCGACCGGCTGGTAAAGCGCATCGTAGAAACGCTCGATAAAAAATACGCCGACATCCGGCGCCAGCTCGACCGCCACGACGACGAGTGGTTCATGCACCGCGACAATCACCAACCGCGGCGCGGCTAGTTACATAAGTCTCGGACAATCGCCGGCGAACTTGCTAAAATGTAATGATGAGCAAGTTTAAGTTACGCGCGGATTTCGGGCCGATGGGCGATCAGCCGGCAGCCATTGCGCAGTTGACCAAGGGCCTGCAGGACGGTCTGCGCGACCAGACGCTGCTCGGGGTGACCGGCTCCGGCAAAACCTTCACCATGGCCAATGTGGTGCAAAATTTACAACGGCCAACGCTGGTGTTGAGCCACAACAAGACGCTGGCCGCGCAGCTCTACGGCGAGTTCAAGAACTTTTTTCCCGATAACGCCGTTCACTATTTCGTCAGCTATTTCGATTATTACCAGCCGGAAGCCTACATTCCGCGCTCTGACACCTACATCGAAAAGGACAGCCAAATTAACGAAGAGATCGACCGGCTGCGCCACGCCGCCACCGACGCGCTGCTCAGCCGCCGCGACGTCATCATCGTGGCCAGCGTGTCGTGCATTTACGGCATCGGCTCGGTGGAGGACTACAACGGCCTGTCGATCGACGTGAAAAAAGGCGAGCGGCGGCTGCGCGACAAATTTCTGCGCCAGCTGACCGACATCCAGTATCAGCGCAACGACGTCGATTTTCACCGCAGCACCTTCCGCGTGCGCGGCGACGTGGTCGACGTGTTTCCGGCCGGCGAAGAGTTGGCTTATCGCATTGAATTTTTCGGCGACGAGGTCGAGCGCATCACTAAAATCGACCCGCTGACTGGCGAAATTCTGGCTAGTCTAGACGAATACAAGATTTTCCCTGGCTCGCACTACGTGACGCCGCAGGAAAAACTCAAAATCGCCCTCGGCCACATCGAACACGAGCTTGATCAGCGGCTAGCCCTGTTCAAAAAAGAAAGCAAGCTGCTGGAGGCGCAGCGGCTGGAGCAGCGCACCCGCTTCGATCTGGAAATGCTTGAGGAAACCGGCTTCGTCAAAGGCATCGAAAACTACAGCCGCTACCTGACCAACCGCGAGCCAGGCGAGCAGCCGGCTACACTGCTGGATTATTTTCCCGATGACTACCTGATGTTCATCGACGAGTCGCACATGACCATTCCGCAAGTCCGCGGTATGTACAACGGCGACCGTGCCCGCAAAGAAGTGCTGGTGGAGCACGGCTTCCGCCTGCCAAGCGCGCTCGATAACCGGCCGCTGACTTTCACGGAGTTTGAGCGCCATCTTAACCAGACCATTTATGTCAGCGCCACGCCGGCCGAGTACGAACTCAGCCGCTCACCCCAGCCGGCCCAGCAGGTCATCCGCCCGACCGGCCTTTTGGATCCGCCCATCGAGGTGCGGCCGATCGAAGGCCAGATTGATGATTTAATCAGCGAAATCCGCGCCACCATCGACAAGCGCCAGCGCGTGCTGGTCACCACGCTAACCAAGCGCATGGCTGAAGATCTGGCCGAATATTTGCAGGAAATCAACATCAAAGTCGCCTACCTGCACAGCGATATTGACACGCTGGAACGCAGTGACATTTTGCGCGATTTGCGGCTTGGTACCTACGACGTTTTGGTCGGCATCAATCTGTTGCGCGAGGGGCTTGACTTGCCGGAAGTGTCGCTGGTGGCCATCCTGGACGCCGACAAAGAAGGCTTCTTACGCAGCGAGCAGGCCCTCATCCAAACCGTCGGCCGCGCCGCCCGCCACGAGCAGGGGCATGTGATTATGTACGCCGACCACGTCACCGACAGCATGAAAAAGACCATGGACGAGACGAAACGGCGGCGCAAGACCCAGGAAACCTATAATAAAGAGCATGGTATCACGCCGACCGGCATCAAACGGGCCATCGAAAAGGGTATGCGCCCCGACCTGCCGGAAGAAGCCAAGCGCGCCAAGCTCGACCTCAAGAAAATCCCCAAAGACGAATACAGCTCGCTCATCAAAGACCTCACCAGCCAGATGGACCTGGCCGCCGCCAACCTGCAATTCGAGCAGGCCGCCGAACTGCGCGACCTCATTGACGAAATCAAGGCAAAGGCGTAAAATTAACGCGTAACTAGATCGCCGCCACTCTGTGGCGCATTATTAAACCCCCTTGTTTTACGCAAGGGGGTTTATCGTTTCTAGTTACATTGGCGGTGGGGGCGGGATTTGAACCCGCGGATCTTATGTAACTAGATCGCCGCTCCCTGAAAACGGTGCGATAAACCGCTCTGCCACCCCACCTCGGCGAGCCCCACGGATTCGCGAGGCCAGTCCATCTTATGCCCGGCGTTGCGCCGGCCCAAGCATAAGCGTGAATTTTTTTGTGTTTTTTAATTAAGATTTAATTAGTGAGCTAAATTTTGGCAATAGAGATTGATTACGCGACCACATACGGCGCCTGGCGGCGATTCCGCAAGAGCAAGCGGCCCAGCCGGGCGATTGATGAGTTTGCGTATAATCTGGAAGCCAATATTGAGCGGCTGGCAGACGCCTTAACGGCTGGAACCTACCGCCATGGCGACTACCAAAAAGTGGTGCTGCAGGAGAAAAAGCGGCGCGATCTGGCGGTGGCCGGCGTGCCCGACCGCGTAGTGCACCGGCTTTTATATGATTATTTGGTTAATATTTACGACAAAAGTTTTGACCCCGATGTCTGGTCCTGCCGCGCCGGCAAGGGGCTGCATAAGTGCTTCGCCAGAACCCAGCAGCTACTGGGGCGATACCGTGACAGCTTCGTCTGGCGGGCCGATATCACCAAATTTTTCGACAGTGTTGACCACGGGCGTTTAATGGCCTGTCTGGCTCGAAAACTTGAGCCGGCCGATCCGGCGCTCTGGCTGTGCGAAGAGGTCATAAAAAGCTACCACTTGAACGGCGCCGGCATCCCCATCGGCAACCTGACCAGCCAGATTTTCGCCAACATTTACCTGCAGGAATTCGACCGCTTCGTCCGGCACCAAGTGAAGCCGCAGGCCTACCTGCGCTACGGCGATGACTTCCTGCTGTTCGTGCCGACCCGCCGCCAGGCTTATCTGGCACACGGCGCGGCCACCGATTTTTTGCGAAACGACCTGAAGCTGCGTATTAACCCCAAAAACGACGTGGTCGTACCAGCCCGCGACGGTCTGAAATTTCTGGGGCACGTCGTCACCGATACTTTTCTGGCAGTCGATAAGCATACCACCAGGCTGATCCTTGAGCGGGTCGCGCCGCGCAACGTCAGCAGCTACCGGGCGCTCCCGCTTGTGGCGGAGGCGAAAGATCAGCTGGATTGGTTATTGCTCGAAAAGTTTGACATATAATAATATTATTGCTAAAATATGCCGCATGAAAACATTCGAAGACTTTGGCATGGCTGTTGGCGATGCCCCTCAATCACCGGCGACCGGCGACGCCGTAGAGCTGGCCGTAACCACTTATAATGACCTAGGCTTACTTACTGATGAAGGCAAAGCCCGCGAAGCCTTCGGCGAAGCCGTGGAAACCTTCGCGGCAACGCTGCCGGAAAGCGTCACGTCTCAGCCGTACGACATCGTCATGGTGCCGAAATTGGGCGAGCTGAGCCTCGGTGACTTGATCGGCCGCTACGACCAGCTGACCGGCCAAAAAGGCAATCCCTCCACGTACGTTTGGAGCGGTCTGTGGGATAAGTATTCCGATACTGAGTTTAATCAGGGCCAGACTGTCGATATCGAACCGCGGGCCGTGCTGCTGGGCGGCGAAAATGACTATGATGAGGCCGGCCTTTATTTTACGAATCAAAATCTCAAAGCTCAGCGCAAGAGCCTTAAAGAAGCCCAGAAAAACCATGATTCCAATGAAACAACACTCGGTAGCCTCTCTGTCGCCGGCTACATGGTGCGCAATGCCATGCAATTGGAACGCGGCGAACAGCTGATGGATCGACCAACCTTTACCCGTTTTATCGAGCTCGATAAGAAACGCGCCGACGACTTCTCGTACGTTCCGAGCGCGGACTCCTTCGACGGCGGTCAGGTCCACCTGCGCAGGTCGTACGAGGTCGCGCGCTCGCACGGGGGCGTTCGGCTCTCGGTGGGGCCAAAGGCTTAGCCTTTAAGTTTTAGCTTTTCTTCGTTTTTTAATTTTTGCTACCATGGGTGTGTCTGTTTGTATTGCCGGCATGCCCGGCAGATAGTGCGCCCGCATTGTATCTGTCCGTGATTCCGACCGGGCGGCAATCAAAAGACATAAGTAACTTTTGCCCCACGTGCGTCACATGCAAACCGACCGCCACGGGCCGCGCACGCGTGCGCCGGCCTTTCCGGAAGCATGCGAGACACTAAGCGCCGACGACTTCTCGTACGTTCCGAACGCGAACTCCAACGACGACGGTCAGGTCAACCTGAACAGGTCGAACGAGAACGCGAACTCGAACGAGGGCGTTCGGCTCTCGGTGAGGCGAATGATTACTATTGAATACTCTTGCGCCAGCCGCCGAGCATGCGGCCGATTTCGCGGTTTTTGGCCTGCAGCTGGTGCAGCGTGGTTTCGTTGGCCAGCTGTTGGTTGAGCATAATCCGCAGTTTGAACTGGACGATTTCGGCCTGCGCCGAGGCTTTTATCAGATACGGCCCTTTCTGGGCGGCCGGCGCGTACTTGGCCATAATCAAAAGTTCCAAAAGGTTCAGGATGCCGTCTTCCAGCCGCCGGCCGAGGGTCTGGCGCTGGAGCGAGGGCAGCTTATCGGTCAGCTTGCTGACGGCTTCGTATAATTCCTGGGTTCGGTTAATCACCGGCAACTCCTGCATCAAAAAACAGTATACTGATTATCTATTTCTGTCAATTCATTAGGCGGCGGCTTGGCCGTAGGTGATGCGGCGGTAGTCGAGCTCGTCGGCCGCACGGCCTTCGGCCAGCTGGTCGGCCAGGCGGCTGAAGCGGACGGCGATATTGCCGATGATGCGGCGGTCCAGCCCGCCGCCGTGGCCGCCTTCCGGACGCACGAAACGCACGCCCGGCCGATCGGCTAAAATCTCCTGGTATAAGTCGACATCGTTGACCTGGCAGCGGCGGAAGAACGCGATGGTGGCCTGCATGTCCAGCGGCGTGCGAGCGGCCATTTTGCCGGCTTCGCCGTTCATCAGCGGCCAGCCGGTGCGCACGAACTGGAGCAAACCCTTCGGCGTCGGATCAATGGTTTTGAGCAGGTGCCGACCGCGGCGGACATCAAGCAGGCTGCGGCCGACCGCCAATTCAAGCATCAGAATGTCGGCCGGCAGCGTAACAGCTTTTTTAACCGTCGCCAGATCGCGCTGGATCGGCCGCCCAACGCACGGGTCGGTCAGGTTGGAATAGATAATTTTGCGCCCGAACCGCGCGGCGTAGGCGTTGGTGCCGAAGCCGATCATCGAGCCGCGCGAGTAGCCTTCCAGCGCCACCGCGCTGGTGTCAACCGCCTCGTCGCGGGCCTGCAGCTCGTCAAGGACAAGGTGCGTGTGGTAGGCGCTCTGCGACAGCGGTATCGACGAGCCGATTTCCGGCCCCTTGACCAGCACGTTGAAGCCGATCTTCATCAGTTTGCGGGCAATGTCCATGTTGGCGCCCTCTATCTGGGTGATCCAGGCCGTGTCTTTGGCTACCCAGACGTTCGAAACGGGCCGCTCCGCCAGGCAGCGGGCCACCTGGTAGCGCGTGCCGGCCGCGTCCAGCATTGGCCACTCTTCTTTGTAGACCGTGCCATAGCCCTGGTGAGGCACCGGCTCGCCGAGCGGCTTGATGCCGGCCGTATCGACGGCGCTGTCATAGTCCGGCAGCTCGTAATCGGGATAAAACTCGTGGTCGGTATAAAAAAATCCCTTCTCATCGGGAGAAGGGACAAGGCTCAGCCGCGCAGCCGTCTCGGCCTGGCGCGTGTCAGGCGGCGGCGTTCCGGGGTTTTTGACGGCTTCCATAGCGTTAATCTCTGTAAGATATCTTACACTTCTAAGCGTAACCGGTGACGCCACGTTTGTAAAGCGGTCCTTCGCCGCCGCGCTAGTAACAGGGAGAAAATACTCTACATTTAAGATTTCCTCTGATACAATAAAAGACAATCATGGCGAAACTCACCCGGGAAGATGTCTTAAAATTGGCTCGTTTGGCGCGGCTCGAGCTCTCTGAGGACGAAATCGAGGAGTTCAGCGAGGAGCTGTCGGCCATTTTGCAATACGTCGAGCAGCTGCAAAAAGTTGACGTGGCTGGCCTGCAGCCGACCAACCAAGTGACCGGCCTAACCAACGTGACGCGCGCCGACGAAGTGGTCGATTACGGCTACGCGCCGGCGGATTTGCTGAAGAACGTGCCGGCTACCAAAGACAATCAGATTAAAGTCAAGCGGATGCTGGCATGAGCGCCAGCCAGTGGCTGCCGGTCGCGGAGCTCGCCGCCCAGGTGCAGGCCGGCGAGCTGCGAGCGGTGGATTTGGTTGAGCAGTCGCTAAAAACCATCGCCGCTAAAAAAGACTACGACGCCATCATCGCCACACTTGAAGGGCGGGCCCGGGAGCGCGCCAAAGACGTTGACGAGCGCGTCGCCAAAGGCGAGACAATCGGCCGCCTGGCCGGCGTACCGTTCATTGCCAAAGACAATTTTTTGGTCTTCGGCGCCGACACCACGGCGGCCAGCAACATGCTGCGCGGCTTTGAGGCGCCGTATCAGGCCACGGTTGTCGACAAGCTGGAAGCCGAGGGCGCCATCTGCGTCGCCAAAGCCAACCTCGACGCCTTCGCCCACGGCACGTCCACCGAAAACAGCGACTTTTTCACTACCAAAAACCCGCACGACAAAACGCGCGTGCCGGGCGGCAGCTCCGGCGGCTCGGCGGCGGCCGTAGTGCTCGACATGGCGCCCTTCGCGCTCGGCACCGACACCGGCGGCTCCATCCGCCAGCCGGCCAGCTTTACCGGCTGCGTCGGCTACAAACCGACCTACGGCCTGGTGAGCCGCAGCGGCGTGGTGGCCATGGGTTCCAGCCTGGACGTCATCGGCCCGCTGGCGCGCACGGTGCAAGACGCCGCGCTGGTACTGGACGTCATGGCCGGCCGCGACGCCCTGGACAGCACCACCATCGAGCGTGACAAAGCCGGCTATAGCGATCTGTCGGACGGCAATCTCGCCGGCAAAAAGGTCGGCCTTATAAAAGAGTATTTCGGCGAGGCGCTGGATCCGGCGGTCAAACAGGCCGTCGACAATGCCGTTGTAAAATTAAAACAGGCGGGCGCCGAAATCAGCGAGATCAGCCTGCCGTCGCTGCCGATGGCGCTGGCCGTGTATTACGTGCTGTGTCCGGCCGAAGTCAGCAGCAACCTCAGCCGTTACGACGGCCAGCGCTATCCGTACAGCTACCGCGAGGCCAAAGACATTGACGAAAGCTACACCGGCTCGCGCGGCCGCGGCTTCGGCAAAGAGGCCAAGCGGCGCATCATGATCGGCACCTACGTGCTCAGCAGCGGCTACTACGACGCCTACTACAAGCGGGCCCAAACGGTGCGCACCAAAATTATCGACGAGTGCAACCAGGCGTTCCAGTCGGTTGATTTTCTGCTCGGGCCGGTGGCGCCGACCACCGCCTTTAAGATTGGCGAAAACGTCGATGACCCGCTCAAAATGTACCTCAGCGACGTCATGACGGTGGCCGTCAACCTGATTGGCAACGCCGCCATCAGCCTGCCCATCGGCGATATCGATGGCCTGCCGGTCGGGCTGCAGCTGATGGCGCCGCAACGGGCCGATCGGCGGCTGCTCGGTTTCGCGCAGGCCACGGAGGCATTGGTCGCATGAGAATATTTCGCCGCCGGCCGCGCAAATTAAAGACCAAGCAGTTCACCGCCCGTTGGCAAGCGCTGCAAAAGCATTGCGCCACCCGCAAGACCTGGCCGCAGGCCATCATCGAGGCCGACAATTTGCTGAGCGACGTGCTGAAAAAAAAGCGCTACAAGGGCAAAACGACCGGTGAGCGGCTGGTGGCCTGTCAGCACGATCTGTCCGAAAACGAAACCGTGTGGTTCGGGCACAAGCTGCGCAAGAAGCTGTCCGAAGAAGCTGTTGATGTGCGCACCCTCAAGAAAAAAGACGTGGTGATTGCGCTGGCCGGTTTCCGTCAGGCACTGCGCGATTTGGGAGCGCTGGAATGATTAGCGCCGCCACCCGTGCCAAATATCGGGCCACTATCGGCATCGAATGTCACGTGCAACTGAAGACCAAGTCCAAGCTGTTCTCGGGCGCCGGCAACGACGCGCGCTCGGCCCGTCCGAACACGCTGGTCAACCACATTGATTTTGGCTTGCCGGGCGCTTTGCCGGTGCTCAATAAAGAAGCTGTCCACTTGGCGTCGCGCGCGGCCTTCGCGCTCGGCTCCGCGCCGCAAAAATTCAGCAAGTTCGACCGCAAGCACTATTTTTATCCCGATTTGCCGATGGGCTACCAGATCACCCAGTACGACGAGCCGATTATTCTCGGCGGCAGCGTGGCTATCGAAGTTGACGGCCAACAAAAGACGGTCGGCATCACGCGGGCGCACCTGGAGGCCGACGCCGGCAAGAGCACCCATCCGGCCGGCGAAGATTACAGCCTGGTCGACCTGAATCGCGCCGGCACGCCGCTGCTGGAAATCGTCAGCGAGCCGGACATGCACTCCGCGGCGGACGCCAAAGCCTACGCCCGCGAACTGTACCTGCGCATGCGCTACGCCGACGTCTCCGACGCCAATTTGTACTATGGCAACATGCGTTTTGACGTCAACGTCAGCGTCAGTCAGACCGACGAGCTCGGCACGCGCTCCGAAACCAAAAACCTGAACAGCTTTCGGGCCGTTGAGAAGACCGTAGAGTATGAAATTGAGCGGCAGATCGAGCTGCTCGAAAAAGGCGGCACGGTCGCGCAGGAAACCCGCGGCTGGGACGACGCCAAGCAAAAAACTTTTTCCCAGCGCAGCAAAGAAAACGCCGACGACTACCGCTACATGCCCGATCCGGACCTGCCGCCGGTGGAGCTCGAGGATGCCTACATCGAGAAAATCAAACACGAGATGCCGGTCATGCCTAACGAGTGGCGCGAACGTCTGGGAAGTCTCAATCTTGAAAAAGCCCAAATCGAGACTCTGCTCGAGGCCGAAGTTGAATCATCCGTTAATTACTTAAAGCTAATCGAAAAATCGATCGAAAACGATCGTCTTGCTCAGACACTTGCCAATTGGTTTGTGAATTTAGAAATTCCATTACGTCGCAACGAAACGGTTAAGATTATCGAAATGAAAACTGAGGATCGCTTGAAAATATACCGAAGCGTTTACGAACTTGTTGAGGAAGGCAAGCTTAGCTCGACTAATGCTAAGGCTTTATTGGCTAAGTGTTTTACTGCCCCTACGATTATTGTTAATATCACTGATTTTGCACAAAAGGAAAACTTAATTCAAGTTTCCGACGAGGGTGAGATCGCGAAAATCGTCGAGCAGGTGCTGGCCGAAAATGCCAAAGCCGCCGAAGACGTCAAAAACGGCGAAATGAAAGCCGTCGGCTTCCTAGTCGGCCAGGTCATGAAGGCCTCCAAAGGCAAGGCTAACCCGCAGCTGGCTCAGGACCTCATCATGCAGCAGCTCGGCCTTACGTAGTCGTAGCTAGCCGGCGGGTAATTGCCTCGCCGATCATGCGGCCAACTCGCGACATGTCGGCGCTCTTGGTAGCCACGCCAATAAGCGATTTTAGCTCGGGATGGTCTTTTATGTAGCGGGCCAGCGCGTAGGCGGATTTAATATTTTCATTAAAATGGTCGCGCATGTCGCCATAGACCTCATTGATGCAATCGGCGAAGTAATAGGCAATATCGGCTTTCACGCGGCCGTCGTTGAGGCGCTGTCTTAGGAAATCCGCTTGCGAGAGGTAGAAATTGTATAAACCATCTACCGAAAATGTTTCGCCGCTTCCATCTATAATTTCGAGGTAGAGGTTGGTGGCATCGAGTATCATGCGCTGACTGCCTTCCATGGCGATACCGTTGATGTCGCTAAAAGCCAGGTTGAATTTGATAGGGTCGTGGCTGCCGGTTTGGAGGTTGGATTGGACGATTTCGCCGTCTTCATTCATCGGCGCGGTGGTCGCCAGGATGGCTTGCTTGAGGCGCCGCGTAAAGTCACCGCGCGACAATTCGCCGTCTTCCTGCTCAACGGCTTCGACGGCGAAGCGGGCGCTGTTACGTTCGTTCTCGCCGGATGTGGCATCCTGAGCGTAGTCGTGGCTGGCAGCGGCAATCATGGCCAGATCAAACACCTGATGCTGATACTCCGCACGCATGTAAGGACGCAAAATAACGGCCAGCTCGACAGCTCGCCGGGTTACGTCCAGCGAGTGATGAGCGTTGTGATATCTCAAAGGATGATCGGACGCCGGCCCGTAGCGTCTATCCACCAGCTCCAGGCAGGCTGCGGCCAGCGGTTGGGTCTCTCTGGCGAGGTCGTAACCTTCCGGAACCAGAGCCGCTACGCCGGCGACTTCTTTCTCAAAATCCATCGACATGAGCAGTATTATGCACTCAATATCATCAAATACAAGCGATTCCAGGGGTAATTATCTTTTCAAAGTAAGCAGAGCCAGGGGTAGCGCAGTATCATGGGATGACAACCCGGCGCCGCGTAAACCATTCACTAGGCGTGAAGAGCGGCCTTAAAACGTAAGCTTTTCCCTTGGGACGTGACGAATAAAGTAGTTGTCATGTGACATTTAATGTTTTATACTCCCCGCGTAAGCGAGGGATGATTTTATGGCTGACGCACAAGAATTATTAGATGGATTTTCTACGGAGACTTTTCCGCCGGTATTAGATGAAAGCGCCCAACTAATGGTCAGGGGCTTATTACGAAGCCAGGGCAGGCACATGAGCCATGGAGTGTGGCCTATCGGCTCAGCTTTCGGAGAAAATACGGAGACGAGTACCGAGACACTATTGCAGTATGACCAGGAAGCAAAAAGAACCCTGGAGCTTCAGGACGACGCGATTATCGGTCCGTACTTCTTAGGTGGTGAATATCATAGCGGCGCTATTGGGGTCTGGGTACGTGACTAGCTAAGTTTAATCAGCTACGCGCCATCTAGGAAAATACGGCATAGGATCGGGGAATCTCCCAGCATTCTCTTCGAAATCTTCGGTCGAGGAATAACCAATTGGTGCCTCTCCAGGTCCCGGAAGTTCCCGCAACATCTGTAAGTGCAAGTGTCGTGACCAGCCACCATTTTCGTTATTCACATAGTCTCCGAGCTTCGCTATTGGTTCGCCGACTTTTATCTTTTTCTTCGTTGTTGCCTGGTCGTCAGATAAATGTGCTAGTAAAATGTAAGTGGCTGAGTCGTCAGGCCGCATAATCAAGTAATTACCGAAGCTATGCGACTGGCTTTCCTTTCCTATTACTACTATTTCTCCATTACAAGGAGCGTAGACCTCCTCTAGGTCTTTGCAAAATATATCAATTCCGAGATGAATAGTTCTCCCTTCATCCGCAATCGATGACCCCTTCAGCATCGCTAGCCGGTCCTCTCCGTATCTGCTCACCAGATAGCGATAGCCGGTTGCCTCTAGTACTCTGTTGTGAAATCGTTGCCTATGAGCGGGCTGGCGAGGATCAAGTTCTCGTGCTTCACATTCCTCAAAGTAAGTCTGGGTATTTTGCGAGGATGGGGTGTGGCGGGGTATTTCGTCAAAATTCAATATAAGAAGCTTGGATTGGGAAAAGAGATCTTTGAGTGGTTCGTTGGTGAAAGTAATCATATGCTAGTCCAGGGGAAAATAAGATAATGCGAAATCATTGTACGATCGATCTTCCTGGCCATCTTCCACTTTGAAGTTTTGCTGGATAATGCCGAAAGCAGGTTGGTTGACCGCCAGTCTTTCTCTATCGAAATAACTGAACCGCCGCCCATTTTGATGTGCCGCTATGAGGACACCACTTACAGCTAGGTTGCTCTCTCCGTATATGACATCCAAAGGGTCCCTATCGTTGAGTAGTTGATTCCCCAAGTAGCCGGAAATCGCCCTATAAAACCCCTTACCTCTCTCTGAAGGACGCGTGATAGCTTCTGTAATCTCCGCTACTTCTGTTTGACCGTGTCCTTTAATATTTAAGGTCGCTCGTTCTGCCATGGCCGTGGACACTATCCCCTCATCATCCTCAATATATGCGATAGTATTGGCTGGATTAAAAAGCAGATCCTCTACATCCTGTTCGTCATAGCCGAAGAAAGCATACAAGCCAACAAACCGATCAATCATTTTTTCCTTTACCGCTTCGCTAGTTCGGCGATCTATTACTTGAGGGCGCATATCAATGAACCGGTGTTGAGGGGTGAGCGAGGCGGTTACTATTTGATTGAGTACCTTGTGGTGCCTTTGCAGCCAATCTTCTGAAATCGTTCGCTCAGGCGCGTTCCATCCCGCGTAGACTATAATCCTATCGTTAGAACCTTTTATGGGCATAGCGGCTTCTAGTGGCACGCCTAACTCATCGAGCGAGCGAACAGCTTCAAGACTGGCGATCGTGCGGATACTAACTCGGCTTATGCTAGCGTCTTGGCAGGCATCTTGTTGGCTGTGCACAAATTCCGTGGCAAAATTTTCTGCATCTTCTGGCGTGATAACCGCTTCATCGCAAAAACCTTTTATACGATCATTAGTAGAGATGACAGGCGGCCATACCGCCCCGATAGAACTTGTTAGATTTAGTGCTTGTTCGGCCATGCGTGTGTAGCTCCTTTGGCTTAGAAAACTAAAAGCCCCTCCCGTAACGCGGGGCTTTAGTTAGTAAGGTCAGGCGCGTTACGGCTGAAGCTTGGCAAGCTTCTTGTCTTTCTTGGTCTGATACCGTATATAACTCATTAATGATGATAATACGCTATCTACACGTTAATGCAAGTGATGATTTATTTTTCTTACGGTGAAAAACCTAATGTTTTACTAATCTAAAATAAAATATTGTCAATGTAAAGAATACTTTGTAAGATACCAACATGGCAGAAGCGAGGAGCCCACGCGACCAATATTCCTTCGAGGTAACTTCTGATACGGCTAATGCCCGGGATCTTGTTGAGAGCGGAGAAACACTTGAGAGAGCGAGCATGGCTGGGCGGATCCTGGCTTTGCGCGACCAAGGAAGAATAGTTTTCGGTGATCTTTTCGACCAAGAAGGGTCTTTGCAGGTGATCGCCGAAGAAGGATCAACGGATCATTTCGACGATTTCGCGAAAATTACCCTTGGAGACTGGATCGGTGTTGAAGGTACCTTAGGAGTCACGAAACGGGGCGAGCCAAGTATATTTGCCGACAGATGGGTACCGTTAGCCGAAACCGAACTGCCTTTTCCGGGTAAACAAGGATTACGGGACCCCGAAACCATTGCGCGTCAGCGTTACGTGGATCTGGCGGTTAACCGCGACTCTCTTGAGCGGTTCAAGCAAAGGAGCAAGATAGTCTCCACTATCCGGCGTGAACTCGAAGCCCGGGATTTTACCGAAGTAGAAACACCCATTCTGCAACCTCTCTACGGCGGCGCAGCCGCGCGGCCCTTCGAAACGCATCATAATGCCTTGGATATGGAGCTTTATCTGCGCATCGCTCCGGAGCTTTATTTGAAACGTTTGGTGGTCGGCGGGTTGACGCGTGTATTTGAGATCGGGAAGGTCTTCCGTAATGAGGGTATCTCGACTCGTCACAATCCCGAATTTACCATGATGGAGGTCTACGCCGCTTACTGGGATCATGAGAAACAGATGGAACTCACGGAGCAGCTCGTGTCGACAGTAGCTGAAGAGGTTACCGGCTCCGCGGTAATCGAGTACCAGGGAAGGACCCTGGATCTTACACCCCCCTGGCCTAAAGTGCCCATGGATGCGCTCGTAAGCCGGCAATTGGGCGAGGAAGTGACCGTTGAGACCGACATCGATCATTTACGCGCGCTCTGTCGGCAATACGACATTCCTTACGAGAAAAGCTTCGGTCCGGGAAAATTGTTGCTCGAATTGTATGAAAAAACCGTAGAATCGGACCTGTGGGGGCCGATTTTCGTCACGGAATACCCGGAAGAAGTTTCGCCACTCGCTCGCAGCCACCGCGACAGGCCCGGTTACACTGAACGTTTCGAAGGAATTGTGGGAGGAAGCGAGATTTGCAACGGGTTTAGCGAACTGAATGATCCGAGAGAACAGTATCTCCGTTTTAAGGAGCAGGAAAAGGCCAGTGAGCATGACGACGAAGCCATGCCGATGGATCACGATTACATCCGGGCTTTGAAATATGGTCTTCCGCCAACGGCCGGCCTGGGTATCGGTATCGATCGGTTGGTAATGCTCGTCACCGATTCTTCATCTATCAGGGACGTGGTACTGTTTCCTACGCTTCGTCCCGACGGCTATGTCACCGAGTACGAATAATGATTGAACGATCTGTATTAAAATTTGGCGGCTCCTCTATGTCTCGCCCTGAACAAGTAGCTGAAATTTTTACTGAAGAGCCTGAAAGAAACGGAGTAACGATCGTGTCCGCTATCGGTAAGGAGCCTTTTGATGGTAATGGCTGCCCGAAGGTGACGGACGCGCTCATTGACCTTGAAAGGGCCGTCGACAAGTCGGATCATATCGCCATAGCAGAAGCGCAAGAGTTCGTTTTGGCCCGGAATCGTCAGGTATACTCCATGCTTGCCGGACGAGCCCTCGACAGAGTGGTCGATGACGCTTATAAGCTTATGCGGCCAGAAGCAAGACCCAATGGCTTTCAATGGATCGGCGAATATCTTAGCGCGCGGTTGCTCGCGGAACTGACGGGCGCCCTCTACCTGCCGAGCGACCTTCGGTTTTCTGGTGGCGTAGTGCAAGTAGGGGAAAGTGTCCGCGCGATCCGTAAACAGGTCGCTCCATTCGTGCGAGCTGGCCGCCAGGTGGTAGTGCCAGGTTTTTTTGGTTACGACAACACGACGGGCGCCCTCAATACCTTGCCACGAGGGGGCTCTGATACGAGCGGTGTCATTTATACTGGCGCGCTCCTGAATCAAGGCTTAGGCGGTTGGATAAATGAGAATTATACTGACAAAGATGGCGTGTTGAGCGCCGATCCGGACATCGTGCCTCAGGCCCATGTTATTCCCGAGATGACTCATGACGAAATGCGTGAAAAAATGCACGGGATAACAGAGAGAAACGGCGTCGTGCACGGTGACGCGATTGCGTATGCGGCGAGGATGGGCGTGGAAATGCAAGTAAAAAATACTTTTAATGCCGACGCCGCCGGCACTCGCATTACTTCGAACCGCTGCTCCGATCCGGATCACCCGGTCATCGGGGTTACCGGCAAGGCTGATCTGGTCGCAATAAGCACTTATGATATCGGTATGGCGGACGCTGAGAATTACGTCAGTCCTATCCTAACGAAAATAGGCGAACTTGGGATGTCATGGTCGAATATACCAACTGGCGAAGATCGCCTAAAAATCATTTTCAACAGCGGTGTCACCGAAGAAAATCTTTTACAATTGAGAGAATATATCCAGGCGAATACCATAAGCGGCGAAAAATCGAAGGTGACTATCAAGCGCGATCAGGGTGCCGTCTATGTCATAGGCCAGGAACTCGTAGATCCCTTGACGTATACCTCGATACTCGGTAGAGTCGCTACCCAAATCGCGAAGGCAGGTCTGTCGATGCGCGAAGTGATCTCACATGAGGAAAGTCCCAGTTTGGCGTTGACGGTACAAAGTTCCGAAGTGAGGAGAGTCATAGAAATCTTGCACGCCGAGCTACTCGAAAATTAAAATGTTTTGCTTCGGAGGCCGGTCAGCCCACTAAGCTTGGGCGGCGGCGGATTTAAGATAGTCGGCCATAAATTCACCAAAACTTTCCCGAGTTTTTCGATCCAGGAATTTGAACCCCCTTATCTGATGGCGGCAACGCTTTGATCCGCACGTGCATTCTTTGAACCAAAGCACCTCATATTCGGTCGTCTCATAATCCCACGTGAGTTCTTCCCCGGCTTTAATATCTCTGAGGGCAATGAAGTCATAGCCGTTACAATCATTATTTCTGACACCAAGATTCGGTTCGCAGCTATGGTTTATGCTGCGCGCTAATTTATCAAGCTGCATGAATTTGTCTTTGCCGAGTTGGAACGAATGTACAGTCCTATCCTTGACTCTATACAAGCCTCTCCCGTGGACTACGAGTTGGCCTTTTTTGATATTTTTGGCGGCAAAAACCCCGCTCCCTTTAGCGGTTGTCTTCGTGATGGTTACGAAATCGTTCATACTAATTTAAATTGTACCGTATCCTTGCCGGGGTAGCATATGAATTCTCATGAAAGAACTTATCGTCTTGCCACATAGTCGTCGATCATGGTGTTCACCGTCGGGCTCACGCCGGCTCCGGGGCCGGTGAGAGAATACACTCCATCGCTTTCGTTCGGGCCGAGGCCGATCACAAGACCGGCGCCGGGCCCCGTAACGTTAGCCAAAGGAGCAAATAGGGGATTTCGTTCAACGTGCCGGAAACCACCCACTATTTTCCAGTCTTCGTGTTCCGTGCTGAAGCCCCCGACTATATCGTCTTCCGGGCACTTGATGCCATTGGCCAAATGGTTGTTGGCATAGATAGAGACAATGAATCGCCGTATTTTGGCCTCTTCGACTACTTGGGCTATCTGACTATTGGTAAGGTCAAATTTCAGGTCCGTCCAGTCGATTGACGTTTCGCCGAGAGCCAACCTGTTGAAGAATATGGCTGTTTTCTTGGGGATGTCCGCTTCAGCTTCCTGCTTGATTACTTCGTACGGTGTGGTCGCTCCCGGTTCGGCATAGCCGAGTCGTATTGACTGGTCGACGGCCTGGCCTAGTGACATACCTAGGCCTTCCGGGGGCGCTACCATGCTCATTACGGCGGAGAGTGTCCCGTTAAGCGACAAGTGGACTTGTGAGATATTTCCGATATCTGTCGCGTACATCTGCGCCACGTCCAGCAGGCGGGTTCCGCCGCCATCGGTGGCATTTACGCCGAGTCGGCGGAATTCATCGGAGCGGTCGCGTAAATCATCGAAGTTATTAGCGAGCGCGCCCTTTTCGGCCGTGATAGCGATTTTCCCCCGGTCAAGGATATGCGATATATAGTCGTACGCGGCTTTGCCATCGTCGGTCGAAGGCATGGCGACGAACGTGACATCTGGCAATTCGTCGAACTCTTCAATAGCTCCGACGCCAAGCTCTTCCCCCGCTGCATCAAATACTCCGCTCGAGCGGAGTACGAATTCTGGCAACCGGCTCAGTGCCAAACGGTTAGAAACATAATCTTGGCCGAGCTGGCGGCGCAGCTCGGTTCCGATATTACCAGGACCAATCAACCCCCAAGTAGCCATTCCATCGGCGAGGTTCTCTGCTTGGGGAAACATAGTTTATATATTTTTACAAAAGGTTGGGTTTTCGTCAATAGCATGTCGATGTGACCATCTCTTACGGCACGCAAATGGTGTATGTGCCGAGTGGCTGTCCCGATCAGAGTATTACGCTTGCTCTTAACTTTGCCTGCTTTGAGAAGGTAGTCAGTCTGGATGATACAATCGAGGTATGGCAGAGCAACAAAAAGTTCGAAAAGCGGTGATTGCGGCGGCCGGCTTCGGCACGCGGTTTTTGCCGTTTACCAAGGCCATGCCCAAGGAAATGCTGCCGCTGGTGGATAAGCCGATTATCCAGAACATCGTTGAGGAGCTGGTGGACGCCGGCATCGAGGACATCGTCATCGTCACCGGTTACCATAAGCGCTCCATCGAGGATCATTTTGATCACATGAGCACCGATCTGCGCACCAATCTGAAAAGTGCCGGCAAGCAGGAGCTGCTGGAAAAGACCAAGCGGATTTCCGAGCTGGCCAACTTTGCCTACGTGCGCCAAAAAGGTCCGTACGGCACCGGTACGCCGCTGCTCAACGCGGCGCATTTGATTGGCGACGAGCCGGTCATTTACACCTTTGCCGACGATTTCGTGCGCGCCACGCCCAGCCGCTTCCGGCAGCTGATTGAGGTCTATGAGCAGCGCGGCGGCTCGGTTCTCACCTGCGTGCAGCGCGATGGCGAGCAAGATTATAAAAATTACGGCTACGTGGCCGGCAAAGAAGTGGCGCCGGGTGTGCTCGACATGACCACCATCGTCGAAAAGCCCGGCAGCCGCCAGGCGGCGCCTTCCGATTTGGCGTCGGTCAGCGGCTACGTGCTGGAGCCGGCCATTTTGGATTATTTGCAAAAGCAGCTGCAGGGGCATGACGCGGCCGGCGGCGAATTCAAAATCCAAGAAGCCATGCAAAAAATGATTGACGACGGCTTTCATATGTACGCCCGCGAAATCGCCGACGGCACCTTTTACGACACCGGCAACCCCTTGGAATATCTGAAAACAGTCTTCGATTTTGCGCTCGAACGGCCGGATATTGCCGCCGAGCTGCGTGAATATTTATACAGACGATTGCAATAAATTTGTTTAATTATATACTTGAACCATGACTACCACCGACCAAGTTTTGCTGATTGTCGTCGCGGCGCTGCTGAGTGTGTTCCTGCTGCTCTGCATCGGCGTGATGGCCGGCGTGCTTAAGCTCATCAAGGCGCTGCGCGAAGTGGTTGCCAAGGCCGAGGAAGTAGCCGATTCCGTTGAGTCTGCCGCCGAAGTACTGCGCGACACCTCCGGCCCGCTGGCCATGTTCAAACTGATCCGCAATATTATGAAAGCTACCCAGAAAGGCAGGCGCAAATGATCACTACCCGCAGGCAGCGACGCCAAAATATGAAACGCCTGGCTATTGGCAGCGCCGTGGCCGGCGTGTTCGGCTTTTTGGCCGGCATTTTAACCGCGCCGCAGAGCGGCAAAGACACCCGCCGCGACATTAAAGACAACGCCAGCCGCGGTCTGGCCGAAGCCGAAAAAGACCTCAAAAAATTACACACCCAGCTCGACAAAACGCTGGCTCAAGCCAAAGTCCGCGGCGGCGGCCTGCGCGGCCGAGCCAAAGACGAACTCAACGATCTGACCAACCGCGCCACCGACAGCAAAGAAAAAGTCCGCGAAGTGCTCAGCGCCCTCCACGAAGGCGAAGCCGAGGACAAAGACCTCGAAAAAGCCGTCAAACAAGCCAATAGCGCCCTCGACAACCTCAAAAAATACCTCAAGAAATAGCTCGGTTCGCCGCGGCGAAGTGCTATAATTAAAGGATAAGGGAAGGCAATTCGAGGGTATATTCGCGTGGCGCAAACAAAGACGACCAAGGCAAACGCAAAGCTGAAACCAAGTGACTACGTGCACCTGCACAATCACACACAGTACAGTTTGCTTGACGGGCTCACCAAAGTGCCGGATCTCATCAATTTTGTGAAAAAGAGCGGCATGGAGTCGGTGGCGATTACCGATCACGGCACCATGAGCGGCGCCATCGAGTTTTACAAGGCGGCCAAGGCTAATGGCGTGAAGCCGATCATCGGCATGGAAACGTATATCGCTGCCCGCAGCCTCTACGACAAAGAGCCTGGTAAGGACAAGCCGAATTATCACCTGATTTTGCTGGCTATGAACCAAACGGGTTATCAAAACCTAATGGCACTCAGCACCATCGCCAACCTGGAAGGCTTTTATTACCGGCCGCGCATTGACCGCGAGCTGCTGGCCAAGCACAACGAGGGGCTGATTTGTCTGAGCGGCTGCGCTTCCAGCGAGGTCGGCGACCAGCTGCGGCAGGGGCAGTACGAGCTGGCCAAGGAGACCGCGCAGTGGTACAAGCAGCAGTTCGGCGACCGCTATTATTTGGAGCTGCAGGACCACGGCCACGCCAAACATTCCAGCATGTGGGACGTGCAGTCGGCCATCAACGATCAGTTGCTGAAATTGAGCGAGGAGCTCGACATTCCTTGCGTGGTAACCTGCGACGCTCACTATTTGAAGCATGAAGACCAGGAAGCGCACGAGATTTTGCTGTGCGTGCAAACCGGCTCGTTCCTGAGCGATGAAAATCGCATGAGCCTTAAGGACATCGAGCTGCACGTGACCGAGCCGAAGGAGGTGATTGAGCGCTGGGGCAAAGATCATCCGGAAGCCATCACTAACACAAAGGTGATTGCCAAACGTTGTAATCTTGACATCGAATTAGGCAAGATCCTGATTCCAAAATTTCCGGTGCCGCGAGGCGAAAGCGAAAAATCGTATCTCCACAAGCTCGTCTGGCAGGGGCTGGCCTGGCGCTACGGCGGCGTCGATGACCAAAAAGCCGCCAAGCTCAGCGAAGCGGCCGCCAAAAAACTGCTCACCAAAGAGATGATTGAACGCACCGAATACGAGCTCGACACTATCAATTCGATGGGTTTCAACGGCTACTTTTTAATCGTCCAGGATTTCATTAAATGGGGCAAAGATCAGGGCATTATCTTCGGTCCGGGCCGCGGTTCGGCGGCTGGTTCGATCGTGTCTTACGCCATCCGCATTACCGAAATCGATCCGCTGAAATACGGCTTGATGTTCGAGCGTTTTTTGAATCCCGGGCGCATCAGCATGCCCGACATCGACATCGACATTCAGGACACGCGGCGCGACGAGGTCATCCAGTACTGCGTTGAAAAGTACGGCAAGGAGCGCGTGGCCAACATTGTGACGTTCGGCCGGATGGCGGCCCGAAACGCCGTGCGCGACGTGTCGCGCGTGCTGCAAGTGCCCTACGCCGAGGCCGACCGGCTGGCCAAAATGATTCCGCCGCCGGTGCAGGGGCGGCACATCCCTTTGGCTAAATCTTTGAAGGAAGACCGCGACCTCAAAGCCGAGTACAATTCCAACCAAACGGCCAAGCGCGTCTTCGATCTGGCGGTGCAAATGGAAGGCACGATTCGGTCGCACGGCGTGCACGCGGCCGGCGTGGTGATCGCCCCCGAAGACATCGTCTGCTACACGCCGCTCGAAATGGCTCAAAAAGGCGTCATCGCCACGCAGTATTCGATGGGCCCAATCGAGGAGCTCGGCCTGCTCAAAATGGACTTTCTCGGCCTCAGCAACCTGACGATTTTGAACAACGCTCTGCGTATCATCCGCCGCGTCCACGACAAACAAATCGAGCTCAGCGACATTCCAAACGACGACGACAAAACTTTCGCGCTCTTCCGGGCGGGCGACACTACCGGCGTCTTCCAGTTTGAATCGGCCGGCATGAAACGCTACCTGCGCGAGCTCAAACCAACCGAATTTTCCGATCTGGTGGCCATGAACGCGCTGTATCGGCCCGGCCCGCTGGCCGAAATCCCGCGCTTTATTAAAGGCAAAAATAATCCGGCTTCGATCACCTACTTGCACCAATCGCTGGAGCCGGTGCTGGGCGAAACTTACGGCGTTATCACCACCCAGGAGCAGGTGATTCAGCTGCTGCAGCTGGTGGCCGGCTACACGGCCGGCGAGGCCGATTTGGTGCGCAAAGCCATCGGCAAAAAGAAGCGCGACATCATGGAAGCCGAGGAGCCGCGTTTTATCGAAGGCTGTATCAAAAAAGGCCTGACCAAAAAAGACGCCCAGAAATTGTGGGCGCAGATTCAGCCCTTTGCCGACTACTCGTTCAACAAAGCCCACGCCACCTGCTACGCCCAGGTGGCCTACTGGACGGCCTATTTGAAGGCCAACTACCCGGCGGCCTTTATGGCGGCGCTGATGACCAGCGATTACGACGACAACGAGCGCCTGGCCATCGAAATCACGGAGTGCAAGCACATGGGTCTGACGGTGCTGCCGCCGGACGTCAATGAGTCGTTTGTGGAGTTTGCCGTGGTGCCGGGCCGGACAGAAATCCGCTTTGGCATGGCGGCCATCAAAAACGTCGGCACCGGCGCCGTCGAGGAAATTCTGCGGGCCCGCGAGGCCGGGCCGTTCGAGAATTTGGAAGACTTCCTGAAACGGGTCAATAACAGCATCGTCAACCGTAAAACCATGGAAAGTCTCATAAAAGCCGGCGCCTTTGACCGCTTTGGGCGGCGCGATATGCTGCTGCACAATCTGGATCTCATCATGGCCTTCGCCTCGCGGCTGCAAAAGCAGGCCAATTCCGGGCAGACCGATTTGTTCGGCGCGGCCGATGAGTCGATTATCGAAAAACCGCGGCTCGATCTGGCGGAGCCGCCAACGCAAATTGACGAGCACGAGCAACTGCAATGGGAGCGCGAGCTGCTCGGTTTGTACCTCAGCCGGCATCCGTTGGAAGCTTTCGAAGTCATGCTCAGCGAGCAGACCGTGCCGCTGAACAGCCTGCAGGCCGAGCACGACGGCAAGCTGGTGACGGTGGGCGGCATCGTGGCCAGCGTGCGCGACATCACCACTCGCAACGGCAAAAAAATGGCCTTTATAAAGATCGAAGATCATTCCGGCGAGCTGGAAATCATCCTGTTTCCGGGCAATTACGAGCAGTTCGCGGCGCAGCTACAGCAGGACCGCGTGGTGCTGATTCGCGGCAAGGTCAACAGCCGCGACAAAGACGGCAACCGCACTGGCGAAGTGAAAGTGCTGGTGGAAAACGTGCGCGAAATCACCGCCGAGCAAGCGGCCGCCTACCAGCCTTCCGGCCAAAAGAAAGCAGCGCCGGCGGTTGACGCCAAGCCGGCCAGCGAACGGGTTTACATCCGCCTCAGCGACACCGGCGACGAGCGGACCCTGCTGTCGCTCAAGCAAACCATCGACAGCAACCGCGGCGACACCGAAGTAGTGCTGGTGCTCGGCGACGCCGCCGCCAAGCAAGCCATCAAACTGCCCGGCGGCATCAACCGCGCCAGCGACGGCCTCACCCAGCTCCAACAACTCGTCGGCACCGAAAACCTCGTCATTAAGTAGATTTGTTATGATTAAATTATGCAGGTTCTCTATCACGCGTCACCCCAAAAAAATCTAAAAATAATCGAACCGAAAAGGACACTTTCAAACAACAAATACATCGGTGACTATGTTTTCGCCACTTCAAACCGGACCCTTGCTGCAATGTACCTGGCTGTTAAAGGGCATGCGATACTGATGAACGCCAAAGAAGACCCTTATATAATTATTTGTGCCGACGAGCAGGAATACTCCAGCAAGGATAAAGGCGGCGCGATTTATACAGTGCCGGCAGTGACATTTGAAGTGACACCGCAAGCCGGCCTCGAAGACTCGGAGCAAGTAAGCAAAACACCGGTAAAACCACTAAAAAAGGCAGAATACCAAAGCTCGATCGACGCCCTGCGGGAAATGAACGCGAAAATTTATTTTGTTAACGAAAAAGAGTTTAATGGACTATTAAAAGCAAAGGATGAGAAAAAGCAGCTGGCTTCTTTGCGACCTGCTGCCGCCTAAAATTAGTGGATGGTGCCGCTGGCTTGCGCGAAGATAATGGCTAGCGTGCCAACGAATACCAGAGCGATATCCAGGAAGGCATGCTGAGCCACAAAGTGTTCGCCTTCCAGCACCAGCCGCTTGAAGCGTAGGCCGTGGCGGACGATGAACAGCATGACGGCGGCGCCGGCCAGCGCCGAGACGGCGGCGGTGATCCAGGCCTGTTGGCCGGTCATCAGCTGAACGCGCGAGACCGGCTTGGAGCTGCCGGCTAAGTTAGCGGCCGAGGTGCCCGTGCCGCTCGTGCTGACGATGGCCGGCGTCACGCCGGCCGGATCGCCGTATTCGGCCACCACGATGGTCTCCGGCCCTTTGCCCTGATAATTCGGCGCCTGCACCACGCCGAAACCGACGTCTTTATAATCGCTGCCGAGCACGTTGGCGCGGTGCGTCGGGCTGTTCATCCAGGCACTGACCACGTCGGCGCTGTCATTAAAACCGTAGGCCAGGTTCTCGCCGGCGGCCTCGTAGTGATAGCCAGCGGCGGTAATAAACGACCAAGGCGTCTGCCCACTCGGCGAATTATGCGACCAGTAATTTTTGGCGGCCATGTCGTTGGCCTTGGCTTGAGCGGCGGCGGCGAGCTGCGCGTTGAGCTTGAGGTTCGGCTCATGATCCGCGGCACGCTGTTGGTTGGTGTCGGTCAGCAGGGCAGCGGCGCTAAAATCACTTTGCGCGCCCAGCACGCCGCTGTGCGACCAGATGGTGTTAACAATCAGCCCGAGCCCCACAATCAGCAGCATCGGAATATACGGCCAATAGGTCTTCATATAAGAGTCGCTTTTGCGATGATGGCGGCCGCTGCGCTTTTTATGCGCCGCAGAGGTTCGTTTGGGTCGGGTAGCCAGAGACATGTTTATTTTTGATTAGCTGACAAATAGATTATACCATAAGCGGCGCTCGAGAAGGGCAATTATTGATTAATTCCTACTATATGTTATTATGATGCAAGTTCGTGTAGAATGTTCTTTTCTATCGCCTATCGGAGGCACACATGCAAGAGAAGGATCTGGACAGGGATTTTATGATCGGCGGATTCATAGGAGGCTCCCTGTTAATAGCTATAGGCGTCTGTCTGGCGATCTACCTGATTCTCACGCCAATCGAGGTAATGTGGGCGCCAGTAATGATTGTCGTTGCGGCCGTGGCTCTCTGTTGTGGAACTGTGATTATCGGTGTGCGCCTGCTCATGCTGTTCGAAGCCGTGAAAGCTAACTTTATCGGCGCGATAGTGCAAGCCCAGGCCGCTGGTCTGCAGTACGAGTCTGTTGAGGTGAAGCGAACCGAGGAAGAGTTTGCCAAAGAGCTGAAAAAACCGTGTAAGCCGTCCGCTATCGAGGTTTTCTCGGTAGATAGGGAAGGCACCTTGCTGGTAGCTACTCGGGATATGTGGTATTTCCTTCGGGAATATCCGGCTCCGCCACAAGATGAGATTGTAGCCCGTCGGCTGCCCAGAGGTCCAGCCAGCTTAAAAAAGCCTGCCGAGGCCTGAAAGTGTCTCGAACACCCCCTCGGGTAAAGAAGTCTACGAAAGTAGAGGCCCGAGGGGAACCGGTTTTGTGAAGTAATAGAAAGAGGAAGTTTTTAGAGTTTCACGACTCCTTCCAATCAGCTTTCTATCACTCTCACAAAACTTTTTCGCTCCACAAATGTGCATTTGTGCTGATGAGTCCAAAAGGACGAAAGCGAATTGAGCAAGTTAGCCGTTAGGCGGGATACTTTACGAGTGGTCGGCTATGACCTCGCTTATTTTTTCGAGCATTTCGTTGGGATGTTCGCGGATAGCGTCAAGAATAGGGTAGCGCGGATTGCTGCCGTTCTCTTTGGTGAGCCAGCGGGCAGCGGCCGGCGGCTCCAGCCCGCCGTCTTCAATCAGCAATCGCGCGGCGAAGCGGATGTCGTCCAGATGCCGGGCTTTCTTCCGGCTCTGCGGCGCATGTCTTTCGTCTGCCCAATTATTTATCGTGCCGCGGCTGACACCGACGACATAGGCTATGGCTTCGTAAGAAAAACCGGCCAGATTCAGTGCGGCGATTTGCTCGGGGACGGTGGCGGTGGGCTCGAGCCCTGCCAAAACAACAGCGGTAGGAGGCGGCGCTTCACCAGACATTTAAGTATTTAATCACGTTAGAGATATTAGTCAAACCGGAGTTTGTAGAGTGCCATGGCGGCGGCCTGGACGACGTTGAAGGATTCTTTATGGCCAAACATCGGGATTTCGACGATGCGGTCGGCTTGGGCGAGCACCTCGGCTTCGATGCCTTCAACTTCGCGGCCAACAACAAGCGCGATTTTTTCGGGCGGCTCAAAATCGGGCAGTTTGACGGAATTTGCGGCCTGCTCCAGCGCCACAACTGTGAATCCGTCCGCTGTAAGCTCCCTAATTAGCTCGTCAATATTGTCCCGATGCTGCCAATCAAGCATGGTGTCGGCGCCCAGCGCCGTTTTGGCGATCTGTTTAGCGACTCGGCGAGCGATATGCGGCAAACGGCTGTCGTGCGGCGCCAGCGGATACGGCGTGTAGCCGGTCAAATAGACGCGCTCTACACCCAAACCCTCAGAAGTTCGCAGCAAAGAGCCAACGTTGTGGCTGCTGCGCAGATTATGGACGATCAAAACAAGCCGGCGCATGTCATAACTATACCCGATAACGTCGCTTATGCTTTATACTAAGAGCCATATGGACCCAAACCAAGACCCGGCTCGCGCCGAAGAAGAACAGTCGACCCAGCGCCGCGCCCGCGTGCTCGGCATGGAGTATTTCGACACCTCGCAGCCCGGCCCCAAGCCGCTCTACAAAAACTGGCTGACGGTGCCGGAGCTCTACCAGTACAAAGTGATTCCGGTGCGCTCCGACAAAAGCAACATTCTGTTCGGCGTCACCACCACCACGTCCCAACAAACGATGCAAAATTTACAACAAAGATTTGCCGATCAGCGGGTCAATTTTGCCATCATTTCCGACGCCGGCTACCGCGAATACATGCGCCTGTACGACCCGCCCAAACAGATCGTCTATCACGATATTGAGCTGAACACCGCGGGCACCGACGACTTGGTGGCGCAAATTTCGGACATTCTGGCGCAAGTGAAGGCCGACGATATGCTGGCCTATCTGGTGGCGCAGGCCCACCGGCTGAACGCCTCGGACATTCACATCGAGACGCAGCGCGATTACGTACGCATCCGCTTCCGGATTGATGGCGTGCTGCATCCCATCGCCCATTTGCAGCCGGATAAATACCGCATTCTGATTTCGGCGATTGCCAGCGCCGGCAACGTCTCGACTTCGGCCGACGAAGCCCAGCAGGGCCACATCGCCCAGCGCGTCAAAATGGCCGACGGCAACGAGGTCGACGTCAATGTGCGTCTGGAAACGGTGCCGACCATCAATGGCATGGACGTGGTGATGCGCCTCTTTAATATGGACGCCTCGATGTACACGCTGGACAAGCTGGGGCTGTCCGACCAGGAGCGCAAGGTGGTGGACGACATCATCGCCAAACCGAGCGGCTTGGTGATGATTGTTGGCCCGACCGGCTCCGGCAAGACCACCACGCTGTACTCCATGCTCAATTCGCTGAACAACGACAGCCGCAAGATCATTACCATCGAAGATCCGGTGGAATATCAGTTTCCGGGCATCACGCAGATTTCGGTGCATTCCAGCGAGGGCGGCAACGACGACTCGTTTGCCGACAAGCTGCGCGCCGTGCTGCGGCTCGACCCGGACATCGTGATGATCGGCGAGATCCGCGACATGGACACCGCCCGCACGGCGTTGCAAGCCGCCCTGACCGGCCATTTGGTACTCTGTACGTTCCACGCTGGTTCGGCTGCCGCGGCGCTGACCCGCTTGGGCGACATCATCGGCCAAAATCCGCTGTTTATCTCGGCCATCCGCTTGGTAATGGCGCAGCGGCTGATCCGCCGGCTGGACGACAATCTGAAGCAGCCGCGCGACCCGTCGGAAGCCGAGTGGCGGCAGATCAGCGACGTTATCAATAGCTTGCCGGAAGCTATCCCGAAGCCGAATCTGGACGGCCTGAAACTCTACGAACCTGGCAAGTCCGAAGAAAATCCCTACGGTTTTCAGGGCCAGCTGGCCATCCGTGAACAGTTCATGATGAGCGAGCCGATCCGGGCCATTCTGGAAAATCCCAAGGTCGTAGCCACCACCCAAAACCTGGAAGACGCCGCCCAAAAATCCGGCATGCGCACTATGCAGCAAGACGGCATCCTCAAAGTCGTGGCCGGCCAAACCACCCTCGAAGAACTGTCCCGCGTGGTGGGCTAACGTTCGGCGTTTTGATCTGGTGCAGGAGGAATTAACGCTAATACATTTTCCTCCTCAAGCGTCTCAGGCAGGACGGTTGTCATGTAAATTCCGACGTCATTATCGGCAACACTACTAATAACTTTTCCGCCTAATTCCGCGGCTCTTTGATGTACGGCAGATATTTTATCGCACATCTTTCCATGTTGATCACGAGTCGTCCAGTGATCTAGTTGTACCCAGTGTGTTTCAAAACGCATATAGTTCTAAACCTCTGATTAAGTAAGATATAGTATGATACTATTTTATTACTTTGGCAATGGCGGGCACCAAGCGGTCGTCGCTGACGTGGGGGATGATTTCATCGACCGAGGGGTTCTTCACGAGGCCGGCGATGACTTCGGCGGCGGCGATTTTGTGCTCGTCGGTGATCTGCCGTACCTTATTATCGAGAGCGCCCCGGAAGATGCCCGGAAAGGCCAGGGCGTTATTGACTTGGTTCGGGAAGTCGCTGCGACCGGTGGCTATGACGGCCGCGCCGGCGGCCCGCGCCTCGTCCGGCATGATTTCTGGCGTTGGGTTGGCCATGGCGAAGATGATCGGGTCTTTGTCCATGGAGCGCACCATTGCCGGCGTCAGCAGGCCCGGCTGCGAAACGCCGATGAAAATGTCGGCGCCCTGCACCACATCTGCCAGTGAGCCGTCGATGCCGGCGAAGTTAGAGTACTCCAGCAGCTTTTTCTTTTCGTCGTTCAGGTCTGTGCGGTTGGCACTGACGATGCCCTGGCTGTCGACCACGAACATCCGCGGCTTGGCGTATTTGTGAAGCAGTTTGACGATGGCGGTACCGGCCGCGCCGGCACCGACCACGACGATTTTGGCGTCGCTCAGCTGTTTGCCGACCAGTTTGCAGGCGTTGATGAGGCCGGCCAGCGTGACCACGGCCGTGCCGTGCTGGTCGTCGTGCATCACCGGAATCGGCAGTTCCGCGGCCAGTCGGTCTTCCACTTCAAAACAGATCGGCGCGGCGATATCTTCCAGGTTGATGCCGCCGAAACTCGGCGCGATCGCCTTGACGGCGGCCACGATTTCATCGGCCGAGTGCACGTCCAGCACGATCGGCACGGCGTCGATATCGGCGAAGTGCTTAAAGAGCATGGCTTTGCCCTCCATGACCGGCAGGCTGGCCCGCGGCCCGATGTTGCCAAGGCCCAGCACGGCCGAGCCGTCGCTGATGACGGCCACGCTATTGCCGAGCCAGGTGTAGTCGGCGGCGGTTTCCGGGTGCTCGGCGATCTGCCGCGAGACGGCGGCCACGCCGGGCGTGTAATACGTGCTCAGCTGCTCGCGGCTGTCGAGCGTATCTTTTAGGTGGACGCCCATCTTGCCGCGCAGCGCTTTGTGGCGGGCCAGGGCTTTTTCGTCAAAATCGGACATATCTTCTTAGTATAGCGGACCACACAAGCCAAAAACAGGCTAAAAGCCTTGCATGAGAGAAGTAAATGATGTACAATCTACCGGATATGTCGAGTGTGATTGACACCATTAATGCCAAGCAGAAGAAGAAAGCCGTCGTTGATGTGCGCAGCGGCGACACTGTCCGCGTGCACCAGAAAATCCGCGAAGGCAACAAAGAACGCATCCAGATTTTCCAGGGGCTGGTTATCCGCACCGATAAAAAGGGCAGCCACACCAGCCGCATCACCGTCCGCCGCATTTCCAGCGGCGTCGGCGTTGAGAAGAGCTTTTTGCTGCATAGCCCGCTGGTTGTGCAGGTGGAAGTGACCAAGCGCTCCAAAGTCCGCCGCAATTACCTCAGCTACATGCGCCAGCGCACCGGCAAGGCCGCCCGCCTGAGCGCCGTCGATTTTGACAGCAAAGCCGTCAACGACATCCACGACGCCGCCGCCGAAGCCGAGGAAGCCAAGCTCCACGAACAGGCCAAAGCCGAAGCCGCCGCCAAGGCCGAAGAAAAAGCCGCCGAGGAAGCCAAAAACGAAGCCAAAGTCGCCGAAGCCCTGGCCGCGCATGACGACCAAGCCGGCGAAGCTGCCGCAGACGCCAAAGACAAAGACGCCGAAACCAAGTAAAAATTTACTGCCGAAACAACAAAACTCCCCGCCCGGGAGTTTTTTAATGGCTCAAAAATAAGAGTAAATTGACAGAGTAGAAATTCGTGAAGGGCAGAGGGGTAAAGAAGTGCGAGCCAAAAGCTCCGGAACACTTCACCAAGCATGACGCTTGTCCCCTCCCTCTCAGGTGCGTGACGGCTTACTCGAACCGCAAGTATTCTCTAAAGAGATATACCAGGCCCAGGCCGAGGCTTATCGCGATGAGTTTTCGCATTACGAGGTCTTTCCTTCGATGCCTTCTTCCATGTACTTGGCGAACAAGCCGGCACTACCCAGCGCTGCCAGGCCGCCCAAAATGAGCACTGCCTTGATGAGGCGCATAGCTTCCTCCTGTGTCGTTATTTGGCAAGTAACCCGATTATTATCGCTACCACTATGGCTGCCGAAGCTAGCACAAGCAGGGCGCGTTGACGGCGAACCGCGGTGGTCAGACGTCTCAGTTCCGCTTCCTCATAGTCGGCAATCTCGTCCGCTTCTTCGTGATATTTTTCTGCTTCGCGAAGTGCGGCTGGCAGCGTTCCTAGAAAAGCCCAGGCCAGCGTTACCGGTCCGAGGATCACGAGAAGCACGCTGCGCACGTCAGCTTCGAAGCTGACGGCGTCGTAAAACGGATAGGTGCAATTGTTCCTCATCATGCCCGCGATGAACACGCAGAACATGTAGGCGGATAGGATACCCGCGAGGACTGAAAGAGAGCCCAAAACGATCGTTAGGACTCCGGCGCAGACCACAGCGATGACTTCACGAGGTTCTTGAAGCATTAGGCACGCTCCTTTAGAAGGATGGTCGAATTCTACTCTGTCAAAGGTCGATTCGGAGCGCTTGCTCTGAAATCGATGTAACATCGAAGAGCAAATCATGAGCTCAACAAATCTGGAGACACATTAACATAAGTCTTATAAAAAGTCAACCAGGGCGGCCGACAGAGTTGGCGGTCGGGCTGCTACAATAAGCTCATGATTACGGCGGGGGTTGACGAGGTAGGACGAGGCTGCTGGGCCGGGCCGCTGGTGGCCGGCGCGGTTGTCTTGGGCGCGCCGCTGGCGGGTCTGAAAGATTCCAAAAAGCTTACTAAAAACCAGCGCGAAACCCTGGCCGGACAGATTTGGGCCGAAGCGCTGGCAGTTGGCCTCGGCTGGGTGCGGCCGGCGGAGCTGGACAAGCTGGGGTTGACGGCGGCCGTCAAGCTGGCCATGGAGCGGGCGCTGGCACACCTGACCATGGAATACGACGAGCTTATCATCGACGGCAACCTCAATTTTTTTCCAGAGAACCCGCGCGCTAAGGCACTTATCAGGGCCGATGACAGCGTACCGGCGGTCAGCGCTGCCAGCATCGTCGCCAAAGTGGCCCGCGACGCCTACATGGCGGAAATCGCCGCCAAATATCCGGACTATGGTTTTGAAAAACACGTCGGCTACGGCACGGCGCTGCATCTGGAGCGGCTGCGGCTGCACGGTGTCAGCGATTTGCACCGGCTCAGCTTTAAGCCGGTCCGGGCACTGATACAATAAGGACATGAATACCACGGACACCGGGCGGCGGGCCGAGAAAGCCGCCGCGACTTACCTCGAGATGCGCGGCTATCAAGTGCTGGAGCGCAACTGGCGCCGGCCGCGCTGCGAAATCGACATCATCGCCTGCAAAGACAATACGATTTACTTCGTGGAGGTGAAATACCGGCGCAGCCAAGACCAAGGCGGCGGCCTGGAGGCCATCACACCAACCAAGCTCAAACAAATGCGCTATGCGGCGACTTCATGGCTGGCCGAAACCAAGTGGCGCGGCCCGTCGCAGCTCGGCGCCATCGAGATCGCGCCGCCAAACTTTACGGTCATGAGCTTTATCGACAACGTATTTTAGGTTATTGGCGAGATCCGGCTCGCCAAGCTTTTTAAGCTTTGAAGTATGTTTTGATGGCCATGAGGTCGCGCTGTTTCCAGGCGGCTTGCCACTGAATAGTCTCCACCGCCTGCTTAACCGGCCGCTCAAAGGCCGTGCTCATGTGGCTCTCAAAGAATTTCCGGAATTCGGGCAGGAAGGTTTCGTCGCTGAAGGCGCGGGCCACGTAGTTTGGCAGGCGGTAAAAACTGAGGTCGCTGCCCATGTTGCGCTCCAGCCAGTCCCAGTGGCCTTGCACCCATTGCCAGGTGGTTTGTTTGGCGTGGCGATTGCCGAAGCTGTAGGCGATCCAGTACGAGGCGTCTTGCAGGCGCACTTTGTCGCTGGTGATGAGCTCAAGGGTGCGCTTGATGAGCGCCGGCTGCTTGAAGCCGCATAAGGCCGCCGCCAGCGTAACGCGCTCCTCGCTGCTCTGGCTGGCATTGTGCATCTCAAGCAGTTTGTCGAATTCGGCCGGGCCGCTGGTGCGGGCCACGGTGCCGTAAACCACGCCGCGCAGATCGGGATGGATATCTTCGGATTTTTTGGCGGCCGCGAAGCGTTTTTTGGCTTCGGCCACCACGTCTTTGTCTTCGCCAAACGAAGCCAGCGACAGGATGATCGGCCGGAGCAGCCGGTCAAAATGACTGTCGCCGGCGCGTTCTTCCCAGCCGAGCCGCTGGAGCTGTGCCTGCACCAGCTGACAGATATACGGTTTCATGGCGTCGCGCAATTTTTCGTCTTGCATGACGTTGCGGATGCTGCCCAAGGCGTCGGAAATGGCGCCCCAGACGATGACGTTGTCTTCGCCGCGGTAAGCCTCGAGCAGTTTGAGAGCCTCGACGGTCGGCGCGTAGCCGGCTTTGGCGGCTTCGAAGGCGTCGCTCAGCAGGCCGTAGCGATCAAGCACCGTCAGCTCGCCGGCTTGGACGGCCTTGGTGAGCTTGGCCAGGTGCGCGGCGTCGTAGGTCACGCGGTAAAAACCGGTCCGGTCGTGGTTCAAAATGGCGTATTGAGCTTCATCGGACGTCATAATCTTAACGGATTGTTCGGAGTCATTAGCCGTGTCGGCGTCGAGCGGCGCGTAGGCCAGCAGCGGAATCGGCCAGGTAGCCGGCTGTTTATCGGCCTTGGGGTTCAAATAAAAACGTTCTTGCTGGATGGTCATCTGGCCGCTGCCAACTTCGGCCCGCACAATCGGGAAGCCGCTCTGGCCGGTCCAGGCGCCCATAAATTCTTGCACCGGCTTCTTAGAAGCCTCCTCGAGCGCTTTCCAGAGGTCGATGGTGTCGGTGTTGCCGTAGGCGTGGCGCTTCAGATAGACGCGCAGACCGTCGCGGAAATTATCGGCACCGAGGTAGTTGTGCAGCATCAGCAGCACGGATGCGCCTTTTTCGTAGCTGATGGCATCGAAAATGGTGCGGATTTCGTCGGGATGGTTGATCTCCACCTGAATCGGATGCGTATTTTGAAGCGCGTCGAGGCGCAGGCCCAAGCTCTGCTCGTCGGCGATGAACTGCGTCCAGACCTGCCAGTCCGGAAACAGCTGGTCGACGGCCAGGTAGCTCATCCAGCTGGCGAAACTTTCATTCAGCCAGAGGTCGGTCCACCAGCGCATGGTTACCAGGTTGCCGAACCACTGGTGCGTCAGCTCGTGCGCCACCACGTTGGCCACCCATTGCTTGAGGTGCAGCGAGGTGTTCTGCGGATCGACCAGCAGGGCCTGCTCTCGGAAGGTGATGCAGCCCCAGTTCTCCATGGCGCCGCTGGCGAAATCGGGCAGAGCGATGAAGTCGCACTTGGCCAGCGGGTAGGCGATGTCGAAATATTCGTTATAAAATTCCAGCGTTTTGACGGCGCAGTCCAGCGCGAAGTCGGTGTAGTCCACGTTATCCGGCGTGGCGTAGGTGCGCACCAGTACGCCGTCTTTGGTCTCGGCTTCTTTATAGCCCATCTCGCCGGTCACCAAGGCCAGCAGGTAGGATGACATCTTGGGCGTGGTTTCAAACACGGTGGTCAGCTTTTGACCGCTGGTTTGCTGCGTTTTGACGGGCGTGTTGGCGATGACGGTTTCGCCGGCCACTGTTTCCAGCGTCAGGTCAAAAGTGGCTTTGGCCTCCGGTTCGTCGATGCAGGGGAAAGCTTCGCGGGCATGATGGCTCTCAAACTGCGTCGCCAGCAGCATTTTTTCCTGGCCGCCATGCTTAAAATAACAGGGGTAGATGCCGTTCATCGGCTTGGTGATCTTGCCCGCGAATTCCATGGTGACCGTGTAGCTGCCCGGATAGACCATCTCGCCGGCATGCAGCCGCACCTCATCGAAACTGTTGTGATTATTAATACGATTTATGGTGAGTTCGTGGTCGCCTTTTTTGTCGTGCTTAACGACTGTGGTGGCGGTGATTTTCAGCTCTTTTTGATGAAATGTCAGCCGCTGGCTGGGCCGTCCGGTTTTTCTGCCCTTGATGGTCACTTGGCCGCTAAAGGTCATCGCCTCGCGGTCGAGACTCAAAACCAAATCATACTGTTCCGGCTGAAATTGCTCATACAGCCGTCGCACTTTTTTGCTCATTATTCCAGTGTAGCACGGGCCCGTTGACCGTTGCTGGCGCGTGCTATATAATAAGAGCCAGAACCGGCCGCAGTGGTCGGCTTTTTTCATGTAAAGCACCTGATTTGTAGTAACAATTTGGAACCATAAACGAAAGGAAACCAATGGATCTGGATATGAAACAGCTGGCCGTCGCCATTCGGGCGATTGCCGAAGAGAAAAATTTGCCGGAAGATTCGGTGAAGGAAGTCGTCGAACAAGCTTTGGCGGCCGCTTACCGCCGCGATTATGGCGACCGCGAGCAGGAAATTCGCGTCACCATGAACTTGAATACCGGCGACGTGGACGCCTATGTCACCAAAGAAATCGTTGAAACAGTGGAGAATCCGGCCGAGCAGATCAGCCTGAAAGACGCCGGCGCAATGCGCAAAAACGCCAAAGTCGGCGAAACTATTGAGGTGCACGAAAAGGCCGAGGAGTTCGGCCGCGTGGCCGCTCAGACCGCCAAGCAGGTGATTTTGCAGCGCCTGCGCGAGGCCGAGCGCGAGATCGTCATGAACGAATATCAGGACAAAATCGGCACCGTCATCAACGCCACCGTGGCCCGCGTGGAGGGCAACATTGTGCGCATCGACCTCGGCAAAGCCCAGGGGATTATGCCGCGCAGCGAGCAAATCCAGGGCGAGCGCTACTATCCGGGCCAGCGCCTGAAAGTGTATTTGAAGGACGTGGAGCGCAGTTTCCGCGGCCCGCAGCTGGTGGTGTCGCGCGGCAACACCGAGTTCATTGAGTGGCTGTTTCGCGGCGAAGTGCCGGAAATGGAAAATGGCGCGGTTGAAATCAAGGGCATTTCGCGCGAGGCCGGCGTGCGCAGCAAGATCGCCGTGGCTTCCAACGTGCCCGGCGTCGATCCGGTCGGCACCTTCGTGGGCGGCCATGGCACGCGCGTCAACGCCGTCATGAGCGAAGTTGGCGAACAGGAAAAAATCGACATTATCGTCTGGAGCGAGGATCCGGTGGAGTACATCACCAACGCCCTCAGCCCCACCAAGGTCGCCAAAGTTGAGCTCGACGAAAAGAACCAGAAGGCCCGGGTGATCGTGCCCGAAGACCAGCTGAGCATCGCCATCGGTAAAAGCGGCCAGAACGTGCGTTTGGCCAGCAAGCTGACCGGCTATGAACTGGATATTGAGGCCGAAAAAGTCGCCGGCGCCGAGCCGCCGGTGGCCGAAGCCGAAAAAGCTACCAACGGCGCCACAAACGAGCCCGCAGCCGGCAAAGTCGAAACCACCGAGCTGCCCAAGCAGCCCAAGCTCAAGAAGAAAAGCGAACTGGAAAGCTCGCTGCTGGAAGCCATCGAAGAACACGGCGACGGCGAGGCCGACGAAAAGACAGAATAATTCCACTGCTGTTAGTGCATCATGAGAGGCTATAAAAAAGCGCCTGTAAGTATACGGATTATGCTTGGCGCTTTTTTTTGCCTTGGCATTTTTAATTTTTTTCATAGTTGGCAATAGTTTTCCTAACTCAAACAAGTCGGCCGGGGCCGGCATGGACACTATGTCGCACACAAGTCTCGCTTTGCTCTTAGGCATATATGTATTTTTTCAACTGGCGATGGTGAGCTACCTGGCTAGCTTGGTGTTAAGCATCTGGAATGCTATAAAGTGGCTTGACCGTGGCGGCAGATATTTTTGGACAAGTGCGGCTGTGTTTTTTAGCGATGTTGCTGTGATCGCCTGGGTATTGATTTGGTAAGAGTAAATTAGCACTCTTGCATTGAGAGTGCCAACTGCTATAATAGATATAGCGAATGATATAAGACCTCGCAGCAAAGGAGACGAAAAATATGATGCCTAACTCTCCCGATTTCCAAGAATTTCTGAATCATCTGACTAATAACGCCCTGCAAAGTTTGAAGCACGCCGACGCCATCGCCCGCAGCTTCGGCAGCGCCTACGTGGGCACCGAGCACCTGTTGCTCGGCGTGCTGGCGCAGGACGGCAGCATGGGCGCCAAGGTGCTGGAAGGCGCCGGTGTCACGCTGGACCGCGCCCGTCTGGCGCTCAACATGACGCCCAAAACCCTGGTTATCAACGTGGGCGCCAAAGGCCTCAGCGAAACGGCCAAGCTGACTCTGCGGATGGCCTACGACGTGGCCCAGGACTACGGCCAGGAATACTGCGGCACGGAGCACATCTTATACAGCATCTTAAACCAGAAAAACGCCCGCGCCACCACCTTGCTGCGCGACATGAACATCGATTTGGAAAGCATGACCGGCGAGTTGGAGCAGTTCCTCAACCGCCAGCAGTACGAAGAGAGCGAGGCCGGCACCGGCCGCGGCCGCCGTGGCGCCAAAAAGGGCAAGAAGACGGCGCTGGATTTCTTTGGCACCGATCTGACGGCGCAGGCTCGCGACGGCAAGCTGGATCCGGTGGTCGGCCGCGACAATCAAATCCGCCGTGTCATCACCATTTTGAACCGCCGCACCAAGAACAATCCGGTACTCATCGGCGAGCCGGGCGTTGGCAAAACGGCCATCGTGGAAGGTCTGGCGCAGCGCATCGTCGCCGAGGATGTGCCCGACAGCCTGGTGGACAAGCGCATTGTGATGCTCGATCTGGCCGGCATGATCGCCGGCACCAAGTACCGCGGCGAGTTCGAGGAGCGGCTCAAAAAAGTCATGGCCGAACTCGAAAAAGACAACCGCACCATCGTGTTTATTGACGAGCTGCACTTAATTGTCGGCGCCGGTGCCGCCGAAGGCGCCATGGACGCCGGCAACATTTTGAAGCCGGCGCTGGCCCGCGGTCACATCCAGGTCATCGGTGCTACCACCACCAGCGAGTACACCAAGCACATCGAAAAAGATGCCGCTCTGGAGCGCCGTTTTCAGCCGATCCAGGTGCCGGAAACCACGCCCAGCGAAACGCTGGCCATTCTGAAAGGCCTGCGCGGCCACTACGAGCAATTCCACGGCGTGAAACTGAGTGACGAAGTGCTGGAAGACGCCGTCAATCTGTCCAAGCGCTACATCAACGACCGCTACATGCCCGACAAAGCCATCGACTTGATTGACGAAACGGCCGCCCACCTGCGCGTCGACAAGGGCAAAACCAGCCCCGAAGTCCGCAAGCTGCAGAAAGAGCTGAAGCTGGTGAACGCCCAGATTGACGAAGCCGTTGATGCCGAAGATTACGAGCGGGCCGCCCGCGCCAAAACCCGCGCTTCGCAAATCAACGACAAATTGGCCGCCGAGCGCGGCAGCGGCAAGCACGCCCAGCGGCTGACGGTGACCAGCGAAGACCTGGCCGACGTGGTGTCGCGCATTACCGGCGTGCCGGTTAAGAAGGTTATTCGCTCGGAGGCCAAATATCTGTTGACGCTTGAAAAGACCATCGGCAAATACGTGATTGGCCAGCAAGAGGCCGTGGAGGCGGTTGCCAAAGCCATTCGCCGCAACCGCAGCGGCGTCAGCACCGACCAGCGGCCGATTGGCTCGTTCATTTTCCTCGGGCCGACCGGCGTTGGCAAAACCGAGCTGGCCCGCGTGCTGGCCCGCGAATTCTTCGGCAGCGAAAACGCCCTGGTTAAAATCGACATGTCGGAATTCGGCGAGCACCACAACGTGTCGCGCCTGGTGGGCGCGCCGGCCGGCTACGTCGGCTACGATGACGGCGGCCAGCTGACCGACCGCATCCGCCGCCAGCCCTACAGCCTGGTACTGTTCGACGAAATCGAAAAGGCTCACCCGGACGTCTTTAATATGCTGCTGCAGATGCTGGAGGACGGCTACATCACCGACGCCAAGGGACGGCGCATCGACTTTACCAACACCATCGTCATCATGACCTCCAACATCGGCGCCGACAAATTGCAAAAAGAAGCCAACCTCGGCTTCCACGCCACCAAGTCGAGCGAGCTGAAAGATCTCGACGCGCTGCACCAGGCAAACAAGGAGCGGGTGCTTGACGAACTCAAGAAACTGCTCCGGCCGGAGTTGCTGAACCGCATCGACAAAACCATCGTTTTCCGGGCGCTGACGCACAAGGATATCTACAAAATTATCGACCTGCAGATCGATGAGCTGAAGCGGCGCCTGCAGCGCAAGGGTTTGAGCGTGCAGCTGACCAACGGCGCCAAGCAATATTTGCTGGAGGAGGGCTACGACGCCCACAACGGCGTGCGGCCGCTCCGCCGCCTCATCCAGGACACTATCGAGGACCATTTGGCGCTCGATATGCTCGATGAGAAATACGAGAAAGGTGATATTATTCAGGTAGCTAGCAAAAATAGTCAGCTGACCTATGCCACCACAACCGAATAATAAAAAATTCATCTCTAATCCGATCGCAGCCGGCCGAAAAGCTGGTCGCGGTCGGATTATTCTATTCCTGGTACTTTTGGTGTGGGCCGTGCTTTTGGCGCTCATCATCTTGGAGCGGCAAGCGCTGTCGGATTGGTGGCGGCTGCGCGGCTACCAGCCGCCGAGTTCAATTGCCCGCCTGGCCAGCCAGGACACCATGAACGGCTACACCAAGCATCTGTTTTATCTCAACAAACCGCAATTGCTTTCTTCGGTCAGCAGTTTTCGGGAGCATTGTCCGGAAAACGAAGACACCATCGTGCTCGGCTGCTATCATCCGGGCGAGCAGGGAATTTACATCTATAATGTGCAGGACCCAAGTCTGCAGGGCGTGGCTCAAGTGACGGCGGCCCATGAGGTGCTGCACGCTATTTACGGCCGCTTGAGCGCCAAAGATCGCACCTACGTGGACGGATTACTCACCAATTATTACCAGCACGGCCTGACGAACGCACGCGTCAAGAGCGAGATTCAGCTTTACCAAAAAACCGAGCCGCACGACGTGACCGATGAAATGCACTCCACCTTCGGCACCGAAATCGCTGATTTGCCGCCGGCGCTGGAGAATTATTACAAGCGCTACTTTAACAACCGGCAGGCCATCGTCAACTACGAGCAGCAGTACGAGGCCGCTTTTACCTCGCGCCAGACCACCATTCAGAATGATGACCAGCAGCTGTCGAGCCTGAAACAGCAGATTGCCGACAAGGAAAGTAGCCTGACGAACCAGCTCAATCAGCTGAAAACTGCCCGCAGTCAGCTGGACAGCTTGCTGGCCGCCGGTGACAGTAGCGCCTACAACAGCCAAGTTGCCACTTATAATAGCCAGGTCAACGCCTATAATGCCGGCGTGGCCGATTTGCAGACTCAGATCAGCCGCTACAACCAGTTGGTGACCGCCCGCAATCTGGTGGCCGGCGAATTGACGACGCTGGACAAGGCGGTGGACACGCGTTTGGCGCCGCAATCCGCGCAATAATCGGCTGCGGCGCGGAGCGGTGTGCAGCCATAGCCATGGTCTTGGTCTTGGTCTTGGTTTTGCGAGGTACGGAGCGCACCCTTTCGATGGGCGATATATGTTATATCATATAGCTCAATCTGTAATCTATATAATATATTATATATTACGAAATGAGAGTGTCTGGCCTGGAGGAGGCCTCTCATGGGCAAGTTTGCAAACATTCATGAGAAGTTAAGATGGCGATGGTACACTAAGTAAGTTATGGCTAAAAAGTCCGCCACTCAATATATTTGCAGCAATTGCGGCGCCGTCAGCGGCACCTGGAGCGGCAAATGTCCGCAGTGCGGCGAATGGAACACGCTCGAAGAGCAGCTAACGGTTGCCGGCCTGGCGGCGAGCGGCCGCGCCGGCCGGCCGCTCAAGGCGCAGTCGGTGGAAAAATCGGTGGCCGCCGATCAACCGCGGCTGACCAGCGGCATTGCTGAGCTGGACGCCGTATTTGGCGGCGGCATCGTAGCCGGCAGCGTCAATTTGATCGCCGGCCAGCCGGGCATCGGTAAGAGTACCTTGCTGTTGCAGCTGGCCTACGCCGTGGCCGCCGGCCAGCCGGTGCTGTATGTGAGCGGCGAAGAATCAGCCCACCAGATCGGTCTGCGCGCCGAGCGGCTGGGCACGCTCAGGCCGGAGCTAAAGCTTACCACCAGCACCTCCGCCGACGATATCGCCGCCACTATCGCCAGCGGCACCTATAAATTGGTGATCGTGGATTCGATTCAAACCATCAGCGCGTCGGCCGTCTCGTCGGCGGCCGGGTCGGTGTCGCAAATTACCAACAGCACCCGGCTGCTGACCTTGGCGGCCAAGCAAACCGACACGGCTATCATTTTGGTGGGGCACGTTACCAAAGAGGGCTCGATTGCCGGGCCGAAAATCCTGGAGCACGTGGTTGATGTGGTGCTGCAGCTGGAGGGCGACCGCTACGGCGGTTTTAAGCTGCTGAGGGCCGTCAAAAACCGCTTCGGCTCCACGAACGAGGCCGGCATTTTCGAGATGGTCGAAGAGGGCTTGCAGCCGGTGGACAATCCCTCGGCGGCGCTGCTCGCGGAGCGGCAGGTCAGCGACGGCTCCATCGTGCTGGCCACGCTCGAGGGCACGCGGCCGCTGTTAGTTGAGGTGCAGGCGCTGGTCAATAAAACCAGCTACGGCTATCCCAAACGGGCGGCCAGCGGCTTTGACCTGAACCGGCTCAATCTGTTAGTGGCCATGCTGGAGCGACGCACCAAGCTTAAGCTGGCGGAGTATGACATTTACATCAATATTGTCGGCGGCATCCAGTTGCGCGAGCCGGCGGCCGATTTGGCGATTTGCCTGGCCATCGGCTCGGCAGCCAAAGGCCTGCAGCTCAAACAAAACGCCGTGGTGTTCGGCGAAGTCGGGCTGTCGGGCGAGGTGCGCCATGTGCCGTACATCGAAAAGCGGCTGGCCGAAGCCAAAAAGCTGGGTTTTGCGGGCGCCATCGGTCCGCAGGTCAAGTCCGGCAAAAAACCGGCCGGCCTGTACGGCGTCGGCGACGTGCGCGAAGCCCTCAATAAGTATCTCGAGAAAGACTAGCTTCTCGCCAGCCGCTCTCTGTCCTTTGCTCTTCGCTTTCCGTTCAGTAGTCTATTGACCGGTGCCGCCCGTGCCGGTAGTGCCTTGGTCGGGGGTGGTCGGTGTGGTCGGCGTGGTAGGAGCGGGCGCCGGCACGGTGTAGCTGAAGGCGACGCTTTGGCTGGCGCTGTAGAGCACGCTGTCGGTCACCGTGACGGTGAGCGTGCCGCTGCCGGACGACGAAGGCGTGTAGGGGAAGGAAATGGTGCTCGGCGAAGTGCTGACGTGGGCCGAGTAAATTGTCCGGCCGCCGAGGGTGAAGGTAACGGTGCCGGTGTAGTATTGCGGATCGCTCAGCGGGTGAGTGCCCTGCGTGATAGTGGCGGTGATGGTACAGCTGGTGTTGCAGCTGGAGGGCGTGGTCAGCGTTACTGTCGGCGGGCTGTCGTTACAGTTGTGGACATCGTCGCTGGCCGAGGAACTGCTGGTGCTCTTGGAGCTGCTGCTGCCGCTGCCGATGTTTTGAATGCCGCCGTTGAAGATGTCGATGTTCCAGGAGGCGACGTTGCCGTTGCTGACGTATTCTTTGGCGGCCGCCGGCGTACAGCTGGTGGCCAGCTTGCCGGACACTCGATCAATGGTAGCCGAAGTGGATTTGCTGGTGGCGCCGCCGCCAACATACCAGGAAGGATAGAGGTCGGTTGAAGGACTCGGTTCCTGATCGCCGTAATCGATGTGGTTGCGGACCACGTAGGCCGAGGCCGTCTTAATGTCCTTGGGCTGCGTCCAGTTATCCGGCTTGAGGCCCTGGTGGGCGTATTCCATCATGGCGCGGGTTAGCGGCTCAGTTAGGTACTCCATGGAAGTATTGAGCTCGACGTTGCGGGTATGATTGCCGACCCACGAGACCACGGCGTACTTGGTGGACCAGCTGGTCATCAGGCCGTCGTAGCCGTTGTTGGTGGTACCGGTCTTGACGGCGAAATCCCACCCGTCATAGCGCTGGAATTTATAGCCGCCGGCGGCGAGGGAGGTACAAGTAGTGGCGCTACAACTGCCGGGCAGGTAGCTGGCGCGCGGGTCGCTGGCCATGTTGTCGACTATGTAAGCCGAATCCTGCTTAACGACTTGCTGACCGACCGGCTGCTTCCACTGATAGACGGTCTTATTGGAGGCGTCGGTAATCTTTAATATATAGGTGCGCGGGATGGCTTTGCCGAGCCGTCCCAGCGTTGCCAGACCGTTGACGTGGTCGTCGAGGTGCAGGTAGGCGCCGTCACCGATGGCCGAGGCGCCGTAACACTGGGTGGTCTTGGTCAGCGCGGCGTCGGAGTAACAGTTGTAGGGGCTGATTTTGTGCGACTGGTCGTAGGTGTTATCCATCATGGCCGAAGCGGTGCTGATGACCTTATTGACCGATTTAGTGTAGGGACTTTTATCGCCCGGGACGGCTTCCAGCATTGATTTGACGGCCGGCACGTTGCGCGAGCCGCCCAGCGCGTAACGCAGCGTCAGCGGGCCGGGATACTTGAAGTCGTAGTCCCACAGACAGTTGCCGCCCGTTGGATTGCCGGCGCTATTGAACGGCCGGGTTTTGTTGGTGCACGGGTAGCCGGGCAGGGCCTGCTGTGTGTCGTACAAAACCGAACCGGCACCGACGTTATTGTTATTGTTTATGAGGGTGGTATAGTCGTACGGCTTGAAGCTGGAGCCGGGCGGTATTTGAATGCCGGCGGCGTAATTGTTTTGTCCGTGGTCGGGGTTATTGAAGTCGGTGCCGCCCACCAGGGCCATCATTTGACCGGTCGGAACGTCCTCTAGGACGAGCGCCTCCTCATCCGCTCCGTATCTTGAGACATTTTTCACGTTGGCCTGGACCAATTCATCGGCCTTGTTCTGCAGGTTCATATCAAGTGTCGTGATAACTTTCCAGCCGCCGCGCTGCACGGTGGCCGCGCCGTAGGTCTGTTCCAGCTCCTGTTTGGCCGCCAGGACGAAGTACGGCGCCTTGATGCCCTGGTACTTCGGCGCCTGCTGATGCACCTGAGCCAGCACGTTGACTTTCTTGGCGTCGGCGGCCTGCTGTTTGGTGATGTAGCCCTGGGTGGCCATCTGATCCAGTATGTAATGTTGTCTATTTAACAACGCTGATTGGCTGAAGGTACTGTCGGTAACCGCGGAGTTGAACTGCGAACTAGCATACGGCGAATAATAGCTCGGCGATTGCGGTATGGCGGCCAGCATGGCGGCCTGCGGCAGCGTCAGGTTTTTGGCGCTGGTTTGGAAATAATCCTCGGCGGCGCTTTCCACGCCGTATTCCACGCCGCCATACGGCGCGATATTTAGATAGCCCGTCAGAATGTCATTTTTAGAATATTCGCGCTCCAGTTCCACCGCCAATATAAGCTCTTTGACTTTGCGGGTTATGGTGCGATTGGTGGTCCAGTTTTCGTTCAGCTTCACCAGCTGCTGGGTGATGGTTGAGCCGCCCTGAACGGTGCCGCCGCCACCTCCGAAGACGTCGTGCGTGGCAGCGCGCAGGATGCCGCGGGCGTCGAAGGCGCCGTGCTTATAAAAATCCTTGTCTTCGATGGCCACGGTGGCGTCTTTCATGTAAGGCGAGATGTCATTGCTCTGGACGGGAATGCGCTTAACAGCGTTATAATCTTGCCACAGCACCGTCTGGCCGGTGCGGTCGTAATAGGTGATGCTGCCGCCGAGATTGTCGCCGGAGATGTCCTTAATTTTCGGCAAATCTTTGCGGAAATAGGCGAACAGCCCGATGGTCAGGAAAAAGCCGACCACAATGGCCACGCCGATAATCTTGAGCGCCATGATGCCGCCCTCGCGGCTGAACCAGTATTCGGCCAGATGCTTCGGCTGCATACGGTAAGCCCAGCGCTTGAGCCGGCCTTTGGGCAGGGTGCTGAGGTAGGTGGCACGCTGCGCGGCGCGGGCGGCGCGGGCGGCTTTGACGCGGTCACTTAAGGAACGGTTCAACTTAATAGAGTTGCCACTGCGAGTGGTAACGGTGTTTCGGGAACGGCGACTACGTCCGGAACCGCGTCTGAAATTCATAGTTTATAGATTTCGCATCTCTCTTATGGCAAATATTCCAGTTCATTATAGCAAACCCGCCCGCAAAAAAACCTATGATTTTTGGACGCTCTTTCAGCTTTTTGTCAGCTAACCAGCCGGCGGCAAACAGATTGGTGCGCCGTCCGGAGTACGCTATACTAGAGGTAGAAAATCATTATAAAAGGACAATCCGGTGACACTTTCAGAAGAACTCCAGTGGCGCGGTTTCGTGAACCAAACGACCTATCCAGAACTGACGGCGCTGGACGGCGGGCCGATAACTTTTTACTGGGGCGTTGATCCCAGCGCCGACTCGATGACCATCGGCAATCTGGCGGCCGCCATGCTGGTCAAGGCCTTTATAAAACACGGCCACAAACCGGTCTTATTAATAGGCGGCGCCACCGGCCTGATCGGCGATCCGGACGGCAAGGCCCAGGAGCGCGACCTGAAAACTCCTGAGGAAATCGACCGCAACAGCCAAACGATCGTTGCCCAATATGCGCAAATTTTTCAATCTTCCGACTATCAGGTGGTAAATAACCGCGACTGGTTTCAGGACATCAAGTATCTGGATTTTTTGCGCGATATTGGCAAGCATGTGCCGATGCGCCAGATGCTGGGACGCGACTTTGTGCAAAGCCGGCTCGGCGAACAGGGTGCCGGCATCAGTTATGCCGAGTTCAGCTACGTGCTCATTCAGGCCTACGATTTTTTGCATTTATATAAAGAAGCCGGCGTGACGCTGCAGCTGTGCGGCGCCGATCAGTGGGGCAATAGCGTGGCCGGCGTTGACTTAATCCGGCGCAAGACCGGTGCTGAGGCGCAGGTGTTTTCGACGCCGCTGGTGGTTAACAAGGCTACCGGCAAAAAATTCGGCAAGAGCGAGGCCGGCGCCGTGTGGCTGGACGCCGCTAAAACCAGCCCTTTCCAGTTTTATCAGTTTTGGCTGAACGTGGACGACGACAGCGTCGAAGATTATTTGAAGATTTTTACCGAGCTGGACCAGCCGGCGGTCGAGTCGACCATGCAGGAGTTTGAACACGATCGCGGCGGCCGGGCGGCTCAGAAAGCGCTGGCTTACGAAGTCACCAAACTGGTCCACGGCTCAGAACAGGCCGAGCGAATCCAGCGGGCCAGCGCGGTGCTGTTTGGCGGCGGCGACTTCCGGGCGCTGTCGGCTGAGGAAGCGGCGGTCCTGAAGCAGGAATTGCCGGTGGTGCAGGCCGGCGGCGGCTTGGCGGCTGTGGTTGTGGCCGCCGGCTTGGCGGCTTCCAACAGCGAGGCCATGCGTTTTATCCGGGCCGGCGCCATTTCGGTCAACGGCCAGAAAGTCGACGGCGCTGCCGCCGATCCGTTCCAAGCCGGCGATAATCTGCTCAAGCGAGGCAAAAATAATTTTGCGGTTGTTGAAAAGTCGCAATGATTATAAAGGTGCTATACTAGGAGGAATTTATGCCAAAAACGACCACATCTTCCGCCAAAACCGCCGCTAAAAAGCAGCGCCGCAAGGCCGACCAGTATAACGACCCGAAGCATAATTATTTGAAATATTGGACGGGCCGCGAGTACGAGCATGCCGCCGAGGAAGTGGCTATTCGCAAGCTGCTGCGCGGCAAGCATTTCAAGAATGCCGTGGACGTTGGCGGCGGTTACGGCCGGTTGTGCGTGCTGCTGGAAAACTACGCCGACCACGTAACGCTGGCCGAGCCGAGTCAGCAGCAGTTGGACATCGCCAAAGAATTTTTGAAGGACCACCCCGAAGTTGACCGCAAGTTGATGCAGGCCGCCGACCTGAAGTTCGAAGACGGCAGCGTGGACTTGCTGACCATGGTGCGGGTGATGCATCATCTGCCCGATCCCAGCGCCGAATTCGCCGAAATTGCCCGCGTGCTGAGTCCGGACGGCGTGGCCATCATCGAAGTTGCCAATTACCTGCACATGCGCAACCGGCTGAAGCATCTGGCGCGCCGCGAGCGCATGCCGGTCAAACCGGTTGATATCCGTTCCGAAGCCAACAAACGAGACGACGAGATTCCTTTTGTCAATCACAATCCTTCTACCGTGACGCGCCAGCTGGAGCACGCCGGCTTACACGTTGACGGAACACTGTCGGTGTCGAACCTGCGCAGCGTCCGCATGAAGCAAATCGTGCCGCGGCCGCTTATGGTTGGTGCCGAACATCTGCTACAGCGGCCGCTGGCGCTCGTTTATTTTGGCCCGAGCATCTTTTTCCTGGTCCGCAAAGCGCCGGTGCGCTAAGTCTTTTATACTAGAATCATGAGACTTCACGAGTCGTTGACGGAAGTGAAGGGGATCGGGCCGGCGCAGGCCGCCAAGTTTGCCGTGCTGGGCGTGAAAACCGTCGCCGATCTGATTGATTATTATCCGCGCCGCTACGATGACTTTTCGACGCTGACGCCGATTGCTCAGCTGCGGCCGGGCGCGGTAACCATCGAAGCCGAAATTCGCCAGGCTAAGGGTCGTTACGTGCGTCGCGGCCTGCACATTACCGAAGCCGTCGCCAGCGATCCGAGCGGCAGCGTGCGGCTGGTGTGGTTCAATCAGCCCTATCGAGCCGCCGCGCTCAAAAGCGGCCAGCCGTACTTTATCTCCGGTCAGTACGAACTGAGCCGCCAGCGCTTCGCCATTATGAATCCCAGCGCCGAGGCGGCCAGCAGTTTTCCGCTCAGCACGGCGCGCATTCTGGCGGTTTACCGCGAGACCAAGGGGCTGACCTCGCGCCAGATTCGACTGGCTGTCCGGCAGGTCTTGCCGGTCATCGACGAGCTGCCGGAGACCTTGCCGGCGTGGCTGGTTAAAGAGCACCAGCTCTTGAGCCGTTCGGCGGCGCTCCTGGCCATCCATTTTCCTGAATCGAGCGAGCAGCTGGCGGCGGCGCGGCGGCGCTTAGGCTTCGAAGAAGTGCTGCGGCTGAGCCTGGCCAGTCTGCTCAACCGGCAGGAAAACCAGCGCGAACCGGCTTTGAAAATCCCGTACGACGAGCGGCTGGCGGTCAAATTCTCCCAGGCGCTGCCGTTCACGCTAACCGATGCTCAGCGCGTCACGGTCATGCGCATTTACAAGGATTTGGAAAAGTCCGAGCCGATGAACCGGTTGGTGGAAGGCGACGTTGGCGCCGGCAAAACGGTAGTGGCGACCATGGCGGCACTGATGGCGCTGGCGCAAGGCTGGCAAGTGGCGCTGATGGCGCCGACCGAGCTGCTGGCCCGCCAGCACGCCGAGACCATCCACCGCTTGCTCGAGCCGCTGGGCTACGAACATCTAGTCGATTTACTGGTCGGCAGCCTGCCGGCCGCTCGCAAAACGCAGGCCCGCCAAGCGATTGCCGCCGGCCAGGCTCAATTTATCGTCGGCACTCAGGCGCTGATTCAGGAAAAAGTCGACATGCGGAGGCTGGCGCTGATTATCGTCGACGAGCAGCACCGCTTTGGCGTGGAGCAGCGCAAGGCCCTGATGGCCAAGGCCGGCCACATGCCGCACGTGCTCAGCCTGACCGCTACGCCGATCCCGCGCTCGCTGGCGCTGACGCTTTACGGCGAACTGGACATTTCGGTGCTGGCCGACAAGCCGGCCGGCCGCCAGACCATCATCACGGAACTGGTTTCGCCGAATTCCCGCGCGCAATTATATAAGAAAATCGACGCCGAGCTGGCGCAGGGCCGGCAAATGTTCGTGGTCTGTCCTCTGATTGGCGAGTCCGAAGCGCTGGACGCCAGCGCCGCCGAAAACGTCTATAAAGACCTCAGCCAAAAGGCTTTTAGGTACCGCCGCGTTGGTCTGCTGCACGGCAAACTCAAAGCCGCCGACAAGCAAAAAATCATGCGGCAATTCGTCGACCATAAGCTTGACATTCTGGTTTCCACCACTGTTATCGAAGTTGGCGTCGACGTGCCGAACGCCACCATCATGATGATCGAAAGTCCGGAGCGTTTCGGTCTGGCCCAGCTGCACCAATTGCGCGGACGGGTCGGCCGCGGCGAGCACCAGGCCTACTGCTATTTGCTGCTGAGCGATTCCGGCGCGCCAAGCCGCCGGCTGCGCGCCCTGGCCAGCTCAAACGACGGCTTCCGCCTGGCCGAACTCGATCTGGAATTGCGCGGCCCGGGCGCCATTTACGGCACCTCCCAGCACGGTCAGTTGGACCTCAGAATCGCCAAGCTCAGCGACACCAAGCTGATCGCCGCCGCTCGCGGCGCCGCCCAAGCATTGCTCAACAAAGAACCCGATTTGCTAAAATATAAAGAGCTGATGTCACACGTAACCCGGCTGCGCGCCGTCACCAATCTCAACTAGCCTATGTATTCCGGTTCCACCATGACGCCCATTTCGGGCCGCCTAATTGGCGCTCACCAGAAAATCGACCGCATGGCCCGCCGCAACTTGGAGCGCATTGCGCCGCGCTGCACGTTTCCAGACATCCGCGACATTCTGCATTTCGAAGGCCGCCAAGGCCCCGACGCCATCAAGCGCAAAAGTCCGGCCAAGGACGAGCCTTGGCACTATCTGCAGCCGTTCGATCCGGAAGACACCAAGCTCATCAAGCTGATCGAGCACCATTATCGGACCCTAATCCGCTCGCTCAAAAACCAGGACCAGGTGCGTGCTTCGTTTGAGGCGGCCTGGCTGGCCCACGCCATCGTCGACGGTCTGACGCCGGCCCACCACTATCCGTACGAGGAAAAATTAGTTGAGCTGAGCGGCAACGACATCAGCCAGCGCACTACCATCGGCAAAAAACTCATCATCCCCGGCGAAAACGCCAGCCGTCGCATCAGCAACAACTGGAAAATGTGGGGGCCGAAAGGCCTGTTTACCACTCACGCCGCTTTTGAGTGGGGCGTGGCCGTGCTGATTGCGCCGCTCAAAAGCGCGCCGCGCCGCCCAACCGCCGACAAAATCGCCGAATTCGAAGCCCAGCCGCTCGACGTATGGTTCCGCAAAGTGGCCCAAGACGTGGCCCGCCTGGAGCTCTACGACGCCTTTTATAAAACCGGCTGGACCATCAGCCTGGCCCGCCGCGTGCGCCGCCAATTGACACCGATGCTGGTGCAGGCCGTGTCGCTGGTGTGGTACGGCGCCATCCGCGAAGCCTATCCCGAAAGAGCCGTGTAGCTATGCGCATCATCGCCGGCAGGCTGGGCGGCCGAACCTTTCAAAGCCCGCCCGGCCACAAGACGCACCCCATGAGCGACAAAATTCGCGGCGCGCTGTTCAATGTTCTCGGGGACATTGCCGGCTTGACCGTGCTCGACGCCTTCGCCGGCAGCGGCGCCATCAGCTTTGAGGCAATCAGCCGCGGCGCCTCCCGAGCGGTGGCGATCGATTCTGATCGTCAGGCCCAGCGGATCATCAAAGAAAATATCGCCGCGCTGGGCGTGGCCAAAAACGTGCAGCTGATTGCCGCGGCCGTTAGCGCCTGGCTCGCCACCAGCGACCAAAAATTCGATCTAATTATCTGCGATCCGCCCTACGATGACGTCAAACCGGCGCTGCTTACCGAGCTGGCGACCCGCTGCCGGCCGAGCGGCCTGGTCGTTCTATCGCTGCCCCCCAAACAGGCAATCAGGCTGGAGGAAGGCTATGAACTCGTGGCCCGCAAGCACTACGGCGATGCCGAATTACACTTCTACAGACGCCTGATCGCCGCCGGCCGGTGACCCCAGGATTAGCTCGTAGATTACGGCGTGGGCCGCGCTATACATAATCAAGAAATAAATGGCGAAGGGAATGCCGATAACCGTTAGGGCCAACAATCCCATAGCAATTTGGGCGCCCAAAATGCCGTACAGCCGGCCCACGTAGCCCTTGGTAGCTTTCCAGCTGGCCTTGTAAGCTTCCACGGGGCCGAAGTTTTTATCGACCAAAAAATAGGTCGCCAGAGTTAGCCGCGGCCACACAAAGAAGAACGGAATAATTAGCAGCAACAGACTGATAATCACCGTCACGGTGACCAGAATGCTGAGCACGAGATTGTTAAGCCAGTATGAGGCGCCGCGCGAAAAAGCCGCCTCAAAGCTAACCGGCTGGCGCCGCACGCCGGCAATCAGCGTCTTCGTAATGATGGCCGAAAACAGCGGCGTGATGAGGTAACTTACAACCTCAAACAGCCCTCTAGAGGGCGCCCCGCCGCCGGAACGGCCCAGGCCGCTAATGATTACCGACAGCAAAACCTCAATTATGAGCCAGCCGACGATGGCGTTGGCGTTGAGCTTAACGGCCTGTTTGGAGTATTTATAAGCCTTAAAGGCGCCCGGCCACTGCGACGGCAGGGCCAGTACGGCCGGCTCCTCAGTGTTAGGTGCCGTTTTGGTCGCCGGCTTAGTATTTGTCGGCGCTGCTTTTTTCGCTGCCATTGGTTGACCCTCGTTACGTTATTGCTTAAATAGTAGCACAAGCGTCAAGCAATTCAGCTTCCTATCAGCTTCGGCGAGTATCTTAAATTGCTTATGCTTACGGCCGGTTGGTAAGCGCCCGCCGCTAGCCTATAATGAAGCCAACGGGGATGTGGTGGAATTGGTAGACACGCTAGTTTTAGGAACTAGTGCCCACGCGGCGTGAAGGTTCAAGTCCTTTCATCCCCACCATTTTATTTTTCATGAAACACCATGTTATTTATGTGCCCGGAATCGGCGATAATATCTGGCACGTTCAGAGTGCGGCGGTCACGTTGTGGCGTTTCTATGGCGTGCGCGGCCATTTCCATGTCATGCCCTGGCTGGGCGACGAGCCGTACCAGCCAAAATTCGAACGCTTGCTGGCTGTGATTGATGCGCTCCACAGCAAAGGGCATAAAGTGTCGTTGGTGGGAGCGAGCGCTGGCGGCAGTGCCGTGCTCAACGCCTACCTGGCGCGGCGCGAGAAAATAAATGCTGTCGTGCTGATTTGTCAGAAGATCAACCACCCCGAGATGGTGGCTCCTCAAACGTACGCTAAAAATCCAGCGTTCCGAGAATCACTCGAACGATTGCAGGACGGCCTCCCGCAGCTCACCGCCGCCGACAAAGCCAAAATTCGTGCCTACTATTCACCGGCCGATCGCACGGTTCCACACGCCGACAGCAAACTGCAAGGCGTCCAAGAGATCCGCTTGCCTCGCCTCAAACACGGCTACGCCATTGTCTACGCGATTACCGTGAGAGCCTATTCTCTTACCCGGTTTATAAAATCCACGGCTACCAATTAAGTTACTTGTAAAATATTAGATAAGCGGTATAATTTGTTCACTATGTGTAATGCATATATTAACCATCATTTGCATACATCGCCGGAGCGACTCGGTTAGTATTCTCTTTATCTAGAAATCCTACGCCGGGCTCGCCCCGGCGTTTTAGTTTTCTTAAATTAAATGACTGGATGATGGGTAATTTCATGAATAAGTATTCTTTTTACGGTGGGGAGCAAATCAGGCCGCTTTACGGCCTTCTAGTACCCGCCTATCAGAGAGCTTTCGCCGGCTGGCCCTGGCGCGAGGTAAGCAAGTGCGCCGATGCTAAGCAGCGGTGTGTTGGCGGGATGTCGCCGCTAGCTGTCGGCCGTTACTGTCAAATGTGTGAATCGTGCACGACTCGGCCGGCATATGAAGCCGACGAATTACGTGATCGCTTCGATCGATTGGCTGCACTTCGGCCGGTAAGCTGGTTTGTAGAGGGCAACGGGCAGGGACTAAACCTGTTTGCTATGGCCTGGCGAGCCACGCCGGCACAGATTGCCGAGGAAAAATATAGCGACGTTCCCGAAATGAGATATTGGCTGGAAGATAATTTGGGCAATGAGCCGATAATTTGGCTCGATGAGGTGTTTGCCGACAAACAAGTCCAGGCGGCCGGCAACTTGCGGAATTTTAAGCCGCTCTGCGAAGGTTTCTTAAAGCAGCTCGGCGGTTCGGTCTTGGCCTATCGAACTATAACGCCGCAGATGGTGACCGCCGCGAGGAGTAATTTCGGCGCAGCGCCAATGGTCGAGGTGCCCGATCGCCGCAACTTCATAAAAATCGATCAGCAGGAGGTATTAGTATGAAGATTTTAGTTATCGGCGGCATGCACGGTAATGAACCGCTCGGGCTGGAACTCGTGAAAGCATTCCATCGTCGCCCGACCGCCGGGGTCACGGCCATATATGCCAATAGTGTGGCCATTGCCGCTGATACGCGCTTTGTGAAGTGTGACCTAAACCGTACATTTCCGGGCGATCGTACCAGCAAAGTCTATGAGATCAGACGTGCCGCTGAAATAGTAGCCATGACAAGCGATTACGACCTGATTCTGGATTTCCACAATACCTATTGTCCGGATAACGATTGCGGTTTTATTGGCGAACAGGCAAACAAAAGTCTTTATAGGGTCGCTACCTGGTTAGGTCTCCGACGCCTCATTGTGGCCGATTACGACTGTCTCAATAAGTACGCGCCCAACTGCTTATCGGTCGAGATAAGTCTCGACAGCCCGTTCAGAGATTCCCAGTGGTGGCGATCACGAATAACAGCCCTGGCCAAGTTGGCCGAACTACCGGCTGACGATGCAGTTGAACGCTATCGGTTCGTCTACCGGATGACCTTGGAGGATCGCGACAGGCTTGGCCTGCTTTCAAAGAAGCTGCGGGCTTTCCAGCCTCTAAGCGATACTCTGGCGAAGCAGCTGGGTGTCGCGTCGCCGGCCTATCCTATATTTATAGGCGATAGATATACGCCTTATAATTACGGCGGTTTAGTCAATAAGATAGATGTATAATGGAACAAAGCTATGGCACTAGCGAAACAACCCTATAAAGGCGCGCGCGATTTTTATCCGCCCGACAAACGTCTCCAGAAGTATATGTTTGCCAAGTGGCGCGAAGTTGCCGAGCGGTTTGGCTACGAAGAGTACGACGCGCCGATTTTGGAGCCGCTGGAGATTTATCTGGCCAAAACCGGCGAGGAGATCGTCAACGAGCAGACCTACGTCTTTGAGGATCGCGGCGGCCGTAAGGTGGTGATTCGGCCGGAAATGACGCCGACGGTCAGCCGGCTGGTGGCGGCGCGGCGCCAGGAGCTGGCCTATCCGCTGCGCTGGTACAGCATCCCCAACCTCTGGCGCTACGAGCGGCCGCAGCGCGGCCGGCTGCGCGAGCACTGGCAGCTCAACGTTGATATTTTCGGCGTCGCCGATACCAGCGCGGAGTACGAAATCATCACGCTGGTCGACGCCATGTTCAAGGCCTTCGGCGCCCGCCGCGAGATGTACGAGATCCGGCTCAACAGCCGCCAGCTGATGGATTACGCTCTCGGCGAGTACCTTGGCCTGAACGCGCAGGAGAGCCACGACATCTCTAAGCTGATCGACCGCCTGGCCAAAATGGAGCGCGCTAAATTTATCGCCGCGGTGGACGAGGCCTTGAGCGCCAAGCACCGCGAAGCCGGCGTTACCGAAAAATTACTGTCGCTGCTGGCGGTTGAGGACGTCACAAAGTTGCCGCCGGAAGTGGCGAAACACCCGTCTGCAACAGAGATAAAAGAAATGCTTAACATGTTAAGTAATGCCGGCATCAAGAACGCCCGCTTCGATATCACGCTGATGCGCGGCTTCGATTATTACACCGACCTGGTGTTCGAAGTTTTCGACAGGCACCCCGAAAATAATCGTTCGATGCTGGGCGGCGGCCGCTACGACGCCCTGGTCGGGCTGTTCGGCGTGCAGCCGGTGCCGACCGTCGGCTTTGGCTGGGGCGATGTCACGCTGGCCAATTTCTTAGAATTACATTACTTGATGCCCGAGCTCAAGCCGGAAACCGACGCCTACGTGGTGCTGATTGGCGACGTGATGGCGCCGGCCCAAAAAACAATCGGCGAGCTGCGCGCCCAGGGCGTCAACCTGGCCGTCGACTTCACCGGCCGAAAACTGGGCGATCAGCTCAAGGCGGCCGACAAAAAGGGCGTCGCCTACGCTTTAATAATCGGCGACGACGAGCTCAAAGCAAACAAGTTCAAGCTTAAAAATATGCGAACGGGCGGCGAGCAGGTGCTTGACCCGCCGGCTCTCGTCAAAACGCTCAAGGAGGCCCGCTCGAAATGACCGCCACCAACCACGCGCTGACCGGTGCCCTGATTGGCCTGGTGGTCGGCGAGCCGCTGATCGCGCTGCCGGCGGCGCTGGTCTCGCATTTTGTCTGCGACGCCATCCCGCACTTCGGCAGCGCCTTGCCGCCGCAGGTCAATCTGCGCCGAAACAATTTTCGGAACTATCTGATCTTGGAGTTCTGCCTCTGCGTGCTGCTGGTGGCCGTCTTGGCCGTCTTGCGGCCCGAGCATTGGTTTTTGGCGGCGGTCTGCGCCTTCTTGGCGACTTCTCCCGACTTGCTGTCGATTGATCGCTATCTAAAAGTCCGCCGCGGCCAGCACTGGAAGCGCGGCGCCTACGGCAAATTCGCCTGCGGCATCCAATGGTTTGAGCGGCCGATCGGCGCCGTCGTGGAAGCCGCCTGGTTCATCGCCGCTATCGTCCTGCTGGTGCCCTTTTTGCGCTAAGGTTGGTGGCTAATCCACACTGGAAAAGCCTGGCCTAATCTGTTACACTGGCCCTCTATGCAAGTGACTCAAACTAATCCCCAGCCCACCGTGGCCAAACTAACTATTAGCGGCGAGCCGGCCGAACTGGAGCGCATCAAACAGGCCGTGCTCGAGCATTTGGCCGGGCACGTTAAAGTGCAGGGCTTCCGCGAAGGCAAGGCGCCGGCTAATTTAATAGAAAAGCAGCTCGATCCGACCCAGTTGCAGTCCGAATTCCTGGAGCGGGCCGTCAATCAGTTGTATGTCGAGGCCGTGCAGCAGCAAACATTGCGGCCGGCCGCTCAGCCGCAGATCACCATCAATAAATTCGTGCCGTTCACCACGCTGGAATTCACCGCCGAAGTCGACGCCGTCGGCGCCATCAAGCTGGGCGATTACAAAAAGATCAAACTGGCCAAAAAACCGGTCGAAGTCACCGCCCAGGACGTCAGCCAGGTGCTCGACAATCTGCTGGCTCGCGCCGCCACCAAACAAACCGTGCAGCGGGCCGCCAAAGACGGCGACGAAGTTATCATTAACTTCAAAGGCGTTGACGCTAAAACCAAGCAAGCCATTCAAGGCGCCGACGGCAAAGAGTACCCGCTGACGCTCGGCAGTAACAGCTTTATTCCTGGTTTTGAAGCCGCCGTGATCGGCATTGAGCCCGGCCACAACAAAACCTTCGAGTTAACTTTTCCGAAAGATTACGGCGTGAAAGACCTGCAAAACCGCAAGGTCGAGTTCACGGTCACCGTTCTCAAGGTGAATGAGCTGGTTAAGCCGAAGCTCGATGACAAGTTCGCCGCCACGGTCGGGCCGTTCAAAACCGTGGCCGAGCTGAAGGCTGACATCAAAAAACAGCTCCAAGCCGAGCGGGAGCGCGAAGCCCAGACTTTGTACGACAACCAGCTGCTCGAGAAAATCGCCGCCGAGAGCCAGGCGGCCATTCCCGACAGCCTGATCGACAGCGAAATCGACCGCCTGGAAGAGGAAGAAAAGCGCAATCTGGTCTATCGCGGCCAAACGTGGGAAGAGCACCTCAAAGCCGAAGGCCTCACCGCCGAGGAGCACCGCCAGCAAAAGCGCGATAGCGCCGGCCTGCGCGTTAAAATCGGCCTGCTGCTCGGTGAAATCGCCGAACAAGAAGGCGTGGAGGTGACGCCCGAAGAATTAGAAATCCGCCTGCAGCTGCTCAAGGGCCGGTATCCCGACCCGACCATGCAGGCCGAGCTCGACAAGCCGGAAAACCGCCAGGACATCCACAGCCGCCTGATGACCGAAAAAACCATCGACAAACTCCGCGGCTACGCCCAAAAATAAAGAAGAATTGGCACTCTCACTTGACGAGTGCCAATCCAACGTATAGAATAAAAGTCATGAGTAATCCGCGAGCACAAGTTTTGATCCCGACCGTTATCGAAAACGAGGGCCGCTACGAGCGGGCTTACGACATTTATAGCCGTTTGCTGAAAGACCGCATTATTTTCTTGGGCAGCGACGTTAACGAGGCCACCGCCAACCTGATCGTGGCGCAGCTGCTGTTTTTGCAAGCCGAGGACGCCAAAAAGGACATTTTCTTCTATATAAATAGCCCGGGCGGCAGCGTTTACGACGCGCTGGCCATTTACGACACCATGCAGTACGTCACCAACGACATCCAGACCGTCGGCATCGGCGTGCAGGCCTCGGCGGCGGCGTTCTTGCTGAGCTCCGGCACCAAAGGCAAGCGTTTTGCCTTGCCCAACGCCACGGTGATGATCCACCAGCCGTCGTCCGGCACGCGCGGCAAGGTCACCGACCAGGAAATCGACCTGCGTGAGTCGTTGCGTATCAAAAAGCTGCTCGAGCAAATCATGGCTAAAAACACCGGCCAAACCGCCAAAAAAATCCACGAGGACATGGAGCGCGACAAGTGGCTGACCGCGTCTGAAGCCAAGAAGTACGGTCTGGTTGACGCCGTCATCTTGAATCCGCCCAAGGCCTCTTAAAACCTAAGATTGCGTTTTGCGCCTTTATTTTATATAGTAAGCATCAATGATAGAACTTGAACCGTTCAGCGAACATCAGCAGGGAGCGCTGGCGCAGGCCCGTCACCTGAAGCCTCTGATCGATAAAGAACGCGGCTGGCTGGCAGGCGTGCAGCCGGGCACCGTGGAGCGCTATCAATCGGTTATTACGGGTGCTGAGAATATTCGGCGCATAGCCCTTTTTCGGCAGGCGCCGGACGTGCCGGTGGAAGCGAATATCGTGCGCCGCGGTGCGGCGGCCATCGGACTGGCGACGATTATCCGCAATCAGCTGATCGTGCATCCTGAAGAAGGTGAATTTCGGGGCGCTGACGTGGATTACTGGCTGCGGCGCTGTGAGACGCCGGCGACACACCGCCAAGTGGCTCAGCAGCTGCTGGCGCAAGCCGGCGGCACGGCGCTGGCGACCATTGTCGGACAGCACCCTCAACCAGCGATCGGCCTGGCCGAGCTGATGGAGCCGGTCGGCGAACCGGCCCAATTGACCACCGGCGAGCGCCACGACAGCTTCGAGGTGGCCCGCCCGGGCGAAATCGCCCAACTTTACGTCGCCGGGGCGCCGGACGCTTGACACTCATCGGCTTTTGCGTCAGAATGGTAACTAAGAAGTAGTGTAAGTCGGGTAGCTTATTGTCAAAAATTCGCCAAAAACGCCCTTCTTAGGATCTTCGGCCGAAATATCACAAAACAGTTCTGAGTTCGAGGATCTTAGTCGACATAAGATCCGTGGGGGCTTTTTAGAATTGTGCAAGCAAACAAAAACGTAGTATAAAAAACAACGACAAGGTGATTTTCATTCTTCGCGCGGCAGCCGCTAAGGATCGGAAACCAACCGCTAAGCACTAATCAAGGGGAGACAGCACACTTTATGGCGAAGGCAACCACTACCAATAAAACGCAACGCGTTTATTTTACTAACACCGACGATGCGCTCGATTTGCCGAGTCTGGTCGATCATCAGAATCGTTCGTTTCAGTGGTTCGTGGAGGAAGGGCTCGGCGAACTGTTGGCCGAAATCAGCCCGATTGACGACTACACCGGCACCAAATTATCACTCAGTTTTAAGGATTATCACTTTGGCAAGCCCAAGCTGACCGAAGCCGAGGCCCGCGAGAACAACGTCAGTTACGAAGCGCCGCTGATGGCCAAGGTGGAGCTGACCAACAAAGTTACCGGCGAGGTTAAGGAGCAGGAAATTTACCTGGGCGATTATCCGTGGATGACGTCGCGCGGCACCTTTGTAATTAACGGCGCTGAGCGCGTGGTGGTGTCGCAGCTGATCCGCTCGGCCGGCGTTTTCTTCACCTCTGAATTGCATGGTACGTCCAGCTTGTACGGCGCCAAGGTTATCCCTGGCCGCGGCGCGTGGCTAGAGTTCGAAACCGCCGCCAACGGCGCGCTGTACGTCAAGATTGACCGCAAGCGCAAAATTGCCGTCACTACCTTGCTGCGCGCTCTCGGCGTTACCGAAAGCCGCATGCGCGAAGCCTTCAAGCACGTCGACACCGGCTCGGTCAGCTACCTCGACGCCACCCTCGAAAAAGATCCGACTCGAGGCCAAAACGACGCTCTGATCGAAGTTTATCGTCGCCTGCGCCCGGGCGACCTAGCTACCGTCGACAACGCCAAATCGCTCATCGAAAACATGTTTTATAACTACAAGCGCTTTGATTTCTCCCGCGTCGGCCGCTACAAAATCAACAAGCGGCTTGATCTGGACGTGCCGAACACCATGAAGAATCGCGTGATGCGCCTGGAAGACATCGAGGCTATCGTCGCCGAAGTTATCCGTCTTAATAATACGCAGGAGCCGGCCGACGACATCGACAGCTTGGCTAACCGCCGCGTCAAGCTGGTGGGTGAGCTGGTGCAGCGCCAGTTCCGGATTGGTCTGCTGCGCATGGAGCGCAACACCAAAGACCGCATGTCAATGAGCGAAATCGAGACCGTGGCGCCGGGCCAGCTGATCAACGCCCGTCCGGTGGTGGCCGCCGTGCGCGAATTTTTCGCCTCCAGCCAGCTCAGCCAGTTCATGGATCAAATCAACCCGCTCAGCGAGCTGGCCCACAAGCGACGCCTCAGCTCGATGGGCCCGGGCGGCCTGAGCCGCGAACGCGCCGGCTTTGAGGTGCGCGACGCTCACGCCACCCACTACGGCCGCATCTGCGCCGTGGAGACGCCGGAAGGCGCCAACATCGGCCTGGTTCTGAACTTAGCTAACTTCGCTCGCGTGAATGACTACGGTTTTATCGAGACGCCGTACCGCAAGGTTATCAACGCCGCCACGCCGAAAGACATCGTCGGCCACATTGCCCGCGAAGACCTGACCAACGACAAAGGCACGGTAATCGTTAAAGCCGGCGCCAAAGTGACGGCCGCCGCGGCCGCCAAGCTGGCCAAAGTCACCGGTCGGGCCACCTGGCCGGTCAAAGCCCGCGTTACGGGCGAAATCGTTTATTTGGACGCCTACGAAGAGGGCAATTCGATTATTGCCGGCGGCGGTACCGAAGTTGACGACGACGGCTACTTTGTGGCTGAGCGCGTCAGCGCCCGCTCACACCTCAATTCCGGCGAAGTCGACGCCAACGACGTCACGCATATCGACGCCTCGCGCAATCAGATTATCGGCTCGTCCGCCGGCTTGATTCCGTTTATCGAGAAAAACTACGTCTACCGCTCGCTGATGGGCAGCAACCAGCAGCGCCAAGCCGTGCCGCTGATCCAGCCCCAGAGCCCAATTGTGGGCACCGGTCTGGAAGCTGCCGCCGCTAGCAACACCGGTCAAGTTGTGCTGGCCGAAGGCGCCGGCGAAGTCACCAAGGCTAGCGCCCAGGCAGTGACTGTTAAATATAAGAGCGGCTCGGTTACTTACGAACCGCAGCGTTTCGTGCGCAGCAACGAGGGTACCTCGCTCAACCAGAAGGTCGTCGTTTCTACCGGCGACAAGGTCAAGGCCGGCGACGTGCTGATCGAAGGCATGTCCATCCAGAACGGCGAGCTGGCGCTCGGCAAGGACCTGATTGTGGCCTTTATGCCGTGGGCCGGTTACAACTTCGAGGACGCCATCATCATCAGCCGCAAATTGGTCGAGGACGACACCTTGACGAGCGTCCACATCGTTGATTTCATGATTGAAGTCCGCGAGACCAAACTGGGGCCGGAAGTCATCACCTCTGATATTCCGAACGTTTCTGAGGAGACTTTGCGCCATTTGGATGAGGACGGCATCGTGCGCATCGGCGCCGAGGTCCACCCGGGCGATATCCTGGTCGGCAAAATTACGCCGAAGGGTGAGCAGGAACTGAGTTCCGAAGAACGCCTGCTGCGCGCCATCTTCGGTGAAAAAGCCAAGGAAGTCCGCGATACTTCGCAGCGCATGAGCAACGGCAAACACGGCAAAGTCGTGGGCGTTAAGGTGTTTAGCCGCGAAAATGGCCATGAACTGAAGGCCGGCGTCATCAAGCAGATCCAGGTTTTTGTGGCTCAGACGCGCAAGATTGCCGTGGGCGACAAGCTCGGCGGCCGGCACGGCAACAAAGGCGTTATCGCCCGCATCCTGCCGGTCGAAGATATGCCGTTCATGGCTGACGGCACCCCGGTGGATATCATTCTGAACCCGCTCGGCGTGCCGAGCCGCATGAACGTCGGCCAGCTGTTTGAGACGCACCTCGGCATGGCTGCCCGGGCGCTGGGCATGAAAGTGGCCAGTCCGTCGTTTAACGGCGTGCCGGTGCCGAAAATCCAAGAGTTGCTTAAAGAAGCCGGCCTGCCGGAAGACGGCAAGCAGGTGCTTTACGACGGCCGCACCGGCGAAGCCTTCCAGGAACGCACCACCGTCGGCAGCATGTACATGATTAAACTCAACCATATGGTGGCCGACAAGATCCACGCCCGCTCGACCGGCCCGTACACCATGGTTACCCAGCAGCCGCTCGGCGGCAAAGCCCAAAATGGCGGCCAGCGCTTCGGCGAAATGGAAGTCTGGGCGCTCGAAGCCTACGGCGCCGCCAGCACGCTGCAGGAGATGCTAACCATCAAGTCCGACGACGTCTACGGCCGCTCCAAGGCTTACGAGTCAATCATTAAAAAGACGCAAATTGTTGGGCCGAAGGTGCCGGAAAGCTTCAACGTGCTCGTCAAAGAGCTGCAAGGCTTGGGCCTGAAGGTTGACCTGGTGCATTCCGACCAAGTGGTCGATGCCGAGAACGTTTTGGCCAGCAACATTCACGATGAGGCCACGCATCCGGCCGACGTTGATGTGCCGCAGGCGGCTGTTTCGGACATTGACGTCACCGAAGAAAGCAACGTCGATGAGTTTGAAACCGCGCCCGTTGAAGAAGGCGCGGGCGGCCCGAGCGCCGACGACGACATGGCCTTGATTGGCGCCGACGACAGCGCCACGGACGACGACACCACAGAAGCTAACGAAGAAAAGGAGGCGTAAGCATGACCCCGCAACGCTACAGCAACAACGGAACCGACATCGCCGACTTTGACGCCGTGCGCCTGGCCATCGCCAGCCCGGAAGACATCATGGATTGGAGTTACGGCGAAGTCACCAAGCCGGAAACCATCAACTACCGCACCCAAAAACCGGAGCGCGACGGGCTCTTTTGCGAGCGCATCTTCGGTCCGGTCAAGGACATCAACCCGCACGACGCCAAATATAAGGGCGTGCGCAGCCGCGAGGCCGCCGTCGACAAAAACGGCGAGCTGGTCACCCGCAGCATTGTCCGCCGCGAGCGCATGGGCCATATTAAGCTGGCCGTGCCGGTGTCGCACATCTGGTTCCTGCGCGGCACGCCGAGCGCCATGGGACTGCTGCTTGGCATGACCGTCAAGAACCTGGAGCGCGTGGCCTACTTTGCCAGCTACATCATTAAATCGGTCGATACCGAAAAACGCGATCAGCTGCTGGCCGATAAAGAAGCCGAGCTGGCCGCCGCCAAAGAAGCCATCAAGCTGCGCTACGAAAAAGAGGCCGAGGCCGAGAACGCCAACGTCAAAGCGCTGGCCGAAGCTCAGACTAAAGAGATGGAGCAGCTCACCAAAGACTTCGAGGTATACCGCGACCAGCTGACCGCGCTAGAGCGCTTTAACCTCATCAACGAGACCGATTACCGCAACTTGCCGGATGAACTCAGCGACCTGATTGAGGTGGGCATGGGCGGCGCGGCACTCAAGGAATTGCTGCAAGAGATCGATCTCAAGCAGCTGATCGAAGAGCTTTCTGCCGAGGCCGAAGAAGCCAAGGGCCAGCGCAAGAAGAAGCTCATGAAGCGCCTGCGCCTCTTGGAAAGCATGGACCGCGCCGGTATTAAGCCGTCGAGTATGTGCGTTAGCGTGCTGCCGGTGATCCCTCCCGACCTGCGACCGATGGTTCAGCTGACCGGCGGCCGTTTCGCCACCTCGGACTTGAATGATTTGTATCGCCGCGTCATCAACCGCAACAACCGCCTTAAGAAGCTGATGGATTTGAACGCGCCGGAGGTCATTCGCCGCAACGAACAGCGTATGCTGCAGGAAGCAGTTGACGCCTTAATCGACAACAACAGTGCCCGCTCGGGCCGCGCCGTGGCCGCCACCGGCCAGCGCCGCCGTCTGAAATCTTTGAGCGACATGCTGAAAGGCAAGCAGGGCCGTTTCCGCCAGAACTTGCTCGGCAAGCGCGTTGACTACTCCGGCCGCTCGGTCATCGTGGCCGGTCCGGAGCTTAAGATTAATCAGTGCGGATTGCCTAAAATGATGGCACTGGAGCTGTTCAAGCCGTTCGTTATCGGCGAACTGATCGAGCGCGAGCAGGCCCACAACATCCGCAGCGCGTCCCGCCTGATCGAAATGGGTGAGACCGTGGTGTGGGACGCTTTGGACGAAGTCATCAAGGGCAAATACGTGCTCCTGAACCGTGCGCCGTCGCTGCACCGCCTCAGTATCCAGGCCTTCCAGCCGGTGCTGATCGAAGGCCGCGCCATCCAGTTGCACCCGCTGGTTTGTAAGGGTTTTAATGCCGACTTTGACGGCGACCAAATGGCCGTCCACCTGCCGCTGAGCGCTCGCGCGCAGCGCGAAGCCCGCGAAATCATGGCCGCCAACCGTAACTTGCTGAAGCCGGCCGACGGCTCGCCAATTCTGCACATTGAGCAGGATATCGTGCTCGGTTGCTACTACTTGACCTATTTGCCGCCGCAATCGGCTGACGAAAAACCGCTCGATTTCTCCAGTCTCGACGAGGCCGTCATGGCGCTCGACGACGGCGAAATCCGCCTGCAAACACGCCTGCGCGCCCCCTTCCGCGGCACCGTGCACGAAACCACGCTGGGCCGCTTGCTATTCAACGAAATTTTCCCCGAAGATTTCCCGCTGCAAGACGAAACTATGACCAAAAAGCGCCTGCAGCAAGTCATGGCCCGGGTTTACGCCCAGTACGGCCAGGAAAAAACCGCCGAAATCGCCGACGACCTGAAAGACCTCGGCTTCCATTACGCCACCCGCTCCGGCCTGTCGATGGGCATGAGCGACTTCGAGCCAATCGACGGCATGGACCAGCTGCTGGAGGAAGGCGAGCAGCGCTCGGCCGCCATTTCCGACCAGTACGAAGAAGGTTTCATCACCGATGAAGAGCGCCACCGTCTGACCGTTGAGAACTGGACCAGCATCGAAACCAAGGCGCAAGACCTGCTGACCCAGCAAATGGTCGGCCAGGACTCCGCCATGGCCACCGCCATCAACTCCGGCGCCCGCGGCAGTGTCGGCCAACTGAAAAACGCCGTCGGCATGCTCGGCGTGCAGCAGGATGCCGCCGGCAACGTCATCGAACTGCCCGTCAAGTCAAGCTATCTGGCCGGCCTCAGCCCGCTGGAATACTTCACTGGCACCCGCGGCACCCGCAAAGCCCTGATTGACATTGCCCTCAAGACCGCCGACGCCGGCTATCTGACCCGCCGCTTGGTCGACGTGTCGCAAGACGTCTTCACTATCGAGGACGACACCAGCGACCCCGGCTTCGCCATGCTGCGTTCCGACGCCGACGAAATCGGCACCGACTACGCCTCGCGCCTAGTGGGCCGCTTCGCCGCCGCCACCGTCAAGGGCCACCTCAAGAAAGGCCAGCTGATTACGCCGGAAATCGCCCAGGCTATCGAAGCCGACAAAGACGTCGACGGTGTTAAAATCATGTCGGCCTTAAGCTGCACCAACGTGCGCGGCGTGTCGCAGAAATCATACGGGCTGGATCCGGCCACCGGCGAACTGGTAGCCGATCACCATCCGATCGGCGTCATCGCCGCCCAGAGTATCGGCGAGCTCGGCACGCAGCTGAGCCTCGACAGTAAGCACCGCTCCGGCAGCGTCGTCGCCGACGATGCGGCGCAGGGTCTGTCGCGCGTGGAGGAGCTTTTCGAAGTCCGCGCACCGAAGGGCCAGGCCTACCTGACCGAGATTTCCGGCACCGTCAACGCTTGGGAAGAAGGCGATCACTACATCGTCCAGGTCACCGCCGACGATAAGGAAAAAGTCACGCTGAATCTCGGTGAGCGCAAAGCCACCATCGCCAGCGGCAGCGACGTGGCTGCCGGCGACGTGGTGGCCGCGCTGGAAGACGCTTCCGAGCCGCTGACCGCGCCAATGGCCGGCAAAGCTCAGGTAACCAACAAAGCCGTCGTCATCACGCCGACCAGTCAGAGCGTGGTGCGCTACGAAATCCCCGGCTTCAAGCAGCTGACCGTCCAGGACGGCGACAAAGTCGTCAGCGGCCAGCGCCTGACCAACGGCTCAATCAACCTGCACGACCTGATGCGCCTGCAAGGCGTCGAAGCCACGCAGCGCTACGTCATGAACGAAATCCTGCAGATTTTCGCCGCCCAGGGTCAGAACGTGGCCGACAAGCACCTCGAGATCATCGTTCGTCAGATGTTCTCTCGGGTTCAGATCGAAGAGGCCGGCGACAGCGAGTTTGTCACCGGCGACATCGTCAGCAAGCTGGCGGTAGTCGAAGCCAACGAGGCGCTCATCGCCGCCAAGAAGCAGCCGGCCAAGTACAACCAGCTACTGCTCGGCATCACCAAGGCTTCTTTGAGCACCGACTCGTTCCTGAGTGCCGCTTCCTTCCAAGATACCACTCGCGTGCTGATTGGCGCTGCCACCTCAGGCAAGGTCGACAAACTCTACGGCCTGAAAGAAAACGTCATCCTGGGCCGCAAGATTCCGGTGGGCACCGGCTCCGAAGCCGAAGAAGAGGAGAACTCCGAGGCCCAATTGCAGGCCGAGGCCGAGCAGATCATCGGCGCCCCAGCGCCCAGCGAAGAGTAGAAACTGTTTCTTACTTTCGTCCTTTCGGACTCATCAGTACGAATACACATTCGTAGAGTAAGAAAGCAATAAGGAGGACGAGGTGCTGCAGGAGAGTGGCGCTAGCCAGAGGCACACGCCACTCTCCTTTGCTAGACTTCTCAGGCTGCGCCGACCTGCTTAATGGAGCCGGTCCGTGCGCGCACGTCGTAGAAGGCCTCAAAGCGGCCAAAGTCTCGGAGTCGCGGCGTGCCTTGAAGCTCATTATCTCGATTGAGAATGATGCCGGTAAGGCGCCAGCCGTCTCCTTTGCCATCTTCTGACTGCGCCCCCAAGATGAGGGTATTTACTTCGGCCGTGACCACAACCATACGTCCATCACCCGTAAAGGTATTCATCGGCCCTTCAAGGTATATTTGGAAGGCTGGACGCTTCGCCCAACTTATGCCGCGAGCACAGTCGATCATTTGCGCGATCAGCTCAAATTTGCCGTCGCCTCTCACGATATCAATGCTAGTGGTGGACACCAGTCCTCCTTATTGTTAAATGTCTCGGAGCCAGAGCCGGACCTCTGTTGCTTGATACTCAAGCCACCTGACGCAGGCCAGGAATATCCCAAAAGGATTAATTAACATAATACCACATAATATCAATAAATGCAACACGAGTCCGATTCATATTGCGTGGCGGCGGCCAATCTGTTACACTAGAGCCAAATCAATACGATAATTTAACCGATAAGCAGTCCGAGCCAGGGGATTGGCATAACCCCCGCAGCAGCAGATTGCATCAACTAAGGAGAATCAATGCCAACGATCAATCAGTTAGTCCGCAAGCCGCGCTCGCGCACCACGGCCAAGAGCAAGTCGCCGGCGCTGCAGCGCGTCACCAACAACCTCAAGACCAAGAACTACGAGAAGCCGGCGCCGTTTAAGCGCGGCGTTTGCGTGCGTGTGACCACTAAGACGCCTAAAAAGCCGAACTCGGCGCTGCGCAAAGTAGCCCGCGTGCGCCTCAGCAACGGCCACGAAGTCTGGGCCTACATCGGCGGCGAGGGCCACAATTTGCAGGAGCACGCCGTGGTGCTGGTGCGCGGCGGCCGCGTTAAGGACTTGCCGGGCGTGCGCTATCACATCGTCCGCGGCAACCTCGACCTGCAGGGCGTAAACGACCGCAAACAGGGCCGCAGCAAGTACGGCACCAAGAAAGGCGGCAAATAATGGAAGACCTGCAGGCAAGCGTATACAACGAACCGCAACCTGACGGCAGTGTCATCCAGTATGACCGCGCAGGTCGCATAATCGCCTGTTTTGAGTCTGATGAGGCTTGCTTGGATGCCATGGGCGTCAGTGAGTCGGGCGGGCTTCGCCAAGTGGGTATCGAAATCCGTGAGGCGGCCGCCGAAGAGTTAAGGCCAGCTTCACGCAACTTACTAAGCTTGATCGGAGTACGAACACATGCCGCGTAAAAAGACCAAATCCCTAGTCCGCGATATCCCGGGCGACCGCTTGTATAACAGCGTCCAGGTCCAGCGCCTGATCAACCGCGTCATGCTGAACGGCAAAAAGCAGTTGGCCGAGCGCCTAGTCTACGGCGGCATGGAAAAAGCCGCCAAGCAGCTCAAGGTGGACAATCCGCTCGACGTCTTCGAGCAGGCCATGAAGAACGTCCAGCCGCACCTGGAGACCCGCTCCCGCCGCGTTGGCGGTGCTAACTATCAGATTCCTTTTGAGGTCAAAGGCCAGCGCCAGCGCCACCTGACCACCATGTGGTTCGTGCAGGCCGCTCGCGCCCGCAAAGGCATGAGCATGCTGGACCGCATCGCCGCCGAGCTGGTCGACGCCTACAACGAACAGGGCGCCGCCGTGAAGAAGCGCGAAGACACCCATAAAATGGCCGAAGCCAACCGCGCCTTCGCCCACTTCGCCCGGAGCTAACCGATAATGCCATTTCCTCCCTGTGAACAATTTGATATGGGCCGCTGTCCAGGGTGTCCCCTCAAAGATGTCGTAGCCCGATTAATGGTTCACAATCAGGTAGCGGAGCAAAATGGAACGGCGCAGATCACCGACCCTGCACATGAGCGCTTTCTACCAGCTCATGATGTACAGTATGGTTTGACTACTGGTGATAATGAAAAACTTAACGCCATAATGATCGGAGACTCCTTCTACACAGTTGACGATAGAGATTGCGGCGGAGTTGAAGAAGTCACTAGTTTTGGACTAGCCGGACCAGCCGAAAAATTAGCGTGTGGCGCACTTTTGGTATCAGCAGAAATTTAGAAGAAGGATAGAAATATGGCAACTAAGAAAACAGCGATGGATAAAATTCGTAACATCGGTATTATCGCGCATATTGATGCCGGCAAGACCACTACGACCGAAGGCATTTTGTATCGCACCGGCCTGAAGCACAAGATTGGCGCCGTCCACGAGGGCGAAACCACCACCGACTGGATGGCTCAGGAGCGCGAGCGCGGAATCACCATTGTCAGCGCCGCCGTCACCTGTTATTGGAAAGACCACCAGATCAACATTATCGACACGCCGGGCCACATCGACTTCACCGTCGAAGTGGAGCGGTCTTTGCGCGTGCTGGATGGCGCCGTGGTCGTCTTCGACGGCAAAATGGGCGTTGAGTCGCAGTCTGAGACCGTCTGGCGCCAGGCCGACAAGTACGGCGTGCCGCGCTTCTGCTTCATCAACAAGATCAACCAGACCGGCGGCGATTTCTACAAGTCGCTCGATACCATCCACGCCCGCCTCAGCAAGCGCGCCTTCCCGATCCACCTGCCGATTGGTTTTGAACAATCCGTTAACGGCGTGGTCGATCTCATCAATATGAAAGCCTACACCTACAAGGAGTTCACCGACCACGAGCTAATCGAAGGCGAAATTCCGGCCGACATGATGGATCAGGTCAAGAAATACCGCTCGCTGCTGATTGAAAACGCCGTCGCCGAAGACGAGCAGATGCTGGAGAAATACTTTGAAGTCGGTGAAGACGGGCTTTCTGAGGACGAAATCAAGCAAGCCATCCGCAGCGCCGTGCTGACCGGCAAATTCTATGCCGTCACTGGCGGCGACGGCCGCGGCGTGATCGTTGAGAAGGTGCTCGACGCCGTCAATGAACTGCTGCCAAGCCCGCTGGACCGCGGCAGCACCTGGGGCACCCACCCCAAGACCGGCGACGAGATCGAGCGCAAGCCCGAAGAATCCCAGCCGTTCGCCGGCCTGGCCTTTAAGATCGCCACCGATCCGTTCGTCGGCAAATTAGCGTACTTCCGTGTTTATTCCGGCACTTTGAAATCGGGCAGCTATATCTTGAACAGCTCCACCGGCGAGAAGGAGCGCGTTGGCCGCATCGTGCGCATGCAGGCCGATAAGCGCGAAGACGTCGACGAAGTCGGCGCCGGCGACATCGCCGCCATCGTCGGCCTCAAGGGTACGACCACCGGTAACACTCTCTGTGACCAGAATAATCCGATCGTGCTGGAGAGCATCACTTTTCCGGAGCCGCCGGTGTCGATCGCCATCGAACCCAAGACCAAATCCGACCAGGAAAAGATGAGCCTGGCCCTGCAGCGCCTGGCCGAAGAAGATCCGACTTTCCGCATCCATGTCGATGACGAGACTGGCCAGACCATCATCAGCGGCATGGGCGAGCTGCACCTGGAGATTCTGGTGGACCGCATGAAGCGCGAGTTTAAGGTGGAGGCTAACATCGGTCAGCCGCAGGTGGCTTACCGCGAATCTATCCGCAAAGCCGACGTTGAAGTGCAAGGTAAATTCATCCGCCAGTCCGGCGGCCGCGGCCAGTACGGCGACGTCTGGCTGCGGCTTAGCCCGAACGAAGCCGGCGAAGGTTTTGAGTTCATCAACTCCATCAAAGGCGGCGTGGTGCCAAGCGAGTACATTAAGCCGGTCGAAGAAGGCATCAAGGAGGCCATGAGCAATGGCGTCATCGCCGGCTATCCGGTGGTTGACCTCAAAGCCGAGCTCTACGACGGCTCCTACCACGAAGTTGACTCCTCGGAAATGGCCTTCAAGATCGCCGGCAGCATGGCACTGCAAGAAGGCGTCAAGAAAGCCGGGCCCGTACTGCTGGAGCCCATCATGAAAGTCGTCGTGGTGACCCCCGAAGAGTTCATGGGCGACGTTATCGGCGACCTGAACAGTAAACGCGGCCGCATCGAGACTATGGAAGATCTCACGCCTGGCGTCAAAGAAATCACCGCCTTCGTGCCGCTCGGCGAAATGTTCGGCTACACCACCAACCTGCGCAGCAACACGCAGGGCCGCGCCAGCTCATCCATGGAGCTCGACCACTACGCCGACGTGCCGCCGAACGTGGCCGAAGCCATCATCGCCAAGCACTCCAAATAGCAGTAACGAAAATTTGACAAAGCGACAAGATAACAGAATAGTATTGACTTATATTGCTAATGGTTGTATAATGGAGCCATGAATAAAGAAATTATTGGTTCTGGTGCCGAGAAAAGCAGCGTTCTGCGTCGGTTTATTGGTGGCGTGGGAGTAACGATGAACGTGAGCACTGGTCGCCGCACAAGAGGCGACCTCTTAACACGGCTCAGCCTGGCAGAAGCCAACCTCGAAACTACTCGCCAAACGTCGGACATCACGGCCATTCTCGATGAGCTCGACGCCAGAGACGCTGACGCTAGCCGGACGGACTCGATAATCGACGAAGCTTTCGATGGTTTAGACGGCCGCCACAAAGCAGCCCACAGCCTTTCGCCCGAGCAAAATTAGCGCTGCCCGCTATTGGCAGAGAACCCTTTACAAACAGCTTAAAATCAGCTAACATTATTCGGTAAGTTGCGTGGGTATAGTTATTGCTTGCGCAAAATTAGTTAATAATTCAGTAATAACCAAGGAGAATTCAGGATATGGCAGAAAATTTCGACCGCAGCAAGCCGCACGTCAACGTCGGTACCATGGGTCACGTCGACCACGGCAAGACCACTTTGACTGCAGCTATCACCGCTGTCTTGGCTAAGAAGTTGCCGAGCAGCGTCAACAAGCCCATCAAGTACGACGAAATCGACAACGCGCCCGAAGAAAAGCAGCGCGGTATCACCATCGCTACCTCGCACCAGGAGTACGAGAGCGAAAAGCGCCACTACGCGCACGTTGATATGCCGGGCCACGCCGACTACGTCAAGAACATGATCACCGGTGCCGCCCAGGTGGACGGCGCTATCCTGGTAGTTTCCGCCGCCGACGGCCCGATGCCGCAGACCCGCGAGCACGTGCTGCTGGCCAAGCAGGTTGGCGTGCCATACATCCTGGTTTTCCTGAACAAGATGGACCTGGCCGATCCCGACCTGGTTGACCTGGTGGAAGAAGAAGTCCGTGAGCTGCTCGAAAAGAACGGCTTTGATAAGGACGCGCCGATCATCCGCGGTTCTGCCACCAAGGCGCTGGAGGGCGACGCCGCCAACGAAGACGCCATCATGGAGCTGGTTAAAGCCATGGACGAGAACATTCCCGAGCCGAAGCGCGAGCTCGACAAACCATTCCTGATGCCAATCGAAGACGTCTTCTCTATCAAGGGTCGCGGCACCGTTGCTACCGGCCGTATCGAACAAGGTGTCGTCAAGGTTAACGAAGAAGTTGAAATTGTGGGCCTTAAAGATACCCGCAAAACCGTCGTTACTGGCGTGGAGATGTTCAAGAAGAACCTCGACCAAGGTCAGGCCGGCGATAATGTTGGTATTCTGTTGCGCGGTATCGAGCGCGAAGACATCGAGCGCGGCCAGGTGCTGGCCAAGCCGGGCACCATCACGCCGCACACCGAATTTGACGCCGAAGTCTACATCCTCACCAAGGAAGAGGGCGGCCGTCATACGCCGTTCTTCAAGGGCTACAAGCCGCAGTTCTATTTCCGCACCACCGACGTGACCGGTGAGGTTGAGCTACCAGCCGACAAAGAAATGGTCATGCCCGGCGACACCGTAACCTTCAAGGTTAAGCTGCTGGCTCCGATCGCTATGGAACAGGGTCTGCGCTTTGCCATCCGCGAAGGCGGCCGCACCGTCGGCGCCGGCGTCGTCACCAAGATCAATAAGTAATCTCGCTTTTGATCAAACTAAAAGAGCCTCTTCGCAGGGGCTCTTTTGCTATTCTGAGTAAATTAAGGAGGAGTAGGTGTTGGATGGCGGAAGGGGAGCGAAGCGAGAAAAAGTAAAAGTGGCCAAAAAGCCAAATTAATTCCTTCCTCGCTCGCTCAACCTCTCAGGTAAAGCTTTTTTGTGCTGCATTGCACTGTTTTATTCTTCGCCCCAGACGTTCCACCACATTCGGCAGACGAGCAAACACACCAAAGCTGCGCCTATCCCTGCGAGCATACTATGAGTCACTGCTTCAAATATAATTGCTACAAGGGTGGCAACCAGAAGAAAGGGAATCATGAATACACAAAAAGCTAGTATTTCTAGCAAAACGTAGCCAATAAAAGCAAGCGTTTTCACTCACTCCTCCTTGTAAAGGTCCGTCCGGATTGCTCCGGTCTCAACAGGTTGTCGAGGAGCGTATCATAGCATCAAAACATCTCTGGCGCAAAATTATTAAATAAATCTTAAACTTGCTTGTGGCTTCGTGGAGCGGGGCATATAATGACAGCACGATGAGCTTAACGGTGGATGATCTAAAACAAATCCGCACTATTATGCGCGAGGAAGTCTCTGTCGTTATTCGCGAAGAGATCCGGCCAATCATTCGTGAGGAAGTAGGGCCAATTATTCGCGAAGAAGTCAGGCCGATTGTGCGCGAAGAAGTGCGGTCCGAGGTAAGCACGCAGCTTATTCCGCTTGATAGGCGACTCGAATCGGTTGAAGGACGGCTTGAAGCGGTCGAGAACGACGTCAAATCCATCTACTTCATGGTTTCAGATTTGCAGTTTGCCGTGGCCGGAAAAACATAAGCACTTTTTTCCTAGGACTAATCTGTTAAAATAAGCCTGTAAATTAATTTTCGCTGACTAAAAGTCGCTTTTGAAAGATAAAGAGATGTTACAGCGGACTGAGCGAGAGCTCAGAAAGGAACACCACCTATGGCAGACGCCAAAACCTCTACCAAATCTTCTAACACCACCAGCGATGGCAAGCAGCGCATCCGCATCCGTCTGAAGGCTTACGATCACAAGGTGATCGACCAGGCCTCCAAGCAGATCGTTGACACCGTATTAAGAAACGGCTCGACGCTGGCCGGCCCGATTCCGCTGCCGACCCGCAAGAGCACTTACACCGTCGTGAAAAGCCCGCACGTTTATAAGAAGGGCCGCGAGCAGTTCGAAATGCGCGTGCACAAGCGCCTGATCGACGTCTTCGACCCGACGCCCAAGACTATCGACAGCCTGATGAATCTCAGCCTGCCGGCCGGCTGCGACGTCGAAATTAAGATGTAAAGACAATGGGCGAACGACCACCACGTTTTCCCGCGGACGCCGCATTCTTTGAGAACAGCGAGCACTTTTTCGTTGCCCTGTCATCGCCTTTGCGGAGAGATGGCCGAGGGTACTATGCATTGCGGCGGGTGGCCGACAGGGTGCGTTACCTAAGAGACGGCAGCCAGGTATTTGTCGTTAGGCGGACGGCTTTTGGTGAGACCGCCGATCAGCAAGAAGTTGAGTTGGTTGACTTTACCTACGGGGCGGTCGAAGAAGAAGGTTTTGTACCGGATATAGCCATCCGCCCAGTCAGCGAACTGAACGGCAACAGCAGCAACGGTAACGGTAACTCGCATGGCTAAACGCGCCACGAGACAAACGGCCTTCGCCAACGGCCAGCACGATCTGAAGCGGGGCGTAGACTTCATCGGCGTAACCTGCGGCTTTGTTTGTTACAACGGCCAGGGCCGCGCGCTAGCCGCGACGAGCAAAGCCGCCAGACTTATCAAATAGTAGTGTAGAATTTGCAACACATTGACAGAGGTCGGAATTTCGTGATACTCTAGTACGGTATCTCGAAAGACTTTTACTTGGCTAGCGCCAGCAGGTCTACCAAAAACAGGGGTAGAAACCGCTCGCGGCCAAGCATTTTTATGTCTATCTTGAGCGCGAAATATTACACGAAAGGTCCAGATGAAAGCACTCATCACCCGAAAAGTTGGCATGACATCTACCATCAACGAAGACGGTAGCGTACAGGCTGTTACCTTGCTTTCGGTGGGCGATCACACTGTTTTGGCGCACAAGACTGACGAAAAAGACGGCTACACGGCCGTGCAGATTGGCGAAGGCGCCGTGAAGAAGCTTTCTAAGAGCGTGGCCGGTCACGTCAAGAACGCCAAGGTGATGCCGAAGCTCATTCGTGAATTCCGCATTACCGAAATTCCGGAAGAACTTAACGTCGGCAGCAAAATCAGCGCCGACGTTTTTAGTGTCGGCGACGACGTGCACGTCACGGGCACCAGCAAGGGCAAAGGCTGGGCCGGCACCATCAAGCGCCACAACTTCCACCGCCAGCGCAAAACGCACGGCGGCAAGGGCAACACCCGCAAGCCCGGCTCCATCGGCTCGATGTATCCGCAGCACATTTTTAAGGGCACCAAGATGGCCGGACAGATGGGCAACGCACAAGTGACCGTCAAAAATCTGAAGATCGCCCTGGTTGATACCGAGCAGAACGTCATCGGCGTGACCGGCGCCGTGCCGGGCCCGCGCAAGAGCGTGGTTATTGTGAGGGAGGCCGCGTAATGGCGGTGACGACTTACACCAAGACTGGCGCCAAGGCGACCACGCCGGCCAAGCTCGACAAGGCCGTGTTTGGCGTGGAGGCCAAGAATCATGAATTGCTTAAGCAGGCTTATACGTCGTATCTGGCGAACGGGCGCGAAAATCTGGCCGTAACTAAGACGCGCGGCCTGGTCCGCGGCGGTGGCAAGAAGCCCTGGCGACAAAAGGGCACTGGACGGGCGCGCTTTGGTTCTTCGCGCGTGCCAATTTGGCGCGGCGGCGGCATCACCTTCGGCCCGACCGGTCAGGAAAATTACCGCAAAGCGATGAACACCAAGGCCAAGCGTCAGGCGATTCGTCAGGCGCTGAGTACTGCTTCGGCTGCCGGCAAAATCGTCGTTATCGAAGATATTGTTTCTAAAGAGGGCAAAACAGCCGAGCTGGCCAAGCTGCTGGCTAAAATCGGCGCTGGCCGCAACACGCTTATTATTGTCGACCAGAAAACGCCGGAGCTGGAGCGCGCCGCCCGCAATTTACCGAACGTCAAGCTCGTGAGCGCCACCTATGTGAATGTGTATGACGTGCTAAACGCCGACTGTCTGGTGTTTACGCAGCCGGCGCTGGCCGCTACCACTGCCTGGCTCAGTGCCACACCGGCGGCCAAGCCAGCCAAGGCCAAGACGGCTCGCCCGAACGGGGAGGCAAAATAATGAGCAAAACCATTACTTTGCGCCCTCGCCTGAGCGAGAAGACCTACGGCCTCAGCGAGGCTCGGGTGTATGTCGTGGAAGTGCCGAAGGATGCCAACAAGCACGCCGTGGCCCGCGCCGTTGAAGCGCAGTTTGAGGTCAAGGTGGCCAAAGTGAATATCGTCAATATGAAGGGCAAAGCCAAGCGCACCATGAGCCTGACCGGCAAGCGCGCGCTGAACTCCGAAGGCAAGCGCTCCGATTTTAAGAAAGCTTATGTAACGCTGGCCGAGGGCCATAGTTTGCCGTTTTTTGCCGCCGTCGAAGAAGAGGAGCAAAAGGAAGAAAAGCTGCAGCAACAGATGGACAAAGCCGTTGCCAAGCAAGCGGCCAAAGCCGACAAGAAGCCTCGTCTCGGCGGTTTGCGCCGCAAGAAGGCTGACAAGGCTGATTCTGATTCGGAAGGGGAGGACGCGTAATGGCTATCAAGCAATACAAGCCGACCACGCCGGCCCGCCGCGGCATGACCACGCAGGACTTTGACGGCATCACTACCAAGAAGCCGCTGCGCTCTTTGCTGGTACCCAAGCGCCGCGGTAATGGCCGCAACAACCAGGGCCGCATCACCACCCGCCATAAGGGCGGCGGCACCAAGAAGTTTTATCGCCTGGTCAACTTCAAGCTGGCCGACGGCGTGACCGCCGTAATCGAGCATATTGAGTACGATCCAAACCGCAGCGCTCGCATCGCTCGTATCAAAGAGTCGAACGGCACTTATCATTACGTATTGGCCGCTAATGGTATGAAAGTTGGCCAGAAGATCAGCAGCGGCGAAGAAGTGAATATCGAGACCGGCAACCGCCTGCCGCTCAAAAATATCCCGATCGGCAGCACCGTGCACGCTATCGAGCTGAAGGTCGGCGGCGGCGGCCAGCTGGTGCGCAGCGCCGGCAACAGCGCCCAGCTGATGGGCCGCGATAACGGCTACGCCCAGCTGCGTTTGCCGAGCGGCGAAGTCCGTTTAATCAACGAAAATTGCATGGCGTCGATCGGCGTTATCGGCAATGAGCAGCATCAGAACGTCAAGATCGGCAAGGCCGGCCGCAACCGCCATAAGGGCAAGCGCCCATCTGTCCGCGGCGTGGTTATGAATGCCGCCGATCACCCGCATGGTGGTGGTGACGGTGGCCGCCATGGTATTGGCGGCGGCAAGAATCACGGTGCCGCACCAAAGACACCTTGGGGCCAGAAGACGCTCGGCTATAAGACGCGCCGCCGCAAGAACACCAGCCAGTTCATCGTCCGCACGCGACATCAAGGGAAGAGGAGATAAGGTATGTTGAAATTTAACAGCTATCCGCCTAAAAAAGCTGGTGACGTTGAGTTTACCGAGCTCTTTGTCAAAGATCACCGTGCAGTACAGCCTACAATCATGGGTCATTTTGTGGCGAACACTTTAATGGCGAATATGCGGCCCGAGGATTGCTATGAAGTGCCTGAAATTCTTGCTCATATGATAGATGAATTTCCTATAGTAGAGCCTTCACGGGGTATATCCGCTCAGTTATACGGTCCGCTTTCTAGCGACCGCAAGATGTTTATCGAAGCTATCGAGAGTGATCTTGGCGAAAAATTGCCGTTAAGAACAGGAGTAGCAGTATGAGTCGTTCATTAAAGAAAGGTCCGTTTATCGACTTTAAGCTCGCCAAGAAGGTCAACGCTTTGGGCGATAACGACCGCACTATCATAAAGACATGGGCCCGCGCCAGCACCATCGCGCCGGAATTCGTCGGCAAGACCATCGCCGTGCATAACGGCAAGGTGCACGTGCCGGTTTTCATTACCGAGAATATGGTTGGCCACAAGCTCGGTGAGTTCGCGCCGACCCGTAAATTCCGCTCGCATGGCGGTAAGTTGGCGAAAGGTTAGATAAAGGAATAATTATGGCAGTACAAGCAATCGCAAAAGGAGTCCGCATCAGCCCACGCAAAGTGAGCGTGGTAGCTGCTCTGGTGCGCGGCCGCAGCGTGGCAGACGCCTTGACCATTTTGGAGCACACGCCGCGTCGTTCAGCTTTGGCTGTCAAGAAAGCGATTGCCAGCGCTAAGGCCAATGCCGATCATAATCACGGTTACAAGCCAGACACGCTGTTGATTACCGAAATTTCTGTGACGCCCGGCCCGCGTATCAAGCGTTACCGTCCAGCCGCTCATGGCCGCGCCTTGCCATATCAGAAGAAATCCAGCCATATCCGGGTGATCGTGGACGGCGAGAAGCGTGCCGCTAAGAAACCAGCCGCAAAGAAGACCGAGACGGCCAAGCAGACTGAAGCCAAAGAGGAGGCCAAATAATGGGACAAAAAGTTAATCCAATTAGCATGCGCCTCCAGGTCAACAAGGACTGGCGCAGCAAGTGGTTCGCCGACAAGCGCGATTACGCCAAGTTCCTGCAAGACGATCTGAAGGTGCGCAAATTGATTGCCGATAAAATGGGCAGCCGCGCCTCGATCAACAAGGTCGAGATCAACCGCACGCCGAACCTGGTGACCGTGACGATCGCCACCGCTAAGGCCGGCGTGGTTATCGGCCGCGGCGGCGCTTCGGCGGCTGAGCTGAAGACCGCCATCGAGAAAATCTACAAAGTGCCGGTGCGCGTTAACATCGAAGAAGTCAAGAAGCCCGATCTGTACGCCAAACTGGTGGCCGAGAACATTGCCCATCAGCTGGAGCGCCGCATGAGCTTCCGCCGCGCCATCAAGTCGACGGCCGCCGCTACTATGCGCGCCGGCGCCAAAGGTGTGCGCATCGAAGTCGCCGGCCGCCTGAACGGCGCCGAGATGTCGCGCCGCGAGAAAGAGGTCGCCGGTTCGGTACCGTTGCACACGCTGCGCGCCGACATCGATTATGCCCAGGTAAACGCTCAGACCCCCGTCGGCATCATCGGCGTCAAGGTCTGGATTTATAAAGGTGAGGTACAGGGTTAGCCATGTTGATGCCGAAACGTCAAAAGCACCGCAAGGTGCGCAAGGGCCGCATCCGCGGCGTGGCCACCGCCGGCAACTACATTGCCTTTGGTGACTTCGCGCTGCAGGCCCAGGGCCAGGAGCGGATTACGTCGCGCCAAATCGAGGCCGCCCGTCAAGCCATGACCCGCTATATCAAGCGCGGCGGCAAAATCTGGATCCGTATTTTCCCGCACACGCCGGTGACCCGCAAGCCGCAGGACGTCAAGATGGGCAGCGGCAAGGGCAACCCCGAGTTTTACGTGGCCAAAGTGCGCCCGGGCACCATCCTGTTCGAAATGCAGGGCGTGCCGGAAGAGACCGCCCGCGAAGCGATGCGCCTGGCCGCCCACAAACTGCCTATCAAGACCAAGTTTTTAGTCCGGGAGGAGGCGTAAGAAATGAAAGTCGCTGAAATCCGCAAACTATCAACCACCGAACTGACTACCGAGAGCACTAAATTGCGCGAGGAAATTGCCGAGCTGCGCCGCAGCCTGAGCACCGGCGAAATGCAAAACGTGCGCGTTATCCGCACTAAGCGCAAGGACCTGGCTCGCATGCTGACCGTACTGGGCGAAGCCCTGCAGAAGGAGACAAACTAATGGCTAAGACAATCACCGGCATCGTAACCTCGAACAAAACTGATAAGACTATCGTGGTGACGACGCACACCCGCAAAACCCACCCGCTGTACGGCAAGCAGTACACCGTGACCAACAAGTTCATGGCGCACGATGAGAAAAATGAGTGCCAGCCGGGCGACAAAGTGGCCATCGTGGAGACGCGGCCGCTGAGCGCGCGCAAACGCTACACGCTGGACCGGATCATCGAAAAGCCGAAGCTGCGCGAAGACTCGCTGGCGGCCACGCAGTCCGAAGACAAGGGCGTGACCCGCTCAAGCGCTAAACCTAAGGACGAGGCAGCGGCTGAAGAGGCACCTGCCAAAGCGCCGAAAACGGCTAAGGCTCAGAAGGCCGAGGAAGCCGAGCAAGAAGCCGAGGAGGCCGCGTCATGATCCAGCAAGAATCACGCTTAAACGTCTGCGATAACAGCGGCGCCAAAGAAATTCTGTGCATCCGCGTGCTCGGCGGCACCCGCCGGCGCTACGCCCGCGTGGGCGACGTCATTGTGGCCACCGTCAAGCAGGCCAGCCCGAACGGCAACGTCAGCAAGAAGTCGGTCGTCAAAGCCGTGGTAGTGCGCACCCGCGACCAAATCCGCCGCAAAGACGGCTCGACCATCAAGTTTGATGATAACGCCGCCGTCATCGTCGACGACGAAAAGCAACCGCGCGCCACCCGCATTTTCGGGCCGGTGCCGCGCGAACTGCGCGACCAGGGCTACGCCCGCATCGTGTCATTAGCTCCGGAGGTCCTGTAATGAGCACTCCAATGATCAAGCCGACCAAGCCGTACAAGATCCGCCTGAAGAAGGGCGACCTGGTAGTGGTACGCTCCGGCAAGTACAAGGGCAAGACCGGCAAAATCACCGCCACTCATCCGCGCGAGAACAAGGTGACCGTGGAAGGCATCAACGTGGTGAAGAAGCACGTCAAGCCGAACCAGCAGCACCCGCAGGGCAACATCGTGGAAGTCACCAAGCCGATTTGGGTCTCTAAAGTCAGTATCGTCGAAGCGACGTCTAAGAAGCCATCGCGCATCGGTTACAAAGTGGCCGCCGACGGCACTAAGACCCGTATATATAAGAGCAGCGGAAAGGAGATCAAGTAATGGCCGACGCAGCAGCTACCAAACCAGCCAAGCAGACCGTTGTTACGGCTCGTCTCCGCCAGCAATACAATGACAAGTTTGCCAAGGAGCTCCAAAAAGAGCTCGGTTTGAAGAACCCGCACCAAGTGCCGCGACTGGAGAAAATCGTCGTCAACAGCGGGCTCGGCAAAGCCATGAACGACAAGCGCCTGATGGAAGTTGCCACCAACACCTTGCGCAAGATCACCGGCCAGCAGCCCATCCAAACCACCGCCAAGAATTCCATCGCCGGCTTCAAGCTGCGCGAAGGCAATAAAATCGGCCTCAAAGTCACCTTACGCGGCGACAAAATGTACGAGTTCATGGACCGCGTCATCAACACCGTGTTGCCGCGTCTGCGCGATTTCCACGGCGTGTCCGCCAAAGCCTTCGACGGCCAGGGCAACTACGCCATCGGCTTTGTCGACCAGTCGGTCTTTCCGGAGCTAAGCTTCGAGGAGACCTCACCAGCCCATGGTTTACAAGTAATCTTTGTCATTAAATGCGAGACGAAGGAGCAATCCCGCGCTTTGCTCGAAAAGTTCGGCATGCCCTTCGAGAAAGGAGCTAACTAAATGGCTAAAAAATCAATCGTGGCCCGCGACGCTAAGCGGATCAAAATGATCGAGAAATACGCTGCTAAACGCGCCGAGCTGAAAGAGCTGGGCGATCAGGAAGGCCTGGCCAAGTTGCCGCGCAATTCCAGTCCGACCCGCCGCACTAACAGATGCGTTGAAACCGGCCGCCCGCGCGCCTACATGCGCCAGTTCGGCCTTTCCCGCATCAGTTTCCGCGAGCACGCTTCCAAGGGCGAAATACCAGGTGTAACGAAGTCGAGTTGGTAGGAGAAATATGAGTAGCACAACCACCGATCCCATCGCCGATATGTTCACCCGCATCCGTAACGCCATCGCCGTTCGGAAAAACGAGGTCAGCTTGCCGCACTCCAACATCAAGGAGTCGGTCGCTCGCTTGTTGCAGCAGAGCAACTTCCTGGACGCCGTGTCCGTCAGCGACGCGCCCGTCGGCAAGACGCTGACCATCAAGATCAACAACGACGACAGCAACGCCCGCATCACCGAAATCGTCCGCCTCAGCAAACCCGGCCGCCGAGCTTACGTGAACGCCAAGGAAATCCCGGTCGTCAAGCGCGGCCGCGGCATCGTCATTTTGTCGACCAGCAAGGGTCTCATGACCGGCGACCAGGCCAAAACCGAGCGCGTCGGCGGCGAGTTAATCTGTAAAGTATATTAGGAGAAATTAAGGAATAACTATGAGTCGAGTAGGAAATCAGCCGATCGCTATCCCGAGCGGCGTGACAATCACTGTCGACCCTGACAAGATTACCGTCACCGGTAGCAAAGGGACACTGGAACAGTTCACCATGCCGGGCGTGACGGTCAAACAAGAGGGCGACGAGCTGATCGTTACCCGCGCAAATGACGAGCCGAAAAACCGCGCCAAGCACGGCCTGATGCGGGCGCTGCTGAACAATATGGTCCAGGGCGTCAGCCAAGGCTTTGATAAAAAACTGGAAATTAACGGCGTCGGCTACCGCGTGGCCCAGCAAGGCGCCGATCTCAAGCTGAACCTGGGCTTTTCGCACGACGTGATTTTTCATGTGCCGCAGGGCGTCACCACCGCCGTCGAGCAAAACACCATCACCGTCAGCGGTATCAGCAAGCAGCAGGTCGGCCAGGTGGCCGCCGAAATCCGGGCGCTGAAGAAACCGGAGCCGTACAAAGGTAAAGGCATTAAATACGCCGACGAGCGGATCATCCGCAAGAGCGGTAAGAGCGGTAAGGAATAAGCCATGACTAAAGTAGCACATAAGATTCAGAATAAATTGCAGCGCAAGCGGCGCATTCGCTCGGTAGTGAGCGGTACGGCCCAGCGCCCGCGCCTCAGCGTGCACGTCAGCAATCTGCACGTTTCGGCGCAGCTAATCGACGACGCCGCTCACAAAACGTTGGCGCAGGTAACCACCGTGGGTCAAAAATCGCTTAAGGGCACCATGACCGAAAAGGCCGAGTGGGTCGGCACCGAAATTGCCAAGCAGGCTAAAGACGCGAAGATTAAAGTGATTGTATTTGACAGGGGCGGCAAGCTCTACCACGGCCGAGTTGCGGCCCTGGCCGCAGCCGCCCGTAAAGCAGGATTGGAGTTTTAATTATGGCAGACGCACGAGCTACTACGCAGCGACCCCGCCGCCCGGACATGCCGGTTGAAGAAAAGCAGTTCGATGAACGCACGCTACACATCGACCGCGTGGCCCGCGTGGTAAAGGGCGGCCGCCGTTTCCGCTTTCGCGCGCTGGTGGTGGTGGGCGACCGCAAGCACCGCGTGGGCATCGGCCTGGCCAAAGGCGCCGACGTCACGGCCGCCGTCAACAAGGCGAATGACGTGGCCAAGAAAAACATGGTGCACGTGTCTTTATATAAAGGGACGCTGCCGCACGAAGTCGAAGCCAAGGTCAGCGGCGCACACATTTTGCTCAAGCCGGCCAGCGCCGGTACCGGTTTGATTGCTGGCGGTGTGGTTCGCTCAATTTTGGAAGTCGCTGGCGTGCACAACGCGCTCAGCAAGTCGCTCGGCTCGTCCAACAAGGCCAATACCGCTTACGCTACCCTGCAGGCCCTGGAGAGCCTGGTACCGTCCAAAGAATGGATCACCACTCCTGCCAAACCAGCCGCCAAGACTACTAAGCCGGCCGCCCAAAAGCCGGCTAGCAAAGCAGAAAAGAAGGCTTAACATATGAAATTTCACGAATTACAGACCACCTCAGCCAAGCAGGCGCGCCGCGTGGGCCGCGGGATTTCCGCCGGCCGCGGCAAGACTGCCGGCCGTGGCACCAAGGGGCAAAAGGCCCGCGCCGGTTCGTCCGCCAAACCTGGTTTTGCCGGCGGCACCAACCCATTGATGCAAAAATTGCCCAAATTGCCCGGCTTTAAGAGCCACCGCGTGGCGGCCGAAACTGTTTACACCGGCCAGCTGGAACAGTTTGGCGGCAAGACCGTGGACGCTCAAGCGTTGGCCGAAGCCGGTTTGATCAGCAGCGCCTACGTCAGCGTCAAGCTGCTCGTCAAAGGCGATCTGACCAAAAAAGTCACCGTCAAACTGCCCAAAGCCAGCCTGAGCGCCATCGAAGCCGTCCAAAAAGTCGGCGGCAGCTTCGAAAAAACCGCGCGGCTGAGCCGTCCCAAAACTTCCGAGAAAAAGGCCGCCAAAAGCAAGTAATAGCGCCGCCAGTGTGCCATAATAGCTGGCAGTAGAGAGGGTATCACCAGAAACTCATGAACTGGAAAATCATCGCCAAGTCGCTGACGCATAAGGAAATGCGTAATCGTATATTGGCGGTGGTTGGTATTTTGCTGATTTTCCGCATCTTGGCGCACATTCCGGTGCCGCTGAATAACCCGCAGACGCTGCATCAGGTGCTGCAGAACCTTTTTAATTCCAACAATTCGCCGCAGCTCTTGAGCTTTATCAACGTGCTGTCCGGCGGCGCGCTGGCCAACCTGTCGATTATGATTGCCGGCCTGGGGCCGTACATCAACGCCTCGATCATCATGCAGCTGCTTACCAAGGCCATTCCGCAGCTCGAGGCGCTGCACAAAGAGGGCGAGTTCGGCCAGAAGAAAATCAACCAGTACACCCGTATTTTGACGTTGCCGCTGGCTATCATTCAGTCCATCGGTTCGATTTATCTGATCAAGCAGACGGCGCAGAGCATCGGCGGCGTCGGCGACATCACGGCCGGCAGCTCGCTGATGCAATGGGTGTTGATGGTGGCGGCGCTGACCGGCGGCTCGATGCTGCTGATGTGGCTCGGCGAATTAGTCACCGAACAGAGCATCGGCAACGGTATTTCGCTGCTGATTACGGTGGGCATCGTCAGCCGCTTGCCGGCTAATATCGGCCAGATTTTCAGCTCCATCGTCAAGAAGGGCCACGACTTCGTGGTCTTCGGCCTCAAGCTGCCATTCAATAAGAGCGGCCTGTTTACCGGCGTGGGCGTGCTGGCGGCGGTGCTCATCGTGACTTGGCTGGTGGTGATGCTCAACGAGGCGGCGCGCAACCTGACGGTCAATTACGCCAAGCGCGTGCAGGGCAACCGCACCTACGGCGGCATCACCACGATTTTGCCGGTCAAGCTGATTACCGCCGGCGTGGTGCCGATTATCTTTGCCGTGGCGTTTTTGAGCGTGCCGAGCTTTGCCGGCCAGCTGCTGACCAGCAGCCACAACACGCACTGGGCCCAGATTGGCAACAATTTGGTCACCTGGTTCCAGACGCCGTCGGCGACCACCTTCGCCACCGAGGGCTGGAAGGCTTACATTTATCCGGTCACTTACTTCTTGCTGGTCTTCGTTTTCACCTTTTTCTACACCAGCATTACCTTCAACTCCAAGGAGATCGCCGAGAACCTGCACAAGCAGGGCGGCTTCATCGAAGGCGTGCGCTCCGGCAATCAAACCGAGAAATATCTTGGCAAAATCGTGAACCGGCTGACGCTGTTCGGCGCGCTGAGCCTCGGCGTGCTGGCGGTTATGCCGGTCATCGCCCAAATTTTCATCAACACCAACATTACCATTGGCGGCACCAGCATCCTCATCTTGGTTTCGGTAGCCCTGCAAACACTACGGGCCGTAGAGTCGCGCGCCTTGATGGTTACTTACGACCAGTATTCGCAGCCCGACTTTTTCTACGAGCCAGAAGCGCCAGCCGATGCCGCCACCGGCGGCCGCCGCCTCAAATTCGCGCCGCGCCTCAGGCGCCGTAGCAAAAGCTAGGCGACCGCTCGACGGTTGTGCTATTATTAGGGGTGAACATTCGCTTCCGGCGAGGAATTGCTGGAGTATACAAAAACTCTTTACAAACAGTTGTGATAACTGCTATAATTCATTAGTTGTAATTATGGCAGCCAATAAGGAAGTAATCGAGCTGACGGGAACCATCGTCGAAACACTCCCGGGCACTCAGTTCCGGGTAGAGCTCGAAAATGGCCATAAAATTATAGCTCACGTCGCCGGCAAGATGCGGAAGCATTTTATCCGAATCGTCCCTGGCGACAGCGTTACCGTAGAGTTGACGCCTTACGATCTTACGAAGGGTCGGATTACGTATCGCAAGGGTTGAGAGCCCGTTAATAATCTATAAGCAGTGTGTCATTCGCACGAAGGAGCAATGATCCGCATGAAAGTGCGTGCCAGCGTTAAGAAAATCAGTCCCGATGACAAGATTGTCCGCCGCAAGGGCCGACTGTATGTCATCAACAAGATGAAACCTAAGCATAAGCAGAGGCAGGGTTAGCCGTGGCGCGTATTTCCGGCGTGACGATTCCTGACGGCAAGCAAGTGTGGGTGGCTTTGACCTACGTGCACGGCATTGGCCAGAAGAGCGCTTACGACATTCTGGAAAAAGCCAAAGTTGAAGCGACGGCGCGCGTTAAGAACTTAACTGACGCCGAGGTCGGCCGCATCCAGGACGTCATCAACGCGGATTACGTGGTGGAAGGCGAGCTGCAGCGCATGGTCAGCGGCAACATCAAGCGCCTCAAAGACATCAAGTCGTATCGCGGCCAGCGCCACGCCAGCAATTTGCCTTCGCGCGGTCAGCGCACCAAGACCAACGCCCGCACCCGCCGCGGCCGCAAAGTCACCGTCGGCGGCACGGCCAAGAAAGTAGCCTCCAAGACTTAAAATTATGGCAGAAGATACCACGACTACACCAGCAGAGACTAAGAACGCGCCGGCGGCAGCTGCGGCGAACGCGCCTGCTGAGACCGACGCCGCCAAGAAGGCCGCGCCGAAGCGCCGCAAATCAAAGCGCAGCGTGCCGAGCGGCCAGGTCCACGTTTTGGCGACTTTCAACAACACCATCATCACCTTTACCGACCCGAAGGGCAACGTGCTAACGTGTTCCAGCGCCGGCGCCTGCGGCTTCCGCGGCTCCAAAAAGGGCACGGCCTACGCCGCCCAAGTGGCCGCCGAGCGCGCCGCCAACGCCGCCAAGCAGCAATACGGCTTTAATAAGGCGGACGTTTTCATTAAAGGCATCGGCTTGGGTCGCGACGCGGCCGTCCGCGTGCTCGGCACGCTGGACATTCAGGTCGAGAGTATCCGTGACGTGACCGGCGTGCCGCACGGCGGCGTCCGACCACGCAAAGCGAGGAGAATCTAAATGGCCCGCGACCGTCAATCTATCGTCAAAATGAGCCGCCGCGAGGGTTACGCCTTGCACCCCAAGGCGCACAAAGCGCTGGTTAAGCGCACCTCCAAGCCCGGCCAGGGCCCGCAGAGCCGCGGTCCGCGCGGCGGCAAAGCCAGCCAGTACTCGCTGCAGCTGCGTGAAAAGCAGAAAGTTAAGCGTCTGTACGGCCTTTTGGAGCGCCAATTCAGCAATCTGATGAAAGAAGCTGAGCGCCGCCAGGGCCAAGCCGGCCAAGTCTTGCTGCAGCTGCTCGAGCAGCGCGCCGACAACGCCGTCTACCGCGCCGGCTTCGCACCCAGCCGCCGAGCCGCCCGCCAGCTGGTCAGCCACGGCCATTTTCTGCTGAACGACACGCGCATCGACATCCCGTCCATCCGCCTGAAGCCCGGCGATGTTTTAACCGCCCGCCCGCATGCCCTCAAGACCGAGTATTTCAAGAAGTTAGACGATAACAGTCCGGCACCGGCCGAAACGCCCGGCTGGCTGAAAGTCGACCGCAAGAAAGTCCAGGTTTCCGTCACCGCCGTGCCATCGCGCGACGATGCCGAGCCTGACATCAACGAGCAACTAATAGTGGAATATTATTCACGCTAAATAAGGAGAGAAAAGCAGCATGTCAAACAATATTCACACCCCGGGCCTCATCAACGTTGACGAGCATAGCGCCACCAGCGCCACGTTCGCCGTTGAGCCGCTGCACAGCGGTTATGGCATGACGCTGGGCAACAGCCTGCGGCGCGTTTTGCTCTCCAGCATTTCCGGCGCGGCCGTCACATCCTTCAAAATCGAAGGCGTGACGCACGAATTCACCGATGTGAAGGGCGTTAAAGAAGACGTCGTCGACATCATGATGAACCTCAAAGGCATTCGCTTCCGCGTGTACGGCGGCGAGCCGCAGACCCTGCGCATCAATAAGTCCGGCAAGGGCGCCGTCACCGCCAAAGACATCGAAACCAATGCCGACGTCGAGGTCGTTAATCCCGACCACGTCATCGCCACCATCGACGATGCCAAAGGCAAGCTGGTCGCCGACCTGAAAGTCGAAGTCGGCCGCGGCTACCGCACCATCGAAGAAGGCGCCGCTAAGAAATCAACCGACATGATCGCCCTCGACGCCATCTTCAGCCCGGTCTTGCGCGTCCGCTACAAAGTGGAAAACACCCGCGTCGGCCAGACCACTGACCTTGATAAGCTGCTAATCACCGTTGACACTGACGGCTCGATCACGCCGCAGGACGCCTTCGAAGAAGCCGCCGCCATCCTGATCAACCAGTACACGGCGCTGGCCGGCAAGACCCGCGTGGCCAACGAAGAGCCGGCCGAAACGGCCCAGGACGCCGAGTTCGGCGACGGCGACATGATCGGCGACGAATCAAGCGCCCTCAACACTTCTATCGAAGATCTGAACCTGTCCGCCCGCACCACCAACGCGCTCATCAACAACGACATCCACACCATCCGCGACCTGTTTGCTCTCAACGACGCCGAGCTGCGCGACCTCAAGGGCTTCGGCAGCAAGGCGCTCGACGAAGTTAAAGAGAAGTTAGCGGAGTTGGAGCTCTAAGATGCATCGCCACGGCTACCAGGGTCGAAAACTGCACCGCGAACGCGACCAGCGCCGCGCTCTTATTAAGGGCTTGGCGGATTCGCTGGTGAAGTATGAGTCCATCGAAACGACTCTGCCGAAGGCCAAAGAAGTGGTGCCTTATGTCGAAAAGCTGATCACCAAGGCCAAGAAAGGCGATCTGCACAACCGCCGCCAAATTGTGGCCAGCTTGCAGACCATCGAGAGCGCTCACAAATTAGTCGACGAAATCGCGCCGAAGCTCAAGGGGCGCACGAGCGGCCACCTGCGCATCGAAAAGACCCGCCAGCGCCGCGGCGATCAGGCCCAGCTGGCTCGCATCAGTTTCGTGGACGACCTCAAATCCGCACCGGTTGCCAAAGCCGCCAGCGAGGCCAAGCCGACGGCCAAACCGGCCGCCGCGCCTAAACCCGTCGCCACCAAGCCGTCCACCGCCACTAAACTCGTCGCCAAGTCTGCTAAGCCCGTTGCCGCTAAAGCCAAGACCGTCTCTAAGTCGGAAAAGGAGATCGCCTAATGAAAACTTTTAGCGCCAAACCGACCGACGTCGAGCGCCAGTGGTACGTCATTGACGCTTCAGAGGCGCCGCTCGGCCGTCTGGCCACCACTGTCGCTCAGCTGCTGACCGGCAAAGGCAAACCGCAGTTCACCAAACACATCGACTGTGGCGATTACGTCGTCATCATTAATGCCGCCCAAACCGTCGCCACCGGTGATAAGCTCAACAAGAAAGTCTATTACCGTCACAGCAACTACCCGGGCGGCCTCAAAGCAGCCACCCTGGCCGAAAAGCTGGAAAAAGATCCGACTTTTGCCATCACGCACGCCGTCCGCGGCATGCTGCCGGTCAACAAACTGCGCGACGAGCGCCTCAAGCGCCTCAAAGTCTACGCCGGCGCCGAGCACCAGCACGAAGCCCAGAAACCGCAAACCATCTCAGTAAAGGAAGGCAAATAATGGCCAGCAAGGACAATTATTTCTACGCTCTCGGCCGCCGCAAAAGCGCCACGGCCCGCGTGCGTTTGCAGAGCGGCAAGGGCGCCATCACCATTAATGGCAAGCCGGCCGAGGCGTACCTGGCCAGCAGCAAGTACCTGTTGACTAAATTACAACAGCCATTCACGGTACTAGACCAGGACAATAAATTCGACGTCAGCGTCGTCGTTTCCGGCGGCGGCCACGACGGCCAAATCGAAGCTATCCGCCTCGGCATCGCCAAAGCCCTGGTCACCCTGAACGAAGACTTCAAGAGCACCCTAAAGCACGCCGACCTCCTCGGCCGCGACTCGCGCGAAAAAGAACGCAAAAAATTCGGCCTCAAAGGCGCCCGCAAACAGCGCCAGTTCACCAAGCGCTAAAAATTTTTATTTGACAACAACTGATGCTGGGCGTATATTAGCCCGCATGTCAATAACGCAGAACCATGAGTATTGGTTCACCGGCACGATTCGTGGCGGTTATTTCTGCGTGCCAGTATAAATAAGTAGTAAATAAGCAAGGTAAACCGCCAACCAGGCGGTTTTTTTAATATATGAGGAGAAAAAAATGAAGACCATAGAAGTAATTCAGCAGGAGCTCTCACTAGAGGAGCTTAGTCGGCAGGTTAGGGCAAGGGCAGCGCCTATTAGACGCAGCACCCATGCTGGCAACCAGTCGCCCCGCGAACTCTTACTGCAGTGCGAGGCACCTGCCGGAATTGAAATAATAGCCGTTGATACGATCCAGGCCGCGGATAACTACAGCCAGCCGCGTAAAATCCGGCTGGCTGACAGCGCCAGTCTCCCGCTGGCGACAAACAAAATAGGCAGTCTTATCGTAGGGAAAGCGGTGGTGCGTGACGATCTAGAGCGGCATATGCCCCATCATCTATCGCTCGTTTGCCAGCCGCGGCCCGGCGAGAGTCTGCTGGCGTTCCATCAGCGGGCGATTGCCGCCTTGAATCCGAATAATATGCCGACGCCAATGACCGACTTTTTCTTACGCAGCCCGGCTATCTATGCAGCCGTTATGGCAGCAGCTTCGGAAACGGGCGAACTTAGCCGTTGCGTTAATGACCAAGGCAGGATTGAGCCGTGTAGCGTCGCTATTAATGAGGCGGGCATACATGGCGTGCGCGATGCCTCTCCCGAAAACGTTGGTGTCTTGCCGTCACTCAACACTATGATGGCGATGGATATGGCGCTCTCGATTCATTTAGGTTCAAACTGTACGATACATTTGGCAGGCGCCGATATGACAAGCTACACGCGTGATCAGGAGCGCATGGCGATAGTGGGTAATCTCCTGGGGCGGGCCGCAGCCTTACTTGAATTAAGGCCTACGGCTCCTCATCAGTACCGAGTAACTGACATAACTAGTTACTCTGCGCTGGTGTTAGACACCGAGGCCTACGCTTCACAGCACCAGCTACTGCTAACCAAAAAGGAGCAGTCAGACCTGCTGTCAGAAGAGGTATTGGCATAGATGAAAATCACTGAGTTACAATTCGATGGGGCGCTGGCACCTGCACAAAGAAGCAGATTTAGTTTCCGGCGGGCCGCGCAGACAATCCGAACGATTGAGAATAATGAGGAGCTGGTGTATCTGGCCGATCAAGCAAATGTACCTTTTTTACTGGCACCGTTCTGGGAGGATAACGGTGATTTGGAAGGCGGAGCCTATCAGGTCTATATTGCCAATCACCCTCATTTTGGGCTGGCGGTACGCCGCAGTGTCTATGTCCGGCTTCGTGAAGTGGCAGGCTGTTTGCCTCATGGCTGGAAACTGGTTCTCAAGGCAGGCTTACGACCTCTCGCGGTACAAAATGCTTTATTGGAGAAGTTAGTCAATAAAATCATGCGCGATCATCCGCAGTGGAGTTTCGACCAGGCACTGGCGCGAGCTCGTTTATTCGTGGCTGATCCATCGTTAAAAATCCCGCCTCATTGCACCGGGGCAGCAATTGATATTGAGGTCTGTGACGCCGAAGGGGAGACGGTGGATATGGGGTGCCCTCCCAACACCGATAGCGAGCTTGCTTATACACACAGCGACTTGTTAAGTCCGCACCAGCGGGCCAATCGAGGTATTTTACTAGAGGCAATGCTGGCCGCCGGCTTCGCTAATTTGGCGTACGAGTGGTGGCATTTCAGTTATGGCGATGCTTACTGGGCAGCTTTCTATAACCGACCGACCGCTATCTATGGCATAGTAAAAGAACTAGGGCGATCGCACTAAATGGGCAAGCCGTTAATCTTGCCAAACATTCCATGTGTAATTTGACATGGACATTGGTCACCTGTATATTGTTCGACATGTCTATTAGGCGCTACAACGCAGTTTGGTTTACCGGCACTTGGCGTGGCGGTTCTTGGCATGTGTAAATAATTAATCGAGCAAACAAGCAAACCGCCCACGAGGCGGTTTTTTAATGACAACAAAGGAGTAGAATAATGGAAAAATCATCGCAAAACTACCACAGCATACCTCGATCGAGCGCAGCAAATTTTCTTAATCCGCACCAGCTACCTTTATATGGCGTGGTGTATAATCCCGAAGAAGAGGAATATCAGTACACCATCAGTGGTTTAGTGCGTCCGGAAAGTGAGCTAACGGCTGGGAGCAGCAAAAACGAGATCGAGGACTATCCGGGCAGAAAAGAAGCCTACGAGCCGCCCTTCAATATCTTTTTAGGGGTGTAAGAGTTGCTATCTATCTGAGAAGTTAAGCTATAATAGAGTCAAATATGAGTAAACCGGTAATTCTGACGGGCCTGCGGGCCAACAACGACTTGCATATCGGCAACTATTTGGGCGCGCTGCTGCCGCTGGTGGATATGGCCCGGCAAAAGGCGGGCGAGTACCAGATCAACCTGTTCGTGCCCGATCTGCACAGTTTTACGACGCCGATTGACCACGCCGCGCTGCAAGCCGGCATCATGAACAATCTGCGGGTGTTCACGGCCGCCGGCCTGCCGCTCGATAACCCCGACGTGCACATTTACCGCCAGAGCTACGTGCCGGCGCACAGCGAGCTGACGTGGATTTTGGATTGCTTCACCGGCATGGGCGAAATGGGGCGCATGACGCAGTTTAAGGATAAATCGAGCAAGCTGGCCGAAGACCGCATCAGCGTCGGACTGTTCAATTATCCGGTGCTGATGGCGGCCGATATCTTGCTGTACGGCGCGCGCTACGTGCCGGTGGGCGACGACCAGACGCAGCACCTGGAGTTTACACGCGATATCGCCGAGCGGCTGAACCGGCAGTTTGCCGGCGAGCTCTTTACCGTGCCCGAACCGGTCGCTAGGCAGCATGAATTTTTCGGCAAAGACCAGGGCCTGCGTATTCGTGACCTCCAGAACCCCGTCAAAAAGATGAGCAAGAGCGACGACACCGGCAAAGGTGTGATATTTCTCACAGATTCCGCCGAAGATGCCCGCAAAAAAATCATGAGCGCCGAGACCGACAGCGCCGGCAAGGTCGTCTACGACTACGAGAAACAGCCGGGCGTCAGCAACTTGCTCGACATGCTGAAATTATTTGGCGGCCAATCGGAGGACTTTATCGGCCAGCAGCAATACGGTCCGCTCAAGACGGCCGTGGCCGACAAGGTCGGCGCCTTTTTGACTGATTTCCAGAGCAAGCTAGCCGGCGTTGACGATCAGCAAATCATCCAAAAACTTGAAGCCAGCGAAGCCAAGATGCGTGACATTGCCGGCGCGCGACTCTATAAGGTCCAGCAGGCCGTCGGTTTGAGGCCGTAATGGCGGCGGAAGCTCCGCAAGCCGAGCGGCTGGACCAGTATGTGGTGCGGCAGCTGCCCAAGCTGAGCCGAGCAGCGGCCGTGCGCCTCATCGAGAGCGACCAGGTGCTGGTAAACGGCAAGCCCAACTCCAAAGCCGGTTACAAAATCCGGCCGAACGACACCATCGAGATAACGCGCCAGGCGGCGGCCGATCAGCCGGTCCCAACTATCGACCTGCCGGTTATCTACGAAGACAAAGCTTGCGTGGTGATCAATAAACCGGCCGGCCTGCTAAGTCACAGCAAGGGCGCTTTCAACCCGGAAGCGACGGTGGCGACCTGGCTCAAAAGCCGCGTCACGGGCATGGACGGCGAGCGGGCCGGCATTGTGCATCGGCTGGATCGGGCGACTTCCGGCGTGATGATTTGCGCTAAAACGCCCGAGGCGCTGTCCTGGCTGCAGAAGCAGTTTTCGCAGCGCCGCGTGAAAAAGGTTTACCGGGCGGTGGTCAGCGGCGTTCTCGCCCAAGAGCAGGCGATTATCGACATGCCCATCGAGCGCAATCCGCGCCAGCCGCAAACCTTTCGGGTGGGCGCCAACGGCAAACCGGCCGTCACCGGCTACAAAGTGCTCAAAACCAACGGCCGCCTGAGCCTGCTGGAGCTGCGCCCCGAAACCGGCCGCACGCATCAGCTGCGCGTGCACCTCAATCACCTCGGCCACCCCATTCTCGGTGACAGGCTCTACGGCGGCGCTAAGGCGGAGCGCTTGTTTTTGCATGCCGAGAGCCTGGAAGTGACACTGCCTAATAAAAAGCGCCAAATTTTCACCGCGCCGGTGCCGAAAATTTTTGAGGAGATCGTGGACTGATGGACGGCTTGGTAACGCATCCGCAAACTCAGGCGCAGCTGGCGGCCTATGTGGCGACGCCGGCGCAGACCGTGCTGCTGACGGGCCCCGGCGGCAGCGGCAAGTTCGCCCTGGCTCAGCGCTTGGCCGAGCAAGTGCTTGATCTGGCGCCCGGCAAGTTTGCGGCTTACGGCTATGGCATGATTATCCGGCCGGAAGACGGCAAAGCCATCAGCATCGAAACGGCCCGCCAGCTGGAGCGGTTTCTCAGCTTAAAAGTGCCCGTGGCCAGAGCTATAAACCGAGCCGTGATCATCGGAGATAGCCATTTACTAACCGCCGAAGCCCAAAACGCGCTGCTAAAAACGTTGGAAGAACCGCCGGCCGGCACGCTGCTGATTCTGACGGCCAGCCACGGCCAAGCGCTGCTGCCGACTATTCACTCGCGCCTGCAGGCGATTGCCGTGCGCCGGCCGGCTCAAGCCGCGCTCAGCACGCATTTTCAGCGCGCCGGTTTTGCGGAAGATCAAATCCGCCAAGCCTACGCCATGAGCGGCGGTTTGCCCGGCCTTATGCAGGCCCTGCTTTCAGACGAAGAACATCCGCTCAAGCTGGCGGCCACCCAGGCCCGCCAATTGCTGAGTCAGCCGCTGTTCGAGCGTCTCATAACGATTGATGTGCTGGCCAAGCAGCGGCAGCTGGCCATCGACAGCGTGGAAATTTTGCAGCAAATGGCTCATATTAGTCTGCAAAACGCTGTCGGCAAGGCGGCCCAGCGCTGGCAAAAAGTGCTCGCCGCCAGTTATCAGACGGCGGAGGCGCTCGAGGCCAGCGGCCAGCTCAAACTGGCACTAACTAACCTGGCGCTGAGCTTCTAGCACTTGCCTGAAAGTGCTATAATAAGACACTAAGCATGTACGAGCTTCTTATCATAATCGCCTTCGTGGCGCTCGCCTATCACAGCTCCACCATCCGTGACGATGAGTTCGCCGACGTTTCGCGCCGCGTCGGCGACCGCCTCGGCAAATTGTGGGACATCGCCCACCAGGGCATGCGCGAAAACCGCTTCCTGCGCGCCGAAAAAGCCCTGCTGACCATCCTCAAGATCGACGAAAAAAACGCCGCCGCCTACAACCGCCTGGGCATCCTCTACGCCAAGCAAAAGGAGTACCGCGACGCCATCGACTGCTTCGAAATCGCCTCCAGCATCGAGGCCACAGCCTCCAGCCTGCACAACCTTGGCCTGATTTATTACGAAACCGAAAATTACGAAAAGGCCGCCGTCGCCTTCGAGCAAGCATTGAAACTGGAAGATAACTTAGCCGCCCGCCACGTGGCCTACGCCAAAGTCCAAGAAAAGCTCGGCAACGACAAAATCATGTTCCAAGAGCTGGAAAAAGCCGCCGAGCTGGAGCCCAACAAAGAAACTTTCACGCTGCTCCACAAGGCTTATTTGAGCCACGGCATGCAAGCCGAGGCCGACCTGGTGGAAGACCGCCTCAAAAAACTGATCGTGCCCGCCGGCCGCCGGCGCCGCATCCTGCGCCCCCGCCGCGTCGTGGTTTAGCTCTTATCTGTCTGGCAGCCAGGTGGGTACGACGTCTCGAAGGCTGGCCGTGCCAACCAACTTGATCAGCTCTTGATACGCTTTAAGCCGATCCAGCTTAGACGAATCGCGAAGTTCTCTATAATTATATATAGACTCATTGAAGAAATTAGACTGCGCCCTAACACTGCACTGCCGCATCTTAACCCTGCTATCGATAAGAGCCCACCTATAATTGATAAGGGCTTCACGAGAGAGTTCACCGACTTGAATAGCCGCGATTACGAGCTATATGCCAACGCGGGTTAACGTTTTATGTATGAGCGCCCTAAAAGTTTACTTCGATAATCTCGCAGAAATCAGGGACGAAAGCACCTGGTTCCAGCGCGTCTAGTTCCTGTAGGAGGGCTGTGATTACTAGACCATGTGTCACCCATATCTGCTCTTTCGGCGGTGCGGTAATGATTTTCTTGGCAGTCTTTACCGCTTCTGGCGGTAGTATTTTTTTTGATTAGCTGCTGTGTGTGACGTGGGTCGGGCGTCTTGACTTCATTCAATAAGGCGTAAGCAGTTATGTTTTTCAGGCCAGCGTACTGGGCCGTTTGGGTAGTTCTTAATAACTCTGATACGGCTACTGTCACCGTGGCAAGATCAATACCACGGGCAAGCAGTTGTTCACGAAGTTTCTTCGCCTGGAAAATACCCTGGTCATTCAAAGGCGCACCCTGCTTACCGAAGGTTGCTCTCGTCAAGCGATTAGCGTCCGTCTTCCCGTGGCGGATAAGAATGTAGCGCATAATAATTTCTGGTGCAGGGTGCAGGATTCGAACCTGCGAAGGCATAAGCCATCAGATTTACAGTCTGACGTGTTTGACCGCTTCACTAACCCTGCATGTAGTTGGAGCCATCTTCGGGATTTGAACCCGAGACCCCTTCCTTACCACGGAAGTGCTCTACCCCTGAGCTAAGATGGCCTAAATACCAGACAATAGTAGCAAATTATCTCTGTTTTTGCTACACTTTATCTCTGTAAACTTGCCACCTTAGCTCAGCTGGTTAGAGCGGCGCTCTTGTAAAGCGTAGGTCGTCGGTTCGAATCCGACAGGTGGCTCCAGCTTTTAAGTCGGTAGTGTGGTAGAGTTGGATTATGGGGATTTTTGGCGAGAGAAAATCGAAAGCTGAGGAGTATATTCCGAAGGGCATCTTACGAGCAGCTCGTGCCGCTGGTTTAGAAGATCCGTTATGGTATGTCGGACCGAGGGCCGCCACGCCAGAAGAACGGGCTCGGCTGGAGGCCGAAATGCCGGATTTGAACGAAGTTATCGAGAACGCCTATAGAGAGGAAGGTAAAGAGCCGCCCGAAAGAGTGGAGCTTCCTCCCAGGAATGACGGGGAACCGCCGGCTTCCAGTTAAGTGTAGATATTTACAGACCGATCCGTATCTGTTAATATAGAGTAAGAAATTTAAGCAAGGTTAGTTTTTCATGGCAAAAGGCGACAAGCGCAAGATCATCGGTCTCGTTAGCGAGGAAAGCGGCGAGCGCTTGTATTACACGACCAAAAATACCATGAACACGCCTGATAAGCTGTCTCTGCGCAAGTACAGCCCCAAGCTGCGCAAGCACGTGGTTTTTACCGAAACCAAGAAAAATCTCGGCCGCAACGAAGCGCCTAAACGCTAGAACCATGACTCTCTACTTATAAATTTTCATCACCGATTAGATTTCAGTAAGCGGTCAAGGCCGTTTATTATAAAGTCAAAGAGAAAATTATGGAAAGTAAGGATTCATTAAGAGCTAATGTTCTGAGGTCACTCAAGACCTATCATCAGGTAGCCCCCATGGAGCTCTACTGTTATTGTCTGACGGCTGCCGGGCAAGTCACTTTCGTATTGCTGCAAACGTGGTTCACGGGCCGTATCATCAACGACTTGGTCCATATAGTTAGCTCGAAAACCGGGATGACACACAAAATAGTCTTTGATTTAGGGGTGTTGATCGGGAGCAGTATTGCCGAACAGCTCTGTTGGGCATTACTTACTTACTATGAACGCCGCGCATACCATAAATGGTCGAGACGTAATTATTTTGCATTCCTGGGCAAGACCTCGCAGTTGACACTTGGGCAATTTGAAAACAAGGAATTGCGTCAGGAACTGAACGTTTTGTGGCAGGAAGGTTATGCGTGGAAGCCGATAAACTTCGCACAAGAAATGCTATATCTGTTTCATTCTGGCTTACGCATGGCTGTTACCTTTGTTATTCTTGTCAGTTTGCTACCACTATTGATACCGATTCTCTTGCTAGCCAGTGTACCGAGCTTACTCGTCGAGAAAAGGGCGGCTGATATCAAGTGGGGCCTTTGGAGTGGTCATGGTGATGATAGTCAGACCTTCTGGGCTCTTTCATTGCTGCTTTACAACCGGGATAACGTAATGGAAATTACGCCACAAGGTTCGCGGGATTACTTATTGACTAAAGCCGACCGGATGATTACGCGGTTTTTTAGTTCGCAGGTCCGTGTCTTACGGGGTTTCTTGCGCCAAATATTGGCGAGTCGGCTGTTTGAGGGCGTAGTGGTCGGCGGTATCAACATTTGGTTGGTGAGTCGCGTCATTACTACCAAAGGCGCGTTTTCTATCGGCCAATACAGTATTTATGCGGGAATTGTGCAGCAGTTCCAAAATAGTACTGGCACGATGTACAAAAGCGTCGTTAATTTGCTTGACCTCAATCATTTCATGACGATTTACTATCACTTCTTGGACAGCGAGTCACCGCTTAAACAGCCGGACAAGCCGGTTCGTCTATCCCATAAAGATCCGCTCAGTATTGAATTCAAGGACGTGACCTTTCGGTATCCCGGCGCTGCCAAACCGATCTTCACTAAATTAAACTTGCAGATAAAGCCGGGTGACCACCTGGCAATTGTCGGCGAAAATGGGGCCGGTAAGAGTACGCTCATCAAATTATTGCTTCGTTTCTATGACGTTGACGAAGGGCAAGTCCTGATTAACGGCCACGATATCCGTGAAGTTGATTTGCCGTCACTTTACTATCATTTTGGGGCTTTATTCCAGACTTTTAATCATTATCCGCTTTCGCTCGAGGAGAATGTGGTCATCGGTCGCACCGATAGGCGAGCCCAAGAAGGAATGGTCACTCGCGCACTTCATTTGGCAGGTTTAGGAGGCCTGGAAGACAAGTTAGAGTATGGGGCGGAGACGATCCTTGACCCCTCTTTCCAAAAGGGTACGGAGCTCTCTGGTGGCCAGTGGCAAAAAGTTGCGCTGGCGAGGGCATTTTACCGTGACGCAGATGTATTGATTCTTGACGAACCGACCTCGGCCGTAGACGCCAAAGCGGAATACGAAATATTCAAAAAGATAAAAGAAACTCAGAGCGACAAGACGACGATTATCGTTTCGCATCGCTTTAGCACGGTTCGGCAAGCTGATCGTATCATTGTACTCGACAAAGGCGAGCTACAAGAAGACGGAACTCACCGTCAGCTTCTTAAACGGGATGGTCTATATAAGGAAATGTTTGAGAAACAGGCCGCCGGCTACCGCTAGGCGTTCGGCTGCGGTTTTGAGAGGTCCAAGATGGTATTCACCAGTTCGGCATGGCTCCAGACCAGCGGCGTAACCCCGAGCGGGGCGGCGCTTTCGGGGTCGAACTGCTCGCTGAGCGCGCCGCTGGGCAATTCCCGGGCAATGGACCATTCCAGCAGTTGCTGCGCTTTGTCGTTCTGGCCGGTGCCGTTATAGTACTGAGCCAGCCACAGCGTGGTGACGATCCACGGATTGCCTTTGTACTGGTGTTTGGTCAGGAAATAATTATCATTCTCGTAGCGCAAGACGCCGCCGCTCGGCGAGGTATTGAGCAGCCGCTCCTCGATATGCTTGGCCGTGCTGCTGAGGCGCTGGTCGTTGAGCGGCAAATTGGCATACATGTACGGACCGTAGAGACTGGAAATGTCCAGCGTATTGTCGTAGCGCAGCTCGCCGTCTTCTTGCAGCAGAAAACCTTTTACGAAGTAGCCGTCGCGGTGGTAAAGCTTGTCGATATTGGCGCGGATGCCCTCAGCGGCGTGCCGCCAGCGCACGGCGTCGTCCGGCTGATCGATCACGTCGGCCAGCTTGGCGGCGGTTTCCAGCGCCGCAATGACGATGCAGACGGTGTAGGTGGTGGTCAGGAATTTTTCTTCCCATAAATCGTAGCTGGCGTGCGGCAGGCCGGTCTGCTCGTCGATGAAGCGGCTCATGAAGCCGGCGCAAGGCGCGATAAAGGTGTGGTACAGGTTCTCGATTAGCGTTTTGTCCTGGCTGGCTTCGTAAAATTCGCCAATCATGAAGATGACGCCGGCCGTCTCGTCTTCCTGGATGGCCAGTTCTTTGTGGCGGCCGTGGATCAGCGGGTGCCAGGTGCTGCCGATGGAGCGGTCGGGCTGATATTTGTGCATCAGGTAACCGTCGGGGTGCATGGTGTCGCGGGCGAATTCTACGAAGTGCTTGACCTCGTCGAAGTGGCCGAGCCGGATCAGCGGCCACAGCGCGTAAGCGGCGTCGCGCGGCCAGCAGTAGCAGTAATAGTCGCGGCCATAGTTGAAAATGCTGGAGTCGCCGCTGGCCAGCACGCTGCCGCGCTCGTCGCAGTGCGCCTTAATGATCAGCAGGCTGTGTTCCAGATCCTTGCGGTGAAAGGCTGGGATTTCCACCGTGCCGCCGCCGAGCCAGGCGCGCCAGTGCTGGCGCACATAGCGCAGCCGGTTGGCCATCGCCGTTTCGTTGAAGTGGTTGTGGATGCGCTGGGCGTCGTTCTGGTTGTTGGCGGCTATCACCCAGTAGTCCAGCTCAGCCGACTCGTTCCCGCCCAGCTGAACGCGAAAGCGGATGACGCTGTCAACGCCGCCGTGCTCCACGGCGTTATTGGATAATTCGCCGTCCTCGGCGTCCAAAAAAGTGCCGGCCTTGCCTTCGATGCCGTAGTTGCCGACGGCAAACTGGTCAAAGGCCTGGCCATCGGCGAATTTGCCGCCGATGAGCAACGAGTAGCGGCCCTTGTAATCGAGCACATAATTATCGTCGGGGACGTACAGCGCCGTGTCGGCTCGCCCCGCCCGCGAAATCTGGAACACCTGATGCATAAACAGCCGTATATCGCGGCTTTCAGCCTGCTCGTTAGTGACGGTGATGTGCCGAATCAGCGAATTGGTTTCAATGTCCACGTAGTCGTGCAGCTCGAGGGTGAGGCCGAGGTCGTTAGAATGCAGCTTGATTTGGCTGACCATGGCGTCGTCTTCGTAGGCCACCTGTACTTCCCAGCTGCCATCGTCGGTCCACTTAAACTGGCCGTCTGCCCAGACGCCGATTTTGTGCTGCAGCGAGCGGGCATTGGTCAGGTTTTCCAGGCCGACGTAGGGGTAATAAAAGTCGTGGACCAGCCCGTTTTCGTCGAGCCCGACGAACAGCTGCCCATTGCTGAGTACCACCGGACGGGCCATGGCTACACCGCCGCGCCTTTCTCGCTCAAGCGCAGCTGCAGGTCGCGAAAAGCATTCATAAAGTTAATATACGCCACATAGGGCGTTTCGTAGGGGCTGAAATAGGCGTGGATGTCGCCGTCGTTGAACCACTTGGTGCACATGTAGTAGAAGTGGTCGGAGGTTTGCAGGCGGCGCCAGTCTTCGATGAGTGCCCAGTCGCCGGTTTCCAAGACGCGCTGTTCTAAATTATACAACGATTGGATGGCGCCGGCTTGCATGGCGTTGCCGGTCCAGGCCGACAAGTCGCGCTCGGTGTCGGCCCAGGTGACAATGCCGGGCACATCGACCTCGTCGACCGGCTCAAAGCTCTCGGCGGCTTGGCTGACGGTCATGAAGGTGTGGTCCTCGGTTTTGAGCCACTCGCCGGGCAGATGCTCCAGAAAATCGAAGACGCCGGAGGCTTCCCACTGGTGCTCGCCGAAAGTTTCGTAATCCATGAAGAGGTTGAAATTGGTGGCGTGATAATCTTCGCTCATCCAGTGCGCGAACTTGTCGGCGGTCAGCGGCCACTCTTTCCAGCCGCGGTCGCCGAAGCGGAAGGCGATGTCGTCGCTCAGCTTGTAATTTTTCATGAGCAGGCGGATCTGTTCGGTGCCGGCCGGACGGTAGACAAAATTCGGGCTGCGCCAGCCCAAAATCGGATCCCAGCCTTCCGTGAGAATCCCTTTGTAGCCGGCCTGATCGGCCCATGTGGCCAGCTCGTTGGTGTAAGCCAGCTCGGTATTGCGAAAAACTTGCGGCGTCTGACCGAAGACGGCTTGGACTTTTTGGCGGTGCATTTCGACTTGCATCTCGAATTCCGGCCGCGAATAGAAAAACGCCAGGCTGTGATGGAAGGTTTCGCCGACGATTTCCACGCGGCCGGTGGCGCACAAATCCTTGAACGACTGCAGCGCTTCCGGCGACCAGCGCTCAAGCTGTTCGATCACCAGGCCGGACAGCGACAGACTGAGCTTGAACTCGGGGTGTGTCTGCAGCAGCTTGAGAAGCCGCTGGTTGGTCGGCAAATACGACTTCTCGGCGACTTTTTTCAGAATGCGCTCGTTGTTTTCGCGGTCGTCGTAGGGCGCATCGAAGTAATCGTGCTGCGTGCCGGCGTCAAAAATGGTGTAGTGCCGGATGCGGTACGGCTGGTGGACGTGCAGGTAGAGCACGATGGCCTTGCTCATGCGGCCGCTCCCGCCAGATGGTCCTGATAAAGGTTCAGCACTTTGGCGCTGACATCGTGCCATGACAGCCGCTGATATTCGCGGAAAGCGCCGGCCTGGAGCTCGTCGTGCAAATCATTGTGCTGTAAGACGGCCAGTATCTGGTTGGCCATTTCGTTGATGTCCCAGTAGTCAACTTTTAGGCAGCTGTGCAGGATTTCGCTGACGCCGGACTGCTTGCTGATGAGCGATGGCAGGCCGTAGCCGGCGGCCTCCAGCGGCGTCAGGCCGAACGGTTCGGAAATGGAGGGCATGACGAACAAGTCGCCGATGCCGTAGGCGTCGCGCCAGCGTTTGCCGCGCTGAAAATCGGTGAAAATCACGTTGGGGCCGATGCCGAGCTCGGCGGCCAGCTCAATCAGCTCGTAGTATTGTTCACCGCTGCCGACAATCAGGAAAAGCACTTTGGGATCGCGCTCGATGACTTCTTTGGCGGCCCTCAGCAAATTCGGCAGGCCCTTTTGGATGGTCAGGCGGCCGACGTTGACCACCACGCGGTAGCCGAGCTGCTTCATGAGCGTCAGATAGCGGTAGGCGTTGTCGCTGTCCAGCGGCTGGAGCGCGGCCGGGTCGATGCTGTTGTGGACCACCTCGATTTTGCCGGCCGGAATGCCGTAATCCTCAATAATTTTGTTCTTGGTGTGCTGGCTGACGGCGATAATTCGGTCGGCCAGTAGCATTGATTGGCCCTCGATTTCCTTGACCAGCGGGTTGCCGTGCGGACTGCCGGAACGGTCGGATTCCACGGAATGGACGTGCAAGATCAGCGGACAGCCCAGCCGCTCCTTGGCGCGCAGGCCGGCGCGAAAAGTCAGCCAGTCGTGAGCGTGGACAATGTCAACTTCGCGTTCCGTCACCATGCGCTCAACGGTTCGTTCGTAGAGGCTCTGCTGATCTTCCAGGCTGAAAGCGAGCGTCTCTTGACCGCCGTCGACCCGCTTGACGTAGCGCTGGCTGTCGTAAGCGATGCCGGCCCGCAGCACAGCCTCAATCCCCTGAGGATTGGCCGCCGTCACCGTCATAAAATCAATCTGATGGTCGGCCTGATAGGGCAAAATAAACTCAATGTCGATGTCTTTTTGCGAGAGCGCTTTGCAGAGCTGGTAACACGCAATTCCCAGTCCACCGCTGTTATAAGGAGGCAGCTCCCACCCAAGCATCAGTATTTTCATCGTTTTTGTGTGCTCACACTGTTAATTTACCTACCCATTATAGAGCGCCGGCCCCTTTAACACAAGCGCTTTGGCAGGCGATATTACAAGCGTGTAATATTTCCAGTTAAGACGCCGCCGCGCGCTTCAGCCGCTGACGACCAATCAAGAGAGCAACTATGCCATAAGCCACGCCAGTCAGCACGATGCTGACCCGCATAATCAGCGTGCCGGCCACTGCCACGGCTATCTTAACGTTGGAAAGCAGCATGATGCCGATGGCGCTCTGTTCGCTAATGCCAAGGCCGGCCGGCAGCAGCGACACGAAACCGATGATGATGGGGATCACGTAGGCCAGCACCGCCTGCGGCGCGCCAATGTGCCCGCCCACGGCCGCCACCGACACGTAGGCAATCACGCTGCCAACACCTTCAACCAACAGCGACAAGCCATACAGCAGCGAAAACCAGCGCCAGCGCAGCACTTCTTGGTGGTGGGCGCTAATGCTGTCGAGCGTACTGTCTTCGATGTCCAAAAACGGCAGGCGGTTGAGCAGCCGGCCGGCATTGGCGACGCCGCCGCGATTTATAAGGATGATGCTGACGATCAGCACCACTCCTAAAATGATAAATAAGGCGCGCAGCGTCCCCAAAAACAGCGCGCTGATGATGGCCAGCGTTACCATAGCCGTGCCTTCGAGCACGCCTTGCATGGTGAACTGCGCGATTGAGCGGCTGACCGGCACGCCGGTGTGCTGTTCCAGCGCCCGCGACCGGTAGAGTTCGCCGCCCGGCAGCAGGCTGACCGGCTGAGCGCTGATGTAGCTGAGCGATACCACGCCGAACGGCTCATGGATTTCCATGGCCTTCAACAGATACCAAAAGCGGACCGTCTTGAGCGCGTAATAGGCCACGCTGAGCAGAAAAAGCTCCATGATATGCGTAAAGGTAATGTCGTCGGCGATACTGCCAACCTCGTTCCACGGCGCGTAGCCAATCAGCACAATAAGCAGCGCCACGCTTATCACAAACGGTATGAATTTTCTGACTTTTTTAGTTACTCTCGGCATATTGGTCTCTCGGGCTCTTTACGCTAATAGTAGCACAGAACACCGTGACCATTTGTCGTCCGAGCGGCCCGATAAACCAACTGTGTCTAATACTTTGAGTCGAGTGATAATGGCAGGGGCACGTGGAATCGAACCACGATCTAAGGTTTTGGAGACCTTTATACTAGCCGTTGTACTATGCCCCTTCAATCCGCTTAATAATAAGCTAAAGTCAGTAAATTGTCATCTGTTTTTGCTTCCCAAAGAGGCCGAAATCTGCTATATGTAGATAGATATGGCGAAAATAATTCCGGCGAAACCATTTCTACTCATGTTGTATGGATTTCCGGGTGCCGGCAAAACTTACTTTGCGCGTCAGTTGTGCGAGAACATTCAGGCCGCGCATTTGCAGGCCGACCGGATTCGCAGCGAGCTGTTTGAGGAGCCGCGTCACGATAAGCGCGAGAACGAAATCGTCACTCAGCTGATGAATTACATGGCCGAAGAATTTTTGGCGGCCGGCGTCAGCGTGGTTTACGACACCAATGCCATGCGCGCCCGGCAGCGCCACGATCTGCGGGCGCTGGCCCGCCGCGGCGGCGCCAAGCCGCTGGTGGTGTGGTTTCAGATGGATCAGGACTCGGCGTTTGCCCGCAACGTAAAACGGGATCGCCGCCGCGCCGACGACAAATACGCCACCAAGTGGGATCGCACCAGTTTCGAAAGCGTGATTAGCGGCATGCAAAATCCCACCAACGTCGACGATTACGTGGTGGTCAGCGGCAAGCATCTCTTCGGCACGCAGCAGAGCGCGGTGGTGCGCAAGCTGCGCGAGTTGGGTATTTTGAGCGCCGATGACGCCAGTTCGCGCACCATCAAGCCGGGCCTGGTGAATCTGGTGCCGAAGGGCCCGGGCCGCGTTGATATGACCCGCCGCAACATTTCCGTAAGATAAACCTGCAAACACATGGCTTATAAACAGTTCGTCCTGGACGAGCACCTATCGGTAACAATTTATAAACGGCGGGCCAGCCGAAATCTTCGCCTGACGGTCGGCGCCAACGGCGAAGTGCGCGTTAGCATTCCGGTGTGGACCTCGTATCGGGCGGGTGTGGAGTTTGCCCGCTCGCGCCGCGACTGGATAGCTCGGCAAGGCCGCCGCGAGACCCCTTTAAGCGACGGCCAGGCCATCGGCAAGGCGCACCGCCTGAGGCTGGTCGCCGACGCCTCGGCGCGCCGGATTGCCACGCGGCTGCGTCAAAACGAAGTGCTCGTTTCGTTTCCGGCCGATCTGAGCCCCGCCGACCCGACGGTGCAAACTGCCGCCCGCAAAGCCGGCGTCAGAGCCTTGCGCCAGGAGGCCGAAGCCTTGCTGCCTCGGCGGCTCGAGCAATTGGCCGAGCAGCACGGCTTTCGCTACCGAAGCGTCAAAATCAAGCAACTCAAAGGCCGCTGGGGCAGTTGCGACAACAACGCCGACATTGTGCTCAATCTCTTCCTGATGCAGCTGCCGTGGGAGTGCATCGATTACGTGCTGCTGCACGAACTGACCCACACCCAGGTAATGCGGCACGGGCCGGACTTTTGGCGCGCCATGGAGGCGGTGCTGCCCGACGTCAAACAGCTGCGTAAGCTCATCCGCCAGCAACAGCCGGTGCTGCAATCGGCGCCGACTGTGGCATAATTAAACCGACTATGCCGCTTACGCCTAACACCATCGATAAGCTCAGCGAACAGCTGGAGCGGGAGCGCCTGACCAGCCTCATCAACAGCATGGCCGACGCCGTTATTGCCGTCGATAAGCGGGCTCGCGTGCGCATTTACAACGGCGCCACGCTCAACATTTTTGACATCAATACCATCAAAGAAGGCACGCCGCTGTCGCACATTTTCCAGCCTATCGATCAGAACAACCAGCCGGTCGATATCGAGCAGCTGATTGAGGCGGCTTCCAGCCCCATCACCAACCGCGATCTGCGGCTCAAGTACGCCGACGGCAGCCTCATCAATCTGTATCTGAGCATTGCGCCGGTGCGCCTGGGCTACGGGTCCAAGGGCGAAACTGGCTACGTCATCCTGATGCGCGATATTACCCGCGAAAAGTCGCTCGAGGAAGAGCGCGACGAGTTCATTAGCGTGGTCAGCCACGAGCTGCGCACGCCGATCACCATCGCCGAAGGCAATATCAGCAACGCGGAGCTCATCGTCACCAAAAGCGGCGATATAGAAACCGTCAAAAAGGCGCTCAAAGAGGCGCACGACCAGGTGCTTTTTCTGGCCGACATGATCAACGATCTGTCTACGCTCAGCCGGGCAGAACGCGGCAAGCTGCAGGTTGAAGTGGAGGCTATCAACGTCCACGAGCTGGCTAGCGAGCTGGCTGACGATTACAGGCCGCAAGCTAAGGCCAAAGGCCTGGAATTTAAGCTGGACATCGACCCGACGCTGGAGCTGCTGTACTCCAGTCAGCTCTACGTCCGCGAAATCCTGCAAAATTTCATCACCAACGCCATCAAATACACCCCCAAAGGCAGCGTCACGCTGCGCGTCACGGCTGACCCCAAAGGCGCGCGCTTTGCCGTGCAGGACACCGGCATCGGCATCAGCAAGGGCGACCGCGAGCGGGTCTACGACAAATTTTTCCGCTCCGAAGACTACCGCACGCGCCAGTCCAACGGCACCGGCCTGGGGCTGTACGTGACGCTCAAACTTGCCCGTTTGATCCACGCCGAGCTCAGCTTGGAAAGCGAGCTGAACGCCGGCTCCACCTTCAGCGTTTTCGTGCCGAACCTCACTTAGAAATTTCCGGATTGTCCGGCAGGGGTTTGCTGAATTGCATAATCGGAATGCAAACGTTGCGGCCCTTCCAGATGACCTCGCGAAATTCATATTGCCACATCGAATACTGCAAGAGTGCGACGTCGTAAAGCGCCGCCAGGGGCAGCAGCCAGACGCCGGCCCACCGAAACTGGCGGTAGGTAAGGCTGACGATCAGCAAAAACGAGCCGGCGGCCAGGATTGAACTGAGGCCGCCCAGTATAATCAGTCCAACTGCGCCCGAGCTGATGCCGACGATACAGAGCGCCCACGGGCCTACCAAAAAAGTCAGTTGAGCCAGGCTGACCAGCGCCACCAACTCCGGCCGCCGGTGCAGCTGCGGGTAGCGCACGCGAACGGCCGTGGCGCGTTGTTCCGCCAGACTTTTGGCGCTAACTAGGCCGATGTTGGCATTGCTCTGCAGAAAAGCGTAACCGTCGTCATGGCCGATGGCATGTTTGGCGAAAAAGCTCTCCACCGACACGCTGTTCATGGTGGCCGCGAAGCCGCCGGCGTGGCGCAGCTCCTCGGCGGTAATCAGCCAGCAAGTGCTGAGCACCGGCGGCCGCTTAAAAAGACGCCGCGGCAGACTCAATTCCCAGGCGTAGCGAGCCGGCTGCACTAGCAACGGTTGCAGCCGCCAGCGCCGCGGCGACAGGTTGCGCGGGATCCAACTCAGCATGTATTTGCGCTTGGCTTGCATCACCTCGACCATGGCGCGCAAACTGTTCGGCTGGAAGCGCGTGTCGACGCCGCAAAACAGCAGAACCTCGCCGTTAGCCTCCTCGACCAGCTGCTGATAGGCATAATTTTTGGCCAGCCAGCGCTTGGGCGGCGCCTCACCGGCGATGAAACGGATGCCGGCGTGCGCGTAATCTTTGATGATTGCCGGCGTGTGCTTGTTTTGCGAGCAGTCGTCCAGCACCAGAATTTCCAGCTTTGGATAATTGCTGCTAACCAGCGACTGCAGACAGGCTTCCAGCTCATCGGTCTCGTTGCGGGCCGGAATCAGCACGCTTAAGGTTGGCAGGTCGTGATCCGAAAGGCTCTTTAGCTTGAGCGGCGGCAGCGTCGTCCGCAAGTGACGGCGGGTCGAGGCTAGCAGCACCAGCCCGCCGGCCAACTGCACGGCGCCCAGCGCATAGGCCCAATCGCTGGCGGAAACATGGTAGTGACGGCTCAGCAGCGCCACCGCGCCAACCGCCAGCTGGCCGGCTATCAACAGATAACAAGTGCGCCGCGTAACACTGTACAGCCGCTCGGCCGGCGAGCGGTTTTCCAGCAGCCGCAAAAGGTTTATCAGGCGATAAACGCTCAAGCTCATTATTAATGCCGACCACACTGCCAGATGTTCGCCGAATAGCAGGCCGCTAAACAGGGCCAGCAGCGGGATCAGCCCGCACAGCAGCCAGCGCCGCAGCCGCCACAGCGGCGGCCACCACACCAAAACCTCGAGGGCGCTCAGGACGGCCAACGAAATAAGCGCAAACGTCATACATACGTACTATAACAAAAAGCGCGATTGAACCGCCGGCCATTTAATTCGCTCATGCTAAAATACGGCATATGGATAGTAGACAGCACCCCCACCCCCGCACCAGAGACCTCCACGACATCACTGCACGCTCAACCCACCTAAGACCTGTAGCTGCCTCCAGACCCCCAGCGGGGGGGGGGTGCAACCTTATAACCCTGCACAGCAGCACCATGCTTCTTGGTTCCAAAAACATCGAAAACTAGTACTGCTAGCACTACCACTATTGATTTTTTTCATTGCCGGCAGTACCTACGCAGCCATCAACCTCACCGCCCAAAAACCAGCAGAACATAGCTCTCTCACTCCAGGCATCAACCTAGCCCAAGGCGAGAAAGGCCTCATAGGCTGGTGGAAGCTTAATGGTAATACTAAAGACAGCACGCCGTACGGCAACGACGGCCAGGTAGTTGGGACCGTAACGCCGGCTGCGGACCGAAAAGGCACAGCCAGCGGGGCGATGGCGTTCAGCAACCAAAACTACATACATTTCTCTCAGCATAATCTGCCCACCGCCGCTATAACGGTCAGCCTGTGGGCCGAGCAGTCGGCGCTGGCGAATTACTACAACCTAGTCACTAACAACTGGCCGCAAGAGGGCGGTTGGGATATATGGACCGACGCGGCGGGAACGCTTCATTTTGGCGTTTATCATGCCGGCGCCCAGCATCAAGCTACCTGTACTGCCGGTACTTTTACGACCAATAGCTGGCATCACGTGGTTGGCACCTACGATGGCACCACGGCCAAGGTGTACTTGGACAACCATTTGTGCGGCAGCGTGGCCGTAGCCACCACTCTTACCAATAGCACGGCTTGGAGTATCGCCGACGGCACCCATCCAGGCCTCGCCGCGTATGAGATTTCCGACGTCCGCATTTATAACCGCGCCCTCAGCGCTAGCGACATCACCAATCTCTATAACTCATATAATTCCCAAGTAAACCTCTACAGCCCACCTGGCTCCGGCGGCAGTGTCAACCTCACCGCCGGCCTGGTGGCATATTTGCCGTTCAACGGTAACACGCGCGATGCCACGCCGTTCGGTAACAACGCCGGAAATCACGGCGCCACACTGACCGCCGATCGCTTTGGCCGCCCCAACAGCGCCTATCAGTTCAACGGCTCCAGCGCCTACATGCAGATTCCCCACAGCTCCTCGCTTGATATCGGCCAGCCGGGCTTGACCTTGAGCGCCTGGATTAAGCCGGACGTACTAAGCGGCACCAACACCTATGCCGTTATCACTCGCAACGCGCCCTTTCTTTTGTGGGTTAATCCCGCGGTCGCGGCGGTGCAGACCGGCTTGTACCAAAACAGCACCTGGTATTTTTCTAACTCTTCCAGCAACAGCCTGGCCGCCGGCGTCTGGCAGAACATCGTCCTCACTTATGACGGCACCTACCGCCGAATGTACGTTAATGGTGTTCAAAGCGGCGCCGACATCACCACCATAGCCGGCAACATCGACATCAACAGCACTACCAATCTAGCTATCGGCTATGACTACGCCACCGGCGGCAGATACTACTTTCCGGGCGACATAGACGACATCCGTGTCTATAACCGCGCTTTGAGTGCGGCCGAAGTGCAGGCGCTGTACAACCTACCGGATTAACAGGGCCCAAGGGGTTTTTGGGGGTCGGACCGGCGCAGTCTTGACCCCTGGCTGCGAGGCTGCTATACTTGACGGCAGTGGCCTACCAATCATGTAGGCTTTTTTATTTGGAGGACGCGGCAAGCGACATGGCAGACAAGACAAGCGACGGCAAGCAGAAGCGGCGGGTTAAAAACCCCGAGACGTTTCGTCAGCGCGCCATGAAGGCCGTCGAAGCCTCCGATAAACCGGCCGCAGCCACCAAGCTGAAGGCTGGGGGCGCCAAGGCGACCGGTCCGGTCCGGCGAGCGGTCGCCAAAATTGCCGGCGCGAAAGTTTTTAAGCCGCTGCGCCGGCCGGCCCGCATCCTCGGCAAAATCCTGCTGCCGCCGTATATCAGGGGCAGTTTTGCCGAGCTCAAACTGGTAACCTGGCCCAACTGGACGCAGAGCCGCCAGCTGACCACCGCCGTCCTGATCTTCGCCGTCATCTTCGGCGCCGCCATCGCTGGCGTGGACTGGGGTCTCGACAAACTTTTCAAGCATATATTACTTAAGTAAAGGAATGAACGATGAGCACGAACAAACGTTATGACACCTCCAAACAGTGGTACGCCATCCACACTTACAGCGGTTACGAGGAAAAGGTCGCCGAGTCGATCCGCCAACGCGCCGACTCTTTGGACATGAAAGACAAGATTTTCCAGGTGCTGGTGCCGAAGGAAAAGATGATCGAGATCAAGAACGGCAAACGCCGCGTGGTCGAGAAGCGTATTTTTCAGGGCTACGTACTGGTCCAGATGAAGCTTTCCGAAGACGCCTGGTACATTGTCCGCAACACACCGTCTGTCACCGGCTTCGTGGGCAGCGGCACCGATCCGACACCGGTCGGCCAGGACGAAATCGAGAAAATCCAGAAGCGCATGGGCCTGGAACAACCGAAGCACAAGATCGACTTCACGGTCGGCGAAGTCGTCAACATCACCGACGGCCCGTTCAAGGGCTTCGACGGCTCGATCAACGAAATCGACGCCGCCAAAGGCAAGCTCAAGGTCCTGGTCAACATGTTCGGCCGCGAAACCCCGGTTGAGCTTGACGGTTTGCAAGTCAAACGAGTATAATCTGTTGAAATGCCTGTAATTGAACCGCAGCCACGAGCTCAGACTTTCCTTACTTTAGATGAACTGGTAGTTTTAGAGGGTCGAGTTACGCCCGAAGATTTATGCCTGCTAACCTCAATTGAACCAGAGCGCCTTAATGAAGCTGCCAAGCGAGCACTTGAAGTTGAGTCTCCGAACGAATCGGTATTGACCGCCATAGGTGCTACTTGCATGTCACGTCTTTTTCTTGGGCATGTCGACCAAGACCAACGAGACATCCTCACAGAAACCGTTGAGATACTACGGCCTGTTGAAAATTAAAGAAGTCGAAAGATTTCACGGCTAGACAACAGGGGTAAAATTTGATAGTATTACTTGGTTACGCACTAGAGAGATAGGAAGTTATGGCAAAAGCAGTTAAAGCAAATTTGAAGATGAAGATCCGCGGCGGCCAAGCCAGCGCGGCGCCGCCCGTGGGCAGCACGCTCGGCCAGTACGGCGTGAATATGATGGACTTCATCGGCCCGTTCAACGACGCCACCAAAGAGATGCAGGGCAAAGAAGTCACCGCGCACATCACCATTTATGATGACCGCAGCATGGATTTCCGCGTGGTTGGCCAGCCGACCGACGAGCGCATCAAGGCCGAGCTGGGCATTCAGAAAGGTTCCGGCAAACCCAACAGCGAGAAAATCAGCAAAAAGCTCACCCAGGCTCAGCTGACCAAAATCGCCGAAGAAAAGGCCGAGGACATGAACGCCGACGACGTCGAATCCATCAAAAAAATGGTCGCCGGCACGGCCCGCAGCATGGGCGTCGAAGTCGAGGGGTAATCTCAGTGGAAGCGGTGCCTGACGCAGAGCCTCGAATCGTCTTTGCCGACGGTGCTTACACTATGGAGGAGATCTACGCCACGATGTCACCGGCTCGCTTACGAGCGGAGTTCTATTACTGTCAGATCGGATCGATCCGGCGTGATCACAACGCGCGGCTGCTGAGCGCCCAACTGGGGAGTGCAGCCGACTTCGGTGCCGCTCCTAAACCAGGCGCCGCGGCGGCCGCCAAGCGAGCTACCCTCGAGTTATTGGACCAAAAGGTGGCGGCCGGCGAGGTTGATGCTGAGATGGCCGAGGTCGCTAAAGAGGAGTTCGGACTGATTCGTTTGGTAAATTAATAATTTGTGGGAGGCCGAGACCTGGCCGCTGGCACCACGAAAGGAGTAAGAATGGGTGAAATTGTAGACATCAGACAGGGAATCAATCTGCTGGTCGACCCCGAGACGCGGCCGCTCTGCCCCGAAGCGCTCGACGCATTCATGAACGGGTTTGACCGCCAGGCGGCGCTCGGCAAAATCGAAGCTGACCCAAAAGGTTGGCAAATGCGTTTAGAGTTTCTGCGGGATAAGATGAGGGTGGCCCAGGTTGCGCATAAAGCTGTGGCGGTAATTGCCTCTGATGCGCTAACGCTTATCGAGGAAGAGCCCGAAAAGTTCGCCGAACTGCCGGCCGGGCAGCAAGTTGTGTTAAATGAGCTGGCCAGGCGGGTAATAACCGAAGAATAATTAATTTGTGGGAGGCCTTGGGACGAGGCCGCTGGCACCACGAAAGGAGTAATAAGTATGGCAAAGACTAAAGCAGAGCTTCTGGAAGAGGCTAAAAAACTTGGTATTGAGGTGGCTGACAAAGCGAAAGTGGCCGAAATTAAGGCGCTGATTGACCAGGCTGAGGTTAGTGAGGCGGAAACGGCCACTGCCGAGGAGACGGCTGATGCTGCCGCCACCGCTGAAGTAACGGCTGAGCCGGAGCCCGCAGCCGCCGAGGTGGCCAAGGCCGGCAAGCGCAGCGCCAAAGCGCTTAAGGAAGCCGAAGAGAAAGAGGCCAAAGAGGCCCGCAAAGCCAGCGGCGAGGCCACCGAGGCTAAACCCAAGCAGCCGGTCAAGCCGACCCGTTCGCGCCTGGAGCGCCGCGCTAAGGGCTATCGCAAAAGCGCCGAACAGATTGAAAAAGACAAGCAGTACACGCTGGAGCAGGCCGTGGAGCTGGCTAAAAAGACCAGTCACGTCAAGTTTGATGCCACGGTGGAGCTGCATGTGAAGCTGGGCGTTGATCCGCGCCAGGCCGACCAGAACGTCCGCGACAACCTCGTGCTGCCGGCCGGCACCGGTAAAAACGTGAAAATCGCTGTGTTCACTGACGATGCCGCCGCGGCCAAGCAGGCTGGCGCCGCTCTTGCCGGCATTGATGAAATCCTTGCGCTGCTCGATAAGGGCACGACCGATTTCGATATCCTGATCGCCACGCCGAGTCTGATGCCGCAGCTCGGCAAGTACGCCCGCGTGCTCGGCCCGCGCGGCCTGATGCCGAATCCCAAGAGCGGCACCGTCACCACCGATGTGAATCGCGCCGTGGCCGAGGCCAAAGCCGGCCGCGTGGAGTACCGCGTGGACAGCACCGGCATCGTTCACCTCGGCGTTGGCAAGGTCAGTTTCGAGCCGGCCAAGCTCCTGGAAAACATCCAGGCCGTTCTGGCCAGCCTCAAAGCCGCCAAGCCGCAAAGCCTCAAGGGCACCTATCTCCAGGCCGTCTATCTGACCACTTCGATGGGGCCGTCAATCAGCGTCGATATCACCAATATAGGGTAGAATAAGGCTATGACTGAGGCGCGACAGACCCTAGCCGGCGGCCTGGTAGTGTTTTTCGAAGGCATCGACGGCGTGGGCAAAACCACGCAGCTGGAGATGGCCGCCGAAGACCTGCGCGGCGAAGGCTGGGCTGTGGAAACCACGCGCGCTCACGGCGGCACCGACATCGGCGAGGCGCTGCGGCAGGTCTCACTGTCAGATACGCCCCGTCCGGTGGAGTCCGACATGTATATATCGCTGGCCATCCACGCCGCTTTGGTTCAAAAAATCGCCGAATATCGGCAACAGGGGCGCATAGTGCTGATTGACCGCGGGCCGTTATCCATGGCCGCCTACCAGATGTACGGCGACGGTTTTGACCGCGAACAGGGTTGGGAGTATGTGGCCCGGGAGCTAGAATTGTTCGCGCCTGAATTAAATATCGTCTACACGGCGGCAGTAACGGTGGCCATGGAGCGCGCCCGACAGCGTTCCAAGGCTAAAAGCGACTATTTCGAGAGCAAGCCGGAGGGCTATTTTGATGCGGCGCGGCAAGGTTATCTGGATGCTGCCGCGCGGTTTGGCGCCACAGTTCTGGATGCGGAGCAGTCCATCCAGCAGGTCCACGCCCAAACCATGGAGGCTATCCAGGCGGCCCTGGCTGCCAAGCGGTCACGCTAAGCATAAGCACGGCGCATCACCTATTTGCGTAAAAATCACATTATTATTCTGCTTGCCTTAATCGCTTCCGTCTGGCTACAATAGATGTAAGACTTGGAGGGAGCCTTGGGGGTTTACAGCAACACACAAATTCGGCAGGCAATTGACGATGGCCACATCGTCTGTCATCCGTTTAATCCGAAGCACGTGGCGCACGCCAGCCTGGACGTCACGCTGGGCCATTATTACTATCGGATTGAAAAAATGAACGAGCGGACCATCTATAATCCGTTCGACAAAGAAGACGTGGAGCGTTATTTTGACGGGCCGCACAAGGCCATGCCGCATGGTGAATGGTGCGCCCTCAACGGCTTCAAGCCGTTCGCCAATATTCCGCTGGACCATCCGGTTATCAGCCTCAAGCCGCGGGAGCGCATTTTGGCGCACACCCACGAATTTTTCGGGATTTTGCCGCCCGGCGCCTGCGAGGTTCGCTCGCGCTCCAGCTGGGGGCGTAACGGCATTGCCGTCTGTTTTGATGCCGGCTGGATCGACCCCGGCTACATCAACCGGCTGACCCTCGAAATTTACAACCTCAACGAGCGCGAAACGGTGCTGCTGCCGGTGGGCGAGCGCACGGCGCAAATTATTTTCCACGAAACCGGACCGGTCGAGGGCAATTACGGCCAGGGGCGCGATCAGGGTTTCAGCGGCAAATATCAGCAGGGCACCGATCTGGACACCATCATCAAAACCTGGTCGCCGGACCTGATGCTGCCCAAGGCTTATCTGGATTCGCGGTCGCTGCCGCAGAAAATCGAGGGGTTGCCGTATGACTAGAGGCAAATACATCGTGCTGGAAGGTGCCGAGGGCGTTGGCAAGACCACGCAGCTGTTGGAGCTGGCGCGCCGCTTGCGGGCCGCCGGCTTGCCGGTGCGCACCCTGCGCGAGCCGGACAGCCAGAGCGACCTAACGGCCCGCGCCATCCGTCAGCTAACCCAGGATCCGCACTACCCGATGAACACGCGCACCGAAGTGCTGCTCTACAATGCCGCCCGCTCGCAGAGCCTGCAAGTTATCAAGCAAAGCGTCGAAAATGGCGTGATTTGCCTGGTTGATCGCAATTATTTAACTACGCTGGCTATCCAGTATTACGGCCGCGGCGACGTGCCTAATTATGAGACTATCAACGGCATCATTGACTTCGCGGTCGGCGGCGTGGAGCCGGATTTGTGCGTGGTGCTGGACGCGCCGGTGCCCACGCTTCGCGAGCGGCTGCGGCATCGGGCCGGCGGCGAGCGGTTCGACAATCTCGACGACGCTTTTTTGGAGCGGGTGCGCGCCGGTTATTTATGGGAGGCCAAGCAACGCGGTCTGCCGGTAGTGTTCGCCACCGATGCGCCGGAAACCATCGCCGATAACATCTGGCAGCTGGTTTCGGCGGAGCTGGCCATCCGCCAGCCCGCTCAGCCGAGCGCTGTGGAAGCGCCGGCTTCGGTCAAAGAGGTCATTGAACAAAAAGCTCAGAGCGCCGCGCCGCCGCTCACCAATGTTGCTAAAGGCGCCGCTATGGCCGCTGAAGACGGCCGGGACGTCGAACAGTACGTCGAAAAAGACGAGGCCGGCCACTACCGCATCACCGCAGCCGGCGAAAACTATCTCCGTGAGGCGGTTACTTCGGTGGATGGCAACGTTTACGCTTTCACCGAAAAGCTCAGTCCGATTACCATTGCCGCCGCCATGGCCCGGCTGAGTCGCCGCGGCGACGACATGCGCATCACCATCCTCGATGAATTCGCCGGCAAGGCCGACAAAGACAAACAGCTGCTGCAGCGGGTGATCACGGCCTTCGGCGACGATTCGGTTCAGCAACTCGGCGGCGTGCATGTGGTAGTGGAAAACGCCAGCAACCTGCTGACCAAGAAGCTGGAGTGGGGCCGTCTGGCGGCCTATCTCGAGCAGTCCACGCGCTACATTTACTTCGATCAAAAAGATGCCGAGGGCAACTTCAAATACTACACGCCGCCTCAGCTCAAGCCGGCCGTCAAAAAGCAGTACAAAGAGGCCATGGACACCATTTTCAATCTGTATTCGGCGATGGTGCGCGAGCTCACCGAGCACATCCGCGCCAACTCCTCGGTGCCCGAAAAAGAGCGCGACGGCGCCTGGCGGGCGGCCACGCGCGCTCAGGCCTGCGACGCCGTGCGGCCGGTGCTGCCGGTGGCTACCAAGTCCACGGTTGGCATTTTTGCTTCCGGACAGGCCCTGGAGAGCTTAATTATGCACTTGCAGGCCGACGAGCTGCCGGAAGCCCGCCAGGCCGGCGACGATCTGCTCAAACAGGGGCGCAAAGTCCTCTCAACGTTCCTGGAGCGGGCCGACAAGCCGGAGCGCGGCGGCGCCATGGTAGCCTACAGGGCCAACACCTACAAGCGCATGGCCGAAATCGCCAAAGAAAACCTGCCGGATAACTACGCCGCGCCCACCGAGGCCGTCGAGCTGGTGGATTTCTGGCCGAAGAACGAGCTGCTGCTGGTGCCGGACATGCTCTACGAGCACAGCAACCTGTCGCTGGACGCGCTCCACGCCGAGGTCAACGCCTGGCCCTACGACAAAAAGGCCGAGGTGTTCAAAGCCTACATGGGCGAACGCCTCAATCGGCGCCACCGGCCCGGCCGGGCACTCGAAAAAGCCCACTACAGCTTTGATTTGGTCTGCGATTACGGTATTTTCCGCGACCTGCAGCGCCACCGCATGGTTGACGATCTCAACTGGCAGCTGCTGACGCCGCGCTACGGCTACGAAATCCCGCAACTGATCGAAGATGCCGGTCTGAGCGAGCAATTCGAGGCCTGTTTTGAAGTCAGCCTCAAGCTCTACAGCCGCTTGCAAAAAGCTGGCTATCCGCTGGAGGCCCAATACGCCACGCTGCTCGGCCACAAAATGCGCTGGAAAATCACCTACAACGCCCGCGAGGCTTTCCATTTGCACGAGCTGCGCACCAGCCCGCAGGGCCACCCGGGCTATCGCAAACTGGTCATGCAAATGCACGAAAAACTGGCCGAGGTGCATCCGCTGACGGCCGAAGCCATGCAGTTCGTCAACACCGACGAAGACCCCGAGCTGACCCGCCTGGCCGCCGAACGCTACACCCAGTTTAAGCTGCAAAAACTAGACAAAAGAACCAGCTAGAAAATCGTCGAAATCGGTTGGCGCAATTTTCCTTGTGCCTTCAGCGAGTCATGGATTCCTCGGTGCACGGGGTTATTCAGGTCCAGGTCGAACTCGCCGCGCAGGTAACCACTGATAATATAAGACGACAGCAGCTGCTTTCGTCCTTCGATATCGCTCTGCACGATCAGCATTTCTTCGGTCGGCGGATCAAGGGCCATTGACTCACCAGGCCCAGGAATTTCTCCGACTGGCACTTCTGCTAAGGCATGTGGTTTCGCTAGGCTCATATATGTTTCGGCACCATCTTATAAATGTAAAATCAATAATACGCCTCTTGGGGCGGTTTGCAAGCATAAACTTGACAGATTATTGTAGAGGTGTAGTATAAATTACGTGCGTAAAAACTTTCTCATTGAGGTCGTGATTTTCACTCCCACCAGCGGGTAGCTTTTACGTTTTCAGCAAGCAAAAGAGCTCCCGCGGCAAAGCGGGAGTTTTTAATTGAAGATTACCATGTATATAGAAACGCTCCAGACTCCCCATCCGCTCAAAACCGCGGACGACGTTACCGAGCCGCTCCTGGCCAGCCTTGACGCCGACACGCGCCGAAGGGAACTGGCCGAAATTGCCCACAGCCGGCCGGAACTATACGACGCAGCCGTCATCGAGACCACCGATTACGTTATCGGCGCCGTCCGGAAAGCGCTCTGGTTTCCCGAGGCCGTTAAAGGCGGCCGGCCGAGCGATTATGAACGCTACGGGCTGTCGCAGCCTTTGCCGGTGGCCAGCGTTACCGAAGGCCAGTTCGCGACCTGCGCCGGCTATACGATTATCGGCTCGGAAGCTTTGGAGCTGGCGGGCGTGTCTCATTGGGTGGGGTTCGTCAACGGCCACGCCACGCTGCTGCTGCCCCTGCCGAGCCAGCCGGCTATCCGCCTGACGGACCCGCTGACGCCGGAGCTTAATCAGGATTTGCGGGCGGCCACCGTGCGCGGTTCTTATCAACAGGCAGAAGCTGACCTGCGCCAGTATAACCGCGCGGCGCTGATCCTCAATACGCGCCGCCTGGCCAGGCAGTCGTCGCTGAGTCTGCCGGAGGCTTTTAGGCGCATTCCCTGGCTCAAATATAGCTCCGAACAAGGCGCGGCCTTTGAAGACGAACGCTATCTGTACGATCAGCCCGGCTTCGTAAGTGAGCAGGATCGCCAGAGCCGTCAGGCGCTGCGCAAGTATCAAGTGATTCTTAATATATTCGAGGCCGGTATGGGGCGCGGCCTGCTCGAGGATTACGTTGAGTTTAAGAATGACCTGGCCAAGGAGGATTACGCCTCTGCCGCGGATTGTTTGAGAAATTTGAGCGGCAATTATCCGGAAATAGATGCCCGCGAATCTCACGCCGACGTTAAAAAACTGGTCAGTGTGCTGGCCGCCAGGGGTGATACCGAAGCGGCCAAAGAGCTGATCGAGGGATATTTCTCGAGTTTTAGCCTGAGTCATGATAGCCGCATCCAAGAATCGCAGGCCGACTGCCTGAGGCTGCTGGCCCGACGAACCGGCGACGTTTCGGCCGCTGCAAAGGCCAGGGAATTATACGAAAAAGCCATCAGTTCGCCGCACGCTTTTCGTCAGCGCCTGGCCGGCAAGCTCGGAAAAACCGCGGCGCTCTGCGATGGCCTCAGCCGGCCGACTTAACAGATTGACGCGGCGGCCGGCCTTTGTTATAATTACAGATAAGTTGCCAGAGACAGCGACTGGCCTTGTTGCAAACAAGCCCTTAATTTGTCGCCGAGGTACAAACAATCTCTTGATATGTTCGTACGTCTTTGGTTCGCCGAAGGCGTTTTTGTTTGGCAACTGAACATGATGCGGCAAGCAGGTCGATCGCCGGCATCACCACAAACTAAGTTGGAGAAATTATGGCTCTAACCAAAGATAAGAAGCAGCAGGTTATCAGCGAGGTCGCTGAGCTGTTAAATGAGTCGAAGCTGACCGTTGTGGCCAAGTACGAAGGCACCGGCGTGAAGGCGCTGCAGCAACTGCGCCGCGACGCGCGGGCGAGCGGCACGCGGGTCAAGGTCGTCAAGAATCGTCTGGTCATCCAGGCGCTCAAGGCCACCGACAAGCTGGCGGACGCCGACACTTCGGCGCTGGAAGGCATGCTTTTGTACGCTTTCAACAGCGAAGACGAAGTGGCACCGGCTCAAAACCTCAATACATTTGCTAAAACCAATCCGACGCTTGAGTTCGTTGGCGCCATCACGGCCGACGGCCAGTTCATTCCGGTCGACGACGTCAAGGCGCTGGCTAATTTGCCGAGCAAAGAACAGCTCCGCGCCATGCTGGTGGGCACCATCGGCGCGCCGCTCAGCGGTTTTGCCAACGTGCTGTCCGGCAATGTCCGCGGCGTGATGAACGTGCTGAACGCCCGCGCCGAAGTGATTGGATAATTTAAGAAGGAGAATTACATGGCAGAAGAAGCAACTGCAGAAGCAAAGAAAGACGACGCAAAAGACGCAAAAGTAGAAGTTCCTAAAGAGTTCGAAAAATTGGTGGCCGAGCTCGACAAGATGTCAGCTCTGGAAATCAGCAAGTTCGTGAAGTTCCTCGAGGAATATTGGGGTGTGAGCGCCGCAGCTCCAGCCGCAGCCGTTGCCGCGGCTCCAGCTGGCGGCGAGGCTGCTCCGGCCGCCGAGGAAAAGAGCGAGTACGATGTTGTGCTGAAAGATGCCGGCGCCCAGAAGGTAGCCGTCATCAAGGCCGTTAAAGACATCACCAACCTCGGCCTCGGCGAAGCCAAAGCCCTGGTTGACGGCGCTCCCAAGCCCATCATCGAAAAGGCCAAGAAAGAAGACGCCGAAAGCGCCAAGAAAGCCTTGGAAGAGGCTGGTGCCACTGTCGAGCTGAGCTAGAACGTAGTCGACGCTCCGCTCGCGTCTACATAAAGCCAAGTCTTTGGCTTTATGGGCGCCACCGTCGAACTGGCCTAAAACGTAGTCGTTTCTGACCTATTCGAAAGGAGGTTTCCGCTGGAGGCCTCTTTTCTTTTATCCGGCGAGTGTAAACTCACTACACGCTAACAGGGGAGTAAAATCCCCTGTTTTTGTACCTTTACACAGTCGTACGTAACACAATAAAAAGTACACTGTCTAAGAAGTAAATATCTACTTGACTACACGGAGATATTTACTATATCGGAAGTATGAGATACACGTTTGAGGACATGCAAAAACAATTCCCGGATGAGGACGCTTGTTTGGATAAATTGTTCCAAGACCACTATGGAGATTTAGAAGCATGCCCGAAGTGTGGAGTTACGCCAGCTAAGTTTTATCGTATTAAGAAACGTACAGCCTACGCCTGTAAGGACTGTCGCCACCAGTTGTATCCTTTAGCTGGTACGATATTTGAAAAGACCACCACTCCGCTTAGATACTGATTTCATGCTATGTACCTATTTTCAGTGTCTAGGAACGGCGTTAGCGCCAAAGAGCTACAAAGAGACAGGTCAAGGTCAGCTACCCAACCGCACACCGCATGTATAAGATGATTAGACTAGTCCTGCATGAGCAAGGCATGTTAGGTGATGATGGTAGCGTAGAAGTGGACGAGTATTATCACGGCGGACGGCGTAAGCAGCGTGAAGCAGACAATAAAATGCCTGTCATGGCTGCACTAGAGAATGATCCAGTCATGACTATTCGCACAAAAGTAGTTATAATAAGGCAGATACTACGATTACTCATAAGTTCCTAGAGGATAATGTGTTCTACGGATCTATGCTTCATACAGATGAGAGTAAGACTTTATAAGTCTAAAAAGGTGAAGCGAAACTACAACCACGCTTCAATCCGCCATGCTTTTAGTGAGTACTCAAAGGACGGAATAACCACTCACCACGTTGAAGCATGGTTCAGCCACTTCAAAAAGTCCGTGAGAGGCACATACAACGCCGTATCACCGGCTTATTTGGACAGTTATCTAGCGGAGTTCGCTTTCAGATATAACCACAAAAACGAGGTTATTTTTCCTTTGATTTTGGCAAGGGCTGGGAAGCCGCTTTGATAAGTTGTAGGAACTTTTTCTTACCCACTGAGTTAGCTCTTATATTACATTATGCTACTATTATATCAAATAGCGTAAGCGTACATTGACATTTAAGGCATAAGAATATATTATATGAATATAGTAACCTGTGTGGTGGCCTAGATTTGTGGTTCCAATCACGTTTAGGTCTAGACCACCGCAGAGAGTACTATAGTTTTCGGATAGTTCTATTGATTCGTTCACTCATACCTACATCCCTTCTTGGTCTAATATTAAATGTTATATAGAAACTAGGAAGCATTTGTTGAAGTATCTCAATATTTCTATTTACCGATTCAAGGAGTGATTCTGCGCTTTCTTGCCCATTATCTGGAGTAGATCGTGTTGTTGGATGAGTAGTTTGGGACGCCATAGGAGCTACTCGCTCTCTACCTAGTGCTTGTTTTCCCTCGGGTGTAAGACCCAGGCTAGTTAGACGCTTTTTTTTGTTAATTGTAGAGTAGTTTCGCTTAATAAAGTGGTAATCTTTCATAGACGTAAGCTTATTGGAAAGCCACGATTTATTAACGGCGTCGGTTTTTTGGCCTCTGCCGAGTTTGATAAATAGTTCATCCACACTGATAGTGTCTGAAGGCACGTCACGAAAGAAATTTTCTAGGTTTTTTACGGCGGCTTCTCGAGACATATAGTTAATCATGTCTTAATCTTAGCAAAGAAGCATGAAATAGTAAAGTTGGTATTGTGTGGCTAGGACTAACGTGCTATGCTGTATTCAGCCTCACAGTTCCTTAACAGATATGGTAGAGATGAAAAGTGGCTATTTCACCCCGTCTTAAAAACGGGCATTCCGTCGCAGGAATTGCGGGGTCGTCGCCCGCCTCTACCGCCAAGTACTCGTAGGGGGTACTTGGCACGCCGGTGTTCGTACGACACCTGCGCCAACTAGCCCTATATACAAAAAACCCCGGCTGTAATGGCTGGGGTTTTTTGCTTCCGTCGCAGGACAAGCATGAACTTGTTAAGGTCATTATAACAACACGTTGTCAAGAATTCAAGTCTGAATTTTATATATAAATATATTTATATATAAAACACTTCTTAGAGATGTGGTAGTGCTACAATGAAGCCATGAAAACAATTGATACTGAAAAGCTACTAAGGGTCTATGTTGTGGTGTCCACTGTGCTGCTAATTCTTGTGCTGGCAAGCTCGTTTTATATGTACGGCAAGTTAAAGGCGCTGGAGCAGGATAATAAAACGACACATAACGCTCTCGGCGCTATTGCAAACGGCGTACGCCAAGCCTGTAATTGTGGTGTTGATTACTAGCGCGTCCTGACTTTACACTCGCCTTTTATCCACAGGATGGTTGGGTTCTTTGACTTGATAGGGCAAACATGATAGTTTTAGGGGGAAAGTGTACCAAGATATAAACACTTTATAGAAGAGAGACAGACAGTATGCCAGACGTACCAGATAAACAAGTAAAGCGCCTGCGGGCTTTGATCCAAGAAGCCGAGACCAATTTGGCCGCGGCTACTGAACTGTTGGTGAGTCTGGTGGGCGATGACGAAAAAGTTGCGCCGATCGCCCGCGAAGAAACGCTCGGCAAGATTATCGAGGGCGTCTTCGACGGCCAGAATATGGTCGGCTCGGACGGCAAAACTTATCCGGTGCCGGCTAACTACGCCAGCAAGTCCAAACTCGTGCAGGGCGATATTCTCAAGCTGACCATTGCCGAAGACGGCGCTTTTCTGTACAAGCAAATCGGCCCGATTCCGCGCAAGCAAGTGGTTGGCACGCTGATGCTGGAGGGCGGACATTATTACGTAGAAGTCAACGGCAAGAAATACCGCGTGCTGCTGGCCAGCGTGACGTATTTTAAGGCCAAGCCGGGCGACCAGGTCAGCGTCAACATCCCCGAAGACGACAAAACCGCCGAGTGGGCGGCCTTAGAAGCGGCTCTTTAGTTAACGGCGCATTGAGCCTCAAGTACGTAAAGTACAACAGCGCGGATTGGCCGAAGGCGGTATAATAGATAGGCTATGGGGCAGGCATTGTATCGCAAGCACCGGCCGAAAAAGCTGTCTGAGGTGGTCGGCCAGGAACACATCACAAAAACCCTTTCGGAAGCGTTGAAACAGGGGCGGATTAGTCATGCTTATTTGTTTACCGGCCCGCGCGGGGTGGGCAAAACCTCGATTGCCCGCATTTTGGCTCACGAAATCAACGGCTTGCCGTACGATGACGACACGGCGCACATCGATATCATCGAGATTGATGCCGCCAGCAACCGGCGCATCGACGAAATCCGCGACCTGCGCGACAAAGTCCACATTGCGCCCACCAGCGCCAAGTACAAGGTGTATATCATCGACGAGGTTCACATGCTGACGCGCGAGGCCTTCAACGCCCTGCTTAAGACGCTGGAGGAGCCGCCGGCGCACGTGGTGTTCATTTTGGCGACCACCGACGCGCACAAGCTGCCCGAGACCATCATCAGCCGCACCCAACGCTACAATTTCCGGCCGGTGGCCAAACAGAGCGTGGTTGACCACTTGGCCGCCATCGCCAAGCAGGAGAAAATCAAAATTAGTCCCGCGGCCCTGGAGCTGCTGGCGGAACACGGCGAGGGCAGTTTTCGTGACAGCATCAGTTTGCTCGATCAGGCCGGCAATCACGGCAAACAGATTGAGCTGGACGACGTGCAGCAGCTGCTGGGCATTCCGCCGCGCGAAGCTGTGGCGGGACTTTTGAAACGGCTGAGCGATACGGCTGAGGTGGCCGGGGTGATTAGTGATCTTACCAGTTTATATGATCAGGGATATCAGGCGGCTGCCATCGCCAAACAGCTGGGGCAACTTATTCGGGCGCAGCTGGTGGCCGGCAGCTGCGCGCTGGCGGCCGATAGGGCGCTGGCTTTGCTGGAGCGCCTGCTGGAGGTGCCGAGCGCCCGCGACCCGGAACGCCTGCTAGAAATTGTCTTGCTGGAAAGTATGAATCGAGCAGCCAACGGCGGGCTGCCGGCCGCGGCAACGGCCGAAGTTACGGTCGAGATTGAGCCGCCGGCTGCTAAAACAGTAGCAGAACCGGCCGCGAAGCCAGTTGAGCCGCCGCCGGAACCATCAAAGCCGCCCGCGCCAAAAGCCGCCAAAGCCGCGCCCAAGCCGGCCGCGGAATCAGCCGGCGCGCATGTGGCGCCCGCCCGGCAGTTCGACGCCAAGCTCTGGCCGGAGGTCTTAGCCGCTCTCAAACAGAAGCATAACACCTTATATGGCGTGGTGCGGATGGCCGAGCCGCGCTTTTTAGACGACGGCACGGTGGAGCTGGCCTTTGCCTTCGCCTTTCATCAAAAGCGGCTCAATGAAACGGCCAATCGCCAGAAGCTGCTCGACACCATCCAGGGCCTCACCGGCCACGCCGTAATTATTGAATGCACGCTTGATCAGTCAGTCAAGCCGGCTTCGCCAGAGGTCAGCCAGCCGGCCGCCGCCGAAGCCTCGGCCGAACTCTCAACCATAAGCAATATTTTCGGCGGCGGCGAGCTGCTAGAATCATAGTACGAAGCCTGAGGGGAGATCAGCAAGGGAGACCATGGAACCGACCGCCATCACCGAACCGCCGCAGAACAGCGAAGCCGAGGCCAGTTTGCTGGGCGCGCTGCTGATCGACAGTGACGCGATTGTGCGCATTGCCGATAATATCAGCGCGGCGGACTTTTTTGAGCCGCGCCACCAGCGGATCTACGAAGCCATCAGCCAGCTGTACGAGCACCACGAGGCCATCGACGTGCTGACGCTGACCGACCGGCTGCGCAGCAACGGCCACCTCGACAGCGTTGGCGGCCCGTCGTACCTCACGGAACTGACTAATTTTGTGCCAACGGCGGCCCATGTCGAGCAATACGCCGATATCGTGGCCCAAAAAGCTCTGCGCCGGCGCCTGATCGCGGCCTCCAAAGACATCACCGGCCTCGGTTACGACGAGTCAAAACAGCTGCGCGAACTGATTGAGGAGGCCGAAACCAGGCTGTTTGAGGTCAGCCAGACGCATATCAAGCAAAATATCATCAGCCTGGAGGCGATTCTGGCCGAAAGCTTTGACCGGCTGGATGATTTGCACAAAGACAAGCAGAAAATTCGCGGCGTGCCGACCGGTTTTAAGGACATGGATGACAAATTGGCCGGTTTCCAGCCGTCCGATCTGATTATTCTGGCGGCGCGGCCGTCGATGGGCAAAACGACGCTGGCGCTCAACTTCGCCCACAACGTGGCCGTTCAGGCCAAGCAGCCGGTGCTGATTTTTAGCCTAGAAATGAGCAAGGAACAGCTGGTTGACCGGCTGCTGTCGATGGAATCCGGCGTGGACGCCTGGGCGCTCAGAACTGGCAACCTGACCGACGCCGACTTCGAGAAGATCGGCCAGGCTATGGGCACGCTCAGCGAGGCGCAGATTTATATTGATGACACGCCCGGCATTACGGTCAGCGATTTGCGCACCAAGGCGCGGCGCGAAGCCCATCAGCGGCCGCTGGGCTTGATTATTGTTGATTATTTGCAGCTGATGAGCGGCGGCAGCCGTTTTGGCAATGATTTTAACCGCGTGCAGGAAATTTCCGAAATTTCCCGCGGCTTGAAAGGTATCGCCCGCGAGCTGAACGTGCCGGTGCTGGCGCTGAGCCAGCTCAGCCGTTCGGTGGAGAGCCGCAGCCCGCAGATTCCGCAGCTGGCCGACCTGCGCGAATCGGGCTCTATCGAGCAGGACGCCGACGTGGTGGCCTTCATATACCGCGAAGAGTATTACAATCCCGAGACGGACAATAAGAAAATAGCCGAAGTCCACATCAAGAAGCATCGAAATGGCCCGACCGGCAACATAGAACTGCGCTTCGAGAATGAGAAGCAGAAGTTCTACGATGTCGACCGGCGCCACCAGGACCCTTTTAATTCCTGAGGCGACCTACGTGGCCGGGCGGGCGTGCCTTCTAGCCGCCGGCGAGGTATAATCAACACCAGCATATGAAACATATCCGTCGTCAGCTGGCCGCTCACCGGCGCACCTACTCCTTGCTGGCCGTGGCGCTAGTGGTCGTTTGCTGTTTGCTGCTTTATAAGCTCGGGTCGTTGGTGGGTGGTCTGAGCTCGGGCGAAGTGGCGGCTTCGCGGGCCGCTGTCGGCTGGCACGGCATTTATCATCAGCCGCTGTATTTGCCGCTTAAGCTGGTGCGTTCGGCGGTTTTTTGGCTGTTTTCTGACCACGGCCAAACGCTCACCCGCCTGCCGAATACGCTGTTCGGCTTGCTGGCGATTGTGGCTTTCGCTTGGCTGGTGCGCGTCTGGCACGGCAGCCGCACGGCGCTGTTTGCCGGCTGTTTGTTCGCGGCCAGCGCCTGGGGGCTGCATGTCAGCCGGCTGGCCAGCTTTGACGTGCTTTATTTATGGGCGCTGCCGACGCTGCTGGCGACGCACGTGGCCCACCAGCGGCACAACCGCCGCTGGTGGGTGTTTTACGGCAGTCTGCTGGTGTGGGGGCTGCTGCTCTATGTGCCGGGACTGATCTGGCTGCTGCTGTTTGAGCTATTTACTAATCGACAGGCTATTCGGGAAGGCTGGCGGCACTTTGGCGCCTGGTGGCAGCGGCTGATTTACCTGCTGGCCGGCCTGATCTGGCTGCCGCTCTTGCTGGACCGGCTCCGCCAGACCGCCACGCTCAAGACCTGGCTCGGCCTGCCGCCGCACCTTGATCCACCGCTGACACTGCTCAAACATTTCGTCGCCGTCTTCGTGCATTTGTTTGTGCGCGGGCCGGAATATCCGACGCTGTGGCTGGGACGCGCGCCGCTGCTGGACATTTTTACGCTGGCGGCCTGCCTGATCGGCATTTACTTTTACGCGCGGAATCTGCAGGCCAGCCGCAGCCGCTTGATCGGCGGCTTTTTTGTCATTGGCGCCGTGTTGATTGCTCTCGGCGGACCGGTGAGTCTGAGCTTGCTGGTGCCGGTCGTGTATCTGTTAGCGGCGACCGGCATCGCTTATTTGATGCGCGAGTGGCTGCGAACTTTTCCGCTCAACCCGCTGGCCCGCGCTACCGGCATCGGCCTGATTATTTTGGCCGTGGCGCTCAGCTGCGCCTACAATCTGCGCGCTTACTTTGTGGCCTGGCCGCACAACGACACCACCAAAACCGTCTTTCGCTACCACCCCTAGCCCTGTTATACTGGAGAAAAGGGAGGATATCGCATGAGCCGGTTCGATCAAGCTAAAATGATGATGCAGGTCAGGAAAATTCAGAAAGAGCTGCAAAAACAGATAATTACCGTTGAAAAGGGCGATGGCGCCGTATCCGTCGAAATCAACGGTGAGCAAAAGATCAAGAAAATTCATATTGATCCGGAGGCCATTGATTTGGATGACATCGGCGAACTGGAGCGATGGGTGGAGGACGCCGTCAAGGAAGCTATCAGCGAGAGCCAGCGCGTGGCCGCCGAAAAAATGCAGCCCATGATGGGCGCGCTCGGCAATCTCGGTTTGTAAGCGACGATGAGCGTTTTGCCGCCAGCTCTCCAGGATTTGATTGACGCCTTCGGCTTGCTGCCGGGCGTCGGCCCGCGGACGGCCGAGCGCTACGCTTATTACTTGGTCAAGCAGGCCAATGACAACCCGCAAAAACTGGCCGAGGCTTTGAACGCGCTCAGCGGCGGCATCGGCCAGTGCTCGAAAACTTTTGCGCTGGTGCCGGCCGGCCAGGATTTGTCCGACCTCTATACTGATCCGCGCCGCGACAAGCAGGTGGTGGCCGTGGTGGCCGAGCCGTTTGATCTGGTGGCGCTGGAAAAAACCGGCCAGTTCCACGGCACCTATCATGTGCTGGGCGGCCTGGTGTCGCCGATTGACGGCGTGGGGCCAGAGCAGCTGCACATTGCCGAGCTGGTGCAGCGGATTGATGACGACCAGGTGAAAGAAGTCATTTTGGCCACCAACGCCAGCGTCGAGGGCGAGTCGACGGCGCTGTATATTCAGCAACAGATCGGCGGCCGCGACGTTAAGGTGACGCGCTTGGCCCGCGGCCTGCCCATCGGCGTCGATTTGGAGTACGCCGACCAGATCACCCTCGGCCGCGCCCTCGAAGGCCGCCAGGCGCTCTAAGGCTGGCCCGCCTGATTTCGCGGGCCCCGTCACTCCGGCCTCCGCTCCCGCCGTACTCGCCGTAACCGGCTCCGTGCGTCGGGACCCCCTTGCCACCGTGCCACCCACGAAATCAGGCGGGCTAGGTTCTAACATTCGGTCTTTCTACGGTATACTGAACGGAGATGGAAACTCCTCATTACGGCGAAGCTGACAAGATTCGAGCAATTGTCGACGACGCTCAAAAAATCGTCATTGTGCAGGCCGACAACCCCGATGCCGACAGTCTGGGCAGCGCGCTGGCGCTGGAGCATCTGCTGGGCGATCTGGGCAAGGATGGGGCGCTGTACTGCGCCGTCGACGTGCCGACTTACCTGCGCTATTTGCCTGGTTGGGACCGCGTGCAAAAAGAGCTGCCGCGCGCGTTTGACGCCAGCATCATCGTTGACGCCTCGACCATGACGCTGTTCGAACGGCTGGAAAACAGCGGCGAAAAAGGCTGGCTGGCCGGCAAACCCTGTGTGGTGCTCGATCATCATAAAACCGTTGAAAATCTCATTTCGTTCGCTACAGTGACGATTAATGACCACCAGCGCGCTTCGACTGGCGAGCTGATTTACTTGCTGGCTCAAGCCTTGGATTGGCCGCTGTCCGTCCAGGCGCAAGAACTGTTGATGGTGTCGATTCTGGGCGACACCCAGGGGCTGACCAATCAGCTGGCTTCGGCCGAAACCTACCGAATCATGGCCGCCATGGTGGAGGCCGGCGCGGACCGGCCAGCACTCGAGGAAAAACGGCGCGAAGCCGCTAAAATGCCGCCGGAAATTTACCGTTACAAAGCCGAGCTTATCCGCCGCAGCCAGTTTGCCGCCGAGGGGAAGATAGCCTCTGTGAGCGTGCCGCAGGCCGAAATCAACCAGTACAGCCCGCTCTACAATCCGGCGCCGCTCATCCAGAATGATATGCTGCAAACCGCCGGCGTGCTGGTGGCCATCGTTTTCAAAGCTTACGACGACGGCAAGGTAACCGCCGCCATTCGCTGCAATCCGTCCGCGCCCATCGGCGCCAAGCTGGCCGAGCAGTTTGGCGGCGGCGGGCACGACTATGCCAGCGGCTTTAAGGTTACCGGCGGCCGCGCCCTGGCCGACATCGAAAAAGACTGTCTGGCCCGCGCCGGCGAACTGCTTGCTACACTACACTTATGAAACTGCACAACACTCTCACTAAAAAAATCGACGACTTTCTGCCGCTAAAAGCCCAGCAAGCGCGGCTCTATTCGTGCGGGCCGACCGTGTACGACCACATTCACATCGGCAATCTGAGCTCGTTTATCGTGGCTGATACGCTGCGGCGCGTGCTGGCCGCCAGCGGCTTCGAGCCGCGGCACGTCATGAATTTTACCGATGTGGACGACAAAACCATCGCTCGCAGCAGGGAGCGCTATCCGGACGTGCCGCCGATGGAGGCGCTCAGGCGTCTGACCGCAGAATACAGCCGGATTTTTCTGGATGACATGCGGGCCGTCGGCAACGACGTGGCGGCCATCACGTTCGTGAAGGCCACCGATAACATCGAGGCCATGCGCCAACTTATCACCAAGCTGCACGCCGACGGTTTTGCCTACGTGACCGACGACGGCGTCTATTTTTCCATCGAAGCCTACCGGCGCAGCGGCAAAACCTACGGCCAGCTGACGGAAATCACCGCTCAGTCCACCAGCGAGGCCCGAATCCAAAATGATGAGTACGACAAGGCTTCGGTGCACGATTTTGCGCTCTGGAAGGCCTGGCGCGCGGGCGAGCCGGCCTGGGAATTTGAGCTGGCCGGCAAAAATCTGAAGGGCCGGCCGGGCTGGCATGTGGAATGTTCGGTGATGAGCAGCGGCCAATTGGGCCAGCCGTTCGACATCCACACCGGCGGCATCGACCTCATTTTTCCGCATCACGAAAACGAAATCGCCCAGAGCACAGCCGGCCAAACCGACCCGCTGTACGCCAAATATTTCGTGCACAACGAACATTTGCTGGTGGACGGCAAAAAGATGAGCAAATCGCTCGGCAACTTCTACACGCTTAAAGATGTTCAGGCCAAGGGTTTTGATCCGCTGGCTTTCCGGCTGCTGGTGTTGCAGGCGCATTACCGCAGCCAAGCGCATTTCAGCTGGGAAAATTTGGCGGCCGCCCAAAACCGCCTGAATGATCTGCGGGCTTTGGCGGCGCTGCGCTGGCAGCCGCGCGAGGTGGCGCACGACAGCGGTACGGAAGCCCTCCGAGACATTCCGCAGCAGTTAACCGACATCCTGGCCAACGACCTGGACACGCCTGAGGCGCTGGCTTTCTTAAGCCGTGTTGCTACTCAGCTGCTGGCCGTGCACATCGAAAAAGACATGGTTGACCACTTTGAGGCCATGCTGCAAGGCATCGACGAACTGCTCGGACTGGAACTGATGAAGGTGGGCGACATTACCGCCGCCCAAAAAGAGCTGATCGCGGGGCGGGAGGCCGCCCGCGCCCGCCAAGACTGGGCCGAATCCGACCGACTGCGCGACAAACTAGCCAAACAAGGCGTCGGCCTGCGCGATCACCCGCACGGCGTTATCTGGTTTCCTCAGTCGTAACTTGTTTGAATTCGGCGGTGCCGATAATGTGCCGCGAATGCAAATATTCCAATAAGGCGATGCGAATGCAGCCGGCCACCGGTATGGCCACCAGTCCGCCAAACAGGCCGCCGAAGCTGACGCCCACCACCACCGACGCAAAGACCAACAGCGGCGACATATTAGTGCTATTAGCCTGGATGCGCGGCTGAATGAGATAGTTCTCAATCTGTTGATACAAGATGTAGTAAGCCAAAATGATAACCGCCGAAGTGGTCGAGTGAAACAGCGCCACCAGAGTGACGATAATTGCGCCGATGGTGTGGCCGACCATCGGAATCAAACCGCACACAAAGATGATTACCACCAACGCGGCCGGATAACTGATGTGCAGCAGCAGCACGGCCGGCACGATGAACAGCGACGCCAGCGCCGCCAGAAAGACCTGCCCGTTGACATAGCCTTTGATAACTTTGTACATGTCGTTCATCAGCCGATCGGCCATCGGGTGGTGCCTGTCCGGTATGACTTCGCGGAAAAACTTTATCCAGCGCGGCCCCTCAACCAGCATCATAAAAGTCAGCGCCAAAATAGCCAGCAACGAGAACACGCTGCTGCCGAGCCGTTGCACCGCCGACCAGGCCGTACCGCCGCTGTGCTGGAGCCGCGTGGACAGCTGGCTCGAGACGTCGTTGACTTGGTCTTGGAGGTGATATTTGCGGATTAACTTGCCGGTGGCGCTGTTCTGACTTTTTAGATCTTTAACGAGGCGCGGTGCAGCATCGGCGAAATTCTCGGTCTGCCGAACCAGCGAAGGCGCCAAACTGGCTATAAAAGCGCCCAGCAAAACAATCACGATTAAGAATGACAGCGTGGTAGCCAGCGCGCGGCTGCCTTTGCGGCGGCCAGGCAACCGCCGGCTCAGCCAGTACACCGGACTGTTCAGGGCCAGCGCCAGGAAAAACGCCGTGAAGATTAGCACTAAGGCGTGCGCCGCTTTGTGCAGCGCCGCCAGCACCACCACCGTACCGATGATAAAAACGGCAATCCGGAAGAGGGTTTCAAACGGGATGGCCAGGGCCACTTCTGGCGTTTCTCGGTCGCGGCGGAAGTGTATCATGAGCCTATTATCTATGGTTGGCGGCGTTTTCGCAACGCCTCGCGGTAAATCGCCGTCAGTTTTTGGCCGACGGCGGCCGTGTCAAAGCCGCGGCTGTAAGCGGCGCCCCAGTCAGCCGCTGCCTGACGGCGTTTGTCATCCATAAGATAGGCCTTGAGGCGGCTAGCCAGCGCCTCAGCGTCGGTGGCGTCAAATAACAGTTCCGGCTGCGGCTCCATAACCGAACGGTAGCCGGGATTATCGCCCGCCAGTACCGCCGCGCGGCCGCCGGCCATGGCTTCCAGCAGCACGATGCCGAAGCTCTCGCCGCCGCTGCTCGGAAACACGGCGATATCGGCCGAGGCATAGTAGCGCGGCTTGTCCGCCTCGCTGACAAAACCGACCATTTCCACGCTGTCCGACAACCCGTTTTCTTTAATAAAATGCGCCAGCTGCGGCGCTTCGGGCCCCTTGCCGCAAATCACCGCCCGAAAACGCGGCGCGGTACTGTCTTTGGCAAGTATGGCGATGGCCTCCAGCAGCCGGCGGCAGCCCTTGCGCGGCACCAGCCGGCCCAAAAACAGGATCGTCGGCAGGCCGTCGTCGTATTGCGGCAGCGGGCGAGCGGCATGGAAATGCTGCCAGTCGATGACATTGGGCAGCACCTCGGTTTTGACACCGAAGGTGCGGGCGGCAAAGCGGGCCGCCGCCGCCGAAACGCTTAAAATCCGGTCAAAACGCTTTAGCGACGGCCGCAGCCACCAGCCCAGCGCCTTAGTGCCGGCGGTTTCCAGCCAGCTGTAGGCGGCGATATGAAAGGTGCCGATAATTGCCGTGCGGCGGTCGGCAGCCAGCACAATCCGCTGCGCCATCAGGGGGTGATGCGGAATTTGAACGTGCAAAACGTCAAAATCCACCTCCTTCAAGAGCCGCCGGATGTCACGCCGGCGCGCATACAGCGGAATCGTCGTCCAGTTGCCGTTTGACTTAACTCGAACGTTGCGCGACAGGCTGTGAATGTTCGGCAAGTCGCTTCGCTTGGTCTGGCCGACCAGATAATGCACCGCGTGCCCTTGGCTTCTGAGCCACTCGCCGAGGCCGATTACGTACTGCTGCACGCCGTCGGGCGGGTCGAGCGAGGTATCAAGCACCAGGCCGATGGTCAGCGGCTTCAGCGGTTCAGCCATGGCGGGCAAGCGCTTCCCGATAGAGCTCTTCGTACTGATCGACAATCTTCGGATAGTCAAATTGCTTGATGTAAGCTTGCGCCCAAGCGTGCCACAGCTGCTGCACGGCCGTTTCGTGCAAAAACAGGTTCAGCCGGCGGGCGAACTCATCGGTGTCGACCGGATTGACGATCGACAGGCTGCCCGCGCCCTGCATCACGCCCTCGTAACCGCTGTTATTGCCGGCCACGCACAGCGTATTGGTGGCCATGGCTTCCAGCAGCACGATGCCGAAACTCTCGCCGAGGATGGCCGGCGAGCAAAAAACGTCGGCCCTAGCCAGCAGCTCCAGTTTGAGCTCCTCGCTGACGTAGCCCAGGAACGAAATATTGGTCAGTTTGAGGTCGTCGGCCAGCATTTCCAGCTTTTCGCGGTCTGGGCCGTCGCCAGCGATGATTAGTTGCAGGCCCGGGTTGTCCTGCGACAGCACCTGGAAGGCTTTGAGCAGATATTTCACGCCTTTGCGCCGCTCCAGCCGGCCGATGAACAAGATGGTTTGCTCGGGTCCCTTTTTGACGGCCGGCAATTTTTGATACTTTTTAAGGTCGATGCCGTTTGGAATGATGGTGATCGATTGGTCGGTCATGCCGCTGACGTACGAGGCGCCGGATTCCGACACTGCCGTCAAAACGTGCAGATACTTCAGGACGGAGTTGAGGTACGGCGCCACGACCTTGAGAATGGCGCGGCTCATCAGCGCGTCGGTGACTTTGGCGTGGAAGGTGCCGATGTTGACGCAGGTGGAGCGCTGCAGCAGCTGCCGGCTGAGCAGCGGCTGCCAGGGCTCATGAAAGTGCAGGATGTCGAACTGCTCGGCGGCCAGCATGGCGTCGATTTTTTCGTTGTCGGCGGTGCTGGACACTTGCGAAGTGGTTTCAGAAAAGGTCAGCGTGCGAAAATCCACCGAGGTGCCGGCAAAAATGACGCCTTCGGGCGGCTCTTGGCCATGTTTGCGCGGCTGCGGCGTGATGATTTTAACCACATGGCCGCGCTGTTCCAGGCCGGCTTTGAGCGCCAGCACCACTTCCAAAACACCGCCGTGATCGCTGATGCTGTACGGGCAGACCAGTCCGATTTTCATCTTATAAGTATACCATCACGCGTGTTTGCGGAGCGCCGCGCGCAAGCCGGCCGGCACCAGCGGCGCCGCCATTTTTTCGTCGGCGATGACGCTCGGCGCGTGATTGTCGAGCTTGGTTTCGATCAATTTTACGTCGCTGAAAATAATGTTCAGGTGCTGTTCGACGACGCGGTGGTCAAAGTAACGATCCACCTGGGCGGTGACGTGCCAGACCGGCAGATCCACCCGCGGCTGCAGGTTGTCGAGCTGCAAAAACTCGGTGGTGGTGAACATGTACGTCTTGACGTCGTTGTCCTGCCACAGACCAATTTCCACTTTCATCAACAGGTCAAAGGCCTCCTTGGTTTTAGCCTGCTTGAACTTGTGTTTGGCGTTGTGCGTTCTGGCGTAAACGGCGCGCAAAACGTGCGAATTGAGCGCAATGTAACGAAACAAGCCGGCCAGCGGCTGATGCGCGAACAGCCGCGTGCCATTCAGGTAAAAATAGTAGCGCGGCTTGCTGAAGGTAAAATCATCATGATGCGTAAAACCGACGATACTCACCAGCATGGTGACTTTTTTGGTCAGCTCGGGATAGCGCTGCAACATGCGCGTGACAATCACAAAGCCGAAACTCATGCCGGCCACCACGATTTTCTTGCGCTTGTAGCGCAGCTTGATGAAGGCCGCCAGGTAGTCCGCTAAGTTGTCGATGGTCGGCTTTTTGCCGATTTTATAGAAGCTGTCCATGCCGCCAAAGCCGGGCAGGTCGGGCATGGTAACGGCGGCGTAGCGGTTCAGCACCTGCATCAGCCCCCACCAGCGCTCCAGACTGGAATGATGGCCGTACACGAAGAGAATTTCCTTGCTATTGCCCTTGGGCGCCGGCAAATGCAGCATGCGGCCGTCCAGGCCGTTGATGTTGAGCGGCATGATAAAATCAGCTGGATTTTGCGGTGGTTTCTTGGTCATAGCGGAGTTTGATTGTTTGAATTGTAACAGGCCGCCCGCGCCGGCTACAATCATAAGCAGTATGCGCGGCGATTTGTCTCGAGCTCGCCGGTAAGGTAAAATCAACCTGTTAATTCTACTTAACGATAGTAGCAATTTTGTCTCGCCGGCAAGACGTTGTTTCACTTAGTTTCACTAACGACGCTTCGCTCGAGTCTACAAAAAATGCTACTAGCATTTTTTGGGGCGTGGCCAAGTGGTAAGGCACCAGGTTTTGGTCCTGGCATTCGGGGGTTCGAATCCCTCCGCCCCAGCCAAATGAAGTACAGCAGCACCGGCTAAGCCTTAGTATTATTGATTAGAAAGCAAGTTCATGGTATAGTGACACTGTCTCGGAATAACTTTCCTAGAGACCTTTAAAAAATCGAGTTCAGAAAACTACCTCTTGACGGGAGGCGTCATGAAGAGGCCGCAATTGATTGTGATCGGCGTACTGGCCGTGCTAGTGCTAGCCGCTGTCCAGATCATCTGGCAACCAATTAAGAGTATTTCCGTTGAAACGACGAGCAATTCCTCGTCGCATATTTGCAAATCCAACGGCGAACGTTGCCCCAACGTCGTGATGTGGTACAACTGGAAAAAATCAAAGACCGGCACCACGACGTATACGTATGTCTACGGTGGTAAAAAAGCCGGCTGGCTGATAGTCAAGGGTCTAGGCGCTATCCGCCAGGAAGGTGGCCGGATCAACGCATTGCTGATGAGACCGCTTTTGGTGCGTGGCTCTGCGAATGGCACGCTCCAAATAGAGGATCTTCACGAGGAGTTGGTATACGGACCTTTTGGTAAAAAAGGGAAATTCCGCATATTCAAGGACTCTTTGTGGGTTGGTCACGGCGCACCACTCATACGAAAGCTAAAAACTGTCAAAGGCGGCAAAAAACATCTGGTGCATTTGACGTCCGCATCACTCAGTTTGATCGCACCGACGTTCCCTATGCCGGAATACCCCTTTAAGGGCTGAATGTTTTGTCGCCAGGGGCGAGCTGTTGCTCGTTTAGAGCAGCTCGCCCCTCAGGCAGCTCCTCTTCGCATGCAATTCTGAACTCGATTTTTACATCCTTATCACGTATAAATTCCTGGCTAAGCTTTGGTATACTAGACAAACTAATGAAGCGGCCTGCGTCAGATTTTATTAAAAAAATGAAGCGTCTTTACCAAAAAACATAAGAAACATTTATTCATTTTGTTAGGGCTCATTGTTGGCGTTCTGGTATTTTTTATATTCAAGCTGCTACTTTCCGGTGATAACCGCTTCAAAACTATAACGAACCGGCTGCTATGAAAAATTATTTAGTGAACGTCAAACATGTCTCGCCCGGCAAGCTTCAGCCTGATTATGCCGGTCGTAGCACCTATGAATCATGCGATCGAGCTTCGAAGGTCTTTGGCGTCCATCAGGCCATCATTTATAGCGCTCCCAGCCACTTGCCAAGAGCGATCTATCTATGCCGGCACTTGCACGTAGCCGCCTATGGCATCTCCAGCGGCGTCGATGGCAATAATGGCTTCCGCAGAGAACTACTGGCGGATGTCAAAGCCGTGTTTAACGTGTACGTGACTGGCCCGCATACTGTTTTAGGGTCGCCAATCCACATGTAAGTAGCTATCGCTCTGCTAAACTGAAGCAATATGACTGCCCGTACTCATGATCTAGCTGCCGTTACGGCGCTTGGCATAGTCTATCTGGCCAGCTCGCAGCCGGTAATCACGCTGTCGACTGCTATCGTGGCGGTGGTGGCTAATCTTATCGGCGGCGTCACGCCGGATATCGACCAACCGACGGCGCCGCTGTGGCGGAACCTGCCGGTCGGCAAATTTTTCGGCCGGATATTCGATGCCTTGGCCGGCGGTCATCGCTTTTTGACTCATTCCTTACTTGGCTTGGCTATTTTCGGCTTTCTGGCGCATTGGTTACTAATCTTTCTGGAGCCAGTCATGGGCTCGGTGGATATCGGCTTGGTATGGTGGGCCTTCATGATTGGCATGGCCTCGCATCTCGTTATGGATACGCTGACCAAAGAAGGTGTGCCGTGGCTGCTGCCGATTCCGATCAAGCTCGGCTTCCCGCCGCTCAAAAGGTGGCGGATTACTACCGGCAAGTGGGTCGAAGCGTGGCTGGTGTTTCCGGCGCTGCTCGTGCTTAATCTATGGCTGTACACTCATTATCATCAGCAAGTGCTCTATATTTTGCATCACAAAATCGTATAATAAGATCATGAGCGAACCCGAAGTATTCATCCTGGCCGACAGAACTTTGGATAACGTCATCCAGCAAATCGGCGATGACCAGTGGCAAATGAAGCTTCCGGACTGGTTTCAGCGCGGCCGTTCGAAAGCCGACATCACGCTCCGCGAAATCGTCAATTACCACGCCTACGATGATGCCTGGGTGCCGGACATGCTGGCCGGCACAACCATGGACGAGGCCGGCAAGGATAAGTTTGATGGCGACCTGCTCGGAGACAAGCCGAAGGATAATTTTGCCGCCATCGTCGAAACGGCCGTCGCGGCCGCTAAAGCTGTCACCGATCTGCAAAAAACCGTCCACTGCTCGTTTGGCGACTTCACAATTCAAGCATATTTCTGGCAGATCAACTTGTTCCGCGGCATGCGGGCGCGCGACATCGCCAAGCTAATCGGCGCTGACGACCGGCTGCCCACCGACCTCGTGCAAGGAATTTGGGACGAGGTCGCGCCGCACGCTGAAGAATGGCGCAAAATAGGTGTTTTCGGTCCCAAAATAGACGTGCCATCTGACGCCAGCTTGCAGGATAAGCTACTCGGCCTGACCGGCCGCCAGCCCTAGTTTACGAGGGTGGCGTAGACGACAGTGTTTTGGTCGTATTCGTGGGTCAGACGGTTGAAGGTTCCGCCGCAAGTGATAACCCGCAAGCCGGCGTAATTGATGTTGCCGTAGACGGTTTTGGTGGGGAAAGTGGCCTGCGAATAATTTTGGACGCCGTCGACGCGAAACTGGACCGTCGTGCCGTCGGCGCGCGTTATGTAGATAAATTCGCCGGGGGTAAGCTCGCGCAGGCGCCAAAACACGGCCAGGCCGCTGACATTGTCCAGGTGGCCGTCAATGATGGACGGGCCGATTTGGCCCGGCGTGGGGCTGTGCTCGTACCAGCCGGCGGTATGCCAGTCGGCCGGCACCACCATGCTGCCGTCGGGATTGTTGCCGACAGCGCTGATGCTGGTTTCAACGTCAATGTCGGGAATGCTGATGCTCACCGGCTGCGATTTGGGATAGTGCTTGGGCGTTTTTGAGGCTGGCGCTAGAACATCCTTCAAGATGTTTTCCTCGGTAGCTAATGAAGTGTTGGGCGGCGGTGGAGCCGGCGCCGCCATCACGGCGTGCCAGCCGAAGTAAACTGAACCTGCCAGACCAATCACTATGAGCAGCGCGGCGGTTAGTGCCTGCCGGTTCAGCTTTAGGCCGGCCAACGACCAGGTGGGCCGAGCTGGCGGCCGCTTGGTTCGCCTTCGGGCAGATTTCCGCGCGGCCGGTTTTTTAACATGTTTTAAGGTGATGATAAGCGTCGTGGAGCGCGTCAAAGAAAGAGTGATTTGCCGATTTTTTCGGCGCCGCCGCGCGGTTTTCGTAGACTTGGCGGCTGCTGCTGGCGCAGACTTTTTAGGTGTCTTGGGCGCAGATTCCGGCACGTCCCACCGAAACGCCGGCGCCAACCGCTGTTTAAGGCGCGAAATCCGCGCCCGCCAACTGGAAAGCGGCAACCGGTGCGAAGCCGGTTGCCGCCGTTTGGTTTTGGCTGTTTGTGCTTTTTTGCTCACCGAGTACTCCTTAGGCAGTGAAGCCGAGGCCGGTCTTGCGCAAGCGTACTACGCCAGCGCCCAAGGTAGCGATCGAGCCGCCAAGCGCGATGATCGGAGCCAGGGCTGAGCCGGCTGCGCCACCCTCACCAGCGCTCACGCCGCCGGTTGGAGCCTGGACCTGAGCTGCCGGAGCAGCCGTAGTCTTAGCTGCCGCGGTGGTAGCAACTTGCTGAGTCACGTTGGTAGTGCTGCAGTCCGGAGCAAACGTTACACTGCTCGAATTGCTCTGATCAGTGCTGTTGGACTGGCTGTTATTCTGGTTGGCGTTTTGATTGTTGTTCTGGTTGTTCTTCTGATCCCAGCCCCAACCGTTGCCGCCAGCATTACCGCCCAGATTGCCGTTGCTGTTCTGCTGGTTCTGGCTGGTGCTGTTGTTATTGGACTGGTTGACCGAAGTCTGAACGATGCCGCTACAATTACCGTCTACCGTATAATTAATAGAGTGGTTGTCGCTACGAGAGTAGCTGTAGCTGTTGTTACTTTTATAGTTGTAGTTGTTGCCGTGCGGCACGTAGTCCGCTGAGGCCACGCCGGCAGCGCCGACGGCCAGCACTAAGCTAGCGCCGGTAGCTGCGAGCGCCTTTTTAAGTTGATTCATACCTTCTCCCCTCCTTAGAGTTATTTGGTAAATTCACTATAGTCCCATGTTTTACATAGTGTCAAGTATATTACATGGTGCTTATGCTTTGGTCTGTATCTGTGTGAGTAGGGTAGGGTAGATAGAAAATCTCAGCCATGTACATAGCTCCTTCATCTGAAGGTGATACTGAGTCTCAAAACCCCCGTCAGCAGCTGCTGCCCAATGTAATATCAGTTAGCCAACTATAGGGCAGTGAATATTCTTACAATGAAGGTGCCAGGCCGGCAAAGTCATAGCCTTCGGAGGCAGTTATACGACCTAATTGACAGCCTATTTAGTTAGTTGTACATTTAAGGTACCAATAATAGGAGGGGTATCATGGCAAATGGGACTCGAAAGGTTACCGGCTGGGTGGGCTGGGTATATTTTGCCGGCATTTTATTAATTTTAAGGGGGATTTCCGAGGCGGCGCTCGGCATCACGGCGCTTGTCAATCGGCATTATTTGTTCGTCAATAATGACCGGCTGGTCGACGCTACCAACAACATGACGGCGTGGGGCGGCGTGGATCTCGGCGTCGGCATCGTGCTGTTTTTGATTGGTCTGGCCGTGCTTCGGGGGAGCGCTGTGGGCCGCGCGGCCGCCATCTTTTTGGTCGGTTTGTCGTTCCTGGTGAACATGGCCTTCCTGGCGGTGTTCCCCATCTGGGCTATCGTGGCTATGGCGGTGGATGTGTTCATCATCTACTCCTTGGCTGTCCGCGGCGACGAAGTCTAAAGACTTGGCTCGCCAGCTCTTATAAAGAGGTCGTTTTGGCGGCCTCTTTCTTATATTAAGCGACTTAAGCGGCCGTCTGACATCAACCTATACAAAATATAGTTTTAGCGCTATAATAATGAGTAATATATGGCACAAACAGTAATATCGGCAAAGTCTGTTTCGAAGCGCTTCGGCGAAGTTGTCGCGGTGGATGATATTTCTTTTGATGTCAAAAAAGGCCAGATTTTTGCCTTTCTTGGCCCCAACGGCGCCGGCAAAAGCACGACTATCAAGATGCTGACCACCATGCTGCGGCCCACAGCCGGCGAGCTGCGGCTGGCCGGCCATGACGTGACCAAAGAGCGCGACTCAGCCCGCAAAGCCTTCGGCATCGTTTTTCAGGACCCCAGCCTCGACGAAGAGCTGTCGGCCTACGAAAATATGGAGCTGCACGCCACGCTGTACGGCATCCCCAAAAGCCGCCGGCCGCGGCACATTCAGGAGCTGCTTGAGCTGGTCGAGCTCTGGAGCCGCAAGGATTCCATGGTCAAAACTTTTTCCGGCGGCATGCGTCGGCGGCTGGAAATTGCCCGCGGCCTGCTGCATGAGCCAAAAGTGCTGTTTTTGGACGAGCCGACGCTCGGCTTGGATACGCAAACGCGCAATTTAATGTGGAGCTACGTCAAGAAACTGAGCGACGAAAAGGGCATGACCATTTTCTTTACCACCCACTATCTGGATGAGGCCGAGGGCGTGGCCGAGCAGATCGCCATCATCGACCACGGCAAAATCGTCACTCGCGGCACGGTGGCCGAACTTACCAAAGAAACCGGCACCAAAACGCTGGAAGACGCCTATTTGAAGCTAACCGGCACCACCACCCGCGACGACAGCGAAGCCGGCGACAATGACGGCCTGAACTTCCGCATGGCACGGCGCAACAGGACGCTGAGGTAGTCATGGACGTGATGTATAACCTCTGGCTAAGGCAAGTGCGGCGCTACTGGCGCAGCGGTTCGCGCCTGATTGGCTCGCTCGGCCAGCCAATTTTGCTGCTGCTGGCGCTCGGCTACGGCATCGGCGCCATTTACCGGCGAGCCGGCGAAGGCAATTATTTGAACTTTTTGGTGCCGGGCATTATTACGCAGACCGTGCTGCTGTCGGGCATTTTCTGGGGCATCATCATTTTGCAGGATAAGCGCTTTGGTTTCTTGTCCGAAATGCTGGTAGCACCGGTGTCGCGTACCAAAATTTTGCTGGGCAGCGCCTTGGGCGGCGCCACGGTTTCGATCATTCAGGGCACGATGATTTTCTTGATCTCGCTTATATTTGGTTTTCGCCCCGAGCACTGGGCGCTAGTGCCGCTGGCGCTGGTAGTGCTGATCTTTATGTGTCTGGCCTTGGCCTGTTTTGGCGCCGGCATCGCCTCCACGGTGGATGACTTCCAGGGCTTTCAGGGCATCAACAACTTGCTGGTCATGCCGCTGTTCTTTCTCTCCAGCGCGCTCTATCCGCTGGACAATGTGCCGAAGGCGCTGCACATTATCGGCATCATTAATCCGGTGAGTTACATGGTTGACGCCCTCAGGACGCTGCTGACCGGCGAAGGGCATTTTAGTATCGCTACCGATTTGATTATTATGGCCGCCACGTTTGTGGTCTGTTTGCTTTTCGCCGTCAATCGCTTCAATCGCATTCAAATGTAGTTTTCCACAATATGACACAGCGGTCGGGCGAGCTTATCCACAAGCTGCCGGCAGCGGGCGATTGACAGGCCCTGAGAGCGGGTCTATACTCGTACTTACCACTGTGAGGTGGTTATCACCGCAAGGTGATAGCGAAATCAGCGATGGTTTCGCAAAAAGGGAGCCCGTCAAACGGCTCTCTTTTTTTATTTCCTAAAACTGGTATACAATAGCCGTAACCGCTCATGAAAACCGCTTTTCGTAACAAATACCGCCTGCATGATCCCGTTTGGCACGTGCAATTGGCCGTGCTGGCGGCCCTCGTCCTGCAGCTGTTTCTGCCCGACCGTTTCGTGTTTGGTTCGCGCTACGTGCTGCTCGCTACGGAAGCTCTCTTGCTGGTCGCCATGTCGTTCACGACGCCCAAAGAGCGGATTTTTCGCTCTATCAGCCGCCGCATAAACGTTTTGCTGCTGATTGTTCTGACCAGTGTGGCCAATATCTACTCGGTGATTGAAATTACCCGCCAGCTATTGCAGACGGGCCACATCGCGCACGGCCGCGAACTGGTCTTAACGGCGCTCAACATCTTCTTGACGAACATCATCATTTTCGCGCTGTGGTACTGGGAAATGGACGGCGGCGGACCGGGCCGGCGTTTGGCAGCGGCCAAGTACGAGTATGATTTCCTGTTCCCGCAGAACCGCAACGAGGAGTTCCGGCACCCTGATTGGCGACCGACTTTTATCGATTACCTCTACGTGTCGTCGACCAACGCCATGACTTTCGGCCCGGCCGATACCAAACCGCTCAGCCGGCGGGCCAAATTGCTGATGCTGACGCAGGCTACTGTCTCGCTGGCCGTGGTAGCGCTGGTGGCCGCCCGCGCCATCAGTATTTTGACGTAGCCGCCAAAATCATAACATCTGTTGAAAATCTTACGCTGAAATAGCGCCGTCCGTGCTTTAATGGCGTCTATACAACCCCAGGAGACTTTGTATAATTAAGACCAGCTATGGCGAAAAAAACCACTGACAGCCTCACCGTTCGTGCTTTGCAGCGCTATGCGATTATAGCTGTCGCGTATGTGCTGCTGATTTTCATCCTGCCGGCCAACCGCCACGCCATGCACGCCTACCAGCTGACGGGCTTCGAGTACCGCATTCTCTATTTTGCCGTTGCTCTGCCGTCGCTGGCGGTGTGGTTTGCGGCCTTTTACGGCTACGCTAAGCTGCAGGAGTACGCCCGTGCCATCAAGCGTTCCGACGAAGCGCCGGCCTTCAGTCAGCTGGCCCGCGGCTGTATGTGGCTGGCCTGGAGCCTGCCGGTGTCCGTCCTGGTCACTTACATCCTCAATGTTATCGCCGACCAGTGGGGCGGCTTCCACGCGGCGGCCACTATTTTGGCCAACTACACCACGCTAGCGCTGCCGCTGATCGGCTTCAGTATTGTGGGCATGGCTTCCAAAGAGCTGATCGACCAGGTAAAAATCCGGCTCAGCCCGATGAACGCCCGCGGCGTCATGCTGTTTTTCGTGATTGGCGGCGTGCTGTACTGCTATCTGACGTTCCGGCGCTTTGACCCCTCGTCGCTCGGCTCCACCCACAATCCCTACTTTTTGCCCATTTGGGTGATGCTTTTGACGGTTATCATCCCGTATTTGTACGCTTGGTTCGTCGGCTTGCTGGCGGCTTACGAAATCACCAGTTACAGCCAGCGGGTGCGCGGCGTCCTCTATAAACAAGCGCTGCGTTTGCTGGTTGGCGGGCTAGTAACGGTGATTGTCGGCTCGATTCTCGTTCAGTACGTCAGCTCGGTGGAGCCTTCGGCCGGCCACCTGGAACTCAACTACCGCTTGCTGCTGATCGTCATCTTTAGAATCATTATCGGTATCGGCTTTGTCTTGATTGCCGCCGGCGCTAACCGCTTGAAGAAAATCGAGGAGGTGTAGGCATGGCGGCGAAAGGCAACAGCGACCTCTATGACAAAGTGGTGCGCGTGACGCACGTGTACCTGGGGCCGACCGCCGATCGGTTCATCGCTCGTCAAGTGGAGCACCACCTGCATAAAGCGCCCGAGGCTCTCACCCGCGACGATCTGTCGAAACTGATCGATTGGATCCGCGTGGCCATGTCGCTCTTGACCGAAGACAGCGAGGTCATCGAGGAGTACGCCGAGCAGCTCCGCAAATTGACCCAAGCCAACGCTAAGCCTAAGAGGAGTTCCTGATGGCCGACCAAGACCGTGCCGCAGGCATTCTCGAGCAATCTGTGGATGAGCAGCGCGCCCGCGCCGAAGCGCTTTTTTACAGCATTGGCGACGGCGCTATCGCCACCGATGAGTTTGGCCGCATCACCCGCGTTAACGCCATCGCGCGGCATATTCTGGGGTTTAAGAAATCCGAGCTGATTGGTGAATGGTTCCCGAAGAAAATCGTTTCCGTGACCAGCCAAGACGTGCCGGTGAATCTCATTGACCGGCCGATCATTAAAGCCTTTCTGACGGGCCAGCCGATCACCGAAAAAACCTATTATCGCCGCAAAAACGGTCAAAAAGTGCCGGTCGTCATGACCGTGTCGCCTATTTTGGTAAACGGCAAACCGCGCGGCGCCATCGAGGTGTTCCGCGACATCACTTTCGAGCAGGAAGTTGATCGCATGAAGAGCGAGTTCATCTCCTTGGCCTCGCACCAGTTGCGCACGCCGCTGTCGGCCATTCAAACCTACTCCAACATGTTGGCGGCCGGCTACATGGGCGAGATCAGCCCGCCTCAGCGCGAGGCGCTGGAAACCATCATCAAAGCTACCGAGCGCATGAACGAGCTGATCAGCACGCTGCTTAATATTACGCGCATGGAGAGCGGCTCTATCCCTGTTAACATGCGGTCGCTGCCAGTCAGTAAGCTGGCCGGCGAGGTGCTCAAGGAGCTGGCGCTGCTGGCGAGCGAAAAGTCGATCAAATTGTCGCTCAAAACCGCCGGCAACGGCTCTGGCTCAATCAAAACCGACCGGTTTATTCTCAAAGAGATCATCACCAACCTGGTCACCAACGCCATTAAATACACGCCCGAAAACGGCCGCGTGAAGGTAACGGTGCGGCTGCGCCTGAAAAACGTCTTGATTCAGGTGACGGACACCGGCTGGGGCATCCCCAAGCTGTCCCAAGACCAAATTTTCAACAAATTCTTCCGCGGCCACAACGTGGTTAAACGGGAGACCAGCGGCACCGGCCTGGGCCTCTATCTGGTGAAGGGCTTGGTGGAAACGCTGGACGGCCGCATCTGGTTTAAGAGCCGCGAGGGCGAGGGCACCGACTTTTTCGTGGAGCTGCCGCGGACGGCTCAGCCGGCGGCCGAGCGCGATACTCAGAGCGTCCTGGCCGACAGCGTGTAAAAAATTTGATATATGGCACCTCGGGGGTATGCTATAAAAGAAGGCAATCACCTAAACAGGAGTATTCCGTGGCACGAATCTTAGTAGTAGAAGACGACCATGATCTCAACAACGCGTACTGCATCATCTTAAAAAACGAGGGACACGAGGTAGAAAACGCCTTTGACGGCAAGGAGGCGCTGGATAAGCTTAAGCGATTTTCGCCGCAGTTAATCTTGCTCGATTTGCTGATGCCGGTGATGGGCGGCCTGGAGTTTTTGCAGACCTATGATCTGATGAAATCGCACCCCGACGTCAAAGTGCTTATCTTTACCAATATGGAAAATTCGCCGGAGGTTACGGAGGCCTACAAGCTCGGCGCGCACCGCTGCATTATCAAATCCTGGACGGCGCCGCACAATCTGGCGCGCGTGGTGGACGAAGCCCTAAAGGCCAAGCAGCCCAAGGCCGGCCGCGCCAAAGCTACAGCTTGATCTGTAGGTCGGAAACGTACTGATCGTTCAGCAGGCGGGTTAAGCGGGCCAGGTCGAGCTTGTAGGGCTTGTGCTTGTCGTAGCTGATAACGCCCTCGTGCTTGAGCTTATTGAGCTCAGTGGCGGCGGTTTCGCGGGTTAGGCCGGTGAGGTTGGCGAAGTCCTGGTGGGTCAAATCAAGCGTGATTTCTATCTGTTGCGGCGCCACTTGACGGCCGTGGCTCAGCGCCAGGTAATGCAACGTGTACAGCAGCTTGTCGCTGGCCCGCGAGTGCTGCAGGGCGTTGAGCCGCATCGACTTGCCGAGCTGATCGGTCAAGAAACGTTCCAGCTCCTGGTAGAGCAGCTCCGGATGGCGCTTGATGAACTTCATGTATTCGGCTCTTTCAACGGCGTACAACTGCACTTCGGGCGTGAAAGCCTCGTAGTAATAAAGCGCGCTCGACATCTTACCGTAGACCCAGGCGTCAGGAAAAATGTTGCCGGCACCGTAAAAGGCAACCGGCTTTTCGTCGCCGTTAACGCTCAAATTATAAGCTTTGATGGTGCCGCTTTTGACCACATAGGCAAAGCGCGGCGCCTCGCCCTGAAAAATAATTATCTCGCCCTTTCGAAAGCTTTTCACGGGGTGACGCTCCAAAAAGGTCTCGTAGTAGCGGGAAGCAACGGAATCAGCCATGTGTCTAGTTATACTATCATTTGGCCGCCCGCGTGGATAGGGCTGATTAGTCTGTGGTGCCTGACGTGGTAGCGCTGGCCGTGGTGGTGGCCGAGGCCGCCTGATCGCTGCCGACCAGGACGATGAAATCGGGATCGTTGTACATGCCGGCGTACGGATTGGCGGTGGTGAAATGATTGCCAAACAGCTGGCCGAGCAGGGCGCGGGTGGCCGGTTTTTTGCCGGCGGAAGCATCGATGACGGTGGTGGTCGCCTGATTGCTCAGGGCGTCGCCAATGGCGGTGACGTTGAGGCCCTTGATCTTGAGCTTGGTGCGTTCGGCCGATGCCAGGCCGGAGGTGTCGGTGGCGTTGAGCACCACCACGCTGGCGTCTTCGCGCACCACCGGGTTGGTGGAAGTCTGCTGCTTGACGAAGGCCTGAATGTCGCTGAAATCATCGAGGCCGGCCGCCGGAATCAGGGCCGATTCGCCGTCGGCCGTGGTATAGGAGCTAAGCAGGTCCTTGCCGTTGGCGCTGTCGAGGCTCAAGGACTGGATCTTGCTGGAGCTGATCGGCTTGGTGATGTCGTACAGGCGGTGGACCTCGCTGAGCGTGAAATCAGTTTTGACGTTGGAGCCGACGGCGTCGAACAACTTGGTCAGCTTGGCCGGATTGGCGACGACGGCGGCGGTGGCAGCCTTGTTTTTGAGCGCCACCAGCATTTGACGCTGGTTTTGGGTGCGTTCGAAGTCGGCTGAATCGAAGCCGTAGGAACCGTAGGCGTCGCCGCGGGCCCGGGCCAGATCGAGGGCCTGCTCGCCGTTCAAAGTGTGCTGGCCGTTGCTGAGCTTGACCAGCGGGCCGTGGGTAGCGTAATCGATGCTGGGGTCGTACAAACCGCGCGGGTCGTTGCTCTGAACGTTAATGGTGATGCCGCCGACGGCGTTGACGGCGTCTTTGAGGGCCGTGTAATTGACCAGCGCGTAGTAATCAAGCTGGATGCCGAAATTCTCCTGGATAACCTGCTCCAGCAGCCCCATACCGCCCTTCGGATAGCCGGACTCGTCAAAATTGTCTTCTTGGCCGACGACGTAAGCGTCATTTATTTTCTGGTGGCCGGCGCCCGGTATATCGACCCATAAGTCGCGCGGCACGCTCAGCAAGAAGGCGGTGTTGTTGCGGGTGTCGATGCTGACAATCATAATCGAGTCGGTCAGCTGGCCGCCGTTATGGCCGACGTCATCGGCTGAGTTGCCGGCCAGCAGAATGTTCACCCGTCCCTGATCCTCGCCTTTCAATTTGGTGGAATGCAGGATGCCGAAAATGCTGCCGCCGAAGAGTTTGTGGGCGTTATAAATGAATTTACCGGCCACAAACAGGCCGATCAGCAAAATAATAATGACTATTGTCAGGACGACGCGCTTGGGCGTTATTTTATGGAGCAGGCGTTTGAAGCGACCCGCCGGCTTACCAAGGCCGGGGGTCTGGCGCGCGCGGCCGCGGGCACTGCCGTACTGCGCCGAGGGCAGGGTCATGCCGACCCCTGGAAATTGACCGGCCTGGCGCTTAACGGTAACGATATCCTGGCCAGGGCGAGGCAGCGCGGATCCTTTGATTGGTGGTATACGATTGGATTTTGGTGGCATTGAAAGTTAGGCTTCATTATAACTGATTTAATCCTTATGCATATGATTTTTTGAATTTTTACCGTACGCAGCGCGGCTGAAAACCGCCTGAGCGTTTAGCGGCGGCGCCGCGCGATTTTGACAAACGGAGGTTTGCTTAAGTCAATTCTCAGCGTCGAGCTATGTAATCAGGGGCATAAACAAGGAACAAACTTATGAGTCCAGTCAGTCGCGGCATCCGCAACGCCTTCCGTAACGGCGTGCGCACGCTCTCCATTATCATTATTCTCGGTCTGAGCATCGGTCTGTGTCTGACGATGCTGGTCGCTAACAAAGCGGTCTCCAATAAAATCGCCTCCGTCAAAAGCGCCATCGGCACCACGGTAACGATTTCGCCGGCCGGCTTCAACCCGGGCAGCCAGGCTAATAACGCCCTGACCACCAGCGAGCTCAGCAAGGTCAAAGCCCTCGCCCATGTCACCGACCTGACGGAGACGGTCAATGATCGCCTCAGCACCACCGGTTCGTCGCAGTCGTCGTTTGGCTTTGGCGGCGCCGCTAACAGCAACTCTTCCACCACCAGCCTAACTTCGCCGGTCAAGCTCAACACCAGCGGCCGCGGTGGCGGCGCCAAGCTCTTCGTGAACGGCGGCGCCAGTCTGCCGACTAATTTCTCGTTGCCGATTACCTTCCTCGGCACCAATGACCCCTCCAGTCTGGACGGCAGCAGCCTCAGCCTGAGCAGCGGCAAGGCCATCGACGGCAACGCCGACAGCAACGACGCCCTGATAAGCACCAGCATGGCCAGCAAGAACAATCTTCAGGTCGGCTCGACCTTCACGGCCTACAACCAAACCCTCACCGTGGCCGGCATCTTTAAGACCAGTAATCAGGGCAGTGAGGGCACGGTGATTCTGTCTCTGCCGGCCGAGCAACGCCTTAGCGGCCAATCCGGCAGCGTGACCAGCGCCGTGGCCACCGTGGATTCGCTGGACAATCTTTCGAGTGCCACCAGCGCCATCAAAAGCGCCCTGGGCAGCAGCGCTGACGTGGTCAGCTCCGAAGAACAAGCCGATAACACCGTTAAGCCGCTCAACAGCGTCAAAACCGTCTCCTTCTTTAGCCTGATAGGCGCGGTCGTGGCCGGCGGCATCATCATCCTGCTGTCGATGGTGATGATCGTCCGCGAACGCAAGCGGGAAATCGGCGTCGTCAAGGCCATCGGCGGCTCAAATCTGCGCATCATGGCCGAATTCATGGTGGAGGCTTTGACGCTGACCGTGGTAGGCGCCGTCATCGGCCTGCTAATTGGCGTAATCGCCGGCCAGCCGGTCACCAATACGCTGGTCAGCAACAGCACCACTTCCACGACCACGAGCGGGCAAGGCCCGGGCGGCTTCGGTCAACGAGCCGCTGGCGGCGGCGGTCAGGCCGGCCCCGTGCGGGTAGGCGGCTTCGGCGGCCGTCTGGGTAACAACGGCGCCGTCCGCGGCCTCAAAAACATCAATGCCGAAATCGGCTGGGGCATCCTGCTGGACGGCTTTGGCGCGGCGGTATTAATAGCCGTGCTGGGCAGTGCGCTGGCGGCCGGCATGATAAGCAAAGTTCGACCATCAGAAACCTTAAGGAGCGCTTAAACCATGTTAGAAGTCAAGCAACTCATCAAAACTTTTGATACCGGCGGCGGCCCGGTGACCGCCACCGACAACGTCAGCTTTAAGGTGCCGGACGGGCAGTTCGCCTCAATTGTCGGCCGCAGCGGCTCCGGCAAGTCCACGCTGCTCAGTCTGCTCGGCGGGCTGGACAAGCCGACCAGCGGCAGCATCCTGGTCGGCGACCGCGACCTGGCCAAATTTAGCGATCACGAGCTCATCGGCTACCGCGGCCGAACCATCGGCTTCGTCTTTCAGAGTTACAACCTAGTGCCCAATTTGAGCGCGCTGGAAAACGTCATGCTGCCGATGGAATTCGCCAAAGTGCCCAAGCACGAGCGCATCGAGCGCGCGCGGCAGCTGTTGAGCCAAGTCGGCCTGGAAGAAAGTCAGATGGAGCGCCGGCCGAGCCATTTGAGCGGCGGCCAGCAGCAGCGCGTGGCCATTGCCCGGGCACTGGCCAATCATCCGAAGCTCATTCTGGCCGACGAGCCGACCGGCAACCTCGACAGCGAAACCGGCAAGATGATTTTTGACTTGCTGCACGATTTGTCGCGCAGCGAAAATACCACGATCTTGGTGGTAACCCACGATTCCGAAATCGCCGGCAAAACCGATAGGACCTTCCGGCTGAAGGACGGCAAACTCAAGGAGGAAAAGTAAGTGGACGACACGCCTCATCAAGTAGAGACTGCCGGCCGGCCCGCGCGACGGGTGACGATATCGCTGAAAAGCGTCGGCCTGGTGGCGGCAGTTATCGTGCTGTGCGGCCTGAGTTTCGTTGGCGGCCGGCAATATCAAAAGCATCACGGCAGCAGCGCTAATTCGAGCGCCACAGCCGCCGGCGGAGGCTTGGCGGGCGGCCGTTTTGGCGGCGGTGTGCGGCGTGAAGGCGGCATCGGCAGCGTCACGGCTATCAGCAGCTCCAGCATCACCGTCAGCGACCAGCGCTCCGGCACCTCAAAAACCTACAGCATCACCAGTTCAACGCAGATAACCGATAACGGCTCAACCGTCGATTACACCGATATTAAAACCGGCGACACCGTCCTGGTTACGGCCAGCAGTTCCAGCTCTACAACCGCGGCGCGCATCCTGGTAAATCCGAGCTTTGGTGGCGGCATGGCCGCTCCAGGCGGTTCCAGCGGCCAAAGCAACACGGAGAGCCAGTAACTTTGCTTCGGCGGCGGCTCCTCAGGTATACTAAGTAACAGTTCTGAGTATGAAGCTAGTCGTTCAAATTCCTTGCCTTAACGAAGAAGCCACGCTGCCGCTGGTGCTGGCCACCATTCCTAAAAAAATTGACGGCATCGACGAGATCGTGGTGGTCGTGATTGATGACGGCTCTACCGACCAGACGGTCGAGGTGGCCAAAAAACACGGCGTCAAACATTTTGTGCGCCACGCGCGTAATCAAGGTCTGGGCCGCTCCTTTCACGACGGCGTGTTCTACGCCCTGGGCATCGGCGCCGACATCGTTGTCAACACCGACGGCGACAATCAATATCCGCAGGAGCGAATCAGCGACCTGGTGCGGCCGATTATTGAGGGCGCGGCGGACATCGTCATCGCCGACCGCCAAACCCACAAAATCGAGCACTTTTCGGCCTTTAAGAAATTCTTGCAAAGGCTCGGCAGCGCCGTCGTCAACAAGGCGGCCGGCACGCGCCTGCCCGACGCCGTCAGCGGCTTTCGAGCCTACAGCCGCGAGTCACTGCTCAGGCTCAACACCATCACCCGTTTCAGCTACTGCACCGAAACCATCATCCAGGCCGGCAACAAAGGCCTGCACATCGAATCGGTCGTCATCGACACCAACCCCAAGCTACGCGAGTCGCGGCTCTTCAAATCCACCTGGGAACACGTTTTTAAGTCCGGTGTCACCATCATCCGCGCCTTCATTATGTACAAACCGTACCTGATTTTCGGCTGGCTGGGCAGCACGCTGTTCGTGCTGGGCCTGATTCCGTTCGCCCGTTTTGTGGCGCTCAGTATCGACGACGGCACCCCGCGCGGCCACATCCAGTCGCTGCTGATCGGCTCGCTGCTGATGATCGCCGCTTTCTTGTGCCTGGTGCTGAACATCATCGCCGACCTGATCCGCATCAACCGCGTGCTCATCGAAGACAACCTGGAACAAACCAAACGCCACCGCTTCGACCGCCGCTAAAAAACGAGTGTTTTGTTGCCCTTTCGAGGGCTACTTTTAATTATGGCCCATGAAAGCGCCCGGGTCGCGGTAGCCGGGTGTGAGCGGGCCGAGGCTGTCTTGGACGGCGTGATTGGCGCCCTTGAGCGGCGTCCATGGCCAGTACCAGGCGTCGTTGCTGCGCAAAATGTAGGTCAGCGCGCCGCCGCCCCAAAGCATGCAGAGTAACGCCAGGCTGGCGACAGCCAGTTTAAGCTGTGGTCGGTGCCGCAGCAGTTGCTGCCAGCCCAGCGCGCAGATCACTAACAGCAGCGGCAAAATCGGCAGCAGGTAGCGGCCGTTGATGGCGTTGGCTACGCCGATTTGCAGAAACGAATGGTAGCCATCGAGCCACAGCAGGCCGGCATAACTGATAATGGTGCCGGCGAACAGCCAAAGCACCGGCCGGTTGTACTTTTTGAAAATGCGCCGGCTGTAAGCCAGCGCCGCCAGCAGACCAACGCCCGTGAAGCCGATCGCCGCCATCGAAGGAATCACAAACGGGCCGCGCGTTTGAAAGTTTGTATGCGGCCCGTCGACGGCAAAAAACGTCCGCAGCCACATGCCGTAAAACCAATCGGCGGCGTACACCAGCGGGCTTTTGGTGGCGTTAGGGTTTTTATGAAGCTCAGTGTTGTGATCGCGCCGCCAGGGGCCGTAGGCCTCGCACTGCTGAACACTTAAGACCTGGCTGCAATCCGGAATCGGCGTGTGATAGCGCACCACATTAACGCCGTAGCGCTGCGCGAAAAGCGCCGTACTCAGCACGGCCATAACTAGCAACAACCAGCGCGTGCGGCGCGCCATCAAAGTAAAGCCAAAGCCCAGGCTGAGCCAAAATTTGCGCCATGACGGATACACCTGCCAGCAGCGCGCCGCCAGATAAACAACGACGGCCAACAGCACAGGCAAAAAAGCGTATTTAACCAGCGTGGTCAGCAAGCCCAGACTTATCAGGCCCAGCAGACGTTTGACGTTGAGGCGCTGCGTTTGGCTTAGTTCCTGACTGATCTGCACGGTCAGCAGCAGGCTTAAAGCCGTCAAGGGCAGCAGCAAATTGTCATAGTTGATTTGGGCCGCCAGCAGCGGCGCGATCGGTATCAAAACGAACAGGGCCAGGCAGCTCTGCGTGAGCGCCCGCGAAGCGCCGGTTTTAAGCAGCAGCCGGCGGTACAGCGGCAGGCTGGCGGCAAACAGGGCAACGTTGAGGCCGCGCAGCACCATCACGATCACCGTCTGGCTCTGCGTAAACAGCATGACCAGACGATAAGGAAAACTCATCAAATATTGATATAAATACGACGGATCGCGCGCTACCGCTCCATAAGCGTCGGCGTTGGCCGGCTGGCCCGACCAAAACGGGCTGAGATGGTGCGCGTACAAGCGGATGATGCCCAGGTGAAAATCCTCGTCAAAAGCCATCGGATAACGGCCGCTGAGCGCCAGCCAGGCCGCTTCCAGCACAAATACGGCCACAAGCACCGCAAAAAAGCGCCGCGAACCAAGCAGGGCGCGAATGCTGGAAGTGAGGGCCGGCCGAGAGTTTGTCATATGTATAGGCTTTGCCTTCATTATACAGAGCCAGCTGAAAGCTGGCTGCAAGCGGCGCTATGCTACACTTGTCGTATGTCCCTCAAAAGGTCGCTGAACCTCGTAAAACGACTGCTCGGCAAGCCCAAAGTCAAAAACAGTCTGATTGTGCTGATTCTGCTGCTGACCATCGCCGCTTTCGTTCACTTTTTTGCGCAACATCCCGACTACATTCGCCAACTGGGCCGCACCAATCCGTGGTGGATCGTCGCCGTGGTGGCGCTCAATATTCCGATGATAATTTTGCTGGTGTTTATTTATGACGCCTGCCTCGGACTCTGCGGCAAGCGCCTGGATTGGCGGGAAAATTTCCTGCTCACTTCATACTCGTCGATCGTCAATTTTTTTGGCCCCTTGCAGAGCGGGCCAGGCGTGCGAGCGGCTTATTTGAAGACCCGGCACCAGGTTCGTCTGCGCGATTACACGCTCGCCACGCTCATTTATTACGGCCTGTTCGCGTTTTTTAGCGCGCTGTTTTTGCTGGTCGGTACGCGGCCGTGGTGGCAGACCACAGTAGCACTGCTGGCCGTCGCCGGCGTCAGCTACTTTTTCATTAAGGCCTTCATCCAGCGCGATAAAAAGCCGGCCGACTCGCAGTTTCACCTGCACGGCGACATACTGGCGCGGCTGGTCCTTCTGACTTTTTTGCAGGTTTTGCTGACCGCCATCACTTATTTTGTGGAGCTGAAGGCTGTGAATCCGCACATCGGCTGGAGCCAGGCGGTGTCGTACTCCGGCGCCGCCAACTTCGCGCTCTTCGTGTCGCTGACGCCGGACGCCATCGGTTTCCGCGAAGCCTTCCTGTTGTTTTCGCAGCACCTGCACCACGTTTCGACGGCCAATATTTTATCGGCCAACATCATCGACCGCGGCAGTTATGTGATTTTTCTGGTTTTGCTGTTTCTGGTCGTGCTGGGCACGCACGCCCAAGACCGCCTGCGCCTGCGCAGCCTGAACCGGCACGCCTAGATCGCCCACACCCCCCCCACAACCTGGCAAGATCTAAGATTTCAGCTAATTTTCAAGCGTTACGTCTTATAATGGAGACATGCGAATACTGGTCATAGAAGACGAGCCCAAGATCGCCCAGGCGGTCAAGCAGGGGCTGGAGCTGAAAGGTTACGCCGTGGACATGGTGCACGACGCCGACGACGGGCTGTCTTACGCCACCGATCCGGATTACGACGCCATCGTGCTCGACCGCATGCTGCCCGGCAGCATGGACGGCGTGGAATTGTGCCGAAAGCTGCGGGCCGACGGCGTCAGCACGCCGATTATCATGCTAACCGCCCGCGGCACCATCGGCGACCGCGTGGAAGGCCTCAACGGCGGCGCCGACGATTATCTGGTAAAACCGTTCTCGTTCGACGAGCTGACGGCCCGCGTGCGGGCGCTGCTCAGGCGGCCCAAAGCCCAAGTCGGCACCAGTCTGCAGGTCGGCGACCTCCAGCTCGACACGGCCAATTACGAAGTCAAGCGCGCCGGCACGCCAATCAAGCTGTCGCACAAAGAGTTCGCCCTGCTCGAATATTTCATGCACCATCCCGACCAAGTCATTACCAAAGACATGCTGATCAGCCACGTTTGGGACGAGGCGGCCGACATCCTGCCCAACACCATCGAGGTCTACGTGGGCTATCTGCGCAATAAAATCGACCGGCCGTTTGCCGATCAGAAACCGCTACTGCACACGCTGCGCGGTTTCGGCTATAAACTAAGCGCCGCCTAAGCCTCCTCATGTTTCGCTCCGCCACCTTCAAACTGACCATGTGGTATCTGGCCATCGTGATGGCTATCAGCCTGGTGTTCAGCGCGGTGCTGTACCATGTGGCCACCGGCGAGCTGGATCGCGGCCTGCACAACGAAAGTCTGCGGATTTCGCGGCAATTTCCGGTTTTCCAGGGCGATCCGCTGCTGCGGCCGGGGCAGGATTATAACAGCGGCGCGCACCGCATTTTATGGCAGCTGGTTAGCTTTAATGTCATCGTGCTGATTGGCGCCGGCTGGGCCAGCTACTGGTTGGCGCGGCGCACGCTCAGGCCGATCGAGGAGGCCCACGAGCAGCAAAAACGTTTCACGGCCGATGTCAGCCACGAGCTGCGCACGCCGCTGACGGCCCTCAAAATGGAGAGCGAAGTGGCGCTCATGAACCCTAAAAACGGCAAAAAAGAGCTGCGCGACACCCTGGCCAGCAACCTCGAAGAAGTCACCAAGCTAGAGGACCTGATCAATAATTTGCTGCGGCTGACGCGCCTGGAGGCCGGCGAATTGGAGCAGCAATTCGAGCGGCTCAACAGTGAGACGGTCGCCCAGGCAGCGGTCGAGCAGGTGGCCAAACAGGCTGCCGAGCGGCACATCACCGTCGCCAGCGACCTCAAACCTGCCGAATTGCTCGGCGACCAGACCAGTCTGACGCAGCTGCTGGTCATCCTGCTCGATAACGCCATTAAATATAGTCCGAGCGGCTCGACGGTGCAGCTGAGCGCTAAAACGGCCGATCAAAAGGTGGTGTTTGAGGTGGCGGATCAGGGCGCCGGCATCGAGCGCGAGGCGCTGGAGCACGTCTTTGACCGCTTTTATCGCGGCCAAAACAGCTCGCGCACCAAGTCGGGGGTGTCGGGAGCGGAAGGCTACGGCCTCGGGCTCAGCATCGCCAAAATGATTGCCGATGTCCACAAAGGCACCATCACCATCAGCAGCCGGCCCGGCCACGGCACCACCGCCACCGTCACGCTGCCTTTGAGCCCGAAAGCAAAAACGGATGAAAATTCTCTGGCCTCGGGCTCAGCTGGCCGTAGCGGGCAGCAATCAGGGCAGCAGCGGGCCGACGGCCAGCAAGAGCGAAAAAGCCAGCAGAATAACTAGAGAAAAGTGGAACATGCGGCGGGCCCAGGCTGCTTTGTTGCCGGCTCGCAGGCCTTGGGTTGCCAGGCGGAGCCAGTAGGCGCTCAGGGCCGCCATAAGCACCAGGTACACTATCCCCGTGTAGCCGAACGGCGTTAGCAGTAGAGCGGCCACGGTGAACAACAGCGTATATATGAATATCTGCTTGACGGTGTTGTCCACGCCATTCACAACGGATATTACCGGCACGCCGGCGGCCTTGTATTCTTTGCGGCGATAAATCGAGATCGAGTAAAACTCCGGCAACTGCCAGAAAAACAGCGCCAAAAATACCAGTGCGGCGGCGCCGTCCAGACGGCCGTTGACGGCGCAGTAGCCGGCCAAAATCGGCATGGCGCCGGAGATGCTGCCAACCAGCGTGCCGTGCACCGAGCGGCGCTTGGTGAACATGGCGTACAGCCAAACGTAGTCGATAAAGCCGACGACGCCGATAATAACCACCAAACGATTTACCCAAACCGCCAAGACGGCAATCCCCAGCACCCCTAAAATTATCGAGAACAGTACGGCGTTGCGGCCGCGAATAGCGCCGCTGGCCACAGCGCGGTTTTTGGTGCGCTCCATAATACTGTCGATGTCGCGGTCGAAATAATTGTTAAGCGCGCAGGCTGAAGCGATCACCAGCGTCATGCCGACTATGGTGGCCGCGAACAGGCCGGCGTCGAAGCGTTTGAAGTGGCCGGCAGCCAGCAAAAAGCCGGCCGCGCCGGTGATTACGTTGCCGTAGAGCACGCCTGGCTTGGTCAGCGAGTAATATTTCTTAAGATTTTCCATGGCTCAGAGAAACGCCCGGCCTACAAGCCGTCGGAGGCCTGCTTTTGCATGTATTGCTCAATTTGTTGGGGCGTCATCCGGTAGTTCAGATTGTACATAATCCACAGCGAGCCGAGCACCACAATCAGCACCACGCTGATCATCATGAACAGCACCAGCAGCCGCCAGCGCGGCTTGGTTTCGCGGCCGATGTGCAGGAAAAAGAACAGCTGCACGAAAAATTGGATCACGGCCAGGCCGAGCAAGCCGGCCATCAGTCCCTTGCCGGACAGCACGTGCTTCACGGCCGACAAATAGGCCAGCAGCGTCAAGCCGATCGAGAGAATGAAACCGGTCAGATAGGCGCGGTAGGTGCCGCGGTCGGTGTCCAGCTGTCCGTGGATGATATTTGTGGCCATAATTTAGTGTACCCCCATCATATAAACGACCGTAAAGATAAAAATCCAGACGATATCCAAGAAGTGCCAAAATAGGCTGAGCATCGTCAGCCGGCGAACAGTGGCCCGGCCGAGGCCGCCCTTGGCGACTTTGATCATCAGCGCCAGCATCCAGGTCAGGCCGACAGTGATGTGCAGTCCGTGCGTACCGACCAGCGTGAAGAAGGCCGACAGGAAACCGCTGCGGCGCCAGCTGTTGCCGGTGGCCGCCAGGTGGTGGAATTCCGTCAGCTCAATCGCCAAAAAGGCCGCGCCCAGCAGAAAAGTCACCAAGAACCAGCCGAGCACCTGGTTTTTGGCGCGGCGGTGCGCTGACAGCATAGCCAGCCCGCAGGTGAAGCTGCTGGTGAGCAGCAGCAGCGTCTCGACCAGCACGTTCGGCAGGTCGAACAGCTGGCCGCCCGGAGGCCCGCCGTAGGTGTTGTTGTGCAACACGGCGTAGGTCGCGAACAGGCTGGCGAACAGCACGCAGTCGGTCATGATGTAGACCCAGAAGCCGAACAGCGTCTTGTTGTCGGCCTGACGCCGCTCCTCGCGCAAATCGGCCCGTTCGGCCGCGGTCAGCGCGCTCATGCCAACTCCTCGCGCTTTCGGGCAAACTCGGCCTCCATAGCCGCCACTTTGGCGGCCGGAATGATGCGCTCGCCGTCGTCATCACTTAAAGTATGAGTCAAAATCACGCACAACAGCCCGAAACCGGCCGCGATAACCAGCAGCCAGATATGCCAGACGAAGCCAAAGCCGGTCAAGAGCGCCAGTCCGCCGGCCAAAACCGGCGCCGGCGTGTTCTTGGGAACGCGAATATCGTGATAGTGCACGGGCTCGGCGGGCGCCGTTTTATGACGCTTCATCTCCCAAAAGGCGTCGCGCGACGTGACTGTGGGCAAAATAGCGAAATTGTATTCCGGCGTCGGCGAAACGGTTGACCATTCCAGTGTCCGGCCATTCCATGGATCGCCGGTGAGGTCGCGGTTTTCATCGCGTTTCCAAATGCTGTAGCCCAGCTGCAGCAGCTGAAAACCAAGCCCCAGACCGATAATCGCTACGCCAATGCCAGCCACGATGAACAGCGGCTGCCAGCCGGTGCTGGCGCTATAGTGGTCCAGCCGCCGCGTGGCGCCCATCAGACCCAGGATATAGAGCGGCCCGAAGGCCAGCACGAAGCCGACGATCCAGCACCAGGCCGCGTACTTGCCCAGCCGCTCGTTCAGTCGGAAGCCGAAAATCTTTGGGAACCAGTAGGTCAGGCCGGCGAAAAAGCCGAACACCACGCCGGAAATAATCATCGTGTGGAAGTGCGCCACCAAGAACAGGCTGTTGTGCACCTGGAAGTCAATCGCCGGCACGGCCATCAGCACGCCGGCCACGCCGCCCATGGTAAACAGGAAAATAAAGCCCATAAACCAGATCATCGGCGAGGCAAATTTAATCCGCCCCTGGTACATCGTGAACAACCAGTTGAAAATTTTGACGCCGGTGGGGATGGCGATAAACATCGTCATGATGCCGAAGAAGGCGTTGACATCGGCGCCGGCGCCCATCGTGAAGAAGTGGTGCAGCCAAACCAGAAACGACAGGAAAACGATTGCCCAGATGGCCGCCACCATCGATTTGTAGCCGAACAGCCGCTTGCGCGCAAAGGTGGCCACAATCTCCGAGTAGATGCCAAACGCCGGCAACACCAATATGTACACCTCCGGATGTCCCCACGCCCAAATAAGGTTGACGTACATCATGGCGTTGCCGCCGCCTCCGGCCGTAAAGAAGTGCATGCCGAGCGTGCGGTCAAGGTAGAGCAGGGTCAGCGTGACAGTCAAAATGGGAAAGGCGAAGGCCACCAGCGCCATCGAGCCGAAGACGCTCCACGGAAACAGCGGCATTTTCATCATGGTCATGCCTTCGCAGCGGTTTTTCAGTATCGTCACCATAAAGTTGATGCCGCTCATCAGCGAGCCGATGCCGGCGATCTGCAGGCTCCAAATCCAGTAATCCACGCCCACGCCCGGGCTGTAGCGCAGCTCAGAAAGCGGCGGATAGGCCAGCCAGCCAGCCGCCGAAAACTCGCCGACCACCAGCGACATGTTAATCAGCAGCATGCCGGCCGTGAACAGCCAGAAACTCAGCGCGTTCATAAACGGAAAGGCCACGTCACGCGAGCCCAGCTGCTGTGGCATTATCAGATTGATGAGGCCGAACATCAGCCCCATGGCCACGAAAAAGATCATGATGGTGCCGTGGGCGCTGAAGACCTGCTGGAACATATCCGGCGGCAGCGGCCCCTGGTGCGCACCGACGCTGGTGGCCTGTTGCGCCCGCATCATCACGGCGTCGCTGCCACCGCGCAGCAGCATCAGCAGCGCCACAATGACGTACATCACGCCAATCCGCTTATGGTTGGTGGTGGTCAGCCATTCCCGCCACAGCCAGCGCCATTTGCCGAAATAGGTGATTAACAGCAGCACAACAAGCGTAATAACTACCAGCGAGGCACCAGTAACTTGCGTGATCCGGTCCTGCGGAAAAGAGTGCAGCGTCAGCTTGCCGAGCAGGTTGGCCACTATCATGGCTTGGCTCCGGCCGTGGTCAGCGGCGCTGTCTTGGAACCGCTCACACTGTGTGAACTAACAGAGGTGGAAGTAGCTGGCGGCGCGGTCAGCGGCGTCATATATTTTACAGCGATGTAGTTGAACAGGTTGCTTTGGACGGATGAATAATAGCTAACGGGGACATACTTGCTCGGCTTGGCCAGCTGATTGTAGGCCGCAGAGTTTAGCGGCCGCTTGGTTCGCTGGGCCCGCGCCACCCAGTCGTCAAAATTGTTTGGCGAGCCGGCCGCCACATGAAAGCTCATGCCGGCGAAACCGCTGCCGCTGATGTTGGCAGACGAGCCGGCGTAGGTACCGGCCTTGTCAGCCACCAGATTCAGTTGCGTAATCATGCCGGGCATGGCGTAAATCTGGCCGCCCAGCTGCGGCACCCAAAACGAATTCATCACCGTATCGGACGTGATCTGAAAGTCCACCGGCGTGCCGACCGGAATTTCCGCCAAATTCACGCTGGCCACGTGCTGCTCCGGATAAATGAACAGCCATTTCCAGTCCAGCGCCACCACCTGCACCGTCAGCGGCCGCTTGGTCGAAACCAACGCGCGATAGGGGTCGAGAGCGTGCGAACTGCGCCAGGTCACCACCGACAAAATAGCGATAATAGCAATGGGAATGCCCCACCAAATCGACTCAAACAGCCGGCTATGATCCCAATCCGGACTGTATTTTTTAGGCCGGCTATTGCCCTCGCGATACTTCCAAGCGATGAAAATCGTCAGCGAAAACACCGGTACCACCACGATAACCGACAGCAGCACGGCAAATATCATCAGCTGGCGCTCTTTATAGCCAACCTGGCCGGCCGGCTGCAGCACGTCCACCGTGTGATGGTGCAAATACACGGCCAGCGCGGCGATAATCGCCACCACGGCCGCGCCAACCAATCCAACTTTATACTTTTTATTCACACATTATCCGCCAATAAGCTTAAGTTAATTGTACCACCTCACGCTTGTGGCGCGATAGTCGCCGCCTATTACCCGGCCGGCTAGGACGTTTTAGATACAAAATGCGCCCAAAGTGTACTAAAATGATACTTATGGTTGTGTTGATTCACGTCGTGATCGCCCTAAGCAGTGTGGCTTGGACTACCTATCTTAACTTTTCGCCGTCGCCGTCCCGTCGCAAGTTCTATACCGCCTACGGCCTCATCGCCGCCACGCTGGCCAGCGGCACCTATCTGGTTATCAGCACCCATTCGCCGCTGTTATCAAGCTGTGTCACCGGTCTGGTTTATCTGGGAATCGTCTTGAGCGGCGTGCTCGTGGCCATTCGCAAATCAGCTGAAAATTGACATTTTATAAATAATTTCAATACCCTTAGTGCCTGGTGGAAGCATCGGGAATCGAACCCGACCGGCTGGAATCTGCGGTCCCGCCGCGACACCAGTCTGTGCCCCCGCGAGGGGCAGCCATCTACCAGGCAAGCCTATCGTAACAATCTAATCTGAAATAAAAATTAACTTTGGCATTTTCGTACATTGACCGCAATTGAACGGTTCTGCTAAAATATGGGTACGTAATTGAGCCTGCCATCTGCAATCGGGCTCAAGGTGAAAAGCGGTCGAAAGACCGCTTTTTATTTAGAAATGGTCGCGGATGTGGCTGAAGCTGTATTCCCACTCAGCGTTGGCTTTTTTGTGCGGATTGAAAATGCCCTCAGGGTCCATGATATGCTTGGCTTCCTGGAAAATCTTGAGCATTTCGGGTCCGTACATCTGTTCCAGCCAGGGGCCGCGCACCAGGCCGTCGTTGTGTTCGCCACTCAAAGAACCGTGATATTTCAGCACCAAATTATTAACTTCTTTCATGGCCGGCAGAATTTTTTTGCGGTCGCGCGGGTCTTCCAGCTTCATCAGCGGGATGATATGGAAATTGCCGTCGCCCATGTGGCCGGCGATGGTAGCGAACAGCTGGTATTTTTTGATGATTTTGCGCAGCCGCGGCAAAAAATCGGTAAGATACGGCGGCGGCACCACCAGATCGTCGATGAACGGCGCGGTGTGCTTGTCTTTAACTTTGCTGCGCAGCAATTGGAAACTGTAGCGGCGCATCAGCCAGAATTTTTCGGATTTGCCTTCGGTGGCGTCCTCCTCGAAGCCGTTGATTTCGTAGCGGGCGCGGTGCTGAGCAAGCTGGCGGTGCAAGTCCTGGATTTTGTGGCGCACTTCGTCCTCCGTTTCGCCATTAAACTCGACCATTAAAATCAGCCGCGGAATGCCGCGCCAGGCGTTCATGCGCAGGCCGCTCGGCGCCAGGCTGAACAGCAGTTTGATGACGCCGCCCCAGCCGAGCATGTTGCGAAAACTGGGCAAAAACTTGATGCCCAGCCACATGGTGGCGTCGTCGAACGACTCGAAGGTGGCCGGCTTGCTCTCCAGCACTTTGGGGATGACTTCGCCGAGATCGTCGATGTCTTTCATGAACAGCACCAGCAGGCCGGAATGTTTGCGGGTCGGCACCAGCCGGAAATGGATATCGGTCACAAAGCCCAGCGTGCCTTGGGCGCCAACGATCAGCTTGGTCAGGTCGAAAATGCCTTTGTCGCGGTCCCAGACGTCCCACAAATTGTAGCCGGTCGAGTTTTTGGTGACCCGCGGTTTGGCGGCTTTGATCTGGTCGTAATGCTTCTCGATCAGCCAAAACAGGCGGCTGTAGACCTGGCCCTCAAAGTCTTGTTGCTTCATTTTTTTATCGAGCTCGGCGCGCGTCAGCGGCTTGACGGTGCGGGCCACGCCATCGGCGAAGACGAATTGCAGTTCCGTGACGAAATCCTCGGTTTTGCCGAATTCCAGGGATTTTTCGCCGCCGGAATTGTTGTTGACCATGCCGCCGATGCTGGCCAGATCGCGCGAGGCGGGGTAGGTCGGCATCAGCGCGCCGTGCTTGAAGGTTTGCGGCTCGAAGTCGCGGTACAGCACGCCGGGCTGGGCGTGGGCGCTCGTGCTGGTAACCCGCTCTATCTTCGTGAAATGACTGCGGAAATCGACGATAATCGACTCGTTGATGGCGCCGCCGGACATGTCGGTGCCGGCGCTGCGGCCGGTCAGGCTGAGTTCGGGATGCGACTTTTTACTGCCCCTAATCAGCTTGACAAGCTTTTCAACATCGGCGGTGGCCTTCGGCGCCACCACCAGCTGCGGCCGCAACTCAAACATCGAGGCGTCGTGACTGTAAAAATCGAGCGTCGCCGGATCGTCTTTCAATTCGCCGCCAAAACCGGCCGTTTGGAGGGCTTTTTTGATTTCATCCATACCTCTTAAGCTTACGGCCACTGGGGTGCAAAAAGCAAGCTATCTGGTACAATCATAAGCAGAATGACTAAAAATCCACACAAAGAACGGGTGTTGATATTGGGCGGCGGTTTTGCCGGCGTGAAGGCGGCGCTGGGGCTCTGCGACGACGAACGCTTCGACGTCATTCTGCTCAGCGACAGCGACGAACTGCGCTATTACCCGACGCTCTACCACAGCGCGACCGGCGGCAAACGCGCCAACTCGTCGATTCCGCTGACCGTCATTTTTGAAGGCAAACGCGTTACGCTGGCCAAAGGCACGGCCACGCGGCTGATCCGCAAAGATAAAACGGTGGCTACGGCCGAAGGCGTCGCCTACGAGTACGACACGCTGATCATCGCCCTCGGCGTGGTCACCAATTACTTCGGCATCAAAGGGCTCGAAGAGTACTCCTACAGCATCAAAACCCAGGACGCGGCCGAGCGCTTCAAGCGGCACTTGCACCAGCAAATGGTCGACGAACACCGGCCCGATTTGCACTACGTGATCGTTGGCGCCGGCCCCACCGGCATCGAGCTGGCCGGTGCGCTGCCGGCGTATTTGAAGCACATCATGAAGCAGCACGGCATCAAGCACCGCGCTGTCCATATTGATCTCATAGAGGCCGGGCCGCGCCTGCTGCCGCGCCTGCCCAAAGACACCTCGCGCGCGGTGCACAAGCATCTGCGCAAATTGGGCGTACGGCTGTATTTGAACAGCGTGGTGCAGGGCGAGACGGCCGACCAGCTGACGGTCAGCGGGCGGGCCATCCGCAGCCACACCGTGGTTTGGACGGCCGGCGTCACCAACCATCCGTTTTTCAAGGATAACGGCTTTGTGATGATCGGCCGCGGCAAAGTCGCCACCGACATTTATCTGCAAGCCGAGCCAGGCATTTACGTGCTGGGCGACAACGCCAACATGCCCTACAGCGGCCTGGCGCAGACGGCGCTGCGCGACGGCGAATTTGTGGCCCGCAACCTCAAACGGCAGGCCTCCGGCTGGCGCCCGCGCAGCTACGCCGCCAAACCGCCCGTTACGGTTATCCCGTGCGGCCCGCGCTGGGCGGCCGTGGTCTGGAGCAAACTGCGCCTCTACGGCTGGATCGGCTGGTTCCTGCGCGAAGCCGCCGATCTGGTAGGTTTCCACGACCTGGAGCCCTGGAAAAAGGCCGCCAAACAGTGGTACACCGAATTCACCGAAGAAGACGAGTGCCCCATTTGCACCGCCGCGCCCTAGACCTCGACCGCTATTTGATATAAACTTCGAATAATGCTATAATTAGCCAGATTTTCGTCGAGTTTTGGATTCCGAAAATCGCCCTTTGACAAGCAGACAGCTAAAAGATGAGGCTCGTGCAGCCGAGCCGCTCAGCTCTACAGGCCTCATCTTTTAACAGAGAAAACTACCGAAAGGCAACTCATGCACCCTGTACCCGACGCGTCACCGACGGTGATCATCGCCGCCGGCCTGCAGACCCTGGTTATCCTGGGCCTGGTGCTGGACCGCCGCGCCCGCCGCAAATCTCTCCGCAGCCGCTGATGATAACGGTCGTGGTGGCAATCGTCCTGGTCATTGTGTGGCTGTGGGGATGTTTTTGCGCCGACGCGTGGCTCGAACAGCACATGGAGGATGCGGATCGCCGGATATCGATCACTCCATTTCTGGGGGCGATTTGGCTCCCCATCGTGATTGGCAAATTCCTGGTGGTCCGCCACCTGGAAGAAATATTCACTGAACTCAACCATTTCAGCGAGATCGAGGAGGAGAAACTGTGAAGCGCCTGGGTTACCTCATTTGTTCCGTCGTGATACTCGGCTACGTGGTTTACATGCTAGCCGTCGAAGGCTACGACACCGCAGCGTGGATTATCGCCTTCGGCGCGATCTACGTCACCGGTTACTGGCAGCGTTTGTGCAATATCTGGACCAGAGAATACTCACGCTATTCGCACGTCAGCGAAAGTACCTACTGGCAGGCCCTCGCGCTGATCAAGTCGCTGGTGTGGTTCTTGCATCCGTTCCAGCTAGGTATCTGGATATGCGGCAAGCACCACTACGTGCGCAGCAAAGAGTTGCAGCAAGACCCTGAAGCCGTCAGCCACCCGCTGACCTGAACCGGAGGATTGGCAATGGCGTGGTATCTAGAAGTACCCCTTTGCATAGTCGTGGTCGTACTGTTCGTTGCGCTTGTGGTATTGTTCTTTCAGGTTGATGACGGCTGAAACAGCTGGCGGGCTATCGTAAAAACTTACGGTAGCCCGCGCTGCCGCCCCGTTTTCTCTGGATCTGTCCGCTTGTCATTTTCGCTCCACAAATGTGCTTTGTGCTGATGAGTCCCAAAGGACGAAAGCGAAACCCCTCTAAACCCGTTACAATGTAAGCAATGGGGAAATTCGAAGACGAGTATAAGCGGCTGAACGCGGCGCAGCGGCAGGCTGTGGATGCCACGGAGGGGCCGGTGCTGGTGATGGCCGGGCCGGGCACCGGCAAAACGCAGCTGCTCAGCATGCGCGTGGCCAACATCTTGCGCAAAGACGACGTATCGCCGGGCAATATTTTGTGCCTAACCTTTACCGACAACGCGGCCCGCAACATGCGCGAACGGCTGATCGACATCATCGGCCAGCCGGCCTATCACGTGGCCATTCACACCTTTCACAGCTTTGGCGCCGACATCATCAACCAATATCCGGATTGTTTTACCGGCCGGCAGCTGATTCAGCAGGTCGATGAGCTGGGGCGCTACGAGCTGCTGCGCGGCATTTTTGAGCAGCTGCCGCACGGCAATCCGCTGGGCACCAAGGTGGGCGACGATTACATTTTTTTGCGTGACACGCTGCAAACCATCAGCTGGCTCAAGCAAAACGCCGTCACAGCCGGCGAGCTGCATGAGCTGCTGGCGGCTAATCAAACATTCATCGAGGCGACCGAAAAGGAGCTGGCGGAATGTTTTAGCGGCACGCCATCGCCAAAATTGCTGCCGACTTATGAAAAATTACTGAAATCAGTTCAAAAGCATGTGACTGGCAAGCGTTATTTCGGCTTTCCGGAGTACGCTGCCGAGCTGGCCGCAGAACTGGAGCAGGCCATCGCCGAAACACCGGTCGATGGCCGCTATGTCAAACCGATCACCGCCTGGCGCAACAGCTGGTGCCGCAAAAATGCGCACAATCAGTATGTCTGGCGCGACGGCGGCCAAAATTATCGGCGGCTGCAGGCCGTGGCCAACGTTTACCAGGCGCTGCTCGACACCATGGCCGCGCAGGGGCTGTACGATTTTGACGACATGGTCATCGAAGCCGTGCACACCATGGAGCGCGACGACGAATTGCGGTTTAATCTGCAGGAGCGCTACCAGTACGTGCTGGTCGACGAGTTCCAGGACACCAACAAAGCCCAGCTGCGCTTGCTGACGGCGCTGGGCGATAATCCGGTGCACGAAAACCGGCCCAACCTCATGGCTGTGGGCGACGACGATCAGGCGATTTACGCTTTTCAGGGCGCCGAAGTCTCCAACATGGCCGCCTTTGCGCGCCTCTACGACCGGCCGGCGCGGATTACCTTGAACGAAAATTACCGTTCCAACGCAAATATTTTGCAAGCCGGCCAAGCCGTGGCTAAACAGATTGAAAACCGTTTGGAAAGCGTGGTGCCCGGCACCCATAAGGAGCTGACGGCCAAGCAGACCTACGCCACCAACGTGTTGGAGCGTTTGTCATTTTCGAGCGAGCTGGCGCAGTACGATTGGATCGCCGAACGAATCGAGCAGCTCATCAAACAGGGAACTAAGCCGCAGGAAATCGCCGTCATCGCGCCGCGCCATCGCTACTTGGAGCGGCTGATGCCATATCTTGGAAGCCGGCGGCTGCCGGTGGCCTACGAGCGTCGCGAGAATATCCTGGACGCGCCGATTATCCGCCAGCTGCTCGGCCTGTCGTCGCTGGTGGTGGCTCTAAGCGAAAACCGCCAAAACGAGGCCGATCAGCTGTTTGGCGAGGTGCTGGGTTACGATTTCTGGCGGCTGCCGGCCGAAACGCTGGTGCAAGTCAGCCTGGACAGCTACGACCAGCACAAGCACTGGCTCGACATTCTGACCAAACACAAAGATCCCCAGCTGAAAACGATTGCCAGCTGGTTCGTGACTCTGTCAAAACGCAGCCGGCTCGAACCGCTGGAATACCTGCTCGACCAGCTGGTCGGCGGCGATCCCGGCGGCATCGACAGCGAATACGACGAATTGCTGCTGCCGCGGGCCAAGACCGACACATTCAGCTCGCCGCTGCGGGAATATTATTTTAGCCCGCAGCGCTACGAAGATTCCACCGAAACCTATCTGACGCTGCTCGGCCAGCTGTCCACGCTGCGCCAGCGCCTGCGCCAGTGGCAGCCCAATCGCACGCTGCTGCTCAAAGATTTCGTCGAATTCGCTGAGCTGCACCGCAGCGCCGGACTGAAAATCATCGACACCAACCCGCACACCCAAACCACCAACGCCGTGCAAGTAATGACCGCTTACAAAGCCAAGGGGCTGGAGTTTGGCACGGTGTTCGTCATCAACGCGCAGGACGAAATCTGGGGGCCGACGGCCCGGCGGCAGTCCTCGCGCATCACTTTGCCGCATAATTTGCCCATTGCGCCGGCCGGCGACAGCGACGACGACAAGCTGCGCCTGTTATTCGTGGCGCTGACCCGCGCCAGGCACAGCTTGTACATCACCGGCTACACGCACAGTTTGGAAAATCGGCTGTCGCCGGCGTTGAGCTTTCTGGCGGAAGGGGTGGGATTCGAACCCGAGGTCGTCGACAAGCCAGCCACCGAACGCGCCGCCGAAATCCTGTCGACCGATTGGGCCTACCGCTTCCGCCAGATCATCGCCGACAAGCCGGCGCTGTTCGAACCGATCCTCGAAGCCTACAAGCTGAGCGTCACGCATCTCAATAATTTCATCGACATCCAGTCCAGCGGCCCGGAATATTTCCTAACGCACAATTTGCTGCGTTTTCCAGAGGCGCTGTCGCCCTCGGCCGCCTACGGCGACGCCGTGCACAAAACGCTGCAGTGGACGCACGCCGAGCTAACATCAAAGGGCGAGTTGCCGAGTATCAAAATAGTAGTTTCGTACTTTCTCGACATACTGGCCCGCACACACCTGCGCGCCGTCGACCACAAAAAACTGGCCCAACGCGGCCAGAAGGCGCTGACCGAATATCTGGCGCGCCGCGGCCACAATATGTCGGCCGGCGACCTGGTGGAGCGCGGCTTTAACAACGAGGGCGTAGTGGTGGCCGGCGCCCGTCTGAGCGGCAAAATCGATCTGTTGCATCACCTGGAGCCGGGCCGCCTCGAAGTCCGCGATTTCAAAACCGGCAAACCGGCGACCAGCTGGCACGGCAAGGACGAGTTTGAGCGCGTTAAACTGCACAAGTACCGCCAGCAGCTGTTGTTTTATAAATTGCTGGTGGAGGGCTCGGCTAGCTTCCAAAAACGGCTGCAGGTGGTCAGCGGCGCCCTGGAATTCATCGAGCCGGACGAAACCGGCCAGCCGGTCGATAATCTCAACCTGACCTTCGACGAGCCGGAACTGGAGCGCTTCACCAGGCTCATCGGCGCCGTCTGGGCCCATATCATGCAGCTCGATTTTCCGGGCGCCGCCCAGTACCCCAAAAATCTCAAAGGTATCCAGCAGTTTGAGCAAGATCTAATCGACGGCACCATCTAGCCGCCCAAAAGAAAACCGCCCGAGCGAGCGGGCGGCAATCCTAAAAGCCGGCGACAGTTATCGCTTGCTCTTTTTGGCTGACTTTTTCTTAGTGGTGCTCTTGGTGGTGACGGCAGCCGCACTGCTACCACCCGAGACGCTTTCCAAGGCCGCAGCCCACGGGCTGGAACCGGCTTCAGCAAACAAGATGGCGTACAGGTTGACACCGATGATGGCGCCCACGACCGGACCGAGCACATAAGTGCCCCATACAAAGGCACGCACGCCGAGCGCCACGGCCGGATTCAGCAGACCGATAGAAGCCGACGAAGCGGCCACGATACCAATCATGAAGCCCAGGCCGACAAACGCCGACTTGGTAGCGCGGCTGTAGCCCTGGAAGGCAGCCGACGCGAAGGCAAAGGCGAAAATGCCCGTGCCAACGGCCTCAGCCACCATAATGCGGCCGGTAAAGTGACCGCCAACCGGCTGCAGCGAGTTGTGCACGAAATAGGTGTACACGTAGTACGCTGCCCAGCCGCCGAGCATTTGGGCGGCGATGTAGACCACGGCGCGATAGGTCGTGACCTTGCGGGCCGTCCACATGCCGATGGTGATGGCCGGGTTGAAGTGGCCGTCGGAAATGGCGCCGACCGCAAAACCCATTAATACTACTGCCAAACCGGCGGCGATGGCCACGAAAAATGGCACGCCGATAGTCGAGCGTTGCACGCTCAGCACCAACAGAGTCAACACTCCGGCGCCGAGGAATTCAGCTACCAGCGCAGCTGTTTTTTGTCTTCCAAACATTATGGAACCTCCACTTAGTTGTTTATAAACCAATCGTACCGTTAGACGGCCGGTTTGTAAAGGCCTAGGCGCTGGCGGCTTCGCCGAAGACCGGCAGACCCTTGGTGGTCTGGTCGTTCCTGACGCACTCCACTAAGCCGTTGGTGACGTGCAGCGTGTCGTCCAAAAACGCCAGAAAAATGCGTTCTTTTTCTTCCGGCGAGCCGCCCAATTTGTTTGCCAAATCGCGCATCTTCGGCAGCGTCACTGAAAAGGCTTGCTGGCCGGTCGCTTCGACAAAGGCGTTTTTAGCAAAGCCGCGGCCGGGCTCGGTTACGAGATAGACGGCCAGTTCGCGGTGCCCGGCCAGCGGGTCCTCGGGTTGGCCCTGGTCGAGATAGGACGTATTTTGCGGGAACCGGCTTGCCAGGTAATCAAGGTGCTTCTCGGGATCCCAGTCATCATAAAAGCCGTCCAGCAGGCGATTGCTCTTGGTTTGCCAGTTCTGCTGTGTTAAGTTTACGGTCCGCTCGGTGGCCTCGGCCAGCAGGCACATCGTCGGCATGGCAACTGCCGGGTCGATACGATTGAGCACGGAAGCCTTGACGTTTTTGCTGGCCCCGCAGCCCTCGTGGCCGCCGTCTTCTTCGCCCCATTTATCGTACAGGTACGTCGAGACGGTTTCATAAGCTTCCCACATGGTTTTGGCGTCGGCTACCAGTCGGGCGTCGGCCGCCACAGCGGCTTTGGTGGCCGCCAGACCGGCGCCACCCAGCAACTGCGGCACCACCCGCTCCGCCAGTACCAGACCTGCCTCGGTTTGAGCCAGGCGCAGCGTCCGGCGGCCGTCGCCGCAGTCGGCGGTGTTGGCTTTGGTTAATTCGTGCGTATGCGCGCCGAGAGCTTCGGCAAAAGCCGCCTCATCGGCCGGCTCGAGCGCCGGATCCAGCCCAATTTTGCCTTCGCCAAACTCCAGTTCGCCAACCTTATTTACTCGTACGATTTCTAATTCCGGCACCACAAACGCTCCACCCTTAAATTGTTCTGACATAATTCCTTAATTTCGTTACTAATTAACTGAGAAATAATAAACACAAGATTGTATTCTACGCCTCTATAAAACGTGATGCAAGTCACAAATCGCTGGTAAGAAAAATCACGCTTCGCGCCGAATTATTTGCGTATTATTAAAAGAATTAAATGGAGCGCGCCGATGGCCGAATCAAATCCGCACAAGCCAACCCATCCGCTGTCCGACGAGGCCCTGGCGGCAGCGTTTGCGGCTGAGCACCAGCCGTCGTTCGATCAGAAGTGGGCCCAGCTGCACGCTTCCGACGCCCCTTTCGTGCGCCAGGCACTGGCTCGAGCCGAGGAGATTCGCGCCGAAGAATTGGACGCGGGCGCGGCTTACCTGCAGGGAATCGCCGACTTCCGGCACGAATTGGATCGCCAGGAACTGATAAAAGACACCCGCGCGAGCCTGCGCGAACTTTCTGAAACGCCCGAAGTTGACCCAGGCGAATAACCGTATATCATAGGAATATAATCAATCGGAGACCTTCCTATGCTTAAAGATTTCAAAAAATTCATTCTGCGAGGCAACGTGGTCGATCTGGCCGTGGCCGTGGTCATCGGCGCTGCTTTCGGTGCCATCGTCACCTCGTTGGTGAAGGATTTAGTCACGCCGCTGATTGCCGCCATCGGCGGTAAGCCGGACTTCTCGGGGCTCTATTTCACGGTCCATAACAGCAAATTCCTCTACGGCGATTTCATAAACGCCATCATTTCGTTTCTGATCATTGCCAGTGTCATCTTCTTTTTCGTCGTACAGCCGCTCAACAAGCTGATGGCACACTTGAACCCAACGGAAGACGTCGACACGCCGGCCGAGCGCGAGTGCCCCGAATGCCTCAGCGCCATCCCAGCCGCCGCCGCGCGCTGCAAATTCTGCACCGCCAAAAGCAAGCCCCAGAAGGCTTAGCTCCGCCTTGGAGGCCACCGCTTTGGCCACCAAAAGCCAAAGTCTTGGCTTTTTGTAGACGCGAGCGGAGCGTCGTTAACCCCGCCTCTGATGCCTTCTCTTAAGACCGGCCACCTGCAAGCGGACGGCTTGGCGATCGACCAGGGTTTGGGCGTGCTCCAGACTGACTTCGTCTTTGGCTTCGGCACGCATTTTTTCGGCGCGGGCTAGGGCTTTTTCGGCTTCGGCTTCGTTGATGTCGTCGGCGCGGTCGGCTTCGTCAACCAGCACGCGCAAGGTGTTATCGGACACTTCGATGGCGCCGCCGCTCATGGCAAAATACTCACGCTCGCGGTCGGTGTCGCGCGGCTGGCGGCGCACCATGATGACGCCGGTGTTGGCCACGCTGACCAGCGGCATGTGATCTTGCAGCACGCCGATCTGGCCGTCTTTGGTAGGCAAAATGACCTCGTAGACGTCCTCGTCGAACTTCTTGCCGCTTAAGCTGACTAGCTGAAAGTGAAACATCGCTATTTCGCCGCTTTGGCCGCCTTAACCACGTCGCCGATGGCGCCCTTCAGATAGAAGGCGCTTTCCGGCTTGTCGTCGTGCTTGCCGTCGAGGATTTCGCGGAAGCTCTGGATAGTTTCACTCAAAGGCACATACTGGCCGCTGTTGCCGGTAAACTGCTCGGCTACGAAGAACGGCTGGCTCATGAAGCGCTGAATGCGGCGGGCACGGCCCACCAGCTGCTTATCCTCTTCGGAAAGCTCTTCCATGCCGAGGATGGCGATGATGTCCTGCAGGTCTTTGTAGCGCTGCAGCACGCGCTGGACTTCGCGGGCCACGTTGTAGTGGTCTTCGCCGACGATTTCCGGGTCAAGGATAGTCGAGGAGCTGTCGAGCGGATCGATGGCAGGATAGATGCCGATCTCGGTCAGCGCTCGGCTCAGCGTGATGGTGCTGTCCAGGTGGGCGAAGGTAGTCGCCGGCGCCGGGTCGGTCAAGTCGTCGGCCGGCACGTAAACGGCCTGCACAGAGGTGATCGAACCCTTGTGGGTGGAGGTGATGCGCTCCTGCAGGGCGCCCATTTCCTGCTGCAGGTTCGGCTGGTAGCCGACGGCTGAAGGCAGGCGGCCCAGCAAAGCCGAGACTTCCGAGCCAGCCTGCGTATAGCGGAAAATGTTGTCGATGAACAGCAGCACGTCGGAACCCTTGTCGCGGAAGCCTTCGGCGATAGCCAGACCGCTCAACGCCACGCGCAAGCGCGCGCCCGGCGGTTCGTTCATCTGGCCGAAGACCAGGGAAGTGTTCTTGAGCACGTCGGCGTCTTCCATTTCGTGGTAGAGGTCGTTGCCCTCGCGGGTACGCTCGCCGACGCCGGCGAACACCGAGTAGCCGCTGTGGAATTTGGCGATGTTGTTGATCAGCTCTTGAATCAGCACGGTCTTACCGACGCCGGCACCGCCGAACAAGCCGGCTTTGCCGCCCTTGGTCATCGGGCAGATCAGGTCGATAACTTTGATGCCGGTTTCCAGAATTTCCACCTGGCCGGACTGGTCAATCAGTGGCGGCGGCGTCTTGTGGATCGGCGCAAACTCGTTAAAGTCGTCGCTCTTGCTGTCGATCGGCTGGCCGGTGACGTTGAACATGCGGCCCAGCGTCTTTTTGCCCACGGGCACGCTGATCGGCGCGCCGGTGTCGGTAACTGCCGTGCCGCGCTCCAGCCCGTCCGTGCTGCCAAGCGCAATCGCCCGCACGGCCGATTCGCTGAGGTGCTGCGCCACTTCCAGCGTCAGCTCTTCGCCGTTCAATTCCAGCTTGAGCGCGTTATAAATCGCCGGCAACTGGTCGGTCGTAAACTCCACGTCCACCACCACGCCCACGATCTGCGTAATTTTACCGGTCTTAGTCTTAGCTTGGGTTGCTGTCGCCATTATCACTCCTTTTCCATTCCATTAGAAGAATTCTCTTCGATATCACTTAGTACAGCTTGTAACTCTGACCAATCAATCTCGGTATCTTTAGATAGCACGCCCGCATTAATAAGCGCGGCGATTGTCAGTTCAGAGCCATATTTCGCAGCCATCTGATAACGCGTGCTTGATTTGACGTACGTAGTCGGATCGGAAGGGTCATCGCTACCACCTTCGAGGAGGGGCGTCTTTGCCATGAATTGTGAACTGATCCAGCTGACCCTGTCAACAAGGCTGAAGAAACCCCCGTCCGCGGAGTAGCCGGCCACGTTCATATAGCCTGTAAATGCTCCATCACCCTTACCAGATTTTTCAGAATTGTCCGCCATTATAGTTCTCCTTCCAGTCTACTAATGATTTTATTGGGGCTGATGCCTACGAATAGCTCAGCTTCTGGCAGTTCATGTATGGGCAGTGGGGCTATGTCTTCAAGCGGTGCTGGCAAAAATACCGGCACGTCCATCTCGCCAGCCAGAGCGATATGCGCCACCACGCTCTTATCGAGTTCCACGACCATGCGGTTGCGCCCTTGGTAGTCGGCAACGACAAGCCCGCCGGCTTTGGCGAGGATTGCACGGGACGCCTTCAGCTCCTCGGTACTATGGCCAAGCTGCCAATCAGGTATATTCGGCAAGCTTGGCATCCGCAGCAGCCGAAAGCCGTGCTGTTTAAGCCGTTCTTCGCATGGCCTAATATAAAGACTGTCTTTCAGTCCAGCGGGCGCGTCCATAGCCAGCACGGTATCGGTGATGCTGTAAGTCAGTGATTCGCTACCCATTAAGGGCCTCCGCGCCGCCGGTGATTTCGGCCAGCTCCTGGGTGATGGCGGCCTGCCGGGCGGTGTTTAGTTCTAGGGTGTAATCTTTGATGAGGTCGTTGGCGTTGTCGGTGGCGTTTTTGGTGGCCATCATGCGCATGGCGTGCTCGGACGCCATGCTTTCCAGCACGGCCTGCCAGATCTGGGCTTCGATCAGGCGAGTGGTGACCTCAGCCACGACGGTTTCAACGTCCGGTTCGAAGTTGCTGATGTCGGCCGGACCGTCGCTGTCGACGTCGATCAGCGGCGCGGGCAAGAGCTGCAAATCGGTGGCTTCTTGCACTAGATTCGACTTGAAATCGGTGTAGAGCACGTGGACTTCATCAATTTTTTCCTCGACATAGTCATCGATGACGGTGTTGAGGATGGGCCGGATATCGTTGGCGGTGGGCTGGTCGCCGAAGGGCTGGTAGACGGCCGTCAGCTCGACGCCGCTCAGCCGGCGGACGAACTGCGCGCCCTTGCTGCCCACGGTGATGACGTGGCTTTTGACGCGGGCATCGCGGTCGCGCTGCAAGCCTTGCGTCAACAGCTTGAGCGTGTTGGCATTGTAGGCGCCGGCCAGGCCGGTGTTGCTGGTGATGACCACGTACAAACGATTCTTGACGGTGCGCTTGCGGAACAGCGGCATCTGCTCAACTTCGCTCATAGCGTTCAGCCGGCGCAACAGATCGTAGGCCAGGTCGCGGTAATCGCGGCTGCGCTGGGCGTAGGCTTGGGACTTGCGCAGTTTGGAAGCGCTGACCAGCTCCATCGCCTTGGTGATCTGGCGCGTATTGCTGATGGAAGCGATGCGTCGCTTGAGTGTTATCGTACTAGCCACCGTAACGTCCTTCGGCAATTTCTTGCTCCACTTCTTGTAATGGCTCTACGAAGTGTGCTGGTTGTACCATGTATTCCGGCCACTCGCTATCTGGAAGCTCGACAAGCCCACGTAAACTATTAGCCCAATTAGCGGCTGTGGTGGCAGTTTCCCATGCAAATTCATCGCGTGATAAACGTTTGCCATTGTCTTTCTCTATCGCAGTCTCCATATCCACAGCGATCTTGGCGCATACTAACGGGATCAATCGGCGATCGCTTAAAAGTTTTGCTTTTAGCTCTACAATTTCCTGGCTAGAAAGATCTTTTTCGGCTGCATATTTACCTATTGGTCTTGTGTTCGACTCTGCTGCCATAGACTCTTATTCCTTTTCCTGATCAGGCTTTTTAGCCCTCTTCGATTCTTTGTAGCTGTCGGCAATGTTCTTGGCGACCTTCAGGATGGTGGCATTCTGGGCGTCAGTGGGCTTGTCGCCGGTGTTGACGGCGTCGATCAGCTTGGCGTGCTTGGATTTGAGCTCGCGCAGCAGCGATTCTTCGGCGGTCTTGATTTTTTCCAGCGGCACTTCGTCGAAAATGCCTTCGGTAGCCGCCAGCAGCGTGGCGTACATCTGCCAGATGGCGTAGGGGCTGTACTGCGGCTGCTTCAAGAGCTCCGTCAGGCGCTGGCCGCGCTCGATGGTATGGCGGGTCTCGGCATCCAGATCGGTGGAGAACTGGCTGAAAGCGGCCAGTTCGCGGAACTGGGCCAGAGCCAACTTAAGACCGCCGCCGACGGCTTTGACGGCTTTGGTCTGGGCCGAACCGCCCACGCGGGACACGCTCAAACCGACCGAAATAGCCGGCCGGATACCCTGGTAGAACAGGTTGGTTTCCAGGAAAATCTGGCCGTCGGTAATAGAAATGACATTGGTCGGGATGTAGGCGCTGATGTCGCCGGCCTGTGTCTCGATAATTGGCAGGGCGGTCAGTGAACCGGCGCCGAGCTTGTCGCTCAGCTTGGCGGCACGCTCCAGCAGGCGCGAATGCAGGTAGAAGACATCGCCCGGATAGGCTTCGCGGCCCGGTGGGCGGCGCAGCAGCAGCGACATCTGGCGGTAAGCGGCGGCGTGCTTGGTCAGGTCGTCGTAAATGATCAGGGCGTGCTGCTTGTTGTCGCGGAAATATTCGCCCATAGCGCAGCCGGCGTACGGTGCCAGATAGAGCAGGGCGGCCGGGTCGGCCGGGCCGGTGGCCACGATGATAGTCTGGTCCATGACGCCTTCGCGCTTCAGACGCTCCTGCAAGGCGGCAATTTTGGAAAGCTTCTGGCCGATAGCCACATACACATTAATGACACCGGTTTTCTGGCGGCTCTGATTGACCATGGTGTCGACGGCGATGGCCGTTTTGCCGGTTTGGCGGTCGCCGATAATCAGCTCGCGCTGACCGCGGCCAACTGGAATCATGGTGTCGATGGCCGTGATGCCGGTCATCAGCGGCTCGTGGACGCTTTTGCGGTCCAGCACGCCGGGCGCGCGCTGTTCCACCGGCGCCATCTGCTTGGCTTTGATGGCCGGGCCGCCGTCCAGCGGATTGCCCAGCGGATCGACCACGCGGCCGACCAGCTCCGGACCGACCGGCACTTCCAGCACCTTGCCGCTCAAACGGGCCTTGGCGCCGGCTTTGATATCAACATCGTCGCCGAGCAGCACGGCGCCGATCTCGTCTTCGGTCAGGTTAAAAGCGAAAGCGGTGATGGACTTGCCGTCGTTGCCTTCGATCTCCAGCATTTCGTTATAGCCGCAGGCCGACAGGCCGTAAATCCAGGCGATGCCGTCGCCCACGCGGGTCACTACGCCGACTTTTTCAATCTCCGGGCGCTGTTTCAGCTCCTCGATCGCGGCGCGAATGTCAGCGGATAATTCAGTAATCGATAAATCTGTCTTGGTAGCCATTTAGTCCTTTCCTGCGGTAGCTAGCTGCTTAAATCTGTTTAACTTGGTGCGGATGCTCAAATCCAGCTGGCGGTCGGGCAGGCTGAGCCGCACGCCGCCGACCACTGTCGGATCGTGAACTTCGTTGATGATGACCTGCTTGGCCCGCGGATAAATCGCCTTAACGCGCCTAGTGATGTCGCTGCGCACGGCCGCGGTCAGCGGGAAGGCGCTGGCGGCGATTACTTCCACGTGACCGGCCTCGGCCCAGTCCGCTTGGATGTCGCGCAACAGCGAATCCAGCTCGCCGGTGCGCCGCTCGCTCAGCAGATAGGCCGCCAGCTCGCGGCTCAAGCGCCTGGAGACGCCTTGCTTCAGGGTGCGGTCGGCAATGGCGCGGGCCACGCGCGTGCGGGCTACCTTCATGCCGCCTGCTTCTCCTTGAGCGCGCGGTCAATCAGGGCGGCGTCTTTCTTGGCGTCAATCTTTTCTTCGACGATGGCTTCGGTGGCATCGGAAACCAGCCCGACCAGCTCTTTTTCGAGCGCCTGGCGGGCCCGCGCAGTGTCCTGAGCGATGCGCGATTCGGCCTCGGCCACCACGCCGGCGGCTTTTTCGCGGGCCTTGTCTTCGGCCTCTTTGACGATCTGCCGGCCCTCGTCTTGGGCCTCGGCAATCAGGCTGTCGGCTTTTTGGCGGCTGTCGGCCAGTGCTTGCTCCACTTTGGCTTCCATATCAGCCTGTTCTTTGCGCAGCTGCTCGCCCAGCTTGACGCCGTTCTCGATGGTCTCGCGCCGCTCGCGCAGCACCTTAATGATCGGCCCGAACGCCCAGCGCCGCAGCACCAGATACGCCAAAATAAACGTGATCAGCTGGATTACGAACGCCTTGCCGTCGAAGCCGAGGGCGCCGATACCCGACGTGCTGTCACCGAATTGTGTGATTGCTGCGATCATGTATTACTTCTGAAAATTCCTCTCTTAAATGCCTTACTTGACGATGAAAATCGAAGCAAAGGCTAGTAAGCCGAACAGCTCCACGATGGCCACGAAAATCAGGGCCTGGCCGAGGAACTTGGCGGCTTCCGGATTGCGGCCGACGGCTGCCAAATAGTTGCCGCCGATCAGGCCGATGCCGATGCCCGGGCCGATAAAGCCGCCGGCGATCATCAGGCCTTTACCGATAATTGCTGTGTTAACTGCGTCTGCGAGTATCATTATTTGCTTAACTCCTTATTACTGATTATTACCTTGTTAAAACCAAACTTAAACCGGCCCATCACGCGCTCCCAGCCTTTAGCTCCATTGTTTCAGGAACGCTACCTTCGGTCAAGTCTTCGTCGGCCGCTTCCTCAGGATGCGAGCTGCTGTGGTTAACGGCGATGGCCAGATACATGACGCTCAGGATGACGAAAATGTAGGCCTGCAGGGCGGCGATACCGAACTCGATCAACGTAAAGGGCAGGGCGGTGACCGGCGCCAAAACGTGGCCGAGGTACGAGAAAACGGCGATGACCATCTCGCCGATGGTGACGTTCAGGAAAAGCCGGAGGCTGAGGCTAATGACGCGCGTCAGGTCGGTGAACATTTCCAGCAAACCAATCACAAAATAGAGGGGATTTTTGGGGCTGCCCACGAAAAAGTGGCGCAAATACTTCAGCAAGCCGCCGGACTCCCGCACCGAAGACACGTACACCAAGATCATGGTCAGCGCGCCCAGCGCCAACGTGCCGTCCAGGTCGCCGGTGAAGGGCCTGAGCAGCGGCGCGCCGGTTTTGCCCTGAAAGCCCTCGCCTACAATCGGCAGCAGACCGAGCCAGTTATTAAACAAGATAAAGAAAAACAGCGTCACGAAAAACGGCACGTACTTGCGGGCGACCTTTTTGTCGTCGAACGCGCCCATCACCAGATTGGTGATGAAGTCCACGCCGACTTCGACGATTTGCACGAAGCCGCCCTTGGGGTTGACGGTAACGCGGCGGGCAATCCAAATGAACAGCACGATCAAAAACAGCGCACAGGCCCAGCCGTAGAGAATCGAGTTGGTAATCGGCCAGCTGCCAATGTGGAACACCGGCGCCGGCGCGATGTGTACGCTGGGGCCGCTGTCTGCGAAATGGGTGACCGCGCCGCCGATCACGCGGTCGGCTCCTTTTTGGCGGCGTGCTTGTCGTGCTTGTCGTGCTTGTCAGGATGAAAAGTCTGCCCCTCGGGCGGCGTAAAAATTTGCATCTGCCGGCGCACAATCAGCGTAAAACCAGCCATGGCCACAATAAAACCGACGATAACCAGCAGCGGCGAAGTGGCGAACGCCTTGTCAAGCTCGAAGCCGCCCACAATCGGCACCAACACCACCACGGCCAGCTGCCAGCTCATGCCGAGCACGGCCACCATAAAATCATTGTGCGGCGCGGCGCTGCTCGCGGCGGCTGATTTAGTCGATACTCCCGATGTCGGCGAAGTCGTCTTCGTCTCTGTCATTTCTTACGCATTATATCAGTTGTGAGCTACCTCACGCAACCGCCGACTCCTTGCCTTAAATAGCTATGTTGCATAAATCTATAAATCGTGCTATGGTTACCAAAAGTACACAGGAGGACACTTATGGGAAATTCTATCGAATCGGGTAACTACGCTCATGAACAAGAATCTATGGAGCGCGCCCAGGAAGCCCTGAGCCGCATGAAGGCGATTTTTGACAATTGCGACGAGAGTGTCCTCGTTACGGCCTTCGAGGCCGAAGGCCAGTGGGAAGAGGATCCCTACACATACTATCGAACAAGAACATCTTTCCTCGAAACGAGCGCAGGCCCGATCGCAGTGGAGAAATGCTATGGAACAACCCGGCGCTGGAGCGGGCAGGGGTTGCTGGGAATACTCCACGTCCGCGGAGAATGGGAGAACGAAGAGGCGAAGGTGCTTCACTATTCGGTAATCACCGACAAACCGGTATATGGGGGACGCGAGCTAGCCCGCGTGCAGACCGACCCGCAGTACATCAAGTATTCCGGCAGCGGAAAACTTCTTGGGGGCGTTAGCAGCGTAGGGTATTCCGGAGACACCGGTGAGCGGGACCAGCATATTATATATCTCCTAGAAGAAATGAGTGATTCATTGCCTGTGCGCCGAGCGGCAGCAGCGTAAAACCAGCGTCCGTCTTCGTATTTTAGGTAAATCCCTATCGCTTTACAAAGTATAGTGATAAACTGGAAGCATGAGTGACACAGCAGATAAATCGGACAAAGTCATCGTCTACAGCGCTACCTGGTGCGCCTTTTGCCATGCCGCGAAGGACTATTTTGATAAGCTCGGCGTTAAGTACACCGATCGCGACATTGAAAAAGACTCGCAGAGCGGTCTGGAGGCCGTCGAGAAGTCCGGCCAGCGCGGCATTCCGGTTATCGACATCGGCGGCGACATCATTATCGGCTTCGACCGACCGAAGATCGACGCCGCCCTCAAAGCCCATCAAGTCAATTAGCCGACTAATTCAGCGAAGAATGAGACCGTTTTCTTCCAGATAGCGTTCCTGGTCGAGCGCAAACTTGAGAAATTTTTGGGCGTCAGGATTATTCCGAGCAGCCTCTAATTGCTCTTCAGAAATTATAATTATACTTTCATCAGAAGCTTCATCGGGCGGCATCGACGGGTTTTCTGGCGAAGACATACCGCAAACTCCTAAAATATCCGGCCGATGGCCTGGCACATCATTTTGCCGAGATCGCCGTTAATAGCGGTTTTGCCGAGATCACCCAGAAGAGTCGTGCCCTTTTTAAGAAGCGAAGGGCTTTCGGCTTCCTCGCGATACTCGGCTTTCAGCTGATAGCCCCAGTCTGTTTCTTCCCATTTCTCGCCTTCTGCAAGCGCCTCGGCGATAGCCTGATGGACGCGCGGATCATGCTGGGCCGCCTGAAATTCCTTAAAAGGGATTACCGGAATCGGCAGTTGTTCCCGCCCAAAGAGGGGAGGAATCTGGTCGTTATAAGCTTCTGTGCCGCTATTTTCCTCAGGGTTAGGCATTGTAAGCCCTCCGTTTAACCGTATCTCTATTATACATAACGGTCCAATGGTATGGGTGATTCAAAAGGCAGAGTTATCGTCAGGGTGAATGAGGCCGTTGGCTTCTAGGTAGCGTTCTTGCTCGTCAGCTTCCTCTAGGATTTCCTGGACGGCCGGATTGGCCTGAGCGGCCGCTTGCTGTTGGCGCGTGATTTCCAGCCTGTAAGGATCGGCATCCTCAGCTGGCAGCGGTGCTAGTTCTGGCGAAGACATATGGATTCCTTTCTTGATCGTTTAGCTTAGTTCGAAGGGGGACAGGCCGCGGACGATTTCGCGGGTGGCCGCCAAGCCGTCGCCGTTCATGGCAATGGTGCAGACGTCGGCCGCCATGAGCGCCGTTATGCCGATTAGATCGGCGGCAGTGCCGGCGGCCTCGCGGACCGCTTGGCGCTGATCGAGCCGGTCCAAGACCTTTTCCATCCGGGCGGAGTGCATCGGGTCGCTCCTCAGGTCCTCGAGGAAGGCGGCGGAAATAACCGGCACGTCCGATACACGGTCTTTGAGTTGGTCGGTTGCCGGCAGCTTGATTTCTCGCAGCATAACTATCCTCACTAGAGTTATCTTGGTATTTTTATAGTACCATAAGAGTACGCCATGCTATCCAAAGACTATAAGACCAAGCAATCGGTTGTCATCGTCTACACCGGCGAAGGCAAGGGCAAAACCACGGCCTCGCTGGGGCTTTTGGTGCGGGCGCTGGGCAATCGCTCGAAGGTGGCGTTTATTCAGTTTATTAAGTATTGGGGCGTGTCGGAGCATGTTTTCATCCGCGATATTCAGCCGCTTTATAAAGACCAGTTGTATTTTTATAAAGGCGGCAAGGGCTTTTACAAGGCCGGCGAGCTGAGCGAGCAGCACGTGTCCGACAGCCAGCACCTAGAAGCCGCCAAGCAGACCTACGCCGAGGCGCTCAAAGCGGCCGCCAGCGGCGATTACGACCTGGTGATTTGCGACGAGATCAACAACGCTGTCCACGACGGCCTGCTCGACGAAAAACAGCTCGAAAAACTAATTACCAGCCGCACCGAGGGCACCAGCCTCTGCCTGACCGGCCGCAATTTTCCGCCCAAACTGCTGAAATACGTCGACATCGCCACCGACATGACCAAAATCAAGCATCATTTCGATGACAAATATCTGGCGAACAAGGGCATTGATTTTTAGGCTGCCGAGCTGCGGGCTCGGGCGGCGCGGCGCCAAAGCTCAGCCGGCGACCGGATGGGATTCCATCAAGCCGTCGATAGTGGCCAGCAGTTCTTCGTAAGGTTGGCCGCTGACGCTCCATTTCACCCCTTCGCTGTTCGGGTTGTTGATGGCTCGGCCGCGCCAGCATTCGGCGGTTTGCGCGGCCGGGTCGAGGCACGAAATTTTGCTCATGAACGCGCCGTCAGACTCGAACGTGGCCTCGTTCAGAATCAAGCGGCCATCTGCCGCCCTAAAGACGCTTTGCGACGCCAAGCCAAAGTAGAAACCGCGTATCTGCCGGGTAGACGCCGCCTCGGCCATCAGATCGCGGCTGGCAACTTTTTCGGCGCTCGACAGGACCTCCCAAAGATCGTCGTCGGCTTTTTCTGGCAGCGCTTCACTCATGCAAACTCCTCTCAGCTAGTGGTTGTCTTTTAATTATATAGAGAAGAGCGAGCGGCTCAAGCATGAGCGTGTATCACATTTGCGTGCCTGCTGGTACACTAGTTTTCAGAATGTCCAGCAGCCCAACTCGCTTGTATTTGATGGTCGGCTATCCCGGCGCCGGTAAAACCACGGCGGCCCGCTGGATTGCCGAACGGACCGGCGCCGTGCACTTGTGGGCCGACGTGGAGCGCAACAAGCTGTTTGACCGCCCCACGCACAGCCAGGCGGAGAGCAATCAGCTGTACGAACGGCTGAACGAGCAGACCGAGCAGCTGCTGGCTAACGGGCGGAGCGTGGTATTTGACACCAATTTTAATCATTACGCCGACCGGCAGCTGCTACGGGGCATTGCCGCTCGATATAAAGCCGAGACGCTTGTGGTTTGGGTCTGCACGCCGGCTGCGATCGCCCGCGAACGGGCCGTTCACTCCCGAGTGGTGCGCAACGGCTACGATTTTGCCATGACGGGTCAGCAATTTGACGCCATCGCCAACAAGCTGGAACCGCCGCGCAAAAATGAAAAAATCATTAAAATTGACGGTACGAAACTTGACGCCGCGGCCGTGATGCGGCTTATTGATACGTAGTATGCACAGTTTGCGGTATTACAAACGGCACTTTCTGCTTGGTTTGCTGGCGCTTATCATCGCCGGCGGCGCTTATGTCGTTCAGCAGCAAGGCTGGCTGGATAAGGCCGGTAAAACGGCTGAACAGGACCAGCCCGGGCTGTACAGCATCAACCATTTCATTGATGGCGACACCATCGCCGTCAATATGAACGGCCAGGCCGAGAGCGTGCGTTTCATCGGCGTCGACACGCCGGAAACGCACAAGCCGAACACGCCGGTGCAGTGCTACGGCCCGGCGGCCGCGGCCTTCACTAAAAACACCATCGGTTCGAGCAAGGTGCGGCTGGAATCCGACCCGTTGAGCACCAACCGCGACCGCTACAATCGCTTGCTGCGCTATGTCTATCTGCCCGACGGCACTTTGCTCAACGAAAAACTCATCCAGCAAGGCTACGGCTTTTACTATCCGTACTTTCCGTTCAGCAAATCCAAACAGTTCGCCGCCGACGAGCAAACCGCCATGGCCGCCCGTAAGGGTCTCTGGGCCAATTGCCACCCCATGCCCACCGACGACGGCGGCTACGTCTCCAACAATCAAGGCACTTAGGCGACGTGGACGGTGGGATCGACGCGCACCGGCAGGTTTTTGGCGGCAAACAGGCGGCTGAAACTAAAGCGGTTGGTTAGCGGGTCGTAGCCGCGGTGCAGCAGCCGCGCCGGCAGATAGCCTACGCCGCAAACCAGCACGATCCAATACATGTGCCAGCGCTGGCGGATGCCGTGCTCGGCGTAGGTGCGCGGGCTGACCCACACGTAGCGCATAAAATCGAGATAGCCGACATCGATGCGGCGGGATGACACGGCGGCCTTCAGGCGTTCGTCAAAGGCGACCTTGCCGCCGGCTTCTTGCAAATGGATCGCCAGGTCATAATCTTCGTGGATGCCGGCGCGATGGCAGAGCCGCGGTTTGGCCTTCCGCCAGGCCTCACGCCGGATTGCCATGTTGGCGCCCCACAGATAGACTCGATTTTTGAGCTGCCAGCTCAGCCGGCGCCGGAAAAACAGGTCGATAGCGTTAAACAGGCCAGCCAAGGCCACGTTGTAATACAGCGCCACGCCGGAAACGGCGTCGATTGTGCTGTCTTCAAACACCGCCTGGACGGCTGCGACCCACTCCGGCGGCAGCAGGCTGTCAGCGTCGATGCGGGCGATGATCGCGCCGCGGGCGGCGTCAAAACCGGCGCTGCGGGCGTGGATGACGCCCTGTTTCGATTCGTGCACCAACTTTACGAAATCGAATTGCTGAGCCACGGCCGCCGTGCCGTCGGTGGAGTTATTATCAACCACGATTACCTCAAGCGGCTGGACGGACTGGCGGCCAATCGCCTCCAGACAGGCGCCCAGCTGAGCCGCTTCGTTGTATACTGGGATGACAATACTGACGGTTAGTGCTTTCATCAAAATCTTTCATTTATTATATGGCAAAACGCTTCCAATCGTACACGCTTCAGCTGGCAAAGAGCTTAAAACGCTGGCCCGGGCGCTATTGGCGGAAAAACTGGTGGCATAAGCTGGTTATGATACTGGCGGCCGTCGTTATCGTGCTGGTCGGCGCGATGTATGGCATCGCCCAGTGGTACATCCACAGCCAGGCGGGGCAGCCGCTCGAGCAGGGCGTCAGCTTTATACCGGATTACGCGCAGAGCCTGGGCGTCAACCCGCAGGCCAACATGGACGCGCTGCTCCACATCGGCGTCAAGCAATTTCGGCTGGTCAGCTACTGGAGCGACATGGAGCCGCAGCCCGGCCAGTACGATTTCAGCCAGCTCGATTGGGAGTTCCAAAAAGCTGAGCAAGCCCACGCTAAGATCATCCTGACCGTCGGCCTGCGCCAGCCGCGCTGGCCGGAATGCCACGCGCCCAATTGGGTCAATATCAACGCGCCGGACAGCCAGTGGCAGCCGCAGCTGGAGTCATTCATGCAGCAGGTGATCAACCGCTACAAAGACTCGCCGGCGCTGGAAAGTTACCAGCTGGAAAACGAGTATTTTCTAAAAGGTTTTGGCATTTGCACCAATTTTGACCGGCAGCGGCTAATCAGCGAATATAATCTGGTCAAAAAGACCGATCCGAGCCATCCGGTTATCATCGGCCGCAGCAACAACGCCATCGGCTGGCCGGCCGGACAGCCGCAGCCCGACGAATTCAGCATTTCCATTTACCGGCGGGTCTGGGACGCTCAGTGGACGCACCGCTACTTCGAATATCCGTGGCCGGCTTGGTATTATGGCTTTTTGGCCGGCTTCCAAAAGATCTTTTTGCACAAAAATATGATGATCGGCGAGCTGCAGGCCGAAGCTTGGCCGCCGAACGGCAAATCAATCCAGCAAATCAGCCTGGCCGAGCAAAACAAATCGCTTGACGCCAAGCGGCTGAAAGAAACTTTCCAGTTTGGCCGCGCCACCGGCATGCGCCAGATCAACCTCTGGGGCGCCGAATATTGGTACTATCGTATGGTCAAGCTGCACGACCCCTCACTCTGGAACGTCGCCAAGCAGGAATTCCAGCAGCAGTAGACTTTTTCTACATATTTTTGTACAATTGCAAATTATGGCTCCCGAGAAGCTGTCCGTGGTGGCGGCAATCCCCAATTATAATATGGCCGACTCCCTGAACGCGCTGCTGTCGCAAGTGCTCGAGCAAGAATACGACGACGTCTACGTGCTCGACGATGCCTCGAGCGACCACAGCCAAGAGGTCGCCGAATCGTGGGGTTCAGCCGTTCATTTTATAGCCGGCAGAGAAAACCTCGGCGCCGGCGGCAACCGCAACCGCATTATCGGCGCGCTCGGCCGCCAGGCTCTCATTCACTTTCTTGACGCCGATATGATCCTGGAAACAGAACGCACACCGGAGATAGCCCGGGAAATTATGCGTCCCGACGCCGCTTTCGTAGGCGGCCTGGTAAAGGAACATAACGGCCTGCAGCTGATTTTTAACTATGGCCCGCGGCAAAGTTTGCGGAACGACCTGCGCGTGCCGCTCCACCTTCAGCTCTTCGCCTGGGGGGCAAAAGGCCGGAACTGGAACAGCAGCTGCGCCACCGCTTTGCCCATACGTTCGATAACTGGCCCAATCCGCGCGGCCCCATCGAGCCCAAAAAAGTTTTCTGGGTCAGCGAGGCAAACATGCTGACTTATTCCAAGGTCTTCGAGCAGGTTGGCGGCTATGATCCGAAGCTCAGAGACCATGATATTCAAGACCTGGCGATTCGTCTCCATGAGGCCGGCAAGCAAGGGTACTTTGATCCTTCCATTTCAGCTATCCACACCGCCGTCCAAGTACGTCACGGCAACAGAAATTCCAGTATGGCGGCAGCAGAATTTTACATCGCCCGCAAACACGGCCTGCTGAAGTGGCTCACCGCTAAATAAGCCTAATCCTGTTTGAACCTGGCGTCTGAGGACAACTTCCGGCATAATTACCCCTATGGCTAAGAAGAAGTCAGCTCAGACCAAACGCATTACCAACCGGCGGGCCCGCCACGATTACGAGCTCGGCGATTCTTTGGTGGTGGGTTTGCAGCTGACCGGCGCCGAAACCAAGTCGCTCAGGATGGGGCACGGGCAGCTGCGCGGCGCCTACGTAACCGTCAAAGACGGCGAATTGTATCTTATCAATGCCGCCATCAATGGCAGCAGCGGCATCCCGATCAGCGAAGACGAGCAAACGCGCGCCCGCAAACTGCTGGCCAAAAAACGCGAGATCGCGACGCTCATCGAGGCCAAACAGCAGGGCCGGACCATCGTGCCGCTGGAAATGCTCACCGGCGGCCGCTATATCAAACTGAAAATCTCGGTCGGTAAAGGCAAAAAGCGCTACGACAAACGCCAAACGCTCAAGCGGCGCGATGATGAGCGGCGGGCGCGCCAGGCGCTCCAAAGCCAATGACAATCTTTCAGCATGTGATTTACAGATTACCAAGTATAGGGTAAGATTACTTTTACCATGCACGAGAGCAGCGGTTCACTTCCAGATTCTGAAAGCCAGATGCTTGAAGACGCCTTCCAAGCTATTGACCGTTACACGGCAATGCAAAACGGCGAACCTCAGCTTATTACCTTCGGTGAGCCCATCAAACGCTACGCCTGGCTCAATACCAGCAAGCCGGGCGCGATGCTCCCCAGCCGCAAGCCCATACTTATAGACCACTACGAGGGGTTCGAGCAGCTGACCGAAAGCCTGACGGCGCAAGCCAAGACGGATTTCTCGCTGGATCCCCAAAAACAGGCGCTGCTTGAAACTTTGACAGCCATTGAAGACAACCGAGCGCGCAACCAGCTCCCTCTTACCACGGCAGAGGAAGTCGAATTGGAGGCTTTTGAATTAAATTGCTTAGACCTGGACAGCATAAGGGAGGCCGCTCGACGGCGCGCCGAGAAGCCGGCCCCGAAAGACCCGCCGAGACTGACCCTGCTGAATACCGAGACCGCCGAATCGCGAACGGTCGCCTTGAACGCCGCCGCCCTGATAGCCGACGGCAGCCTGCGGCTTGAAAGGCAGCGAATCAACCGAGACGGTGACCATGTGAACAGCGCGACTATCACGACCAGTATCCTCTTGGGTAAATTTTTGACCGGCATCGCGGCAGAGCTTGGCTTAGAGGCGAACGACGTCGCAATCGAGGAGAAGAAGCGCCGGAAAACCGTTATACATTCAGCTCGTTCCATATTCGACAGCCAGCCAAGGATATCAAATGATTTCTGGACGGAAAACGGGGACTACTCGCCAGCCGCCGAAAAACCTCACCGCCTCGAGAGGCCGCCGCGGCACAGCTTGAGCAATGGCCTTAACTACAGACGGGTCGATAGCTATAGCGCCGACAATTTCCTAGAAGCCAGCCAAGCCGCCATTGATAGTAGGGCTCATTGGCTTCACAATTTCACCGGCGACACGCTGGCTTTACGGCCATTGACACCGTTCAATACAGCTTTTAACGGGCTCCGCCAAGCTATAGCAGGCTACAAGCGTGGCGTACTTGAACTTGGCTACTACGTCGGTGCTGATCGCGTAACCGGCCAAATCCTCTGCCGCGATTTTATGCTAGTGATCGGCGAACACGCCGACAGCTTTAAGCGTCTTACCACTTTGAACAACGACGAGCCTCGTATAGGGCTTGAAAGCGCGGCTAGAGAATTTGAACGTTTACGAAGCCCCGCCATCCTACGGGCCATTCGAAGTCTTAGGCAATCTTAACGCCGGCAGGGGTTGGTGTCAGCGGTAGCCAGACCGTGAAGGTCGAGCCGTGGCCCACTTGGCTTTCGACCGCTACGCGGCCGCCGTGGCGTTCGATGATCAGCTTTGTCAGGTAGAGGCCGATGCCGGCGCCCTCGTAGTCGTAGTGCAGCGTGCCGGTGCCGCGGTGGAACATGGTGAACAGCTTGGGCATTTCGTCGGGCGCGATGCCGATGCCGGTGTCGGCCACGCTTAGGCGGACCTGGCCGCCCTCCGCGGCAGCGCGCACGTTCAAAGCGCCGCCTTCTTTGGTAAACTTGATGGCGTTGTCCAGGATATTGCCGAGCGCGCTGCGCACGTCCGCCTGATTGATGGCGAACTTGGCACCTTCCGGCAGCTGATTATCGAACTGCCAGCGCAACTGCTTTTTCTCGGCCAGCAGCTGAAACTCGTCGACCACCGAATCGACGAAACTCTTGGCTTCGGTCGGCGTGGTCGTCAGTTGCGTCGCCGCGCCGGCTTGCAGGGTGGAAATGGTCAGCAAATCTTCCGACAGCAGGTGCAGCCGCGTAACGCTTTCCTGGATGGTCCGCACGATGGCCTTCAGCTCATCAACCGAAGCCGCCTGGTCGGCCATCTCGAGGTAGCCGCGCATCACCGTCAGCGGCGTGCGCAGGTTGTGCGAGGCGATCATCAGGAATTCCGACTTGAGTTTGTCCAGCTCCTGCAGCTTGACGATGTCGCCCTTGAGCGACTCGGCCATCTTGTTGACCGAGCGGGCCAGGCTGCCGATTTCGTCGCGGTTTTTCGAGATAACCTGCTGGTTGTAATTGCCGGCGCTGATGCTGTCGGCGGAGCGGCTGACCTGGCGCAGCGGCCGCACAAACAGCACGTTGAGCGCCCAACTGCTGACAATAATGCTAACGATCAATATGCCGACGCCGGCGTACAGAATCTGCCGGATGGCATCATCGACGTTCTGCTCGACGCGTTTGGTCGAGATATCATAGACGATGGCGTAACGGTGCACGCCCGAATCCTCAAAAAAGGGCTGCACAATCTGTTGCACGTAGCCGCCCGGGTTTTTGACGTAACGCGGCTGGAACGAGCTGGCCAGGCTGGCGCTAAGCGGCGGGTAGTGCTTGTTCTGGCTGCTGTAAACCTGGTCGCCGTCCACCGAAACAATGCGCAGATCCGTCACGTCCGGATCAAGCGCCAGAAATTGGTTGACCTGCTGCGTTATTTTAATGCTGCCCGATTCCTGATAGAGCACGAAGGTGTTGCCGATCGGCGAGGTGGCCAGCGAGGCGAACGATTTGGACTGCTGGTTGATGCTGGAGCGCAGCTGGGTGATATCGCGCGTCAGCGTCAGATACATCACCAGGCCGAACACCGCCACCAGAAACAGGCTGACCGTCAGGGTGACTTTGGTGCGCAGACTGAGACGCATGGCGAGATTATTTCAGGTGTACGGTATACAAGTAAACTGGCAGGTAGCCGGTCGGCGTATCTTGCTGGAGCACGTACGGTTTGTTCATGGCCCAGGTGTCGGTGGTAGTGCCCAGCGGCACGGCAGGGATGTCCTGATCGACCAGGCTGGCGACCTGTTGCAACAGCTTCAGCCGCGTAGCCGGATCGATGGTGGTGTTCGCCTGAGCCAGCAGATTGGTGACCTTGGGATTGTTGTAGTTGGCCGGCGCCAGCGTGGAATTATAGACGTCAACGGCATCGAGCGTGTCGCTGGCGTAATCCACGGCGTACATTTCCGCCTGGCCGTTGTTGAAGTAATCGACGAACTCGCCGAAATCGCTGTGCGGGTCGATGGTCACCGTGATGCCGACCTGCTTCAGTTCGTTGCTGATTTCGGTCGCTTCCGCCTGGTCGGAGCCAATCACGGACAGACGGAGCGGCAAACCGTTCGGATAGCCGGCCTGAGCCAGCAGCTGCTTGGCTTTGGCGATGTTTTGCTTGTAGGGCGTAATTGCCGGATTGTAGCCCGGAATGGACGGCGGCACCAGCTGACTGACGGGGGTGAGGGACTCGTCATTGGCCTTGCCGATGGCCTTGGCGTTGACGGCGTAGCGGATGGCTTCGCGGACCAGCTTATTCTGCAGCGGGCCGGCCTGGATGGTGTTAAAGCCGATGAAGTTGGAGTCGGCTTCGGTGGGGTGGAACAGCGTGGCCTGTTTGGCCTGAGGCGCCAGCTCGGGCGACAGCGAACCGGCCAAATCATATTGGCCGTTGTTGAAAGCTTTGAGCAAATCCGCGTCGGTGCCGGTGGCGCTGATGAAGTTCGCCGCGCGGGTCTCGGGGCGGCCAAGGTGATACTGATCGAACGCCACCAGCTGATAGTTCGTCTTGCTCGGCGTGGTGCCCGGCTTAACCTCGTACGGACCGGTGCCGGCCAGGCTCGGCTCATCGCCCTTCGGCAAATTGGCGTCCATAATATAGAGCAGCGTCAATTTGTTCAGCAGCGTGGGGTCGGGCGCCTTGGTGGTAATTTTGACTTGATCGCTGCCGACCAACTGCGTGGAAGCAATGGTGCCGGCGAACGTCTGAGCGTAATCCGAGGTGCTGTTCATCATCGTGTCCAGGCTGTATTTGACGTCGGCCGGCGTCAGCGTGTGGCCGTCGTGAAATTTGACGCCTTTTTTGATGGTGAAGATCCATGTGCTGCTGTCCGGATTGGTCCAGGTGCTCGCCAGGTCGGGCACGATTTTGCTGCTGTCCTCGTAGCGTACCAGGCCCTCGAACATCTGCATGTTGACCGCCACGCTGTAATCGCTGTCGGCAATGTCCGGATAGGTGCCGCCAAAGTCAGCTCCGTAAACGCCAAGCCGCAGCAGCGGGATGTCCTTGCTGGCGGCCGAGGCGGCGGGTTTGTTGGCCTTATGATTCTTTTGATAGGCGAAATAGCCGCCGGCGGCTAGCAGGGCGATAATTACCAGCAGCAGGAACGCTTTGAGCCAGCGGCCTTTGCCGCCGCGGCGGCCGGAAGCGACCACTTGCGGCGCCGGCGCCGCCGGAGCATCGGTGGACAGCGGCGGCTGCGCGCCGGCCGGCGCTGGTGATTCCGGCGCAGCAGGCATCCCAGCCGGCGTGATGGTCGGTTCGGGGTTCGCGGCCGGCGCCGGTGCGGCTTCGGCGGACTCGTCGGCAATCGAAGCGGGCTCGGCATCACCCGGGTTGATAACAGTCGGTGCCGGTTGGTTGGTCGGCTGATTTGAGTCTGCCGCAGCGTCGGCGGGCGCCGTCGCCTCGGTTTCAGCCGGCGCGGGTTCGGCGGCTTCGTCAGAGGAGCCGGCAGCATCGGCGTTCACCACCTGGCCGGGACTGGGCGGCGTGATGGCGTCGGCTTCGGCGCCGGAATTTGCCGAGGCGGAATTTACGTTGACAGCGATTCGAGTGGTGTCTTCATCAGAAGTTGAGTCGGACGGTGGGGGCGTACTGGCTTTTGGTTCATCCATAATAAAAAGGGATTCTGCTTACGTTTACTTGCTTTCATAATAAGAGGTCTGCCCCTTCAGGTCAACAAAGCCGCCAGCCGGCTTGCCAGGGCGAGTATACTGATTAGTATGAAAGTGAGACGATCGCGCTTCAGCTTGCCGTCACGCCACGACTCCGTGATGATGGCCGCCGGCGCCATCATCGTGCTGGTTATTTGGGGCATCATCACCCTGATCAGCCATTCCAAAACGCCGCTCGGCCCGCAGGCCAAGACCATCACCAGCCCGTGGATCCCCTCGACGGTCAAATATTGGCAGAAACCAATCGACCAGATGGCGCAAAAGTATCAAATCGACCCGAATTACCTGGCGCTCATCATGACCATGGAATCCGGCGGCTACGCCAAGGCCAACAGTGGTGAAGCCGAGGGCCTGATGCAAATCACGCCGCTGACCGCCAAAGACATCGCCGCCAAATACCTCAAAAAACCTGTCAAATCGTACAATTTGTACAATCCGACCACCAACATCGAATTCGGCGCCGCCTATCTGGCGTATTTGCGCGACACCTTCGGCTCGTACAAGCAAGGGCCGTCCTGGAACGACACCGCCGAACTGGTGGCGGCCGCCTACAACGGCGGTCCGAGCGCCGCCGTTAGCGTGGAGCAAGGCCAAGGCCTCACCAACGACCAAACCCTGATCTACTCGCGCGACGCCCGCAACATGTGGCGCGAACGCCACGCCCACTCCAGCCCCACCTACAACAACTGGCTGGAACGCGGCGGCTCGGCGCTGATCGCCGCCGCCGAAAAGGCCCACCAGTAAGCCCGCCCGACGGAACGGTGTTGCCTCCGAAGGGCTGGTTCGCTATAATTCAGCAAGTCTTTCCGAAGGGAAAAGCGCGCGTAAGTCTGAGTACTTTGGCTCGGCTTCAATGAACGACACGGGATAGTTTCACTCTGGACGCTTCGCTCGTCTCGACGGATTATCCCACAGGAATAATCCGGGGTAGCTCAGCGGTAGAGCGGGTGGCTGTTAACCACTAGGTCGCTGGTTCGAATCCAGTCCCCGGAGCCAATATCAAGAGAATTCATAATCATTTGGTATATATTATACCATTAGCACAAATACTATCCCTCTGGTAAATCAAGTTATAAAGTACCACACGGAGCCGACGAGGATAGGAGCTAGCTCCGGCCTTTACTTAGCTAATCCGCCGGAAAAGGATCAGCAAGAAAACTAACAAAGTTAGTAACGGGATATGGACTGTAATCTCCATACTACCTCCTCACATCAAGGTTTTCTTTCTCCGAAAAGTAAAAACCCATAGAGACTTTCCTCGCCAGCTTTGTAAGGTACTTTCAACTTGATTATGCCATTGATCTCATGTCTATACTTGCATTTATGCGAGACACACAACACGAGTTGTGCGACGCGACCCCTGTCAGAAAGCAGGGGTTTTTTATTTTCTCGGAGCCATAACACTTCCATTTCGTTTATGTTAGTATGGAACTACAAACGCAGTTACCGATTGGGCCGCGTATTCTTTTTGGAAAAGAGGGGTCGGGGGATTTGAGCCCCCGATCACGGGACCGAGTTTCCAGTACGGTAAGACGAAGTTAAGGTACTAGAACTGCTTATATATTTGTGACAGCCTGACCGCGTTTTAAGAGGGGAATCTACTAACTGTCATAATAAAAATATTAAATATGGGATAATTGACATATGGTGAAAAATAGCGCTAAGAAAAAACAAGCCCAAGCGAAGAGGTCAGCGAAACGTTCTGCGAGGTCAAAAGAGATGAAGGCTTCTAAGACAGCCGAGAATACAAGCAAGAGGTCGATCCTCAGCCTACTGCCTAAGCACACTAAAAAAGCTAATTTTCCTACATTCGCAGAGGCAATAGCTGAGTCATGGAATAAAACTTACTTTATAGCGCGAGGAAGACCCGTGGGCCAAAACCAAATGCGCATAGTTCCACTTGGGACTGGATTCCTTTGCGGGCGCCAGTGTATGTTGACTTGTGCCCATTGCATTGTTAATACAAAAAATGAGGACGCAATGGCCAAGCACCACGACGGCGACACATATTTTTTTGTCGCAAGGGACGGGGCAGGTCGCTACCATAGTTCTCAGCTCCAGTTAAAATTAGACTCCGACCTATTCATTTATCAAGACACCGATGCGGCCATTATTGAGCTACCAGAAAGTTTTTATACGAACGGTCAGAAAGTATTCAAGCACCCAGACGACCACTTTTTACTAGCAGACGATATGATAGGAATCGGATCTGACGTAGGCGTAATCGGTTATCCATTCCAACAGCTAAAACCCAACACGGGACAATCCGGCATCGATATTTCCGGAGTGCTTGTAAGGGTAGATAAAGGCGTGATAAATACAGCTTATAAGGATGGGGCAAGCCAGTTATTGAAATATGAATTCACCATGAGTTTTAACCCGGGTAATAGTGGCGGCCCTATCATCCGACCTTCTGACGGAAAAGTTATTGCATGGGTACGAGGGTTTAATTCGACTGCGATGGAGATTAGTGGAGGTAATGGGGAGAAGGCAAAAATATACGCTCATTATTCAGAAGGCCTATCGACCGCAAACCTTAAGGGTATCGCCAAAAAGCACAATTTAGCTTTTTGAGTTAGGCTTTTCTTCCTTAAGCTTATAAGCATACGTGCCTGAAGAGCTTGCCGCTTTCTTTAGTTCACTTGCTTTTATGTCTATATTCACGGGCTTTACTTCTTTACGTGGTCCTGTATAGGTCGTGATACTCTTAATCATAGATATACCTTACTATTATTCTATTTTTTAACCATGTGCCTGTTTCGTTTTTTTGTCTGGTGCATTTCTAACATCACTATACCATAAGCGCTTTATTACCCAATAAATGTACAACAAGTTGATTTTGCTTACGGTTAACTTGCATTTATGCGAACAGTATGCTAACATAGTGATATCGTTCTTTTACATCATAACTTTTACCTGACGGGCAGGTTTTGAAGTTATGAATTCTCCTGTTCCGGGCAGAATCAGCGTTAACCACTAGGTCGCTGGTTCGAATCCAGTCCCCGGAGCCATACCAGACTAGTTACACTACGAACTTAAGTAACCATCCAGGGGGCATTCACGTTGATGGATCCTTTTGTTATATTTAATGCATGTCAGAAATAATAAGCCAAGAGTTGCCACACGAAACAATCCGAGTGAATGACGCTCTTTCTTTGCGCCAATTACGGCCAAGCGAGGCGGAATATATTTTTTCTCTTGTGGACGCCAACAGGGAATATCTCAGAAAGTGGTTGCCGTGGGCTGATGGCACCCAATCGCCACAAGATTCTAAGAACTTTATTGAAGAAATGATAAAGCGTCGCCAAGCTGGGTCAGAATATGGTTATGCCATAGTGCTTGATGGATCGCCGATAGGACACATGAGTCTCATGCACCTTGATGATGATCAAGAACCCGAAATTGGTTATTGGATATCCAGCAATCTTTCAGGTAGGGGGATAACCACTGCAGCAGCGGATGCGCTAACAAAATTTGGATTTGGCACCCTGGGGCTTTCTAAAATTGTCATCAAGGCCGATCAAAAAAACATAGCAAGTAATAAAGTTGCACAGAAACTCGGCTACAAGATCGAGCGTACCGAGCTTAGCAAATATACAAATCAGACGGCAAACGTCTGGGCAAAATATGCCCCTGCTAAATAGTCATTAGGTTCGAGACCGGCACGCTGAGCCAAGAGTACAAATTTGAGCCAGAGTACAGCTAGTAACGCTGGACTTTTTATATAGCGCGACAGCCAGGGAGGTTGTCGAGTTAAAACCGGTTAGCTTTTGCGGCCATAGGCTCGTATACTCATAAGTAGAAATATTTGCGCTCCCGACCAGTGAGCAAGAGAACAAAGATATGAGGGCAAAACGTACGCATCTAATAAAAATTAGCCAGGCAGCCGCTGGGCTGCTATTCGTCTTCTGTTCTACGGGACTATCTTCGGTCGAGGCACTCTCCAATAACGCCTTAGCAGGCTATTGGGCGCTGAACGAAAGCACGCAGGGAGCGACGGCGGCAGACAGCAGCGGTAACGGCAACGCCGCCGCTCCTCACGGTACAAGCGGCGGCCCGGCGCCGTCCGCGGCAGTGCCGTCGGCAATATCTTTTCCCGACCCCTATAGCTCCAACTTCAATGGTGCGCAGTATTTAGCTGCTCCAGATAGCTCAAGCCTGGACAACACGAATGCTATGAGCGTATCTGCCTGGGTCCGATTCGCGAATGTGAGCGGCAATCAAACCATTGCCGCCAAGTGGCAAGTCGGCGTGAAACAACAATGGGTGCTGCAACTCAATGGCGGACACATCAGCTTCTGGACAGGAGATGGCGGCACCGGACAGGACAACCTGGCATCGGCCACGATCATTGCCGCCAATACCTGGTACAACATAGTCGCAAGCGACAGTAACGGCAACAAAAACCTGTTCATAAACGGCTCGCTTGATACGAGTGATACGTCCGCGACCAGCTTGGGCGTTGCCGGCGGCACGCCGCTGACTATCGGCGGCAAGCAAAATAGTTCCGGCACTTATTTTGAATTCCTGGATGGAAATATCGACGACGTACGCGTATATAATCAAGCTCTGTCGTTTGCCGGTCAGCAAGCTATCGCCGCGGGCATCGATATAGACCCCTCGGCGCCAACGCTCACTAATAAGACCGAAAATCTGTATCCAAACCAGCAGGTAATTACGAATGTGATCAGTGGTGCAGGCGATAACCCCGACCCTCTTAGCCTCTCTATTGAGACAGCCCCCATTCATGGAAATGCGAGCGCCAACACGGCGAATGGCACCATAACTTACCAGCCCGACGAAGGCTACGTCGGCGCCGACTCGCTTAGTTATAGTATTTGCTCGCCTCTATTCGTGCTTTTCTGCAGCACCGCTTCTATTAATTATTCTACAAGCCCGGGAGAATCCGTAAACTCGACGGCAACCCCGCATGTACCCGATACGGGCTACGGCGGCCCCTCTGTAAATTTGGACCTGCCGAACACGCTACTTGTTCTATCCGGCGGTCTCATAGTAACGGGCGCGATACTATCTAAAAGCGCTCGAAAGCCCTAGGCCCAGCAAGAGCTTCAGACCACTCAGGCTACACAGCCTTAACAAGCTTGAAAGTGAAAAGTTGGCGGTGTTGGAAAAACAGGCCGCTGCAGGTTTGAATTGTTAAAATTGGCGGGCCCTTATACTTAAACAGGCTGGTGTCCGTGGGGCTAGTCACTCTTACGCTGGTTAATTGATAGGTGAAGGTGTGACCGTTTTGGGTGTCGACGGAGGCCTGCGCGCCGGCCGGAATCTCGTGGAGGCGGGCGAACACCTCGGAACGATAGTGGCCGTAGAGAAAGGTGTTGCCGGCTTGGTTGTTGGGCAGAGGCGTCATGACCGCGTACTGCACTTTGTCCAAGCTGAGCGTCCACTGGTGGGTTTTAGCGTCGTAGGCGCCGTTGATAATGGGCAGGGTCATGTTGAGGCTGGGGATTTTTAATAAGACCGGCTGTCCCTCGAGGCTAGCATGCTGAGACAGGCCGGTTTGGGTTGCGGCCGGCGGGCGGACGGGCTGGGTATTAACGATAGAGTTTCTATCGCGCAGCCGCCAACTGACGCCTGCCATTATCAGCAATATGAGCCCGACTCCTAAAAGAGCGTAGGTTTTTTTCATAATCCTCTGAACTTAAAAGCGGCTCAGCACATCACCGAGCCGCTCCGGCCGCCGACCTACTTGGCGGCGTTAAAATGTCGCTCAGCCATTACTTTCGCAGTAGCGGTAGCCGTTAGAATTATGCCCAAGGCGAAACATATCAACGAAAAAATCGTTAACAGCTTATTACTGCCGGTATCAGGCAAAACGATTGCCGAAGTGGTAGTCAAAGCACCACCTGCACCAATTCCGTACATACAAACCTCTCATTAACTTGGTAGTTGATAAAACTATAGCAGTTTTTTCGACGCTTGTAAATACATATTACAATATTATTGTCTAGAATATATTAATGTGATATAATTTGCACTCTAACAGAGACGTTTATGATTATTGATGCCTTACATATAGCTTGGTGGATACCGCTCGCGGTAGTTTTGCTTATGGTTGTGCTAGTGAGCGCCACGGTGGCAGGCGAATACGCGCGAGCAAATTCAAACGCCCGCCGCACCCGTCCGTCCAAATACAAGCGGCTCTCCAAATCCGCCATCTTGATCGCTTCAAAAGACGGCGAAAAGACCATCTACCAAACCGTGCGAGCCGCTCGGGCTACCAGATATCCCGTCTACGTTGTCTCGGACGGAAGCAGCGATCGCACCGCCCAAGAGGCTCGAAGAGCCGGTGCCCGCGTGCTGGCTCTCCGAAAGAATGTCGGCAAGCCGGCGGCCCTGCATCGGGCCTACAAGCACTTTAAGCTCGGCCAAGAGTTTAGCGCCATAGCCATCCTGGACGACGATGTGGTGATCGAAAAGGATTTTATGCGAGAAAGTAAAAAGCTTATGAGCCGCGACACGGCCATCGTAGTCGGCAAAAATCAAACGGCCTGGCCCAAAGGCAACTGGAACGCCTTTTTAGCGGTGCGCGCGTATAGTTATTGGAATTACCAGCTGATTCTGCGCCGCATTCAAAGCGCCTATAACGTGATGAACTGCATCTCCGGCTCAAACTCGCTTTACCGTACTGAGGTGCTCGACAAAGTCCTGCGCAAGCACACCCCTTACATCGTGGATGACACCTTCTGGACGCTGGAAACCCACCGCCTTGGCTTGGGCAACATAACCTATGCGCCGGCCGCCAAAGCCTGGATCCAAGACCCTACCAACTTGCAAGATTGGTATAAGCAGAACCTGCGCTGGATGTGGGGGACTTTTCAGGGCATTATTGGCCACCGTTTAGGCACGCAGCTCAATAAATTCCAGCTGGCATACACGGCGCTTATGCTGGAATGGGCGGTCTATATAGCCAGCGGGCCGTTAGTTATATACCTGATCGCCCGCGGGGGTTTGCATCGGCTGCCCGTCAACCTGTTGCTGCTTTGCAGCGGCTATATGATCTGGGTGCTGGCTGCCGCCTTCCGGTTAAAGCGGCCGGCTCTCGTGTTATTTTTGCCGGCCATCGTCATTTTGGATTTCGTCTTTAGGGCGCTGATGGTTCACGCGCTAGTCAAAGCCATTCGGCATCAGACCGTCGAAAGTTGCACCTGGAACTCACCGAAACGCCTCGACGCCAGCCTGCTGGTACACACCATTTAGGCGGCGGGTTTGGGCTGCTTGGTCGTCATCACCTCAAAAATCGCAAATAAAAGGCCACGGCAACCAGCACGATTCCGACATTGGCCGCTAGCCTGTACCAAAACTGATGCCTGAAGAACAGCACATCGACGGCCACTATAATAGCCACCATCAGGAGTACGAAGAGCAGGTGCGGTATGAGTTTTTCCATCTTAAGGCCTGCTTGAAAATATAGGCCTGGAAAACGCCGCCGTCAAATAGTTTTAGTAGTCAGCCAACATGGAAAGGCTGACGAATCGAGCCAGAAGTTCATTTACTGTTTGCTTTGACTGTCTTCGTGCGTAAGCTGGAGGTAGCCGACCAGGAGGATAATAATGCCGGCTAGAATTAGGCTGATCGTACTGTCGCCCAGGCCCAAGCCCTGCGGCTTAGGTTTGCCGAACCAGTCGGCGAAAGAAGCGCCGAGCGGGCGAGTGATGATATAGGCAAACCAGAACGTGAAAACTTCGTTGACCTTAAAGCGCCAATGGGCAACGGCCGGAATGAGAATAACGGCACCGAACAAAATGCCTGAGGTTAAGTAGCCGAGATTCAGGCTGGCCGCCGTAAAGTCACCGGCCGCGGTGCCCAGCGCAAAAGTTGCCAGCACAGTCAACCAGTAGTACGTTTCGCGCCGGCGAGTGTAGACGCTATGGATCGACAGCGTGCCCTCGCGCCGGTGCCACAGCCACAGCACAACGGCCAAGGCAATTGCGTAGAGTGTGGTGGAAATGGCGTAGGGCACCCCCAGCAAATGAACGCCGTCAGCCGCCATAGTGCCAAAGACGGCTACCATGGCAACCGTAAACCAGTACAGCGCAGGCGTATAGTGCTTGGCTCTAAACTGAAGCCGGAGCATCAAAATAAAGACGATGAAAGCCAGCGGCACCGCCACCGCCGGACCGAGGCCGTTAACCAACGCGTCGGAGGCGGATTCGCCCATACCGGTGGTTAAAATCTTAATCAGCCAGAAAAACGCGCCGATTTGCGGCACTTTGGTGAGAGTCTGCCAAGCGGCGTGCCTGGCGGCCGGCTTCGAGGCAGGCTGTCCGGTGACGCTCATCCGAGAATGCTGCCATTCTCCACGCAGTGCATGGTTTGATGGGCATGCGTCACTGCCCGAGCCGGATTATCAATGACGCAGTAGGCGCTATCGTGGAAGAAAACTAACAATAATATGAGGACGCCAAGACCGGAAAGAGCCAGCATCGGCCAGTTGTGGGCAAAATCAAATAGGGTTCTGGCCCACGGTTGGCGGTTATGCTTACGCCTGTCTATCAGCCACGCCGCGAAGGTAACCAGGCTAATTATCAGCCCGATGGACGGCAAAACAATAATCCAGGTTAGCAGAACGCCAAAGCTCCACAGCCAGGTGTGATAAAATCCATGCGCCGCCAAATCGTTGGTTATGGCAATTAGGAGAAACGGCAGAAAGAAAGCAAAGCTAATGAACGTGTTGCGCCGCACGTAAACCGGCGTTTCGTCAAAAAAAGCCCGGCCGGCGTAACGAACTTGCTGGCTGGTTAGCGTAACCGGTACATCGACGGCTAGGCGCAGGTAGGTCCTCAGCCGCCGCAGCGGGGAAGGTTCGTGGTCGAGCATATCGGCCAGCGTTTGCAGCATTTGCTCGCCATATTGCTGGCGGTAAGCCGGCGGATATAATTTTAGGATCCGGCTATAAATGGGAAAACGCCGCTCCAGCTGCCTCATGCCAGTTTTGATGCTCCAAAGACATGGCGTTTTTTGGCAAGACTGATGCTGGTTTCGAAATAGCGCATTTCCTCGCTCAAGCGCTTCCGGCCGTTAGCCGTCAACTGATAGTATTTGCGGCGCGGGTTATCGGTCTGCACGGCCGTTTCGGTAATAAGCTTTTCCTCGCAGAGCTGGTGAATAGCGCCATAGAGCGCGCCTGGTCCGAGCTTAATTTTGCCGCCGGAATCTTCTTCGATTTGCTGGATGAGTTCATAGCCATGCCGCGGTTTAAGGCTCAACGCTAATAGGATGCTGAAGGCAACTTGCGGCAAAAAACCTGGTGCATTTCGGCTCATAGTCGTACTATAGCACTGTGCGCTATATCGGAAAACGTAATAATAGGGATTCTTTCAGCTAATACCCAAGTTGAATGACGAGAATGTACTCACTACTAACTAGGTAACAGAGGAACGATGCTCGACACGTACGAAAAACACTCCCGCGCCAAGCTCATCGCCACCATCGTGGCGCTGCTGGTAATCGCCGGTGTGGTGGTCCTGGCGGATCATCTGAAGTCTCAATCCGCGTCCACCGTGGCCCAAACCAGCGTCAACAATTCGTCAGCTCCCGTGGCCAGCGGGGGCGCCGCGGCTAACAGCCCATCGACGGCTAACACCGCCAACTCGGGCACTTATAAAGACGGCACCTACACCGCCAGCAGCGACTACTCAGTTCCGCACAGCGACGAAAGCATTGAGGTCAGCCTGACGCTCAAAAATGGCGTCGTCACCGACACTTCGATTAAAAACAGCGAGAGCGACGGCACTTCCGCCGAATTCCAGGAGGAGTTTGCCGCCGATTATAAAAGTTACGTTATCGGCAAGCCGATCAGCAGCCTGCGGCTCAGCGTGATCGCTGGCGCTTCTGATACAACTGACGGATTCAACGATGCAGTCCAGCAAATCGCCTCTAAAGCGCAGGCCTAAAACCGCGCGGGTGCCAACTCCGGCCCGTTTTGAGGCTCTCGGCACCCGCTGGAATATCCAGCTAATGGAGCCTGTTGAAAGTGAAGCGTGGTCGGACCTGCTAAAGAAGATTCGGCGGCGTATCGAGGTTTTTGACAAGACGTACTCGCGTTTTCGGGCTGACTCTTGGGTTAGTGAAGTGTCGCGGAGAGCCGGCAACTATCAGCTGCCGCCAGACGGTTACGCACTGCTACATTTCTACGAGCAGCTTTACCAAGCTACGGACGGCAAGGTGACGCCTTTGATCGGCCAGACGATGGCAGCTGCCGGCTACGACGCTCAGTATTCTTTCGTGCCGGGCGAGCTCCAGCGGCCGGCGCGCTGGGAGGCGGCCCTGGCGTACAACAGCCGGCAGCTTACCGTTCGCCAACCGGCGCTCCTGGATTTTGGCGCCGCCGGCAAGGGTTATCTGGTCGACATCATCGGCGAGCTGATTGAGCAAGCCGGCGTCCGCTCGTACCTCATCAACGCCGGCGGCGATATCCGGCACCGTTCAGCCCAGGCTGAAGCGCTTGACATCGGCCTGGAGAACCCGCTGAACACTTCAGAAGCCCTCGGCATCGCCCGACTCAACAATCAAAGCCTCTGCGCCTCGGCCGGCAGCCGGCGGCAGTGGGGCAAGTTTCACCATATCATCGACCCCGTCGAGCTTCGGTCCCCGCGGCGCGTCCTGGCGAGCTGGACCATAGCCGGCGACACCATGACCGCCGACGGCCTGGCCACGGCGCTGTTTTTCGCCGAACCGGCCGCGCTCCAAAAGCGGTTCTCATTTTCCTATGCCGTCTTATATAAGGATATGAGTTTGCGGCGCAGCCCGGACTTTCCGGCAGCAATATTCACGGCGGAGGCGTCATGAATCCGGTCGATAAATTCCTGAATAACCTTACTATGTACCGTCTGGTGGTGTATGTACTCGGCATTTATGTGGCTTTGAGCGTTATGTTCGCTTTTATGGGGCGCCTCTCGTCGAGCCCGACCGCGCTCATGGTGTCACTTGGCCTGATTTTGGGGCCCGCCTACCTGGTAGACCGCGGCTTGGGCCGGATTTTCAGAGTGCCGACCAATAGGGAATCGGCATTGATTACCAGCCTCATCATCTTTTTAATAGTCCAGCCGGCCGACTCCGTAGCGACCGGTTTAGCGCTAGTGCTGGCCGGCGCCGCCTCCAGCGCCTCGAAATTTCTGCTAGCTTGGAACGGAAAGCATATTTTTAATCCGGCCGCCTTGGCAGCGGCGCTGCTGAGTTTGACGGGCTTGCAGGCTGCCACCTGGTGGATCGGCAGCTCGGCTTTCTGGCCGTTTACGGCGCTGCTCGGTCTGATGGTAGTCCGCAAAGTGCGGCGCTTTCCGCTGGTAATCACGTTCGCTATTGTGAGCGCCGTTTTCCAGACGCTACTGTTCCTGCACGGCCATCAGGACCTCGGCGCCAGCGCTAAGCATGCGGCTTTTGCGTCGCCGATCATCTTCTTAGGCACCATCATGCTCACCGAACCGGCCACCATGCCGCCGCGCCGCGGTTGGCAGATGCTCTTCGGAGCGCTGGTGGCGATATTATATATCGGCGCCTGGCAAATCGGACCGCTCGAAATATATCCCGAAGTGGCGTTATTGATTGGCAATATCTTCGCCTACCTCGTTTCGCCTAAATTTCGGGTGCGGCTGGAGCTCATGGAGATCCAAAAAGTCTCGGAGCATATCTACAATTACGTCTTTAAGCCTGATCGCCGCTTTAACTTCCTGCCCGGGCAATACATGGAGTGGACGCTGGCCGGCGTGCCATACGATAGCCGCGGCAACCGGCGCACTTTTACGATCGCCTCTTCGCCAACCGAGCCGACGGTGCAGCTCGGCATGAAGTTTTATGAACCGGCCAGCATGTACAAGGCCGCCTTCCAGCAGCTGCAAGCCGGCGACATAGTGTACGCCAGCCAGTTGGCAGGCAACTTTACACTCCAGGGCAACGAGCAGAAAAAGCTGGCTTTTGTGGCCGGCGGCATCGGTATCACGCCGTTTCGGAGCATGCTTACGTACTTGAGCGACAAAAAACAGTCAGCCGACATCGTCTTGCTTTACGAGGTCAGCGACCCGCGTGAGTTTGCCTATGTACGAGAGCTCCAGGAAGCTAAAAGCGCGGGCGTCAGAGTCATTCCGATTGTGACCAACCCGCACTATCGGACGCCGAAGGCAGTTAACGCGCCGATGACCGCCGAGCGACTGAGCCAGCTGGTGCCGGACTACGCCGAGCGGCTTTTCTACATTTCAGGACCGAACAGCATGGTCGACGCGCATAAGCATTATCTGCGTCAGCTGGGCGTCTACGACCACCGCATCCGAACCGACCATTTCTCCGGCTACTAAGCTGTGGTTTTACACGACCAGAGTACGGCGATTTGATAGTATTAGAATATGAACTTACTACTGCTGTCGGGCAATAACAAACGGGGCAAAGAATGGCTGCGGCAAGTTGACGCCAGCTTGGCGCCTCAGTTCGATCGGACGTATTGCCATGATTATGCTCACTGGCAAAACGCCGAGGCCGAAATTGACCTGAACCACGAGGCAGAACGACTGGCTGCTGCCACGCAGGATTTGTCTCCTTACATAATATTTGCTAAGTCAGCTGGCACCATACTGACCAGTAAGGCGGCGGCTATGAACATTCTGCGACCGCAAGCGTGCTTGTTCGTTGGCTTACCGCTCGCCATGATTCGTCACCATAAGTTGCCGGCCAGAGACTGGCTAGAGAAGACTGATTTTCCAATTGTTATTCTGCAGCATACCGCCGACCCCTTGGGCTCGTACCAAGAGGTTGAACAGTATGTAAAATCCATGGGTCGGGAGAACGTAACTGTGCACGAGCTGCCCGGCAACACTCATGACTATCTGGAGTTTCAGACCTTCAATACCTATGCCACGGAGCTCGCCCGCTAGCGCCGGCCGCTACTTCGGGACTTACTGGCCGTCTTGCTAGGGGTTGCAAAATATTATGTTTCATGTTACTTTATCATGATGAACAGCTTTGATTTGGAGTCGGCCGCTTTTGCGGACAATCCGTACAACAATGCGTTGCGCCAGGCCGAGCTTTGGGAGGAGGCGAAGCCGGAAGCCGCCCAGCTCCTAAAAAAGATCGGCTCGGTGCCGACCGCCTATTGGCTGACAGGCCACACCGACGACGTGCGGACGGCAGTAGCCAGCTATGCAGAAGCCGCCTCCCAGCAGGACAAATTGCCCGTCACGGCGCTCTATAATATACCCGAGCGCGACAAAGGCGAACATTCGGCGGGAGGGGTTGACGGCGCCGTGGCTTATGACGCCTGGATTGGCTCGGTTGCCGAAGGCCTTGGCGACAGGCCGGCACTCGTCATCCTGGAGCCGGACTCCTTGGCGCAAGCCGACCGCTTCACGCCGGAAGAACAAGCCGGGCGCTACCAAATGCTGGCCAGAGCGGTCACCGTTTTGGCAACCCAAACCCAAGCCCGGGTATATTTGGACGCCGGCCACCCCGGATGGCATCCCGCCCCTGTTATGGCCGGGCGCCTGGAGCGGGCCGGCATCGAACGTGCCAGCGGTTTCAGCCTCAATGTTTCGAATTTTCAAACTACCGCCGACAATGTCCGCTACGGCCATGAACTTTCATCTCTGCTCGGCGGCAAACATTTCACCATCGATACCAGCCGCAACGGCAACGGCCCGTCGCCGGATTCTGCATGGTGCAATCCCAGCGGCCGCGCCCTCGGCGAGCTGCCAGCCCTTAACCCTGCGCCTGGCGAGCCGCTGCTTGACGCTTACTTATGGGTGAAAATCCCCGGCGAATCTGATGGCGCCGAAGGCCAGCCCATAGATGGCACGCTGCCGCCGGCTGCCGGCAGCTGGTGGCCGGAATATGCGCTCCAGCTTGCCAAAAACGCCGGCTGGTAGGCACGTTCGAGATTCAACGACCACAGATTGTGCCGAAGACATACGCGAAAGAGTAGCGGAAGCTGTTTACATTACCAGGCATTTGTTTTATATTAGCATCATGATTACGATAACCGCAGTCACTGTAGCTAAGAAGCGCTTAAAGCTCCGGCCGTAGCGCTTTATTCATTGCATATCAAAGTCCCGCGCTACGGCAGCGGGACTTTTTAATTTTGGAGAAAACTATGTCACTGCAACTATTAGAAATTATGCCGGAATTATTTACGCGGTCTGAGGTACTGGTATGGAATTTTGCTGAGATAACCAGCAAGGATCAAAACAAAAATATTCAGACGTTCATGAGAGAGCAAGAGAAACACGGCAAAAACCCCCGCGACGCCTTCCATCGCCAGGAATTTAATAACCGCGTCCTGGCTCGAACTGGTGCGCGATACCTTATCGGCCGCTACGGCGAGGACCGGCATGACATATTGCGCGGCAGTCATATAGCTGATGAGGGGCGCACCTATCATCTGGCTATTGATATCTTTTCACGCCACCAAGAACCGGTATTTGCACCCTGCGACGGTGAAATTGTGAGAAGTGATTACGAGCCCGGCCTGCATAATTACGGTAACTATTTGATTTTGCAGCCTGCCGATACGTCGTTGCCGTACCTATTCTTCGGACATCTCTCGGCCGACAGGCGGAGGGGCGGACAGGTGCAGGCCGGTGAGCAGATCGCCCGTCTAGGTTCATTTGTAGGCCTAGAAAATGGCGGCTGGAGCATCCACTTGCACCTGCAGTTACTCACAGAGCTGCCACCGGTGGGCCAGGCCCCGATTGGTTACTCTACACTAACCGATTTGCCAGAAAATCGGCGGCGCTTTCCAGATCCTCAAAGTATCTTTCCAAACTGGAAGATTAAGCGATAAATGGTTCTGCGAGGACTTTTTCGTAGAAGTAGCCCTAAAATATAAATACTGCTTGCTTGGATTTGTTCGGCAGGTATTTTCAAAGCGTATGGGAAATAATCTTCCTCTGCAGCGTGAAGTGCCGCGAGCCGGTGCTATAATTAAGCCAGCGTTAACATACCAAAGGAATAAACATGGCAAACACTGAAAGAAAAGCGATTGATAAAGTATTTATTTTATTGGGAACGGTGACGGCTATTGTGCTGCTGGCAGTGAGCGGGCTGGCGTGGTACGGCCACCATTTTGCGGCTTCGACGGTGAAGACCGAGCTGTCGCAGCAAAAGATCTTCTTTCCGGCTAAAGGCAGCGCGGCGCTGACCGAACTGCCGGCCGCCGATCAAACACAAGTCAGCAAATATGCCGGCCAGCAGCTGGTGAACGGCGCGCAGGCCAAGGTCTACGCCGATAATTTCATCAACGTTCATCTCCAAAAAATAGCCGGCGGCAAAACGTACGCCGAGGTCAGCAACCTGGCCATGGCCGATCCGACCAACCAAACGCTCCAGGCCGAGAAGGCCACGCTCTTCCAGGGCGAAACGCTGCGCGGCCTGCTGCTCGGCAGCGGTTACGCCTACTGGACTTTCGGCATGATTGCCCTCTACGTGGCGATTGCCAGTTTTGCCGGCGCCGTGGTGATGGCTGTCTTGGTGCTGCTCGGTCTGCGCCACTTGGCTCGCACGAAGTAAACCGTTAGCGCGACAGCTCGGCCCTCCCGCTAAGCATTTGGCGCTCGGAATTGTGCGATAATAGAAGCAATGGAGCCCGAATCTATCGTCGAGCCGCCCGGACGCGCGCGGCAGGCGCTTGGCGCGACATTTTCGTCGCTCAAGCACCGCAATTTTCGCCTGTATTTCAGCGGGCAGATTGTGTCCAACACCGGCAACTGGCTGACCAATGTGGCGCTGACCTTGCTGGTCTTGCATCTAACTCACAGCGGTCTGGCGGTGGGCATTTTGGCGGCCTGCCAGTTCGGGCCGATTCTGCTGTTGTCGATTTGGGCCGGCGCCATCGCCGATCGGTCGGACAAGCGACGCCTGCTGCTGCTCACCCAGAGCCTGGAGATGGCCGAGTCCATCGGCCTGGCGATATTGGCCTTTCTGCCGCATCCGCCGCTGGCCGGTTTGTACGCTTTGGCCGTGGCCGGCGGCACGTTCCTGGCGTTCGACAATCCGCTGCGCCGGTCGTTCGTCAGCGAAATGGTGCCGGCCGGCGACGTGCCGAACGCCGTGGTTTTATATAGCACCATCGTCAATTTATCGCGCATTTTCGGGCCGTCGCTGGCCGGTCTTTTAGTGGTGACCGTCGGCTACGGCTGGTGTTTCAGCGTCGATGCTGCCTCCTATTTGGCAGTTTTGGTCTGTCTGCTTATGATGCGCGCTAGCGAGTTGCACCGCCGGCCGCCGGCCGAACGCGCTAAGGGCGAAGTGCGTGCCGGTCTGCGCTACGTTTTGTCCCAGCCCAAATTATGGATCAATTTTCTGATGCTGCTGATCATCGGCATTTTAGCTTATAACTTCGGCGTCACGCTGCCGCTCTTCGTGACCGACGGGCTGCACAAAGCCAACACCACCTATACCGTTTTGTATTCCATAATGAGCGTCGGATCGGTGGTGACTGCGCTGATTGTGGCGCATCGCGGCTTTGTAAAACTGCGGCATGTCATATGGGGCGCCGGCGCGCTTGGCGTGGCGATGCTCGTGCTGTCTGCCGCTCAGAGCGTGGCGGTGGCGGCCGCGGTGGCGTTTTTCGTCGGTGCCGCCAGCATTCTCTACACCACGTCAACCACGGCGCTGGTGCAAATCGAGGCTCGGCCGGACATGCGCGGTCGGGTGCTGGCCTTGCAAACCGTCTTACTCATCGGCACCACGCCGCTCGGCGGGCCGCTGCTGGGCTGGCTGGCGGACAGCCGCGGTGGGCGGGCACCGCTCGTTCTCGGCGGCCTCGCCAGTTTAGTGGCGGCCGGCCTGGGCTACGGCATCACGCGGTTGTATCGACAGCGCGCCCGCGCCGCCTCATAAAAATCGGTTTTACTTTTTGTGCTCCTGAGCGTTAGCATCGGTCTGCTCAAACGCCTTCTCGACGGCCTGACAGTAGGCATCAGCAAAGCGCGGGGCGCTATCGTCTTGACAGGCCAGGACGGTTTGAAGCAGCGTCCGGCGGGCAATTTTCCAGGCCCGCAAAGACGGCATGGCCGCCGGTTTAAGCGACAAGGCCATGAACGCCGCCAAGCCGCCATACTCCCGAAGAACGCGGCGAACGCCCCGTTCGTTGAAGCCCGTGCTCTTTGACCCAAAAAGGCTGACGGGCTGCAGGCAGCTCGCCAAAAAGCCTTCTTCTGCCGCCAGCGTTTGGACATGCAAGCTGCCTTTTCGACAGCGCGCCAGATAGTCGTCGGCTAGTTTTTCGAGGTTTGACTCGACGCCTGCCAAAGCTTTTTCGCGGCGGCGCGCCGCCACCACGCGGTACAGGTTCAGGCCTTCTTCCTGCACAATATCTTCCAGAGCGGATTCTGCCCACGCTGGTGACGGATTCTTATGATTGCGTCGCGCCGCCACAATACTGCTCAAACGGTCAACGTAGGTTTTTGGCCTCAGCCATCGGTCGGCAGGAGGCCGCACAATTTCCAGCTCCTCCTCGTCGTCCGAGCGAAGTCCGCTAAACTCCCGCAGTTTCTTAGTGGCCGTGGTTTCAAGTTGCCGTACCCGCTCTCGGGTTATGCCCATAATTCTGCCGGTTTGTTCGAGCGTGTGGGGCTCGCTGCCATCTAAGCCATAGCGTAATTCCAGGGCTTGCTGCTGCCTTTCGTTCAGGGTTTTGTCCACGGCTTTGCCGAGGTAATCGCGCAAAACGCTTTGGTAAGCCGCTTCTTCGAGCTCTTCCTCTTGCGGCTCGCCGGCCTCACCCTTATAAACCTCGTGAAGCGGCCTCCATTCGCCCGCTCGATCCCGCACCGGAGAATCAAAGGAGAGCATCGGTCTGACCGTCTTCATTATTTCGTGAACTTCGGTGGCGGCCTCCGCCCGAGCATAGGCATACGACGAACGAGCATGGTTGACGGCCCGCTCCGAATATCTACCGGTAAATTCATCGTATTCTTCGCCCTCGTCGAGACCAATCAGCTCCGGCGGCTTTGGCGGCGCCATACCCATACGTTCGGCTATTTCCAGATCCGTCGGCTCGCGGCCCAATTCGGCCCGTAAATGGCTGGCAACGAGCGTTAAGTTGCGAGCTTGGTCATGCAAATTTCGGGGAATACGGATCAAGCGCGAGCGGTCCGCCAGCTCCTTGCCGATGCTACCTCGTATGCCCCAACTAACATACGAGCGAACGGTGCCTTCGTGCTGCTTGGCAACTTCGACATCGCTTTTATCGACCGCTTGAATCAGCCCCACCATACCGTCTTGAACGACATCCTCCATAGGCACGTTGAGATGCTTGGCTTGGGTATAGGCAACTTTGGCATGATAAACCACGAAGCGCTGAAAATGGAGGATTAAGCGCTCTCTGGCAGCCATATCGCCCTCGCGCGTATCCGTGAGCAAGGCCAGCGACTCCTGGTGGCTGATCGGCGGATAGGCGCCGCAGTGCGACAGGATCAGCTGCATCGGCTCCTTAAGCAGCCGTCGTTCACGTTCCGGCTGGTCTACTTGCGCGACCGGTATGTTCCAGTGGTGCCGGACCAGTTGCGGCGGCAGAGAACCGGGGCCCGGCGGCATGTTGTCATACACCGGATAGGTAACTTCCGGCGGCTGAATGTCAGGCGTATTTTCAACCAGGCTGTGCATAGGCGATAACCAAAATTTATATTTTACATGCATAAGCTTAACTTGTCAATAGTCACCTCAGTGGCGGAATACGCTATACTGGCCGCATGGCCCGGCGACCACTCTATCGCAACATTTATGCCCGCGATCATTTGGAAATTTTTTTGGTGACGGCCATCAGCGCGCTGCTCATCAACCGCTTTTTCCTGCATATTACACACTACCCGTCGGTTGGCGGTTCGAAATACCACATCGCTCACATGCTCTACGGCGGCCTGCTGATGCTGACGGCCATCGTCATCAACCTGTCGTTTCTCGGCGTGCGCATTCAGAAACTGTGCGCCTTCATAGCGGGCATCGGCTTCGGCTTATTTATCGATGAGCTGGGCAAATTTATCACCCGCGACAACAACTACTTTTTCCGGCCGACCATCGGGCTGATTTACGCCATTTTTGCCATTTTGTATCTGATTTTTAACTTTTTGACGCGGCGGCAGCAGCTCAGCTCCGACGAATATCAGCTGAACGCGCTGCAGCAGCTCGAAGAAGCGGTGCGCAAGGACATGGACCGCTACGAAAAGGCGGCCACCCTGGCGCTGCTGGCGCGGGCCGACCAGGCCGATCCAATTACCGAGCAGCTGCAGGCGCTAGTGCGCGGCATCAAGCCGGTGCGGCACGCGCCGAGCCGCTATCAGCGCTGGCAAGCGGCCGTCAAGCGGGCGTATGATCGCTTTTGGAATCTGGAAGGGTCGGGACGGCTGGTGGGCGCCGTGTTCGTGATCGAAGCCCTGATTTTCTTGGGCGTCGTCATCGGCAATCTAACGCACAGCTTTAACAGCTTGCACGAGCTGTTCCAGCACTATGACAGTTACTCCACAAAGCTGCTCATCGGGCAGCTGGCGTCTTCGGTGGTGGCTTCAATTTTTGCCATCATCGGCGCTTTCCAGTTGCGCCGTTCGCGCCTGCAGGCCTACGAATATTTCCGGCGGGCATTGCTGGTAAACATTTTCTTGACTGAATTTTTTACTTTTACCAGAATTCAATTTGGCGCGCTGCCGGGCCTGGCCGTCAACCTGGCGCTGTTTATTATTCTGCGCGCCGCCCTCCAGCAGGAATCACGCGCCGGCAAGTAGCGCACGGCCGGCTTGGTGACCAGCGGGAACTGCTTAAGCGGCAGAAATCCTGCGGCTTTACAAAGCCCGCAGCAGGGTGTATATTAGTTAGGTAGCTAACTAATTAGCGGGTGTTCTAACATGAATGAGGAAACGCTCCTTCCCATCTTGATTAAGCGCAGCGCGCGCTTGCTCGACCGCGAAATCGACGCCCTGCTCAAAAGTCATGGTATCGCTCGCAGCCAGTATCGGGTGCTGTATTACGTCGCCGAGCGGGGCGAGCTAACCCAAACCGAGCTGGCCGGCCTGCTGGAAGTCGAGGCCGCCACGCTGACGCGCCTCGTCGACGCCTTGGTCAAAAAAGGCTGGCTGGTGCGCCTGCGCGACGAGCAGGATCAGCGCCTCAAACGCATCCGCCTAACCGCCGAGGGCAAGCGCAAATTCAAGAATATACCGCCGCCCGCGGAAGCTCTTTACAAAGCGATTCAAACGCAGCTCGACCCCAAAAGTATCGAAGCGCTGCGCGACTCGCTGCTTACCATCATCAAACAATTCACCTAAAAAGGAGGCTCATATGGCAACGACCGACAACACAGCACTTTTAATTATGGACGTGCAGCCCGGCATCGTCGAACGGCTGGAGGAGGCGGACACCTACCTCAAAAAAGTCGAGGACGCCGTGGCCCAGGCCCGACAGCGGCAGCTGCCGGTGATTTACGTGGTGGTCGGTTTTCGGCCCGGCTTTCCGGAGGTCAGCGCCAATAATAAATCGTTTGGCGCCATTAAGGCCGGCAGCGGCACGGGTCTGGTCAATCCGGCGCCCAGCCTGACGCCGGCCGACGGGGAAGTGGTGGTCACCAAGCGCCGCGTCAGCGCCTTCACCGGCAGCGACTTGGAGGTGGTGCTGCGCGGCTTGGATGTGCGGCACATCGTCTTGACCGGCATCGCTACCAGCGGCGTGGTACTGTCCACGCTGCGCGAAGCCGCCGATAAGGATTATCAAATCACCGTCCTGGCCGACCTGTGCGCCGACATGGACGACGAAGTCCACCGCGTATTGGTCGAAAAAGTTTTTCCGCGCCATGCCGAAGTAACCACCTCCGAGGCCTGGTTTGACGGCACGGGGGCGGACAGTTAATGCTCCGCAAACTGCTGCACCACGCCAACACCGACAGCCCGCACTACAAATGGATCGCCCTCAGTAACACCACGCTGGGCGTATTGATGGCTGCCATCAACGGCTCCATCACCATCATCAGCCTGCCGGCGATTTTCCGCGGCATCAACCTCGATCCGCTGCAGGCTGGCAACATCAACTATCTGTTATGGACGCTGATGGGTTTTATGGTTTGTACCGCCGTGCTGGTGGTGACCTTCGGTCGGCTGGGCGACATGTTCGGCCGCGCCAAGATGTATAACGGCGGCTTCGCGGTCTTTACGCTGGCCTCGATCGCACTCAGTCTGACGCCCGGCCACGGCTCATCGGCGGCGCTGTATATCATCGGCATGCGGATTATCCAGGGTCTCGGCGCAGCGCTGCTGTTTGCTAATTCGACTGCCATCCTGACCGACGCGTTTCCGGCCAATCAACGCGGCCTGGCGCTCGGCATTAACACTATTGCCGGCATCGGCGGCTCGTTCATCGGCCTCTTGGTCGGCGGCTTGCTGGCCGACCTGCACTGGCGGTTGGTCTTTTGGGTCAGCGTGCCGTTTGGCGTTATCGGCACGGCCTGGGCCTACCTGGCGCTGCAGGATACCGGCCGGCGCGTCCGCCAAAGCATCGACTGGCTGGGCAACATCACCTTTGCGCTCGGCCTGATTCTGATACTGGTGGGCATCACGTACGGTATCCAGCCGTACGGCGGCCACGTGATGGGGTGGAGCAGCCCCAAGGTGCTTGGCCTTTTGACGGCCGGCGGACTGCTGCTGATTAGCTTCGTGTTCGTCGAGCGGCGAGTCAAAAATCCCTTGTTTGATCTGCGCCTTTTTAAGATCCGCGCTTTCGCGGCCGGCAACATCGCCAGCCTGCTGGCGGCGGTGGGGCGGGGCGGGCTGCAATTTATGCTGATTATTTGGCTGCAGGGCATTTGGCTGCCGCTGCACGGCTACAGCTTCGAGAAAACGCCGCTTTGGGCCGGCATCTTCATGCTGCCGCTGACCGTTGGTTTTCTGGTGGCCGGGCCGCTGTCCGGCTACTTGTCTGATCGCTTCGGCGCCCGGCCGTTTGCCACCGGCGGCATGCTGGTGGCGGCGCTGAGCTTCTTCCTGCTGATGCTGCTGCCGGCCGACTTTCCGTACTGGGCCTTCGCCATCTTCATTTTCCTGAACGGCGCCGGCTCCGGTTTGTTCGCGGCGCCCAACAGCAGCGGCATCATGAATGCCGTGCCGCCCAGCGAGCGCGGCCAGGCTTCCGGCATGCGGGCCACCACCATGAACGCCGGCATGGTCTTGTCGATCGGCATTTTTTTCAGCCTGATCATTATCGGCCTGGCTTCCACCTTGCCGCACACCATGCAGTCGCAGCTGACTGCCCAAAAAGTGCCGGCGCCAATCGCCCACCAAATCGCCACCGCGCCGCCGGTTGGCAGCCTGTTCGCGGCCTTCTTAGGCTACAATCCGATGACCAAACTCATCCCAGCATCGACGCTGCAGCATCTGCCAGCCCATAACCAGGCCGTGCTCACCGGCAAGCAATTCTTTCCGCATTTGATCTCCGGCCCCTTCATGCACGGCCTCAAGATCGCTTTTACGGCTTCGCTGATACTTTTCCTGCTGGCGGCGGTCGCCTCCTGGCTGCGCGGCGGCCAATATTTCTACTCAGAAGCCGGCGGCAAAACCGGCGAAACCAGCCAAAAAGACCGCGCCGAAGCCGAAAAAGAACTCGTCGGCATCTAGAAATATTACAGGCGGCCGAAACTCCGGCGACTTAGCACTGGCCAACCCCTCAACAATGGAGTACTATACGCTTGCGACACGGTAGTAACAGGGTCGCGAGAGCTTCGCGCTGCTACTCCAGGGTCGTCCGAGTAATCAAAGCTGTTCTATCGAGCCGCTGCAAGGACCCCCGTCATGCAAAGAAAATACTTCCTCACTCTCTTAGGCCTCAGCCTGATCTTTGCTATTACGGTTTACACCACGCCGGCCAGTGACGCGCTGCTGCATAAATATCATCTGACGCTGGCGCAGCTGCGGATTATCGACACGCTGGTCATACTGCCGCTCATCGCCATCTGGGCAGTGGCTTTCTACGGCGCCTCCATTCTGGAGCGCTACGCCTTATCCATCAAGCGGCACAAAGACGGCGCGGCGCTGCGAACCATCAGTTACGGCGTGTCGATACTGGCCATCGGCACCACGGCCACCAGCGTCATAAGCTCGCTGTTCGGCTACTATGACAGCAAGCACTTAAAATTTATCCGGCCGCAGGTAATCGTTAATAATTATCTGACCCTGCTGATTACGCTGGCGGCGTTCATTTTTATTTACCGAGGCGCCGTGCGCTTGGCCGAACTGACCAGCAAGAAAATCCAGCCCGGCGGCTCGGTGGTTTATAACGCCGCTTACGTTGCTTTGGCGGTGCTGTATACCTATCTGTTCTTCAACCATTTGTCGGCCGCCACCCATATACCGCTGTCCGCCACCAGCCACGCCGCCTATTACACGCCGACCGGCGTGACGGTGGCGACGCTGCTGATTCCGTACCTCATTAGCTGGTACCTCGGCTCGCTGGCGGTGCACATGATGTGGCTCTACCAGCGCCATATCGGCGGCAAGCTGTACGCCCACGACATTAACTTTCTGACGCTGGGCCTCGGCATCATCATCGCTGGTTCTATTCTGACGCAAATATTAACGGTGCTGACCAGCCAGCTGCAAAGTCTGTCGACGGCCGCCGTTATCGCCCTGGCTTATTGCTTATTAACGATTATCGCGGCTGGCTACGTGCCGATTGCCGTCGGTGTTAAAAAGCTGGCTGACCTCGAGAAAATCTAGCTCTTGGCGGTCCGTTCATAATTCTTACGGCGGCTCTTTTGCCAGGGCTGTGGATAACTTTTTAATAAGATTTTAATAATTTAGTTGTTAAATTAATGCTAGGTAGGCTAGCACAACATGAAATTACTGTGTATCGAAGACAATAGCGAACTGGTGGAGAGCCTGCGCCGCTTTCTGGCGGCCGGCTCCGCCATCACTCACACCGACAAAGGCAGGGAAGGTCTGCGGCTGGCCAAAAAACATCAGTACGACGCCGTGATTCTGGATCTCGGCTTGCCGGATCTGCCCGGCCACGAGGTCTGCCTGCGGCTGCGCCGTCACGATCTCAAGGTGCCGATTTTAGTCCTGTCGGGCGATCAGGACACCAGCACAAAAGTCACGTTGTTTGAAGCCGGCGCCGATGATTATCTCACCAAGCCGTTTACCATCGCCGAGCTGCGCGCCCGCCTGTTCGCCTTGCTCAAGCGTACCAATCACGATCCGGCGCTGCAAAGCCTCTACGCGCTCAAGGTTGGCAACCTGACGCTCGATCCGCTCAGCCGCCAGGTGCAGCGCTCCGGCAAACCTATCCGGCTGCGCCCCAAAGAGTTCGATATTTTAGAGTACCTGATGCGTAATCGCGGCAAAATCGTCACCCGCTCGATGATTATGGACAATGTCTGGGAATCCGGCAGCGTGTCGTGGGACGGCACCGTCAACGTTCACATCAAGCGGCTGCGCGACCAGATCGACCGGACATACAAACGCAAACTTATCAAAACTGCTTACGGTTTGGGCTATACTATCAACGATAGGGCATAGTCCGCGCATAACTTGAGGAGAAAGGAGGTGGGCATGAAGGATATCATTACTCGGATTTTGACTGATGAACAATCGCGCGATGGCGCGGCCGTTCAGCAGGCACTCATGGAGCAGGCGACCGCCACGCCGTGGTCGAGCGTCGACCTCTAGGCCGCTGATGTCGGACAGCGCCGGCACCCCGATGTCCGGCGCCGTTCGGCGGAGACGTTAAGACCATGCACAGATTTTACAACCGATTCATAACCCCTTTGTCCCCAGAGACCGATGAAGCCGTCCGCGAAACGGTGTTGAATTATGTGCAGCTCGGCATGTTCGCGCTGGCAGTGATCGCGCTGCTTGACACCGTGCTGGCGCCCGTCATCTCTCAGGAAACGCCCCACCTCGATCGGATTATCAACAACCTCTTGATCTTAGCTATTATAGTGGGGCTTTACACGCTGGGTCGCTACGGCCGGCAACCGCGCGCCGCCGGCGCCGTTTTGACGGCTCTGATATTGCTATTAAGCGGCTTTACCACCTTCCATTGGGGCATTCTGCTGCCCACCGGCCTGCTATTGTTCAGCTTGTCCGTCGTCATGGCCGGCGTGCTGATCGGCGCCCGTTATTCGGTCTACAGCGCCGGCTTGATCATCGTCCTGATGGCCGCTTTGCAGCACGGCCAGGCTAGCGGGCACTTGCACCCCGACCTGCACTGGGTCAACACCCAGCCAACGCCTGGCGACGTCATTGGTTTTGCCGCCGTGCTGTTCGTCATCGCCCTGGTTTCCTGGCTCTTCAACCGTCAGATGGAAGTAGCGCTCAAACGAGCCCGCCGCTCCGAAAAAGCCTTAGCGCGCCAGCGTGATTTGCTGGAAACCAAGGCCGAAGAACGCGCCCAGCAGTTGGCCGCCGCGCAGCTCGATCAAATGCAGGAACTCTACCGCTTCGCCGAGCTCGGCCGGCTGAGCACCGCCTTGTTTCATGATTTGGCCAACCATTTGTCGACGGTCAGCCTGGACATCGAGGGTTTGTCCGATGGCGGCCAATCGGACATCACGCGGCGCATCAGCCAGAACATCGGTCATATCGACGCAATTGTGCAGCGGGTGCGCCAGCAGCTGCGCGGCCAAACCACCGCCGAGAACTTCAACGTGGTGGCCGAGATCGAGGAAGTGCTCAAGATTTTGCAGCCCACCGCCCGGCAGGCCAGGGTAACGATTAGTGTCGAGCGCCACAAGTCGGTTAAGCCGTCGCTGACTTACACCGGCGACGTTATCCGCTTCCGTCAGATTATTCTCAACTTGCTCAGCAATGCCATTGAGGCCTATCCGAGCCGCCAGCCGGCTGACCGGCCGCGTTCGGTTGAGCTGCAGCTGGAACGCCAGCGGACGGAGCTCTGCCTGCGCGTTACTGATCACGGGCGCGGCATTCCGGCGGCGCGGCAGGCCAAGATCTTCAATCCTTTTTACACCACCAAGCGGCGGGGTACCGGCATTGGCCTGTTTATCGTCAAGCAGGTTGTGGAGCACGACTTCGGCGGCAGCCTGACGCTGCAGAGCTCCGAGGCCGGCACCAGCTTTGAGGTGCGCCTGCCGAAGAGCTACCATGGCCCGGCTTGATATCGAGGCGGCCGTAGAGCGCGGCCTGCATTACCTGGCCGGCCAGCAAGAGGCCGACGGCAGTTTTGTTAGTTTTTCCAGCGCCTCGGCACAGCGGTTCCGGCGGCTGCGCGACTGGCAGACGGTGTTCGTGCCGGCGCTGATGCTGACGTCTTTGGCCGAAGTCGCTGCGCCGCAAGCCCGTGCGGTACGAGAGCGGCTGGCCGCCTTTTTGCTCGATCAAAAAACCGACGACTGGAGCTTTAATTACTGGTCGCGGCGGGCGCCGGAATATCAAACCCAGGCCTATCCGAACGATCTTGACGACACTTTTTGCGCGCTGGCCGGCCTCTATCGGCACGACCCGAGCCTGGTTGACGAAGCTGCCATGGCCCACACTATTAAGCTGCTCTTAGCCGCCGAAACATCGGTCGGCGGTCCGTATCGGACGTGGCTGGTGTCGGCCGACAGCGCACCGATTTGGCTTGACGTGGACCTCGCCGTCAACAGCAACATCGCCTATTTTTTGTCACTTGCCGGCCATGAGTTGCCCAAGCTGGAGGAGTTCCTCGGCCAAGCCGTCAAAAACGAGACCTACGCTTCGCCGTACTATCCCTCGCCGTACGCTTTTATATATTATTTCGGCCGGGCCTACCGCGGGCCTTGCCGAGCGCGCTTGCTGGAGCAGGCCCGAAAACTGCATGGTAGCGCGGCCAACGACCTCGAGCGGGCGCTGTGCCTGAGCGCGCGGCTGCGGCTTGATGATAAGCAAGCTTTGACGGCTGAAGTGCGGACGCTGCTGCGCGGCCAGCGTCGTGACGGCAGCTGGCCGGCGGCCGCGTTTTACGCCGATCCCGTCAAAAACGGGCGCCGCTATTATAACGGCGCAGCCGCTTTGACGACGGCTTTCGCGCTGGAAGCGCTGGCCCTCTCTCAGCGCCGGAGCACGCCGCTGCCCGCCCAGAAACCGACAGTCTCTAAGCGGCGGCCCAACCGACAGCCGCTCTTTTCGCTGGCCGAGCAGCAGTGTCAGCAGCTGGAACCGGCGCTGCAAACGCAAATGCTGACGTTGTTGCGCCAGCAAGCCGCCAGCAGCAACGGCCCGGCAATTATTGATCTGCCGCGCGACTTCAACCGCTCGCTGGCCCAGCCGCTCCGGCCCGAGCCCGCCGAAACCTTCCACAAATTGAGCCTGGCCAATCTTTACGGCTGGCTGGCGTACACCGTCTACGATGATTTTCTGGATGAGGAGGGACGGCCGGCGGCGCTGTCGGCAGCCAACGTAGCGATGCGCTATTCGCTGGCAAGTTTCGACCAGGCGGTGCCGCGGCCCGCGTTTCAGAAGCTGGTGCGGCAAACCTTTGACACTATCGATGGCGCCAACGCCTGGGAGCAGGCTCAGTGCCGCTTTCCGGTCAGCGGCCAAACCATCACCATCGCCGCGCTGCCGCGCTACGGCCGGCTACAAAAGCTGGCCGAACGTTCGCTGGGCCACGCCCTGCCGGCGCTGGCCGTGCTGGCCCTCCGCGGTCACCGGCCGAGCAGCGCGCCGTTCCGGCACATCGAACAAGCCCTCCGCCATTACCTGATTGTCCGCCAGCTGAACGACGACCTGCACGACTGGCAGGCTGATCTGAACCAGGGACAGATATCATACGTCGTGGCCAGCTTGCTGCGGGAACTCAAGCTGGAGCGGCGATCGTATCCGCTGGCCGACCTGCATAAGCGGGCACAGCGCCAATTTTGGCAGCGCACGCTGCCGGACATCTGCCAGCGCATGCAGGCACGCCTGGCCGACAGCCGGCAAGCTTTTGAGGCCAGCGGCTTGCTGCGGCCGGACAGCCCCATGCACCATCTTTTGGACGAGCTGGAATCGTCGCTGGCCGACACGCTGGCCCAGCAACGCCAGACGGTCCGCTTTCTCCGCCACTATAAACGAACGGCCGCCCCATGAAGCCCCTCACGAAATATGGCCCGCGGCTGCGCGCCGAGCTCGACAGTTTTTTGGCCGCCCAGCAAGCGGCGGCTAGCGGCGCCTGGAGCCGGGATTTTCTGCGGCGGCTGCGGCGCTTCGCCGGCGATGGCAAGCTGCTGCGCGGCAGCCTGGTGTGCTTCAGCTACCAAGCGTGGAGCGGCCGCCGGCCCGGCAAAGCGGTGATGCGGACGGCGCTGGCAGTAGAGCTGGCCCACAGCGGCCTGCTGATACACGACGACATTATGGACGGCGACCAGCTGCGCCGCGGCCGGCCGTCGATGCACCATCAGTACGAGCTGCTGGCCAAGCGGCGCCGGCTGGCCAATCCGGCCGGTTTTGGTACGGCGATGGCGCTGAGCGGCGGCGACATCGCACTTTTTCTGGCTTTTGAGTTACTGAACGCTGCCGGCAGCACCAGCGCACGGCGCATCTTCAGCGAACAGCTCTTGCAAACCTGCGGCGGCCAGATGCAGGACATTTATCTCGGTGCCATGACTGGCGAGGCGGACAAGCCGGCAATATACGCCGTGATGGAGCAAAAGACGGCCCGTTACAGCTTGGCCATGCCGCTCAGCCTGGGCGCGGCGCTGGCAGCGCAACCGCCGTCCGTCCTGCAAAAAATGCAAGCCATCGGCCGGCTGGCCGGCATCATTTTCCAGATCCGTGATGACGAACTGGGCGTGCTGGGCAGCCAGCGCCTCACCGGCAAACCGGTGGGCGCCGACATCCGCGAAAACAAAAAAACGCTGCTGCGCTACTACCTCATGCAGCACGCCACGGCCGCCGAACAGCAGCGGTTGCGGGCCGTCTTCGGCAATCCGGCGGCGGCCAAAACGGACATCCGCTACGTGCAGTCACTGCTGCGGCACTATCAAATTCCGGCGCTGGTCGCCGAAGAAATCGCAGCGTTGCAACAAGAGGCCTCGGAGCACGTCGCGCGCCTGCCTCTAAGCCCGGCTGCTCGCCAGGCGTTTCAAGACGTGGTGGATTTCTGCGCGCAGCGCCAGTTTTAGCCGCGCTATTTGATATCGTAGGCTGCCAGCACATCTTTGGTGATTGACTGGATGGCCGCCGTCCGCGCCGCGTCGTTGCCGGCGCCGTGACCGTTGGTGAAAATTACCAACGCCAGCGGCGTGACCGGATCGGCAATGATGGCCGCGTCGTGAATCCGGTCATCCAATATGCCGGCTTTGTGATACACCGTCACATCCTTCGGCACCGCCGGCACAATAAAACCAGCTTCGTTGGCAATTTTCATGTAGCCGAGCAGCAGATTGGTGTTGGCGGTATTCAAAAGCTGATGCGTATACAGCTTCTGCAGCAGCAAAGCGATGTCGCTCGTTTGCAGCGTATTATCGTTCAGGTCGTAATCGTTGATGCCGATGCTGGCGGCGTAGTTGCCGAGACTGTCGAGCGTCAGCTGATCGGTCAGGCTCTGCCAGGCGTTATTATCGCTTACGACGATCATTTGCTTGAGATCGTAGGCGGCGGTATTGCCATCTTCCAGCTCGGTCTGCAAGCTTTGCGTGCCGGCTTCCACCTGGTGCAGATAGTCGGCCGCCGTGATCAGCTTGGCGACACTGGCCGCTTCGTAAGGCACAGCCGGACCGTACGATTGGCTCTGGTCAGAATGAATATCGGTGACCGTTACCGAAATGTCCACGCCTGGGTTGGCGGCCAAGATACCATTGATCTGAGTGTTGAGCGCGGCCAGCGCTCGGCGGCGTTGGGCAGCCGTTTGGGCGGGGCGGGGGGCCGCCGAACTTTTGCCGCGGGAATGCAGCAAATGAATTGATAAGACAGCCAGAACGATTAGCCCGATCAGCCACAGATAACGGCCAAGCTGCCGAGAGCGCCGGCGCCGAGACGGCGCCGGCGGCATGGAGGGGGTGGAAGGGTAATAGGAACTCATTGTGTTATCCGAGGGGTTTTGATATCGTTACCCGCCACGAGTACTAGTCTACGAATCGCAGCTGAAAGCGAGCTTATAATTCGGCGGCCTAAGGCCTAATTAGACTGTGGCGCGCGGCCGCCAAGCCGGCCGGCATTCAGCCAAACTACAGCCAATCGAGCCATAATTTGCGGGTAGTTAACGAAACCTCGTTTCATGCGCACACCATTCGCCGTCAAAATATACAACTTCATGCAATCTAAAACCTGCTTCGGGCTCATCGTGGCGCTTTTTGTCATCGAATCGGTCTGGATCGCCATTTCTTCGAGCTATCCCATGGCCTTCGACGAGGATTTTCATTTTGGCATCATCAAGCTGTACGCCGCGCAGTGGAGCCCTTTTTTCGCCCACCAGCCGGCGCACGCCAACGCCTTCGGCGCGCTCACCAGCGACCCCTCCTACCTCTATCACTACTTGATGAGCTTTCCGTATAGGTTGATTTCATTGTGGACCTCCTATCAGCCCACCCAGATCGTATGTTTGCGCCTGATTGACGTGGCTCTGGTGGCCTGCAGCCTCGTGTGGTTCAGGGCGCTCCTGCTCAGAACGAAGGCTTCGAGCGCGCTGGTCAATGCCGCGTTGCTGTTTTTTGTTTTGATACCGGTGCTGCCTTTGCTGGCCGGCCAAATCAATTACGATGACCTGCTGCTGCCGCTGGCTGCGCTGGCCATGCTGACCGGCCTCGACGTGCGCCAACAACTGCTGGCGCGGCGCGTGCCGGTCGGCCGGCTGCTGAAGCTGGGCGCCATCTGTATGTTCGCCAGCCTGGTGCAGTTTGAGTTTCTGCCTATTTTCGCGGCCATCGCTGCCTATGTCGGCTGGCAAATCTGGCGGCTGCGGCGCGCAGCCGAAAAAAATCACCGCTGGCAGACCGCCTGGCAGGTAACCGGTCGATTTTACCGTCTGGCCGCCGTAGCTGTCTTTTTGGTGGCGCTGGGGCTGTTCGGCCAGCGTTACGGCACCAACCTGGTGGCCTACAAAACGCCGGTACCGCAGTGCAACCAAGTCCTAACGGTCAGCCAGTGCGCAGCTTACACGCCCTGGTTTCGCAACTATAGCGACGCCCTCCAGAAAACCAGCGTTAACCTGAACCCGCTTCACTACAGCGTGACCTGGGCGTATGGCATGTTCGAGCATTCGTTTTTCATTAGCAGCAGCGGCGCCAATCCTAATGCCATGTATATTCATATTTCGCCGCTGCCGATTATAGCTGGGACGGCGGCGGTTATATTCGGAGGCGGCATGTTGCTGCTAGTCTGCCGGCCGCGGCGCACGCGGGCTTTGCTGCGGCAGCACCAGCCGCTCGGCTTTTTGTTGTTTATCAGCGCCGTGTACTGCGCGGTTCTGTGGCTGTGGAATTTTCATGATTACGTGAATCTCGGCGCCGCAGTAGCGCTGAACGGCCGCTACCTGCTGCCGGTTATGCCGCCAGTCATGCTGGCCATCGGGCTGGCTTATCGGCAGTGGCTGGGCAACCGCCTGAACTTAAAGGCCGGCTTATTGGTGATCGCTTTCCTATTATTTTTGCAGGGCGGCGGCGCCTTAACCTTCATCGAAGCCAGCAACGCTAACTGGTACTGGTCGCAAAGCGCCCTTCCGCGCACCCTGAACAGCACCGCCCAAAAAATCGTCAAGCCGCTGATCATCACTTGAGCCGAGTGTCTGATTTAAGCGATGCTGTATTATAGAACTTAATGGGAATTTTCGAACGATTTTCTGAGCCTAAGCCGAAAATGGTTGCCGTGCAGGATCCATGGGCTGAATATCTAATCCGTATATTGAAGGAAGATCCGAGCCTGCCTCGTCCTGATTATGTGTACGGCGCGGGAGTTGAATGGATTACCGAAGCGGAGGCCCGCCGCAGAGAAGAAGCGGCCCGGCACATGCCCTCGCTGGAGGAGTTGCTGGAGGACCCGAACGTACGAGTCGTGGTCGAGGCGGCAGAGGGATTAATACCTGTCCCCGAATCCTGAGGCACGTAGTCTTAGGCACTGCGGCAGAGCAGCTCGAAGTAGCGGGTGGTGCCGAAGGGGATTTTTTGCCGGACAACGCGGCGCGAGGGGTGGCTGCTGGCGAAGGTCAGCGTGAATTCGCCGTACTGGTTGTTGATTTGGTCGACCGCCTCGGTCAGCCAGACCTCTTTGTTGACTTCCTCGAGCAGGCTGACTTGATTTTGGCTTGATGGCTCCAACTGGTAGCAAGTGACGCCTATCTCGCGCACGTAATCGTGCCGCGGCCGTTTGTTAAAGAGCAGCGTGGCGCGGCGGTGCACCTCGGCGTTCGAGAAAAAGCTGGTTTTGAACATCTGGCGCTCGTACCAGTAATCGCCGCCGGCGTAGCGGGCATAGACCATGACGCCGCGGGCGCAGAAACCCTTGTGACGTAGTTTCATGCCGGTGGTTTCGCACAGATAGGCCAGCCGCGACAGCAGCGTCGGCTCGTCCAGGCGCATATTTTCCAGCACGTACTGCCGGCCGATAGTTTTGGTGTCGAACACCGTGGCATCTACCTCGTGGCCGCGCAGTCGCTGGTACCAATCTTCACCGCAAATACTATGGAAGACTTGGCGGCGCAGCACGTCGGATGGCGCGTCCAAAAACTCCAGCGGCGTAAAGATGCCGGCGATGTTCAGCCGCGCCTGATTGCGCTGGGCAATGCCGTGCAAATCAGTCAGCTCCAAGCCGGCCAGCACGGCGCGCAGATTTTTATGAGTGATAACGTCCAGGCCGTCTGGTTTGTGTAAGCCAGCGGCCAGCTTGGCCAGGAATCTATTGGGCGCGATGCCGACATTGCAGCGCATCCAACAGCCAACGTCTTCTTTGAGCCGGCGCTTAATTTCGTAGCCGATATCGGTCAGCGGCCGATCGTTGATATGCCGGCGGGTGCCATGAAAATCAATCACACCCTCGTCGATGCTCTTCATGGTGACGTTCGGCGAGTACGATTTCATAATATTCACCAGCTTTTGGTAAGCGTAGTGGTACTTTGGCGGATCGGTTTCCAGCACCACCATATCCGGCGCCAGCCGGCGGGCTTCGTCGGCCCGCATGCCGACCTTCACACCCAGCGCCTTGGCCTCAATCGAAGCCGCCACCACGCAGGCATACTTGGCCTCGCTGACGCGGCGATTGGTCACGCCCACCGGCCGGCCGCGCAGCATCGGCCGGGCCTGCTGCTCAACCGTGGCGAAGCAGGAATTCAGGTCGATGTGCATGACCTGCGGCTCCTCGGTATTAAGCGGTAGCTGCACGCAGTTGCCCCTGAAAGCCTTGGGCCTGATCGGCAATGTACACCAGCTTCCAGCGCAGCGCCTCGGCGTCGAACTCCAGCCGGTAGTCAGCCTCGCCGTCGGTCATGTCAAAGACGTGAACCATCCGCTGGCCGTGGTGGGTGGGATGGCGCAGGCCGGTCTCGGTAAAAATGACCTGCCGGTTGTTGTACTCCATCTTTTTCGGGAAACACTTAGGGTGCTTTTTGTCTTTGAAATAATAGGCCACAATTGTGACATCTTCGTTGATCATCGTTACGTCTTCCATAATTTAGCTCCTGATTTCGATTAATAATTAAGAGAGGCGGCAGGCCCGCGCGGACCAGCGCTGAACGGCTTTTGTCTCTGTAAGAGAGTAGGTTTGCCGGATAAAACACGATCACCGTTCTAGATCGATATTCCTGACCGGAAAACTGTTGGAGCTAGGAGAGAGCAGGGGCCGAAGCGTGCTTTCTCGGGTGTTATAAATCGCCTGCACGGAGGAAGGCTTGGAGCCAGCCCATACACGACTACTACGATTATACACCCGCCGCCCGCCGGTCCGTCAAGCGCCGCTTATGCTTTGTAGTGTAAGATATTTGGCTGCCCGCATGCCGCGGCGGTGTCTTAATATAGGTAACCTGCTGGAGGGTTGATTATTACGCGACGAGAGGAGGGGTATGCGCAGAATTTTTCAAAATATCAAGCCGGGCAAATTGTTGGGCTCGGTCGTGGCGAGCTTGGTGCTCGGGGCGGCACTGCTGGCGGCGCCGGCGGCCAGCGCCATCAGCGTTGGCGGGCCGAGCGATTGCGACAATAACGCCATCATCCATTGCGGCGCCCACAGCACCGGCGCGCTGCTGAACGATTATCAATCCAGCGCCTACGTCCGCGCCGTCTACGCCTACTTCGGCATCAGCCAGACTGACATGGCTAATCTGCAGGTCACCAACGTGGCCGGCCACGTCAACAAAGACGGCAAGGTCTATGTGGATAACCAATCCGCGCCGGTCGCCACCAACGCCCTGACCGGCGGGCGGCAGTACATGGCCGGCAGCAATAAAGTGAATTCGAACGGAGCCGTCTTTTATACGCGGCCGCCGAGCGTATCGTTTCAGCAGGCCTCCTTGCCGGCCTTTGTGTCGATGAAGAACGGCCAGTTCCAGTTCGCCATCATCGCCAGCTGCGGCAACGCCGTGCGCGCACAGGCGGTCAGCCAGAGTAAGAGCGGCATCGGCCAGGCCCAGGCCGTCAGCAAGCCGCAAGCCAAGAAACCAGCGCCTAAACCTACGCCCACGCCCACGCCGGCGCCGGCGCAAGTCCAAACCCAGAGCCAGTCCCAATCCCAGTCGCAGAGCGTCAACGTCACGAACACCAATAACAACACTACCAACAACACTCAGGAAACCACCACCCAGCCGGCCACCGAAACCACTGCCACCAGCCAACCGCCGGCCGCCGCGCAACCCACCGAGACCGAAACCTCCAGCCAGCCGGCTAGCCTGGTCAACACCGGCGCCGGCAGCGTGGTGGGCCTGTTCCTGGCCGCCTCCGGCCTCGGCGCCTTCGCCTTCCGCCGCTTCCTGACCCACCGGCTGAGTGATACCATAGATACCTAGCTCATGCTCAACAATCAAGAAGCGGTTACCCACGTCGAATCCCGGGACCACGAACCTTCGGTCCCGCCGGAAGAAAAGGTGGCTTTGATACGTGAAGTCCTGACCGGCGACACCCTTGGCAGACCTCATCTTCAAGAAACCTCTTGGATTGGCTACTACACCATCCATCCTGGCTTTGGCTCCATCATCAAGTTTCAGCTCGATCTGAGAAGCGGCTCCACCAGAACCACCGACGGCGAGCCCGAAGCCTGCATGTACGTCACCAAAATGGATCTCGGCGACAAGGCGCTGTACGGCCACGGACTCGGCACGCTGCTTTTGCGGCGGGCGGTCCAGCTGGGCTACGAAAAAGCGCCGGAGCTCACCGCCGACCGGCCAACCTTAACCAGGGTGGAATCGGACCGCGCCAACCTCATCAAGCTCAATACCGTCATCAAAGTGCTGGGCAAAGAAAACGTTTCCGCCTGGATGCGCGGCGAGCGCTACGGCCGCGGCACCGATCGGCTGCTGGAGCAGATGTTCGAAGATCACGAATACGAGGAAGGGCCGGACAGCTGGTACCTAATGCAAAAAGTTTCCGCCGTGGTCGATCCCGAAGTGATTTTTGAAGGCTCGCCGCCGCCGCGCCCGTAGCCGCCTGTAGCTTTTCTCATACCGTTTTTGTGGCCGACTCGCTATACTTTGTATATAAATGACAGGAGGAGGGATTATGTACACGCTGCCGGATTTGGACTATCCGTACGACGCCTTTGGCAAGTACATCAGCAAAGATATTATGGAGCTGCACCACAGCAAGCACCATCAAACGTATGTCGACAAGCTGAACGCGGCGCTTGAAAAGGCGCCGGAATTGCAAGCTAAATCGCTCGAAGAACTGCTGCGCGATCTGGACAGCGTACCGGAACAAATCCGCACGGCGGTGCGCAATCACGGCGGCGGCCATTACAACCACACGCAATTCTGGAAGTGGATGTCGCCGGACGGTGGCGGCGAACCGAGCGGCGCGTTGGCCGATGCGCTCAAGGAAAAGTACGGCGATTTCCAGAGCTTCATGGATGCTTTCAGCGAAAAAGCCATCGGCGTCTTCGGCTCAGGCTGGGCCTGGCTGCTACCCGATTTATCCATTACTACCACGCCAAATCAAGATAATCCGCTCAACAACGGCCAGCCCGAACCGATCCTCGGCCTCGACGTCTGGGAGCACGCCTATTATCTCGATTACACCTACAAGCGCCCCGACTACGTGCAAGCCTGGTGGCACGTAGTAAACTGGGACGATGTCGCTCAGCGCTTCGATCAAGCCAAATAGTTATACGCCCTAAGAAGAGCTCGCGCGGCCCTCGAGCAGACCCGCCTGACCGGTCAAGGTTATGTGGCCGCCTTTTCGCAGTTGCTTCAGCTTCTTAAAGGCACCGTTGTACATTTCGGTCGTTACATCATAAGCCATCTCTCTGAAGATCGGCGCCACGGGACCCCGCAAGGGCAGTTCTTTTTCCACGCCCTCCACGCGCACCCGTATATCATCGTCATCAAGGTTAGGCGCTTCAAACGAGGGGTCATAGCGCAGGCGGGCTGCCCAGCTCCGACGCAATTCCTTGGCGGATCCCATGCCGTTATACTCTTTGTATTCCGTGCCGTCCGCCCGACGCATGACTTCCGCGGCGGCTTCGTCGGTAGCGGCCACCAGGCCGCCGACCATTACGCAATTCGCACCAAGCAAGAGAGCCTTCACCATGTCACCGGGCCCCCGGATGCCGCCGTCAGCGCAGATAGCGACTTTCTTATCGATTTTTCGGACAGCTTTCGCGCAGTTATAGATCGCCGAGGCCTGCGGCGTGCCGCCGCCCAGTTTTTCTCGCGAGATACAGATGCCGCCGGGACCGCGCCCCACCCGTATGGCGTCAGCACCGGCTTTGACGAGCGCCACGGCCGGCTCCGGATCGGACACGTTCCCGACCATGATATCAATCGCGCCATACTCTTCACGCAGATTTTTCACGAGTCTAATCGCCTGGCGCATCGCTTTCACGGCAGAGAAGGTGTATTTGCTCTCGCCATGGGAGGTATCGATGACTACTAGGTCGAGATATTTACCGCTTTCCTGGATTCGCTCCATGGCGTCCCGGCTCCAGGTGGATACCGCCATAGCGGTTATCAGCCGTCCGCTGGCATCGAGATTGTATCCTCTCGGATTGCCCTCTATCGCCCGCTGTACGTCATCGAGCAGATATAGGCCGTCGACCCGGTAATTCTCATCAAGCAGCGGCAAAAGTTTTATCTTATAATGCCGCATCGCGTCGTAAGCCGCGTGCGGATCGTCACGGATATCGCTCGAGGCGGTAGGGACTTGATCGGCCGGGATCATAGCTTTGGCGATCGGCGTGTGGCTGTCGTCGCCTTTATAAAATTCAAAAACGGTATTGGTCATCAAACCCATGAAGCGACCATTCTCGTCCGTAACCGGCAGGGAACGGAAATCGTGGCCGGCGTTATCCAGCTCCTCGAGCGTTTCGCCAACCGTTTTATCGGCACTGGCCAGTATCGGCCTATCGACGATGCCGTTGAGGTGGAATTTGACCTTCGTGAGGAGCTTTTTCTGCTCGTCCGGCGTATTCGCGCAATGGATGACGCCCGCGCCGCCAGCCTTGGCGGCCGCGATGCCCATTTCGTCTTCCGTGACGGTTGTCATCGGGGAAGTCAGGATCGGGTTGGGCGCCCCAATACGGCGCGACAACCGACCCGCCATCGAAACGTCGTCACGATCAAACTCGGCCGTCCGCTCGTCGGTGATCGTGAACTCGTCAAAGGCTATCGAGCGATGATTTTCATCAAGATACTTGAAAACGTCTTTTACTTTTTCCGCCACGCGCGTCGTACCCCCGAATAATTATTATGAAATTGTACCACCGGCAGGCGGGAAATGCCATTCCATGCTGTAGTAATAATGACGGCGTAAGCGGTTTGGTGTTTGCTGGTATAGTAAAGATTATGCGATACATTCGGAGCGACGGGCCCGAAGAGGGAATTACCGCCATTACGGAGCGATTGAGGAGCGAACTGAGCGCCGGCCGGCACGTATTATGGCTGGTCTGCGGCGGCTCCAATATCGCGGCCGAAGCGGCGATTATGCAGGCGCTGCCGGCCGAACTGAGCGAAAATCTTACAGTCACTTTGACCGACGAGCGTTATGGTGAGCCAGGACATAAGGATTCCAATTGGCAACAGCTCATGGAAGCTGGGTTTGACAGCAAATCCGCCAAAGCACTACCGGTACTGAACGGTAAACCACTCGAGCAGACCATAGCGGAGTACAGCGCGTCAGCCAAAGAATTGCTCGATAAGAGCGATTTTACGCTCGCCCTGTTCGGCATCGGCGCCGACGGGCACATCGCCGGCATTTTGCCGGACTCGCCGGCCGCCCGTGAAAGCGCCGCGCTGGCCGCCGGCTACGACAGCCCGCCGTATACCCGGCTAACTCTAACTTTTCCGGCGCTTGAGCGGATCGACGCCGCTTACGCTATGGCCTTCGGCAGCAGCAAGCGGGCGGCGCTAGAGCGGCTGCAAAATGAGAACCTGGAGCTCGCCGAACAGCCGTCGCAGCTTTTGAAGCGGCTGCCGGAAGCGTTTTTATTTAGCGATCAAATAGGAGGAAATTCATGAAAATAGCCGTTCAGGGCCTGGGCCGCATGGGCATGCAAATCGCCCGCAAACTGGCCGAAGCCGACCACTACGTTATCGCCCACAACCGCAGTCTCGACAAGGTCGACACCGCCGTTGGCTACGGCGCGCACGGCACCAAAACCAAGCAGGAAGTGATTGACGCCTTTGGCGGCGACCAGGTGGTGCTGTGGATCATGCTGCCGGCCGCGATTGTCGACCAGCAGCTGGAAGAGTGGAACCAGCTTTTGCCCAAAGGCAGCATCATCATCGACGGCGGCAACTCCGACTTCCGCCTGACCAAACAGCGCAACAAAACGGTCACCGGCGCCGGCCACATGTGGTTCGATATTGGCGTTAGCGGCGGCGTGTGGGGCTACCAAAACGGCTTTTCGATGATGGTCGGCGGCGACAACGCCGAGGCCTTTCAGGCTCTGGAACCGGCGCTCAAAACGCTGGCCGCGCCCGAAGGCGCCTATCACCACTTCGGCCCGAGCGGCAGCGGCCACTTCGTCAAAATGACCCATAACGCCATCGAATACGGCATGATGGAATCGCTGGCCGAAGGCTACCGCGTGCTCAAGGACGGCCCGTACAAAGAGCTCGACCTGGCCGCCGCCGGCGAAGTCTGGCAGCACCACAGCGTCATCACCTCCTGGCTCAACGAGCTGTGCCGCGACGCGCTCAAGGAAAATCCCGAACTGGCAGGCATCGAAGGCTTTGTGGCCGAGAGCGGCGAAGCCCGCTGGACGCTGGAAACCGCCAAAGAGCTCGGCCTGCCGCTGCCCAGCATCCAAGCCGCGTTCGACGTCCGCCTGGCCTCGCAAAAGGGCGATGTAAATTTTGCAACAAAGCTGCTGGCGGCCATGCGTAACAAATTCGGCGGCCATCAACTTAACAAATAGCCATGCCAAATCCCAACCAGACCCCTCAGCTCGAACCGGCCATCATCGTTATTTTCGGCATCACCGGCGACCTGGCGCAGCGCTATTTGCTGCCGGCGCTCTATCATTTAATAAAAGAAGGTCTGCTCCACGACAAGACCGAGCTCATCGGCACCAGCCGGCGTGAAATTACGACCGAGGAAATGCTCAGCGACGCCAAATTATGCGCCAGCGAGCCGGGCGGCGTCTGCGATCCGGCAGCGCTGCAAAAAATGCGCGACCACTTCCGCATGGTCCGGCTCGACCCGACAAACAGCGACGATTACACCGCACTGCTCGAAACCATGAACGGCGTCGAAGCAGAGCAGGGCGTCTGCATGAACCGGCTGTACTATCTGTCGATTCCGCCGCAGGTTTACGGGCCGGTCATCCGCCACATGAGCGCAACGGGCCTCAACGGCAGCTGCCAGCACGGCAAAGCCGGCAGCCGTTTGCTGATCGAAAAACCGTTCGGTTACGACACCAAGTCGGCGCAGGAACTCATCGAGACCATGAGCCATAGCTTCAGCGAGGAGCAGACTTTTCGCATCGATCATTATTTGGCTAAGGAGACCGTGCAAAACATTCTGACTTTTCGCTTTCAGAACCCGATTTTTGAGGCGCTGTGGAACCGCGACCACATTGAGCGGATCGAGGTCAGCGCCTCGGAGGCCATCGGCATCGAGGGCCGCGCCCATTTTTACGAGCCGCTGGGCGCGCTGCGCGATTTTATCCAGAGCCACTTGTTGCAGCTGCTGGCCGTGGTGACGATGGACCGGCCGGAGGTCATGGACAGCCAGCACATTCACGCCAGCAAGCAAGCCGTGCTGGAGCAAATCCAAGCGGTGCCGGCCGGCCTGGTGAGCAGTCACGCCGTCCGCGGCCAATACGACGGTTACCGCGAGGAAGTCAATAATCCCGACTCGACCACCGAAACGTTCGCCGGTTTGCGTTTGTATATCGACAGCCCGCGCTGGGCAGGCGTGCCGCTGGTGCTCTGGACCGGCAAAAAACTGGCCGAAAAACGCACCGAGGTGGCCGTGCGCTTCAAAAGCCGCGCCCACGAGACCACCAACTACTTGCGGCTGCGCATCCAGCCGAACGAGGGCATCGAACTCGACCTGGTGGCCAAAAAACCCGGCTTCGACACCGAGCTGCAGCCGACGGCCATGGATTTTTCGTACCAGCAAAATTTCAGCGGCCACAATCACCCCGACGCTTACGAGCGGGTGCTAGTGGACGCCGTGCGCGGCGACCGCACGCTGTTTGCCACCGGCGAAGAAGTCATGCAGGCCTGGCGCATCGTCCAACCGGTGCTGGACGCCTGGTCCCGCCAAGGCCACGAACCGCTCACTGACTACGCCGGCGGCACGCGCGGCAGCGAACTGGCGCGCTCCTTGTTCGACTAACGCCAAGCTCGCCGGTTCCAAATCGCCGTTTACTGGTATAATGCTTGCTGATGATTACCTATTTTGAAGCCATCCTGATGGGCCTGATCCAGGGCCTGACCGAGCTGTTTCCGATTTCCAGTCTCGGCCATTCGGTGATCATCGCCTGGGTGCTCAAGTGGAACACCATCCTGGCCGACGAAAGCAAGGCCGAATCGTTCTTTTTGTCGTTTTTGGTGGTGCTGCACGTGGCCACGGCGCTGGCGCTGCTGGTGTTTTATCGACGGGTGTGGGTACGCATCGTTAAGGGCTTTTTCCGGTCGCTCGGGCCAAAACGGCTGGCCGGCAATCCCGACGGCAAGCTGGCCTGGCTGCTGCTGGCCGCCACCGTGCCGGCGGGCATCTTCGGGTTGGTGTTCGAGCATTTCCTGCGCACCCAATTTGCCAAGCCGCTGTCAGCCATCATCTTCTTGATGATTAACGGCTGCATCTTATTGATCGGCGACCGCTATCAGCGCCGACACCACCAAAAACTGGGCGAGCAAAGCCTCAGCGAAACGACTCGCCAAGTTAGCAGCAAGGTCACGTTCGGCCGGTCAATCCTGATTGGCGTGGCCCAGATCGGCGCGCTGTTCGCCGGCATCAGCCGCTCCGGCATCACTATGGTTAGCGGCATGTATAGCGGCCTGAATACCGAAGATGCCGCCCGCTTTTCCTTCTTGCTGGCCACGCCGATTATCTTTGGCGCCGGCCTCGTTAAGCTGCCGGACTTTTTCAGCAATCTGGACGCCGGCGTGCGCGGGCCGATTCTGGCCGGCGGCGTGGCCGCCTTTATCGCCGCCTACTTCGCGGTGCGTTTCCTCGACAAATACTTCCAAAACAAGAGTCTGCGGCCGTTCGGCGTCTACTGCCTGAGCATCGGCGTAGTGCTGTTGCTGCTCGGCGCCGTGCGGGGACATTTCTAAGGCCAGCCATGCTCATCGACATCTTGATAGTGATTTTCGCTATCAGCGCCCTGTACCGCGGGCGGGAAATCGGCTTTGTGCGGCAGCTGTTTTCCACCGTCGGCTTCTTCGGCGGCCTGTTCTTGGGCGCCTGGCTGCAGCCGCACACCATCAACTGGGGCCACAGTCAGGCCGCCCGACTGATTATCACGCTGCTGACCACGCTGGGCTGCGCCATGCTTTTTTTCACCATCGGCGAGTTCATCGGCCTCAAGCTGAAACACCGCGTATTGCTCAAGCGGATTAACGTTTTGGACAACGGCTTTGGCGGCCTGCTGAGCATCGTCTCGCTGCTGCTGACGGTGTGGCTGACGGCGGCTATTTTGACGAGTTTGCCCGGCACCGGCCTGCAGTCAACCCTGCAAAAATCCCGTATCGTCAGCGCCTTGAATAACGTGCTGCCGAGCGCGCCGAACGTTATCAGCGGCCTCGGCCACCTGATTGACCCGAACGGTTTTCCGCAAGTCTTTATTAACGGCGAGCCGTCGCCCAGCGGCAAGGTGGCGCTGCCGTCGCTTGGCGATTTGCAAGCGGCCGTCGATCAAGACCGCGCCTCGGTCGTCAAGCTGGAGGGGCAGGGCTGCGGCGGTATCGTCGAGGGTTCCGGCTTCGTGGTCGGCTCCAACCTGGTGGCCACCAACGCCCACGTGGTCGCCGGCATCCGCCATCCCTACGTGGAGGACGACAACGGCTCGCACAGCGGCACGGTCATCTGGTTCGACCCCAAGTTGGACTTTGCCGTCCTGAGAGTTTCCAATTTGGCCGGCGGCAGTTTGGTAATCTCGCATAAACACATCAACGCCGGCACGCCAGGCGCCGTGCTCGGCTATCCGGGCGGCGGCTCGTTCACGGCCAGTCCGGCGGCCGTCATGGACCAGTTCACAGCCGTCGGCCGCGATATTTACGGCAAGGGCGAGACCAGCCGCGACGTCTACGAACTGCAGGCCTCGGTCATTCCAGGCAATTCCGGCGGCCCGCTGGTGGCGCGCGACGGCACGGTCATCGGCGTCATTTTCGCCGAATCAACCAGCTACCAGCACGTCGGCTACGCCTTAACCACCTCGCAAATCAGCAGCGCCATCAACCAGGCCGCCGCCGACAATCGCGCCGTTAGCAGCGGCCAGTGTGCCGAGTAACCCCAGGTGCGCGCAGCCACTTTGCTATAATGAAGCAGACATGAGACTCAAAAACGTAACGCTTAAAAACGCGCTGCCGTGGATTTTGCTGATTGGCGGCATTATCGGCTACATCTGCGCCTTCATTATCATGAACGACAAGGTCAAGCTGGCCAACAATCCGAATTACGTGCCATCGTGCAGCCTCAATCCGGTCATCAGCTGCGGCAGCGTCATGAAGAGCGCCCAGGCGCACGCTTTCGGCTTTCCAAATCCGTTCATCGGCCTCGGCGCCTTTCCGGCGGTGGCCGTGGTCGGCGGCGCCATGCTGGCCGGCGCCCGCTTCAAAAAATGGTTTTGGCGCAGCTTGTTTGGCGGCTACTTACTGGGCACCATCTTCGCCTACTGGCTGCTGTTTGAGAGCGTTTACCGCATCAAGGCGCTCTGTCCGTACTGCCTGGGCATCGACGTCGTGGTGACGATCACCTTCTGGTACCTGAAACTCTACATGATCGATCAGAAATACCTGCCGCTGCCCAAGCGGGGCAAGCCGAAAGCCGTCTACGGCTGGATTCGCCGGCATCACCTGGACATTTTGGTAGCCTGGTTCATCATCGTTATCGCGCTGATCCTCAAGCACTTCTGGTACTACTACGGCAAACACCTCTAGATTCGTGCTATAATTTTAGCTAGCAATAAGCGAAAGCGTTTCGCCTCAAAACCAACATGAAAAAACGAAAAGATATTATCCGCAAGACCGCTGAGGCGCCGGCCGAGCTGCTGGATTACGGCGTGGTGACCACTCAGAAAGTGGTGGTTAATTTGCCGGCCAATCCGGTGATTAAAAAGACGGGGGATTACTGGCACTCGCTGGGGCCCGGCTTGACCACCGGTGCGTCCGACGACGATCCCTCCGGCATCGCCACCTACTCGCAAACCGGCGCGCAGTACGGCTTCCAGCTGCTCTGGCTGTCGGCGCTGACCTTTCCGCTAATGTCAATGGTGCAGGAAATGTGCGCCCGCATCGGCCTGGTGACCGGCCGCGGGCTGGCCGGCACCATCCGGCTGCATTTCTCGCGCCGGATTATTGTGCTTTGTACCACGCTGCTGTTCGCGGCCAATGCCTTCAACCTGGGAGCCGATCTCGGCGCCATGGCCCAAGCCGTCCAGTTGCTGCGCCCCAGCTTTAACTTTTATTGGCTGGTGATCGGCTTTTCGGCCCTGTGCCTCGGCCTGCAGATCTTCACGCCTTACACGCGCTACGCTCGCTACCTCAAGTGGCTGGCGCTGGTGCTGTTTTCCTATGTCGCCTCGTCCTTGCTGGCCCACCTGCACTGGGGCGACGTGTTGAAGCACGCTTTTATTCCGTCGATCACCTTTAGCAAAGATCAGATTATTTTGATTTGCGCCATCCTCGGCACCACCATTTCGCCGTACCTGTTTTTCTGGCAAACTTCGCAGGAAATCGAAGATCAGATCGCCGTCGGCAAAACCACCGTGGCGCTCAGGCGCGGCACCGACAAGCCGACCATCAAGAAAATGCGCATCGACGTCTGGTCGGGCATGCTGCTGTCGAACGTGGTAATGTTCTTTATCATTGCCGCCTGCGGCGCCGTGCTGTTTCCGCGCGGCATTACCAACATCCAAACCGCCTCGCAGGCCGCCGACGCGCTGCGGCCGTTCGCCGGCAACGCCACCTACGCCCTGTTCGCCATCGGCATCATCGGCACCGGCCTGCTGTCGATACCGGTCCTGGCCGGCTCAGCCTCCTACGTGGTGGCCGAGAGCTTTCATTGGGAGGCCGGCCTAAACCGCAAACTCAACCAGGCCTACGCCTTTTATGGCGTGCTGATCCTGGCCATGCTGGTCGGCTTGGGCATCAACTTTATCGGTCTCAACCCCATCAAAGCTTTGATTTACTCGGCCGTCGCCAACGGCATCGTGGCGCCGATTGTGCTGGCGCTGGTGGTGCTCATCAGCAGCAACAAAAAAATCATGGGCCGCTGGGTCAACAGCGCCTTCACCACTTCCGTCGGCTGGATCGTAACCTTCTTGATGGTCGTCTCCGGCGTCGCCGCCATCATCGCTCTCTTCCAGTAAGCCCCAACTGACGGCCGCGGCAACCAGGCCATTGCTGCGGCAATTATGCCATTTGGGAATATATCATATATTATATAGCTAACAGGGGTAAGTCATATAATATATAATATATTCACTTTTCGGATGTACGCGGGCGGACGCCGATGGGCGCAGATGGACGCGGACACTACCGGCCGATAAAGAGCGGCGGCGCACTATTCGGGCTACTCGACAGGCTACTCGGCGCGCAGGGCGTCGATGGGGTCGCGGCGGGCCGCTTTGAGCGCCGGCATTGAGCCAAAAAGCACGCCCACCAAGAACGACACGCCGGCCGCCAAGGCCACCGTCTGCCAGTGAATCACCGGCTGCAAGTCGGTAAACAGCCGCACAGCCACATCGATTAAGAGCGCCACGATGATGCCGATGATGCCGCCGCCCAGACTCAGAATGGTCGCCTCCACCATAAACTGGCTCAAAATTTGCTGATTGGACGCGCCGACGGCCTTGCGGATGCCGATTTCGCGCGTCCGCTCGGCCACCGACACCCACATGACGTTCATAATGCCCAGGCCGCCGACCAGCAGCGAGATGGCCGCCACGCCGGCGATCAGCTTGGTCAGCAAGCTGACAATATCGTTGTTGGTCGTCAGATTTTGGCTGCCCTGGCTCACGGTCAGATTGCTTTGGCCGCCGTGCGCGCGGTCCAGCGCCCGCTGAATGGCCGAGGCCACCTGGCCGGTCTGATCGCCGCTCTGCGGCTTGGCCAAAACCTCATAAGTCGGCGCAGCGTTGTTGGTGAGCTGCTGCGCGATCTGGTAGGGGATAAAAATCGCCTTGTTGAAATCGGTCACCTGATTGAGCGGCGCACTATTGAAGTTGTTGAAAATGCCGCGCACGATAAACGTCTGGCCGTGGAAGGAAAAGCTGCGCCCCAGCGGCACGTCTTCGTTGAACATCGCTTCGGCGGCTCCCGGGCCGAGCACTGCCGAAGTGGAGTCTTGATCGTCGGGATCCAAAAAGCTGCCGTAGGCCAGCGACTGATTGAGCAGACTCGACAAATCGCCGCTGGTGCCCAGCACGAAGCCCTGATTGTAGTTGCCGGTTTCGCCGCGCACGGTGCCGGTTACCACGGCCAGCGGCGCGCTGGCGCCGACGCCTTTGGTGCGGGCGATGGTCGCCACGTCCTGGCTGCTGAGCGAGCCGCGGATGCCGTCCGCCGACAGCAGACTGACATCCTTATTGCCGCCGCCGGAGCCCGGGTGCAGAGCCGCCGGCTGAATGGTAATTAGATCCTTGCTCAAGTGATGTATCTGGCCGCTAATTTGCTGGCGCACGCCCTGGCCGATACCGATAATGGTAATCACCGAGGCCACGCCGATAATCACGCCCAGCATAGTCCAAAAACTGCGCAATTTGGCGCCGCGCACCGTGTCCAGACCGGCCTTGAAGTGGCCGCGCGTCAGCGAGGCTTGCCAAAACTTCACGACTTCCTCCGGGCCACGGCCTTTTTGCGGCGCTTGGCAGCTTTTTTGGCGCGTTTTGGTGCCGGCGCGGGTTTGTCGGGCAGCGCTTTCATCAAGGCCGAAACGCCGGCCAGATCTTCCTCTTCGTCGGTGGCCGGCAGGGTGTAGAGCACTTTGCGGGCGGTGGTGGCCACGCGGCCAATAGCGGTTTTTTCGTCGTGAATAACCTGGCCGTCGTGCATGTACACCACCCGCGTGGCGTAGCGGGTGAGCTCCGGATTATGCGTCACAAAAATCACCGTGTTGCCGGTTTTGTGGATGTCGGCCAGCAGCTCCATGACCAGCAGAGAACTGGCGCTGTCGAGGTTGCCGGTCGGCTCGTCGGCGATAATTAATTTCGGATTATTAACCAGTGCCCGGGCGATGGCCGCGCACTGCGCCTGGCCGCCGCTCAGCTGGCCGGGCAGAAAATACTCGCGGTTTTGCACGCCGACTCGCTCCAGCATCTGGCTGGCCTGCTTGAGCCGCCGATTGACCGACATGCCTTTATACACCAGCGGCAGGGCCACGTTCTCCAGCGTCGTCAGCCGCGGCAAAAAATTAAAATTCTGAAAAATAAAGCCGATGTGGTCGCGGCGGATTTTGGCGGCCTGGTTGGGCCTGAGCCGCGCCACCGGCTTGCCGTCGAAGCGATAATTGCCGTTGGTCGGCCGATCGAGCAGCCCGATTAAGTTCATGAGCGTGCTCTTGCCGCAGCCGCTCGGCCCCATCACCGCCACGAACTCGCCCTTTTCAATGGTCAGGCTGACCTCGTCGAGCGCCAGGGTAGTGGCGTCGCCGAAGCCGTACAGTTTACTGACGTCTTGGACTTCTATCAGGGCCATGGTGGAAGCTGCCTTTAATTTTTAGTCTGTATTTAGTTTAATCCTCGCTTTGCACTTTCCGCAAGGTGTTTTCGTAGTAATTTTGAGCTATAATCGTTATGTTCGGCCAAAATCGGCGTGGAGAGGTGCAGGAGTGGTTGAACTGGCACGCCTGGAACGCGTGTATGGCGCCCGTCGTCATCCAGGGTTCGAATCCCTGTCTCTCCGCCACACTAAAATCGTTAATTATAAGGGGAAGTCATGGCAAATCCAGAACATGAATATACCGGCTTAGCTGCCGACGGCGGCGCCTTCGTACTCGAATCACTCAGGCCGGAGGACTGTCCGCTGCCTGCGCTGGGCGACGCATCGGAACTGCGGGAAGCAGCCCTCCGCGGAACGAGTCTGCTGGCGGCCACCGAAGCAGCTCTGAGGCGCAAATTCCAGCAAGAAGTGCAACAAAAAGCTTCTGACGCCTAATCTCTTCTCTCTCGCGAGACGTGCTATTATTAGCGAAGTGCTACCATTCTTAAAGTAACCAAAATGTCACCGGAACAAAACCAAGACGATAATCCAGTTCTCTCGAATGATCCCAATGGCATCAGTGAGGCGCCTGATCGGCCGGCCTCATCGCTTCCAGGCCAAGCTGTCCTGCAAAACAGCTTCCAGCCGTCAAACCCGATCGTAGTGTCAGCCGATACCGGCCCGCCCGAACCTCCTGTCAGAAAACGCCGCCGGTGGGTAGTTGCAGCGGTAGTTTTATTAGTTATCATACTGCTGGTTGCCGCGGGCTGGGTCGCAATCCACAAAAAAGGCTCCAATTACAAAACCGCCACCTCAAACAAAGCGTCGCCGACAAGCACGACGATCCACATACCCGCCGACTGGAAGAAGGTTGACACCGGCTTCGGCTTCAGCGTGCGCGTGCCGGGCGCCTGGTCTACTCTCGGGCCGAGCGCGAGCCCCCGTTTATTCGCAGGTGATCATCGGCAAGACATATATATTGGACCTAATGAAGACTCGGAAGCTACTCCCAAGCTTAGTGATACAGAGCAGTCCATTGCGGTCGGCACCGAAAAAATAGACGGCATAACCACCGAAGCTGCTTTCAATGCAAAGATCCTGTCAGTATTGAAGGAAGGGCAGTCAGAGACTGCAGGACAGGGAGCTAATCCAAATGAATCGACGACCACTTCAAAAACCTAAAGATCAATGGCCGATCGTGGTTTGAGATCTCATTCTTAGGCAGCTCCGCGGGCGCGCTCTATTACTGGCAAAATGATCACGCCATTACATTCACCCTGATGGCAGGGTCAGCGTCAGAATTCCAGCAACTTTCTAGCAGCTACCTTTACCCGATGGCCGCCTCGCTCTCCCTAAACTAACCCGTCGCCAAGTGTTACAATGATGCTTATGCTTGCGGTAAGCTTTTTTTCTTGGTGGTACGGGCGGGGCTGGCGGCAGGTGGCGGCCAGTTTTACGGCTCGCTTGCGGCGAGTGGCCGCCACTTTTTCGGTGAGTCAGTTGCTGCGCACGCTGTTCGCGCCGTGGCGGCGGATTATCAGCTATCCGGGCGCTAGCCTCGGTGAGCGCTTCCGTGCCTGGGGCGACAACCTGTTCAGCCGGGCCGTCGGTTTTGTGGTGCGCTTGGTCGTGCTGTTTACGGCCTTGCTGGTTTCTGTTGTGGTCGTGCTATTTAGTCTTATTGAGCTGATTGTCTGGCCGCTGCTGCCGATTGCCGCACCGGTGTTAATAATTGTGGGATTGGTCTGAGATGCAGCCTTCGCAGCCGCCAACTCCGCAGCCTTCAACACAGCCAGTCCCGCCGATTATCAACACGCGTTCGGCGCGCGCCGCTCAGGCCCGCGCGAGCACCAAGCTCAACAAAACCGGCTATCAAGCGCTGGTGATTATCGGCGCGCTGGCGGCGCTGACCGGTGCGGCGATGGTTATTTTTAGCGGCCATATCGGCTGGTCGTTGATCGGCCTGGGCATTTTGCTCTATCTGCCGGCGGCGTGGTGGCGGCGCCAGCTATCGGTATTGCCGGCCGGCGGTTCGCAGCTGAACGATCGCTTGTCGAAGGACGTTTTGGCGCGCCTCAAGCCAAGCACGCCGCAGCAGCCGCAGGCCGTGTGGAAAGCCCTGAGTAGTCACTGGCAGGCCAGCTTTTTCGGCAATCACCTGCTGCTGAGCAAAAGCATGGTGGCCGGCGCGCTGGGCACCGATCCGGCCGAGCTCGGCCAGGCGCTGCACATCGCTACGCAAATAGCTGACCACAATCAGAGCGAGGTTATCGAACTAGGCTTTGTGGTGGCCGGCTTACTGCTGGCCTCGCCGAATATCCACGAGCTGCTGACGGCCCGCAAGGCGCGGCCGGAAGACGTCGAAGCCGTGGCCAATTGGCTGGGCAGGGGACTGGTCGAGGAGGCCCGCCGCGGCCGCGGGCAAAATTTTGGCGGCATTGGCCGCGATTGGGCTTTTGGCTACACGCCGCTGCTCAACCGCTTTGGCCGCAACATCAGTCAGGGCATTATGAAATACGGCCTGCACTTCGGCTGGCTGACCAATTCCGACGGCGTCAAAGCCGTGGAGGCGGCCTTTGATAATCGGGCCAGCGCCGTGGCGCTGATCGGCCCCGACGGCATCGGCAAAACCACCAGCGTCTATGCTTTGGCTCAAAAACTCATCGAGGGGCAGACCGGCCGGCGGCTGGCTTATCACGAAATTATCGGTTTGAACGCCACCGACATCGTCTCAGCGGCGCGCGGCCCGGGCGACTTGGAACACATCATGCTCAGTTTGAGTAACGAGGCGGCCCACGCCGGCCACATCATCCTGTTTTTTGACGACGCGCAGCTTTTTTTTGGCGGCGGGCCCGGCTCGTTTGACGCCACGCAAATTCTGCTGTCGATCATCCAGCCCGGCGGCTTGCCGATCATTCTGGCCATGGCGCCGAACGACTATCAGCGGCTCAAGGTGCAGAATCAAAGCCTGGCCAATCTGTTGACGCCGGTGATGCTGCAGGAGCTGCCGGAAGCCGGCGTGATGCGCGTGCTGGAGGACAGCGCGCTCGGCCTGGAAAATCGCCACAAAGTGCTGGTAACTTATGAGGCTCTGCGCGAAGCCTACCGCCTCAGCGGCCGCTACAACCAGGACGAGGCCTACCCGGGCAAGGCCGTCAAGCTGCTCGAGCAATCGGTGCCGCATGCCCAGAATTCTATTATTTATGCAGAGAGCGTGCAGGCGGCCATCGAGCAGACCAGGGGAGTCAAGGCTTCCACGGCCGAGCCGGTTGAAGCCGACGCGCTGCTGCACCTGGAAGACAGCATCCACCAGCGCATGATCAACCAAACGCACGCCGTCGGCGTGGTGGCTAACGCCTTGCGCCGCGCGCGGGCCGGCGTCACCAACCCCAACCGGCCCATCGGCAGCTTCCTGTTCCTCGGCCCGACCGGTGTCGGCAAGACCGAGCTGGCCAAGTCGATTGCCGCCACGTATTTCGGCGCTGAAAACGCCCTGATCCGGCTCGACATGAGCGAATACCAGCAGCCCGGCGACGTGCGGCGGCTGCTGGCCACCGGCGCGGACGCCAGTTCGACATTATTGATGTCAGTTCGACAACAGCCGTTTTCAGTGGTTCTGCTGGACGAAATCGAAAAAGCTCATCCAAACATCCTCAACCTGCTGCTACAGATGCTCGACGAAGGCCAGCTAACCGACGATTCCGGCAAGCCAGCTTCTTTCAAAGACTGCGTGATTATCGCTACTTCCAATGCCGGCGCCCAGACTATCCGCGAGCGGGTCGGCCGCGGTGAATCACTGGAGAGTTTCGCGCCCGAGTTCACCGACGAACTAATCAAGAGCGGCCAGTTCAAGCCGGAGCTGCTGAACCGCTTTGACGAAATGGTACTGTTCCGTCCGCTCAATCCGGACGAGCTCGGCCAGGTTGTGCAGCTGATGCTGGCCGGCGTCAACCAAACGCTGGCGAATCAAAACATTTCGGTGGAGCTGACACCGGCCGGCATCCAGAAAATTGTCGAAAAGGGCAACGATCCGCGCCTCGGCGCCCGCCCGATGCGCCGCGCTCTGCAAAAAGCCGTCGAAGATGTGGTCGCCCAAAAAATCCTGCGCGGCGAGGCCCAGCCCGGCGACCGCATCCGCCTCGACGCGCCCGATCTGACTTTGTAAAGAAAGATACCGTTAAGGCGGCTATTGCGCACCGGGGCTAATTCGGTTACGCTTAAGCGGTAATGGACAATCAACCTGCTCCTGTCGCCTCAGCACCCATACCCAGTCCGTCGCCAGTCTCCACGCAGCTGCCGCCAGCTCCATCCACTTCAAACCCAACGCCGCCACGGCGCTCTAGGAAGAAAATTGCCGGCTTAGTACTTCTTGTCCTCATTTTAATCGCCGCCGCTGCCTTCGGTGGCTACAAGTTTGAACACCAGCGGGCCCTCAAGGTCGAAAAAAACCAGCAATCACAGATAGATTCTCTGAAAAAGCAAGTAAATGCTTCGCAGGCCACAGGCAGCGCCAAATCAACCGGCTCAACCACGAGCGTCGACCCTTACGCTAACTGGAAATCATACACGTCCACTACCTCAGGCTACACCGTCAAATACCCGTCTACCTGGATTATCGAAGGTTACTCTACAAACACGGGTCTGGTGGCCACTTCTCAGCTGAACGGCAGCGAGAGCAGTATTCTTTTATTGTCATCAAATTCCAAGACTAATTCCTTCGGTCTGTGGATAAGCGGAGATACCGGCTACAAGACTAGCACCGATTCCGATGGCAGCGGCTTCGGTGGTGCCGGTTATAGTGACGGCAGTATAATAAAAACTCTGTCTAACGGCATGGGTATATGGGAGCAATCCGAGCAAAGCACCCGAGCTCAACAGCCTAATAATCCCAATGTTATCCCGGTCTTTGAAGTAGCCAGCAACGGCCAATTTGGCTACAAGCTGAAGAGCGGCAAATACGTACAAGTCTCCATGGGTTTCGGCTATGCGGCCAAGCAAAGCACGACTTACAGTTACGCTCAGCAATCCAGCAGTTCGGAAATCAAGGAAGCTGAAAACATACTATCGAGCCTCCAGTAAGTCGACTTAATCCGGCACCGGCACGACCTGTAGAATCTTATCTTACTCAGATAGGCGCTGAGAGAGTCATAAAGCTTAACTGATGGTCGTGCCGGTGGCTTCGCCCTGGGCAACTTTGAGAATGCTGCCGTCTTGCAGGGCGTCGAAAACCACGATGGGCAAGCGGTGTTCCATGGCCAGGCCCATGGCGGCCTTGTCCATGACCTTGATGGCTTCGTCGCCGAGCGCCTGCTGATAGGACATGGTGTTCACTTTTTTGGCGTCGTCGGCCTGGGCCGGGTCTTTATCGTACACACCATCGACTTTTGTTGCCTTGAGAACCACGCCGCACCCCAACTCCAGCGCCAGGCTGACCGCTGCCGTATCCGTCGTGAGGTAGGGCCGGCCGATGCCGCCGCCGACGATCACCACGCGGTTTTTCTCGAGATGCTTCTCGGCCAGGCGGTGGATGAACGGCTCGGCGACTTGCTCGGCGTAAATGTTGGTCAGGCAGCGCGTCGTGAGGCCCTCGTGCTCAAAAATGTCGGTCAACGCCAGCGCGTTCATCATAGTCGCCAGCATGCCGATCTGGTCGGCCGTAACGCGTTTGATGCCGTGCCCGGCCAGCTGGGCGCCGCGGGCGTAATTGCCGCCGCCAACCATAATCACCACTTGCACGCCGGCCGCCTCGACGGACTTGATCTGGTCGGCCAGCCATTTGCAAAGCTCAGCGTCGATGCCGCTGTCGTATTTGCCGGACAGCTGTTCGCCGGAGAGCTTCAAAAGGATGCGTTTGTATGGGCCACCTGCCATTCTAGACCCCTAGTGTAGCAGACGTAGCCAATACTACAATTAAATTTTTCTTAAATTTCTGGATGTGCGCTAACCGGCCGCCTATACTGAGGACATGTCGCAATTAACCAAGCAAGATGTCGCCGAAGTCGTCCAAGAGGTGGTCGAAGAGGTCGTGGAAAGAGTCGTGGAGGACAAGTTCGAGCAAAAGCTTGGCCTAAAATCGGGCGAGACGCTGGACAGCAAACTCGAGCAAAAGCTCGGACTCAAGCCAGGTGAGACGCTAGATGACAAACTTGAGCAAAAACTGGGACTCAAGCCAGGCGAAACCTTGGATGACAAATTGGGACTGCAACCCGGCGAAACAATGAATGATAAGTTAGGCTTAGAACCAGGCGAAACACTGAGCGGCAAGTTGGGCGCTTTCATGGAACACATGGACGACAAGTTTGAAGGGCTGGCCGAAGCCGTCCAGGTGGTTAACGACAGCCTGCGCGGCATGGCCACGCATAGCGATCTGCAGGAAGTCCGTTACGACATCAAAACCATCAAGGTGGCGGTCCGTGCCACCAACGACGACCTCTGGCGCCAGCCCAAGTAACGGCCGCCGGAGCCGCAGCGGGCGAAACTGCCAGGCGAGACTGTCGTAGGAATTACTATTTTAATGTCCGCGGTCAGCGTCTATACTAAGTAATCTATGAGCGGAGGGGATAACGACGATGCGGCACGCCGCGTCGCTGAATTGGTAGCGGAGCAGCTCAGCGGCCAGCTCAAGACGGCCCAGGAAGCAATCGATGAGATCAAGTTTCAGGTGGGCAAAATTCCGGCCATGCAAGATGACTTGAACGAGCTGAAGAACGACATGAAGGCCGTCAAGCAGGCCATCAAAGACACCAATCTGGACCTGCGCGAGCTGGAGAGCCGCGTCAGCCAGCTGGAAACGTCCGCCTATCATGCCTAAATTGAAATTGTACTCGTGGAACGTCAACGGCATCCGCGCCGTCAGCCGCAAAGAGTTGTTCCAGCCATTTTTGCAGGCCGAAAAACCCGACATTCTCTGCCTGCAAGAAATCAAAGCCAAGCCCGAGCAGATCGATGTCGACATCGACGGCTACGATGCCTTCTGGTACTCGGCCGAAAAGCCCGGCTACAGCGGCACGGCGCTGCTCAGCAAACTCAAACCGCTGCAGGTTATCAACGGCTTTCCGAAAGACATTATCAAAAAATATGGAGTCAGCGGCGACACCTACGGCGACCCCAACGCCGAGGGGCGAGTAATCGCCGCCGAGTTCGACAAATTCTGGGTCGTCACGGTGTACACGCCCAACGCCAAAGACGATTTGAGCCGCATCCCGCTGCGCCACGAGCATTGGGACCCGGCCTTTCTGGCCTATTGCCAGCAGCTGGAAAAATCCAAGCCGGTGATTTTTTGCGGCGATCTGAACGTGGCCCATACCGAAGACGATCTGGCCAATCCCAAGCCCAATCGCGGCAAAAAAGGCTTTACCGAAGAAGAGCGCGGCGGCTTCCAGAATTTCATCGACGCCGGCTTCGTGGACACCCTGCGCCTATTCAAGCAAGGCAACGGCTACTACACCTGGTGGAGCCACTTCGCTCGTGCCCGCGAGCGCAACGTCGGCTGGCGCATCGACTACGTGCTGGTCTCGGCCAGCCTGAAAAATAAGGTCAAAGCCGCCGAAATCCACCCCCAAGTCATGGGCTCGGACCACTGTCCGGTATCTGTTACACTGGAGCTGTGAGCACTTCGCCGATAGTTTGCACGGTCGCCTTGTTGATTGCCGACAACAAGCTCTTGCTGGCCATGAAAAAGCGCGGCTTCGGCCAGGGGCGCTGGAACGGGCCGGGCGGCAAAGTTGAACCGAATGAATCAATCGAGCAGGCCCTGGTGCGCGAATGTCAGGAAGAAATCGGCGTTACGCCGCTGGAGTATCGCAAAATGGCCATCCACGACTTTGTTTTTCCGGACGGACAATCAAACATGCAAGTCCACGTTTTTGTCTGCACCAAGTGGCGCGGCCAGCCGGCGGAATCCGACGAAATGGCGCCGCGCTGGTTCAGCATCGACAACATCCCTTATAAAAACATGTGGCAGGACGACGAATACTGGCTGCCGCAGGTGCTAGCCGGCCGCCAGCTGCACACCCGCTTCAGCTTCGACGCCGACGAAAATATGCTGACTCACCAAGTCCACGAGGCCGCGCTATGAGCCGGCCGTTCGCCGTTTTTGACATCGACGGCACGCTGATCCGCTGGCAGCTGTATCACGCGGTGGCCGACAAACTGGCCAAACAAGGCGCTTTGGACGCCGCCGATTTCGCCCGCGTGCGAGCCTCGCGCATGAATTGGAAAAAGCGGGCCGCCGAAGAGTCATTCGACGCCTACGAGCGGCAATTGGTAACGCTCATCAACGGCGCCATCAGCGGCCTGAGCGTCCGAGAACTGGAGCAGGCGTACGAGGAAGTAATTACTGAATATCGCGACCAAGTCTACACCTACACGCGCGACCTGATCGAAACGCTCCGCCGGCAAAATTATTGGCTGTTTGTGATTTCCGGCTCGCAGTCGGAGATCGTCAAGCTGCTGGCCGAGCACTACCAGTTTGACGACTTTGGCGGCACCATCTACGAGCAACAGGACGGCCGCTTTACCGGCAAAAGCAGGCCGCTGCGCGCCGAACGCAAGCCGGAATATCTGAAGCAGCTCGTCCAAAAGCACGGCGCCACCTGGCAAGGCAGCATCGGCGTCGGCGACAGCGAGAGCGACATCCCCATGCTGGCGCTAGTAGAGCAACCAATTGCCTTCAACCCGACCAAAAAATTATTCCAGCACGCCCACGAACAGGGGTGGAAAATCGTTTTAGAGCGCAAAAACATGGTGTATGAATTGGAGCCAAAAAATGGATCGTACGTATTGGCGCAGACAAACGCCTGACCGGCCGCTGTTTCCGGATTTGCTGTGGAGCCGGCCGGAGACTAAGCGGCAGGCTGGTAAACTGCTGATTGTGGGCGGTAATTTGCATGGTTTTGCGGCGCCGGCGACCGCTTACAACGAAGCGGTGAAGGCCGGCATTGGCACGGCGCGCGTGCTGTTGCCGGACAGCCTGCAAAGAACGGTCGGCCGCGTGCTGGAAGCCGGCGAGTACGCGCCGAGCACGCCAAGCGGCAGTTTCGCCCGCGCGGCTCTGGCCGAGCTGCTGGCCATGACCGGCTGGGCCGATGGCGTGCTGCTGGCCGGCGACTTCGGCCGCAACAGCGAAACGGCCATCCTGCTAGAACAATGTATTAATAAATACAACAGCCAGCTGACGCTCGCCAAAGACGCCGTCGATTATTTCGCCAAAACACCGGACGGATTGCTCGACCGCGCCGAAACCACGCTTGTGCTCAGTTTTTCCCAGCTCCAGCAGCTGGCCGCCAGCGCCGGCTTCACCACGCCGTTCACCTTTGATATGGATTTTTTACGGCTGATCGACGCGCTACACGAATTCACCACGAAACATTCCATCGCCATCATCACCAGGCATCTGCAAACCATGTTCGTGGCCGCCGGCGGGCAGGTGAGCAGCACCAAACTCGATCAAGACATCGACATCTGGCGCGTCGAAACCGCCGCCCACGCCGCTGTCTGGTGGCTGCAAAATCCAGACAAACCCTTCGAGGCTCTAACCTTATCCGTCATTCAGGATTAGTCAGCTGCCGTACGATTGAACGAACCTCATCTCCGTACTCCGGACCATATGCCACCTTGGCGATCCTCGGCAACCAGAAACACATGAAGATACGGGTTGTTAGCTGAGACGGCAATCTTTCGCGAATATGAACGTTTGTTCTCTCTGCATGGCCCACCGTGTGATCGTGAGCTACCTCGAAAGCGGCGACGGTAAAATCTATGGGGCTGAAACTAATCGTGGACGACCCCCAGCGGTCTTCGTCGCGCATATGCTTTATAAGGTCGTCCCCCATGAGATGAAGTTCGGCGGCACCAAGAAAAGTATTGAGTATATCGCCGTCTATCCTGCCGCCATTCACCACTTTAGCGGAGTCAAAGGCATGCTCCAGCTCATCGGCTGTTCCCGCCATCGCAGGAATCTCTCCCATAGTCATAATTAACAAACTCTATCATCAATTACTATTTTTGACAAATACAGTTGGCGAAGCACCGCCGGATCTACTCTAATGAATGCCGTGAAGACCGGGAAAATCCTTTAATAAAGCTGTGATGGTGGGCGAGGTGGGACTTGAACCCACACGAGCGCAAAGCTCACCAGATTTTGAGTCTAGCGCGTCTACCAATTCCGCCACTCGCCCTTCTGGTTCAAACCGCTTATGAAACGGTAGGTTACAGGGGGTAATTGTACTATAATTATCCCTGAAGGGCCAGCCGGCCCGCAGGTTTAATTATGGCTTCGCACTCATATAATCCACCGGACATAGGCAACGATGACGGCAGCGCCGCTGCTCCTGATGCTGAAAATGCCGCCGATTTGATCCGCCAAAAAGTGGCCCGGATTTACGAAAATGAGCCAAACGCCGGCCAAGAGCGCCAGGAGGCCGAGGCCGCCAAGCCGCGCAGCAAGCATCAGCGGTTTATGCACCAGCTGAGCACCTCGGGCAAGAGCATGGCCGCCATTCAGACCGAGTGGCACAATTATTATCAGAGCTTATCGGACCACGAAAAGCATCAGGTGTGGCAGGAATTTTATGAGAGCCAGCCGGTGCTGACCGCCCGGCCGGAAGTCAGCGACCAGCAAAAATCGGCGCAGGCCCTGGCTGCCCGCAAGCACGAGGCCGCCAAGCCCAAGCCGGAGCGGCCGGCCGCCGCCCAACGCGCCAAGCTGCGCGACGCCCGCAGCAAGCAAGAGGTGCAGGCCGCCATCCGCGACAAAGTCAGCGCCGGCGGCAAGCTGCAGGCCAAACATCACCTGCAATCGCTGCTGTTCGGCCTCGGCATGGGCGCCATGGTGCTGATTATCTTCCTGTTCGGCTTTTTCAACGAAGTGATTATCGCGCCCTTCATCCAGCCCAGCCGCCACGCCGTTGACACGCCGCTGATCGTCAACAACACCGTCAGCGCCACCGCCACGCCGGAAGTCATCATCCCCAAAATCAACGTTGAAATTCCGGTCGATTATTCGCAAACCACCACCGATGAAAACCAGATCGAAAACGCCCTGGAGGATGGCGTAGTGCACTATCCGACCACCGTGCTGCCGGGCCAAAACGGCAACGCCGCCTTTTTCGGCCACAGCAGCAACAACATCTTCAACAAGGGCAAATACAAGTTCGCCTTTGTGCTACTGCACGAGCTGGTCAACGGCGACACCTTCTACCTGACCTACAACGGCAAGGTCTACGCCTACAAAGTGATTTCCAAAACCATCGTCGACCCCAGCGACGTCGGCGTGCTCGGGCCGGTGCCGGGGCAAACGGCCACCGCCACGCTGATTACCTGCGACCCGCCGGGCACCAGCATCCACCGCCTGGTCGTCGTCGGCCAGCAAATCAGCCCCGATCCGTCGACCAACGCGGCCGCTACGACGCCGCGGGCCAGCGGCACGGCCGGCAATCTGCCAGGCAACGGCCCGACGCTGCTAAGCCGCGTGCTGCGCAGCTTCGTCGGCAAAGTTGTGGTCATCGTCATCGTGGTGGCCGGCCTAATCATCACTTTTCGCTGGATCAACCAGCCCAAACGCGCTCTGCAGACGGCTAAGTAATTATTGGTCGGCAGGCGTCAGCAGCGCCGTCTGATCCAAATTTTCCTGGCCGGCCGCGGTAGCGGACGGCGCCAGCGTGTACACAAACTTGAAGTCCGGCGCAAAAGCCGGCAGGTAGCTCGGGCTGGCCGCGACCAGCGTTTGCTGGTTGGTGTCGTCGTAATCGAAAATGATTAGTTTGCCGCCGCTAACGTAGGTCAGGCGATCGCCGTCCATCCAGGTGGCGTGGGTCGCCGGCGCATCGACCGGACTCTGGCTGGTAAAATTATAGCCCTTAGTGTTTTCGATATCGTACACGCCGAACTGCGTGCCGTTCTCCGCCACCACGAACTGCGCGTTATTTGAAAAGCTCAGATAATTCGGCTGGTCGACGTGCAGCACTTGAATGGGATAAACGGCGTTGTGCGGCAAATTGTTGAGCTGGCCGATGGGGTCTTTATATATATAAATCTTGCTCTCACCGCTGGCGCCGGCCGTGACGTAGAGCGTGCCGTCGTATTTGGTCAGGTCGAGCAGGTAGGTGCTGCCGGCCGCGAAGCTGCGAATCGGATAGGTGTTGCCGCCCGATCTGAGCTGTATCAGCACTTTGCCGGCCGGCGCGTTCTTGCTGGTGGCGTACAAGATGGTGTCCGAGGCGTAGGACTGGTAGGCCAGCACATTGGTCAGCACTGTTTTGGGTGTGTGATCGGACAGCGTGGCCGACTGCAGCGTGCCGTCGGCGCCGAGCAGATAATATTGATCGTATTTTTTGTTGAGCAGCGTTAATTTGGCAGGGCTGGCCGACAGGGTAGTGTTGAGGTTCAGCGCCTGCGAGGCATCGGTCCGGTCGATCAGGATGTATTCCGATTTGCCGTCGTAGTTGTGCTGCAGCACGACGTGCTTGTCGTCGTCGGCCCACTCTTCGAGCTGCCAATTTTCGCTGCTGGTGGCTTTGCTGAGCAGGCCGTCCGGCAAGTGGAGTTCCAGCGGCGCCTTGGTAGGATTTTTGAGATCGTAGACCTGGAAGGCCGTCATCGAGCCCGGCGTTTGCACCATTAGCCAGCGGCGATCAGGGCTCTGCGTGGTCAGCGCCGGCGCGGCCGTGTAGTCGGCGATTTTTTTGGTCGTCAGCTTGGTCGGAATCAGAAACGGATAATCAAAGTGCTGCACGTCGCCGCCCTCCACCTCAATGGTCCGCTGCCAGTCGCGGTAGCCGCTGCGCGCCAGCTGGATGTGATAAATGCCCGCCGGCATAGTCAGCCGCGTGTTGGTCTGCGATTTGTTGAGCTTGCCGTCCACGTAGATGTTGGCCGGATTGGGCTGGCTGGAGAAAAACACCAGGCCGTTTTGGATGACCGTGCCGTTTTTGCCGATGCCAAAACCATAAGCCTGATAGAGCAATATCAGCGTGCCAATAACGATGGCAATGCCGATCAAGACATAGCCGACAAACAGCATAATCCGGTGCCGCGCTTCTTTTTTGGGGTCGAGATAATCCATGTGCTAGCACCTACTATAATAAAATTGGGGGCTGAAAGTAAGCGGAAAATCTCTTTGATTAGCCGACAAAACCCGATGGAGTTTTGGGTGTCAGTTCGATAACGCTTGCGGTTAAGCTGCTGGAACGGTAAAATAAGAGCAGTACCAATTGACAAAATCAGAAATGTGAAAAATCGGAAAATGGGCAAGAGCAATATTATCGAGATTAACGGCCGGCGCTACGATGCGCACAGCGGCCAACCGCTGGACGGGCCGCTGCCGCCGACCGAGCGTCAGCGGCCGGTTACCGGCACTGTGCGGCCGGCCGCGTCGAAGAATCACACAGCTGCCCAATCCCAACCGGCTCAGGCCCGCGGCGGCTCAGCTGCTGCCGCCAAACCGGTCTCCGCAGCTCAGCCGGCTGGCGCCGGCAAAGTGCGCGTGCACGAAGCCGTCAAAGCTCGGCCGCAAACCCGCCGCCAGCAGCGTTCCACCACCTTGATGCGTTCGGCGGTCACCAAACCAGGCGACAGCCTAAAGCGCCACGCCGCCGTTCAAAGCAGCACCGACGCGCTGGCCGACCAACCGGCCGCGCATTTGCAGCCCAAGCCATCAGTTCGTCGAGTTGATGACAAACGTTTGCGGCACGCTTCTCAAGTTGCTCGCAGTCAAGCCGTTAGTCGCTTCGGCCATTTCGGCCAAGGGCACGAGCCGGCGCCGCAGCCGCCCGTCCAGCTGCCGGCACGCCAACCAAAACCGGCCGAATTTCCGGCCAGCCATCTAGGAGGTACGCCGCCACCGGAGAGGCACGCGCATCGCACGCTCGACGACCTCAATGACCTGGTGGAGCACGCCCTGCAGCAGGCCACCAGCCACCTGGAAGTCGCGCCGGCCCCCTCCAAAAGCCGCTTGTTTTGGCGCTTCGGCGACTAGCCGCTTCGCAAGGTTTCTCCTAGACGACGTTTTCTCTTATAATTAGACGGATGAAACCCGTCCGCACCCGTTTCGCGCCCAGCCCGACCGGTTTTTTGCACGTCGGCGGCGTGCGCACCGCGCTGTTCAACTATCTGCTGGCCAAAAAACACGGCGGCCAATTTATCCTGCGGCTGGAAGATACCGACCGCGAGCGCTTCGTGCCCGAGGGCGTGGAACAAATCGTGGAAAGTTTGGACTGGCTCGGGCTCCGGCCGGACGAAGGCTTCTGGATCGGCGCCGGCGGCGAGCACCAAAACATCGAATTCGTCCAATCGGAACGCCACAAACAGGGCTTTTACAAACAATTCGCCGACCAGCTCGTCGAGCAGGGCCTGGCCTATGCCGACTGGACAACTTCCGAGCGCCTGGCCGAGCTGCGCCAGCAGGCCAGGGCAGACAAAAAACCGTTCTTATTCCGCAAGTCTCTGGCCGCGGCGGCAGGCGACGAGAACCAGCCGCACGTCATTCGGCTCGATCTGGCTGCCTGCGCCAAGCAGCAGCCGGCCATCAACTGGCAAGACACCGTCCGCGGCAATTTTTCGGCCGACCCGCAGCTGATAGAAGATTTCATCCTGCTCAAAAGCGACGGCTTTCCGACCTATAACTTCGCTAACGTTATCGACGACCACGACATGCGCGTCAGCCACGTGGTGCGCGGCGACGAGTTCATCAGCTCCACCGCCAAACACGCCTTGCTCTACGACATCTTCGGCTGGCCGCGACCGGCCTTTGTGCATCTGCCGGTCATCAACGGCGCCGACGGCAAAAAGCTTTCCAAACGCACCGGCGACACCAACACGCTCGACTACCGCCACAAAGGCTACTTGCCGGAAACCTTGCTAAACTTTTTAGCCTTGCTCGGCTGGAACGACGGCAGCCAGCAGGAAATTTACGAGCTAGCAGAGCTGATCGAGAAATTTGACCTGGCCGGCGTGGGCAGCAGCCCGGCCGTCTTCGACCAGCGCCGACTGGATTGGATGAACGGCGCCTGGATCCGCGACAAAATCGAGCTCGATGATTTATATGAACGCTCACGCAATTTTTGGCCGGCAGCCGCCAAAGACTACGACGATGATTATAAGAAAAAGGTCCTGGCTATCGTCCGCGAACGCCTCAAATACTTCGCCGAATTGCCGGCTCTGACTGAATTTTTCTTCGTCGATTTACCCATCAACGAAAGCTTAATTATTCAGCACAAGCAACTCAAAAAGCTCTCCAAAGCTGAGCTCCGCGACCTACTGCAACAGAGTAAAACAAGCCTTGAGGCTAGTGACTTCACCGTCCGCGATTTAACCGACCGCCTGAATAATTTACTCACAGAAGCCGACCAGAAACCGGCGATATTATTCAGCCTGATCCGCGTCGCCACCACTCAGGCGCCAGCCAGTCCGGGCCTAGCCGACACGCTGGCCGTCCTCGGCAAAGACCGCAGCCTGGCCCGCCTCGACCAGCAACTGGCCGCCCTCTAAAGCGGAGTAGAGAAAAAGCATAAGCGTTGTTATAATATGGTGCATGGACGAAAACCGGCCGGCGGACGAGTCGGCAGATAATAAAGACGAATCAAACGAATCATTCAAAACGCCGGACGAAGTTGCTGCCGAGCAGGCGGCCGCACCGTCCGAGGCCGACGAGCCCTCAGCCGACGGCAGGCCGGCCAACCAAGGAAACAACATGCCCAAACAATCAAAATGGCGTCGCTTCAACAAACTGAACTGGCCGCCTGGCAAAAAAGAGTGGTCGATTTTTATCATTCTGCTGCTGTTGATCGGCGGCGGCGTGGCCTATGCCGTGCTCCATAACAGCAAGCCGCCGACCATCCAGCCCATCCCCAAAGTTGAGCCGGGCGACAAAACTGTGCCGTCCACGCTGACCGGCTTGCCGGTGGACCCGTCCGTTAACCAGCGCACCGTCACCGCCGTGATGATCGAAAACAGTCCCGACGCGCGGCCGCAATCCGGCCTGGGCGACGCCGGCGTGGTCTTCGAGGCCGTCGCCGAGGGCGGCGTCACGCGTTTTATGGCGCTCTACCAGGACACCGCGCCGAGCAACGTCGGGCCGATCCGCAGCGCCCGCCCGTACTACATCCAGTGGTCGATGGCGTTCGACGCCGGCTACGCCCACGTCGGCGGCAGCCCAGACGGGCTGGCCGACATCAAGGCCTGGCACGTCCGCGACCTCGATCAGTTTTCCAACGGCGGCTCGTATCACCGCATCAGCAGCCGCGCCGCGCCGCACAACGTTTATACTTCCATCGCCGCGCTCAACCAACTGGAGGTCAACAAGGGCTACGTCACCAGCCATTACAGCGGCTTCGTGCGCAAGCCGAAGGCTGTGCCAAACAAGAAGCTGGCGCCGACCGCCAAGAGCATCAACCTGACGCTTTCCGGCGCACTCTACAACCCGCATTACGATTACGACGCCGCCACCAACAGCTACAACCGCAGCGAGGGCGGGGCGCCGCAAATCGACGCCAACACCAACAAACAAATCAGCCCGACAGTGGTAATTGCCATGGTCGTGCCGTACAGTTTGGGCGCGCTCGACAGCAGCGGCGCCTACTATTCGAACTACGGCGTCATCGGCAGCGGACCGGTCGATATTTTCCAGGACGGCGGCGTCATCACCGGCACCTGGACCAAGAAAAGCAACGATTCGCAAATCACTTTCAGCGACGCAAACGGCCAGCCCATCAAGCTAAACCCGGGCAAAACCTGGCTTACCGCCGTGTCCGGCGCCAGTAAAATCAGCTACAGTCCGTAAGGCGCCATGGACCTTCTGCAGCAGCTGCGCCGCAAAATCAGAAGCTACGTGTTCGGCGCGTTGCTGCTCGAAAACCTGATTTTGATCGGCGCGTGGTACGGTCTCGCGCAATTTACCAGCCTGCGGCTGCCGGTCATCGCTTTGACGAGCCTCGGCGTCAGTCTGGTTGGCACACTGCTGATTACGCACGTCGCCGCCGACTGGCTGATTCAGCCGCTGAAAGTTTTTTGGGACGCCATCCAGCGGCTGGGCGACGGCAGCCGCGACGCCGCCGTGCCGGATGCCAAAGACCTGCACCTGGGCCGCGAACTTGTCGTCAGTCTGACCGCCCAAATCTACCAACTGGCCAGCGTGGCCGCCAAAACGACGACCGCCGCAGAGCAGCGGAGCGGCCAGCCGGCGCAGAATTTCATCGCCCAGAACCTGCCGCTGCCGCTGATCCTGCTCGACGCCGGCGAAACCATCACTTTCGCCAATCCGGCGGCCGCCCGCTACGTCGGCTTGAGCGCGGAAGAAATGCAGGGCAAAAACGTTTACATGGTGCTCGACATGTCTTTCCCGAGCGAGGACACCTTCGACAGCTGGCTCAAAACCGCCAAAGCCAACAGCGCCACGGCCGTGAGCAGCTGGGAACGCGTGCGCCTCAATGTGCGCGACAACCATCCGGCCAGATTTTTTGACCTGGCGGCCTACTACAACCGCGGCAACCCCGACAACGTTGAAACCATGTTAACGCTGTTCGATCACACCAAACAGTACAGCCAGGAAGACCAGGCCGTCAGCTTTATCGCGCTGACGGTGCACGAGCTGCGCACGCCGCTGACGCTGCTGCGCGGCTACATCGAGGTGTTCGAGGAGGAGCTCGGCGGCAATATCAGTCCCGAGCTGCAGGATTTTATGCTCAAAATGCGGGCTCAGGCGGAGCAGCTGATGGCGTTCGTCAACAACATCCTGAACGTCGCCCGCGTCGACGACGACCAGCTGGAACTGCGACTCGAAGAGGCTAACTGGCCGACCATTTTGAAGGCCGCCATCCAGTCGCTCAGCCTCCAGGCCAAAGTCCGCGGCATCACGCTGCACTGCCGCATTGCCACCGACCTGCCGGCCGTCGGCGTCGACCGGCTGAGCATTCAGGAAGTCGTCAACAACCTGGTTGACAACGCCATTAAATACAGCGGCACCAGCAAAACCATCAATATCGACGCCCACTTAACGCAAGACGGCCTGGTCGAGACCACCGTGCAGGATTTCGGCCTCGGCATCAGCACCGCCATCATGCCCAACCTGTTCAGCAAGTTCTACCGCGACCACCGCAACCGCGCCCAAGTCGGCGGCACCGGCCTCGGCCTGTATCTCAGCAAAGCCATCGTCAACGCCCACGGCGGCAACCTATGGGTGCGCAGCCGCGAAGGCGAGGGCAGCACCTTCGGCTTCACGCTGGTGCCCTACGCCCAGCTGGCCGAAGAAAAAAAGCGCAGCGGCAACCAAGAAATCGCCCGCACAGCCCACGGCTGGATCAAGAACCACTCACTCTACCGGCGATAAGAACGAATCTATCATCCCCTGGGTCTTGGCTTGCTCGTCGAGCTGCTTGTGGATCGGCGTAACCAGCGGCCGGAGGTCCTTGGCTGTGTCAAACAGCCGCCGCATGAAAGCCAGGTCAAAGCCTACACGTTTCAATTCGACGCTTTCCGTCGGCCGCCTGATCAATGCGACTCGAGGCTCAAAGGGTCTGTAGCTGCGGATATCGCGCGTATCGACGAGCCCGCTAAACGTAGAGGTGATTTTACTTTGCGGCCCCGCTTTATCGAAGCGATTCTGCAATTGAAAATCCAGCTGCCAGCGAGCCTTCCGCTCCGGCACCAACGCATCTTCGTAACCGGCGATAATTTGGACGCCAATGCCGTGTCGCTCGCCCCAATCTTCCGGCGGAATTTCCTCATAGGGAGTCTCAGGAGTCATAAGCGGTAACCGGTACTGCGTATCGCCGCGCGGATAGCGATCGCGAAGAGCCCGCAAAAGCAACAGACCGCCCAGCGGTTTATAGCGCTTCGTCGGCTTATCTTCGACGAGCACATTACTTTCCGTGAGCAGGTGCGTATGCGGGTCCGCTACCCCCAACACACCAAGCGTCTCCTTGCCCACCAGGGACGCGCTAAAAGCGCTGTACAACTGCGCATGATTATCGCTATCGGGCGTATACAAACTAAAGTCGCCGTAGCGGCCTTTTTCCCACAAGACATTTTCGTTGTCGCTGGTAAGCGTAGTGCCGGCGCCGTCAGAACCGCGGTCTCGCCGCGAATCTTCTATAAACGGACGCAGCCGCGGCGCGGCCCGCTCAAACACCTTATTGGTAAGATCAATTATTCCCGCACTAAGCTCCTCGACGGTAGCCGGCAACTCTGGTCGGGCCTCCACTAACTGCGCCATATGCCTCCTTCGTAGTACGTCTGATAGTAACGCCATTGGCGGGCGGGAGCAAGCAGAAAGACATGCTATAGTTAGAAATATGCCACTCGACCAACCGACTCCGCCGCCAGCCGGCCGCAGCGTCCTCTGCATCGAAGATGAGCACTTCATCGGCGAGCTATACGACCGCGCGCTCACCAAAGGCGGTTACCGCGTCACCGTTGTTACCGATGGCGTCAAAGGCCTGACGGCCGCCGAGACCAACCAGTACGACATCATTCTGCTCGACCTCATGCTGCCCAATCTGACCGGCATCGACATCCTGCGCCGCCTGCGCGACCCGAACCGCCCGGCGCCCATCCGCTCGAAAATTATCATTACCACCAACCTCGAACAGCGCGAAGACGTCCGCGCCGACATCGAAAAACAGGCCGACGGCTACCTCGTCAAAGCCGAACTCACGCCGCACGAACTGCTCGAATTCCTAAACACCATCAAATAATTAAGGCTTCGCGAGCACCGAGGCCTTGGCCGCTTCATAACTGCGCAAGGAAGGCAGGCGGTCCGCAAAAGTTTTCTGTGCCGGCGCCAAATTGCGTCTGTCGTTTTTGGTCGTCCAGGCTAAGCCCTCAACGGCCCTAACCAGCCATTTGCCGGCCCGCAACCGCTGACCGTTGAGGATTTCTTGCCGCGCGCCATGCACGGCGTTGCTCACCAGATAATAACCATTGTTACCTTCTTTTAGATAACCATGAGCATAATTTCTGTCGTACCACCTTTGCTCTTCGGTGCGCTTATGGCGGGCGGTCTCGCCGCGCCCACGCGTATCGACATCAAGCAAAACGGCACGCACGGTGGCGCTACGGCCCAGTAAGCTAAGCGTCGCACCGTGTTCGGCTAAAACTTCCCGCCGCATCTCCCTTGCCATTATCGAACCTCCGGCAGCCGCATCAGTTAAGCAGATGAACTCGTTACCCTCCATGGCCGCTTCCGTAAGCCTTTGGGAATAGCCAAGCATACCTTCACTATCATCCAACAGGGCGGGCACCTCAGAACTTACGGCTTGGCGCACGTAAGTAAAACCTGTGTCACGGGCGATACGCGCCAATTGTACTTGGCGAGATAAAGAACTCCTACCTTCTAAAATGGCGGCGGCAGTATTCAGGGTGGCCAGAGCTTGGTCATGGTCGCCCGCGAGCTGGGCTTGCAGACCTACGGCGTGAAGTCGTGCGGCTTCGGGATCCTCTGATAAAAATTGAGAAGGAATAACCGGTTCTTTCATAAGACAATTATACCATTATTTGTTGCTGGCATCAATGAGCGCCTGGCCTCGTGAGCAAAAGCTTCCAGTGACATCTTTTGTAAGCGCGAGTGAAGCGTCATAGTGAAATTAGTAGACGACGTGGTGACCTCACGGGGAATCGAACCCCGATTGCCAGGATGAGAACCTGGTGTCCTAGCCGTTAGACGATGAGGCCAAAAAGCCAAAGGCTTGGCTTTTTGTAGACGCGAGCGAAGCGTCGTCAGTGAAACTAGTACAAGCGTCTTACAATAAGCTCGGAACATCTTATCACATCTGTTAATTAGCGTCCACCGCGCCCGTGGCCGTCAGCCGATAACTATGGTATGATTAGTTTAGTAATAACGCGGAGGGACGGTTATGGCGGAGACTTATCAATTAGCGGTCAACGATGACGCCAGACTTATGGAAGTAGGAGTCAGCTCCTGGCGCACGGGAGAATTCGAAGGCAGACATGTGGCGTTTCTCGCCCAGCTGGGCAGGGGAGCTGTTCGCTTCGCGGAGGCGACCTTCCCGGGCGCTTCTTCCGTCGATCAAATCTACGCCCAGTTCAACGAACGTGAAAGTGAGGGCCGCGGGCCGCACTTCGACATCTACAATGAAGGCCTGGACGAGAACTATCCGTGGCTCGGCGTATACAACCTGGCCGGTACGTGCGAAGTTGCGGCCGCCACGCTGCCCGACGACATGGCAAAGCAGTACGCCGAACTCTATCCAGAACCGAACGAAGCGGCCCATGCGGCCCGTCGGCACTACGGCGCACTTGTACTCGGCGCTGACACTAGCCGCGTCGGTACCGGCACATTGGAACCGGACATGGGACTGATCCTGCCGCAACGACCCCAGGGGCCACACATCATCCACGAGGTCGTTCCCAAGAATGCGGCCGACCCCGGCGCCTTCATCAAGATGATCGTTCCTAAGAAAGATGAGGAAAATCTGGAGCTCATCGGCGAGCAAGGTTTTATGCTGCTCGACGAGCTGCTTACCGGGGCTATCGAACCAGCAGAAACTGAAAATGATTTCGAGCCAACCTCGATACTGCCACCGGCTCCCGGACGACGGAAATCACGGCGCCGACCACAAAGACGGTCCGGCCGCCGTATCGTGCCTAATTTCTCTTCGGGCGCTATGGACAGGCCTGACGGTCTTCTTGATTGACGGTCTCACGCTGACTAAGCACAAGGGGATTGCATAAAACTCCTTAAGCGCCGATAATGGAACCATTAGTTTTATGCGCCGCGATACCTTGCAAAGCGACCACGGGTGGGCCTGGCTGACGTCGAGGCGGGTTTGGTGATGCTCGGTTTCGGCAAGCGCGTGCCCAAACCGTCGAACAGCCGCGCCGGCAGCGACGCCTTTGACGAGCGCAAGCGCTTTGAGGTGCTCATCAACAACATCGCCGACGGCATGGTGATGATCGACAGCCAGCAGGTTGTCCAGCTGATCAATCCGGCGGCGGCGGCCATTTTGGGCTGGTATGTCAACGAGGCCACCGGCCTGAACATCAAAAATGTCATGAAACTGGTCGACGCCAAAGGCCAGCCGCTGAGCGAGGCCGATAACCCCTTCAACAAAATTCTCAAGCAGCATGAAACGCTGCGCGAAAACAATGCCTACCTCATAAATCGCGAGAATAAACAACTGACCATCAGCCTGGCCATGACGCCGCTGATGTCCGGCCAAGAAGTGACCGCCGCGGTGGCGACGTTTCGTGACGTCAGTGAGGAGCGGGCCGCCGAAAAGCAGCGCGCCGATTTTATCAGCACGGCCAGCCACGAAATGCGCACGCCGGTGGCCGCCATCGAAGGCTACCTGGCGCTGGCCCTCAACGACAAGGTGGCCACCATCGACAATCGGGCCCGCGATTACCTGGAAAAAGCTCACGAATCCACCCAGCATCTCGGCCAGCTCTTCCAGGACTTGCTGACCAGCGCCAAGGCCGAGGACGGCCGCCTGACCAGCCATCCGGCGCCGCTCGAACTAGGCGATTTCCTCGAGAAACTGACCACCGACCTGCGCTTTTCGGCCGAAAAGAAAGGGCTGGAGATGGAATTCGTGGTCGGCTCGTCCAACGTCATCGACGCCAGCCAAAACGCCGGCGGCGAAAAAACAGTGCGGCCGCTATACTATGTCTACGTCGATCCGGATCGCCTGCGCGAAGTCATCACCAATCTGTTCGACAACGCCGTTAAATACACGCCGGAAGGCAAGGTCAGCATCGGTCTGACCGGCAACGACCAAGTGGTGCAGTGCTACGTCAAGGACACCGGCCCGGGCATTCCGGCTGAGGACGTGCCGCACCTTTTCCAAAAATTTTATCGAGTGGACAACTCGGCCACGCGCACCATCGGCGGCACCGGCCTCGGCCTGTTCATCTGCCGCAAAATCATCGAGCTGTACAGCGGCCGCATCTGGGTGGAGAGCGAGCTCGGCAAGGGCAGCACCTTCTACATCAACCTGCCGCGCCTGAGCACCGAAAAAGCCGCCCAGCTGCAAGCCGAAGCCGCCCAAAATACCGTCGCCAAACCGATTAACTCTTTAGCCACGTCGTGATACAATGAAGTCAATCAAAACATAAGCAACATTAGCAGCAAGGAAACAAGGGGAACAGCGATCATGGCAAAAGTAATGCTCGTCGAGGATGACAATAATCTGCGCGAGATTTACGAAGCCCGTTTGCAGGCCGAGGGCTACACCATCGTTTCGGCCCACGACGGCGAAGAAGCCTTGGTGGTGGCCAAGGCCGAAAAGCCCGACCTGGTCATTTCCGATGTTATGATGCCCAAAATCAGCGGCTTCGAGATGCTCGACATTTTGCGCAACACCGACGGCCTGAAAGACGTCAAAGTGATTATGCTAACCGCGCTCGGCCAGAGCGACGACCAGCAACGCGCCGACAAACTCGGCGCCGACCGCTACCTCGTAAAGTCCCAGGTTACGCTCGAAGACATCGTTAAAGCCACGCATGAACTGTTGGGCGATGCCACAGATGCGGCGCCCGCCGAAGCGCCCGCGGCCACCACCACGCCCCCAGCCGCCGCAGACCCCGCGACCAGCGACGCACCGGCACCCGCACCGGCGCCAGCTCCTAGTGCGACAGGCTCAACGGCCCCAACAGCCACGACACCTTCAGCCACTTCCCAGCCCGCCGCTCCAGCACCGGCCGCCGCTCAACCAGCCACTGCGCCGCCGGTTACCGACGCCACGGACGACGATAAAGTCATGGCCGATGCCGTCGATAAACTAATCGCCGACACCAACAAATCCGCAGAGCCACCAGCTCCCGAAGCCGCCGACAAGCCAGCCGAAGAACCCGCCGCCGCTAAAGAAGGCCAGGGCGAGAACCCCGCCAGCAGCCATGTGGAAATCGCCAATAAAAAAGTGATCGAGCCCATCGACAGCGGCCCGGAAAAAGACATCAACCAGTTGCTCGCCGAGGAAGAAGCCAAGCAGATTGCCTCCACGCCCGGCGCCGTTAGCGCGCCGTCCGCCGCAGCCGGCCAGCAAGCCGCCGAAAGCACCGCCGACGAAGAGGCCGCCGTTGACGCCAAGATAGAAGATTTCGTGGCCGGCGCCACCACCGAGGCCGACACGCCCAATCAAGCCGCCGCGCCCGAAACCGCACCGGTCGCACCAGCCAGCGAGACGCCCGCGTCAGCGCCCACAACTGAACCGGCACCCGCGCCAGCTCCCGCCTCTGAACCAGCACCGGCGTCAACCGAGCCGGCCCCAGCGTCCGCAGCCAAAGCCGACGCCGCCGAAAAACCGGCGCCGGCACCAGCCGACACGCCCAGCCAGCCAAGCATCCAGCCCATCGTGGTCAGCGACGAAGACGCGCCGTCGGGCGCGCCGGCCGGCAGCCTGTCCGGCAATCCGGGCGTGCCGCCCACGCAAACCGACGGCAAAACCCCGCCCGATCCCAACACCATCGCCCTCTAGCCTCAAATCCTGCCAGTCGCTACACTAACAGCATGCGCATCAACGTTTTTATCGCCAACGCAACCGGCCTGAGCCGCCGCGCCGCCGATCGGGCGGTTGAAGACGGCCGCGTTTCCGTAAATGGCGCGCCGGCGCAGCCAGGCCAGCAAGTATCAGACACGGATCAAATAACGCTCGGCGGCCAGCCGCTCACCGCCTCGGGGCCAACCGCCACCATCATGCTCCATAAACCCGCCGGCTACGTGGTTTCGCGGCGCGGGCAGGGCAGCCGGACCGTCTACGATTTGCTGCCGGCCGAACACCGCGGCCTCAAGCCGGTCGGCCGCCTCGATAAAGATTCTTCCGGCCTGTTGCTGCTAACCAACGACGGCCAGCTGGCCCACGCCTTAACCCATCCGCGCTACCGCAAAACCAAAAGCTACGAGGTCGAGCTGGATAAACCGCTCGCGGACGAAGACCGCCAGGCCATCGAAAAAGGCGTGAAACTTTCGGACGGATTGAGCAAATTACAGATCAAACATCATGACGGCCAACATTTCACGGTCATTATGAGCGAGGGCCGCAACCGCCAAATTCGCCGCACTTTTGCCGCTCGCGGCTACACCGTCACTGCGCTGCATCGCACCAGCTTCGGCGACTATCAGTTGCCGCCGCGCCTCAAACCTGGCCGCTGGCAAGCTGTCTAGGCAAGAAGCTGTCTAGGAAAGGGCGGCGCCAGCACCAAATCGCGTTTTTGGACGCCCAAGCGCGTGAGCACCAGCGGTTGATGCTCTTCCAGCGGATCGGCGCCAAAGACAATGCTATTGCCAAACAGCCGCTGAGCGTAAGTCGGCGTGGTCATGCCTACCACCATGGTGCCGATGTCGCGCGACGAGGGAGTGGCATGTATCTGGCTGTCAAAGTAAGCGTGTTCCATGTTAACTTCACGCCACACTTTCTGCGGATCGACCGGCGAGTCGGCGCGCTTGGTGGGCGTCATAGGAGCATCAAAGCGGTATACCGACACATCGCCCTTAGCGGCCGCCAGGTCCTTGAAGATGTCTGTGGCGCTCGACGTGGCGCTCATTACTCCCGGACGGATGGCGTTTTGAGGTATAATCGGCCGCGTTTCGGCTACCGTTTTACTGTCCAGGTAACCGTTGTGGACCAGCGAGGTAACGGCCGGTTCGATTTCCGCCGTCAGCGATTCTTCGTCCGCGTCTTCGAGCGACACTGCGACAATCGCAAAGCGGCCTTCGAGCCGGCTCAGCATTTCGGATTCCGGCCGCGCGGCCGGCGCCTCAAACACTCGCGGCCGCGGCAGACCAGGCAAACGCCCCCTGATACGATCTAAAAAACTTTGGCGCCTGGCCGCGTCAGGCTCCGGTTCGGGTGTGCTAATTGCTTGTTCCATGTCGCCTCCTTGCGCCCTGCAGGCGCCTTAAAAACAAGCTTAAGCATACCAAGCCCAGCTGAGAAGTCTGTGAACATCCTCACAGACCAGTATCGAAAATCTGCTTCGCTTTCGTCCTTTTGGACTCGTCAGCACAAACGCACATTTGTGGAGCGAAAAGAACAATCCATCAAACATCTACCAAAAGAAGGAGGTGCCGCGGGCGGCGGGGAGAGCCGTAAAGCCCACATTATCCCCGCCGCCGCGAACTCTCTAACCGTTACAACGGCACCGCCGCAACGGCGTAGTCGGAGCGTACGCTCCTGATGGCCGCTTTCACGGTTTGTCGTATCTGGTAGTTGGTTACATTGGCCGCCCTGCATCTTTCCCGGTCGGTAAAGATTTCGATGCAGAAAGGAGTAACCGTGATCTTCTCGATGACTTTTTTACGCCCGCCGTAGAGCTTGCAAAGCCTTTCGAGCACCGCTCGTAAGAGCAGCGACTCATCGTAGCGAGGGTTGAATTCTGTGGCAGAAATAGTGTACTCCAGATCGCCATTGAAGACGGAGTCTTTGTGCAGATAGACGTTGAAAAAAAGACGCAAGTGCGTTTTTTCAGGTTCCCTCATGCCAAGCGTGACTTTGAAGTACGTGTCGCCGTTTACAGAGATAGTTTTCACAGCGGCCTCCAGGTAATCTGTCGATGGATGGATTGTTCAGGTGCTTCGGAAGTTTGTAAACTTCGACAAAACGTATACATATTAGCATAAAATTACGCTTTCGTCAATACTGCTTATCTGTTATAATGCTTGTAAATGAGCAAGAAATTACCAATTATCGCTATCGTCGGGCGGGCCAACGTGGGCAAGTCCAGCCTGTTTAACGCCATCCTGGAACGGCGCGAGGCCATCGTGGCCCGCGAGGCCGGCACCACCCGCGACAGCGTCACGGCCAAGGCCGAGTACAGGGGTCAGAACTTCTGGCTGGTCGACACCGCCGGCATTAAAGATCCGGAAGACGACTTTGAATTCACCATCCAGGAGCAGATCACGCAGGCCGCCGACAGCGCCGACGTTATCTGGGTGATGGTCGAGGCCAATGTGCCGATTACCGAAGAGGACCGCCGCGTCGCCAAAATGGCGCTGAAATCACGCAAACCGGTTTTTCTGGTCATCAACAAGATCGACAAAGCCCGCAAAAATACCGACCTCGACAACTTCCAGCGGCTCGGCATCAAGCCGATCATCCGCGCCAGCGCCGTCAAAGGGCAGGGCATCGACTATCTACTTGAGCAGCTGATTGACATCATTCCTGAGGTCAGCCAGCAGGACGATGACGACCGCTTGCGCATCGCGCTGCTCGGCCGGCCGAACGTCGGCAAATCGTATCTATTTAATACTTTATCCAAGAAGCAACAGGCGATTGTGGCCGACCGCGCTGGCACCACCCGCGACATCAACCGTTCGGTCGTCCGCTACAAAGGCAGGGAAATCGAACTGCTCGACACCGCCGGCATCCGCCGCAGCGGCAAAATCGGCGTCGGCATCGAGCGCTTCAGCGTCATCCGCGCCCTCAGCGCCATCGAACAGGCCGATGTCTGCCTGTTGCTGATGGACGTCAACGAGCTCAACTCGCATCTGGACCAGAAGATCGCCGGCCTCATCAAAGACGCCGGCAAAGGCCTGGTGCTGGTCGTCAGCAAATGGGACGACGTCAAGGACAAAGACGCCTACACGCGCGACGCGCTGGCGCCGCAAATTGCCGCCAACTATGATTTCGTGCCGTGGGCGCCGCTGATCTTTACCAGCGCCGTCAGCGGCCAAAACGTCACCAAATTATTTGATTTAGCGCTGGAGATCGACCAGGAACGCGGTCGACGCATCCCCACCTCCGAACTGAACCGCTGGCTGCGCCAGGCCGTCGACGCCCATCCGCCGGCCGGCCTCAAAAACCGCTCGCCCAAACTCAACTATATGGTGCAGGAAATCGACAACCCCACGCCGGCCTTCAAAATCTTCGGCAGCCACAGCCGCTTCGTCCACTGGAGCTACCGCCGCTACCTCGAGACCCGCCTGCGCAAGGCCTACGGCTACGCCGGCACGCCCATCCAGCTCTGGTTCATCGAAAAGCACGCCGCGCACAAGCACGGCCGCAGCCCCACCAAAGCCAAGGAGGCCCAATAGCATGGCATGGTTACAGCGGCGGCCGCAGGTTAGCGACCCGACTAATTTTTATACGGTTGGCATGAACAAGACGACGCTGCTCGTGGGGCTCGGCAATCCCGGCATCAAATACGACCTGACGCGGCACAATGTCGGCTTCTTCTGCCTCGATGAATTCGTCGCCAAAACAGATGAAATGGGCGACTGGATCCACAAAAAAGACCTCAAATGCCACCTCAGCACCGGCCAGCTGGGCGACCAGCGCGTGCTGGCCGTTAAGCCGACCACTTTCATGAACCTCAGCGGCGAGGCCGTGCGCGCGGTGATGGACTTTTATAAATTAAACGGCGACCAAGTGCTGGTGCTGCACGACGAGCTCGACATCGACTTCGGCCAGATCCGCACCCGTATCGGCGGCAGCAGCGCCGGCCACAACGGCGTTAAATCGGTCACCCGTCACATCGGCGAGAACTACGGCCGCGTGCGCATCGGCATCGGCCCCAAGCAGCCGCCGGAAATCGACAGCAGTGACTTCGTTCTGCAAAAATTCTCGTCCGAGCAGCAAAAACAGCTGCCCAATCTCACCCGCGAAGCCATCGCCATCATCACCGAACACCTTTACGGCGGCCAGCCGCTGCCGCACCAGACGCGCTCATTCCTCGTATAAGTGGAGCGGGTCGATACCGGGGATCTCGTCCAGCAGTGCCTCCAAAGAAAAACTGGCCGCGATTTCATCAGGAGCAATCCTGCCGAGCTGCTTTTTCATCATGTCCAGGTCGCGCAGCTGGCGATTCGTTTCAACCAGCCTGACCTCCTGAGCCCGCGTGGGCTGGTCCACCATTTTGATTTCATTCAGCTCCAGGCGCAGCCGCGTTTGCTTGTCTGTTAATTCTTCGAAGAGACCCGGCGCCGCCTCAATGGGCGCCCAATCTTCCAATCGTGCATAGCGCGACTTATCGACCTCATTAAAGCTTATAAAATCACCTTCACGCCGCATGACTTTATTGTACTCCCGCCAGCCTGTCCCGGCTAAGCGCCATCTGGCCGAGCCGGTAGGTCGTGTACTCGCTGAGGCATTGACTCGTGAACGCAGCCTCAAAATCGTTGCCTTCGCGTCGCGTATTATCCCAGTAACTAAATTCGCAATTAAACTCGGCGTGGAAGAGTTTTTGAACGGTTTGCCGCAGCCAGCTCAGCTGATTCCACTCAAAGGAAGACTCGCCGCCGTACTCCAGCACGGAATGATCGGCGGCGCTCAGATGGATGCCTTCGGCGTTAAAAATCATAATTATCTATTCTATCAAACCGTTCCCGAAGTACTAAAAAAGGCGAAACATGCCGGCGGCATGTTTTGTAGACACGAGGGAACCGTCGCTAGTGAAACCACATCAAACAAAAAAGGCCGACGAGAGGGCGAAAAGTCCCAGTGGGACTTTTTGTAGCCAAGAGCGAAGCGTCATTAGTGAAACTAAGATAAACAAAAAAGGCCGACGAGAGGGGGTGGGCACCGCTCGTCGACCCATTTTGGCGCAGGACTTACACACCCGTCCGCACATATAAAGGCCACATTATACAACCTTCCGCAGTGAGGGCGGATCATTACGCGCCGGAGAAAAAATATGCAGCGAGTGCGTAAGTCCTGCGGAGGAAGAGTCGAAACTCCGCCTCAGCCCTTCAACCCACCCCGGCGAAACATCGATGTCTATCAAAATATGGTGACTCGTGTCTCCCGCCGGCGAACCGGCCGGAACCGTTTAGGCTCGCATTGATCGGGGAGCTTGGCCGGTCGAAACCTGCCAAGCATCTAGTTAAAGGGGTTAGTATGTTTTAGAGCGCTCCCGACTTGGAGCCGGAAGCCAAAGATAAGTGGAGGGTAACAACTTTCTGTGGCACGCTCTAAAACAATCTAACGTATGCCTTCGCCCTCGAGAGAGCGAGGCGTTAGAATTGGGGGTAAAAGGTGCGAGAGTCCATATTTGAACTCACGAATTGCTATTTTAGCAAAAGCATGTCCTCGTGTCAATACTTTGTAATAATTTTCTTGTAAAAGCAATGAGCTTACGGTTATAAAATCGCGAAATTTCAGAAAAATTTAATAACAGTTTGTCATAGTGGAGGTGGTGCAGGAGGATGATGTTTTGACCACCCATAGCGCCGCGCGGCCGGCCGCGTTATTTCCGGCTGCCTTGCGCCACATACCAAGCCCGCCGCAGCGGATTTATTTCCGCGGTCCGCTGAACGATTTAATGGAGCGGCCGCGCCTAGCGGTGGTGGGCAGCCGCAGCATTTCGCCCTACGGCCGGCAAATAACCGAGGAGCTGGCCGGCAAGCTGGCGGAGCGGGGCATGGTGATTGTCAGCGGTCTGGCGCTGGGCGTCGATGCCGCCGCACACCGCGCGGCGCTGGCGGCTGGCGGCCTGACAATTGCCGTGCTACCCGGTCCGGTCGACAATATTTATCCGGCCACAAATATCCGGCTGGCCGAAGACATCCTGGCCAACGGCGGAGCCTTGGTCAGCGAATACGCCGTCGCCGAATACAGCTTTAAGCAGAATTTTATCGCCCGCAACCGCCTGGTTGCTGGTTTGGCCCAAGCCGTGCTAATCACCGAAGCCGCCAAAAAAAGCGGCAGCCTGCACACCGCCCGCTTCGCGCTGGAGCAGGGCAAAGACGTGCTGGCCGTGCCCGGCAACATCACCTCCAAAACCTCGGTCGGCACCAACAACCTCATCAAAGCCGGCGCCACGCCAATAACCTCGTACGCCGACGTGCTGCACGCCCTCGGCCTGCGAGATCGCACCGCGCGGCCAGAGCAAGCCCGCAGCCGCAACCAGCACGAACAAATAATCCTCGACCTCCTGCAAAAAGGCCTCAGCGACGGCGAACAACTCCTCAAACAAAGCGGCCTCACCCCCAGCGAGTTCAACCAAGCCCAAACCATGCTCGAACTCGCCGGCAAACTCCGCCCACTCGGCGCCAACCAGTGGTCATTACGCTAATGCTTCATTGACAATTTATTGTTTTTATGCTAATATGTAAGTCTTCGTTGAGAAGTTCTTCTCCGAAGGTACTTTGACAAGCAGGCAGAAAAGACCAGCTTCTAATGTAGCGTATCGCAATTGCCATACTCTACGTTCTAAGCAGTTTGGTTTTCTCAATGATTGGAAAGGGATAAATGTTCGAGCATGTGGATTCCGCGCTTTTCGTTGTCATCTGCGTTGTTTACGCGATTTGTTTCGTGGTGGCGGCAAGCTTCGTCTATATGAACCTGTCGTCTTTGGGAGGCAGCCTGATTGATGACATAGGAGATATCTTCATATCTTTCATCGCCGGCCTGGTCGGACCGATAATCGTCGTGTTGCTCATACTTTCGCTGGTTAAGGACCGCTTCTTGTGGTACTTGGATAAGCGGGCGCAAGAAAAGTTACGGAAAGAAGCAGACGAATCGGGATTTTGGCCGAAGTTCAAGTGATCGAGCAAAAAGTGGCGGGCAGGCTATCAGACTAATAGATGGCGGCTTTCGCTGCTGCTTCACCCCTCTATTCCTCTGGTTGTCTGCTTGTCACTTTTCGCTCCACAAATGTGCATTTGTGCTGATGAGTCCAAAAGGACGAAAGCGAAAAAACCAAGAAACCAAAGCGGGCAAACCGCTCATGCTACACTAAAAAATATGAAATTCATGATCTTCCTCGGCATCACCATCTTCGGCACCGTCGGCGGCTGGCTGGGCGCGGCCATGGATCACGGCAACTGGTTTGGCGCCGCCAGCATTCTGCTGGGCACGGTCGGCTCATTGTTCGGCGTCTGGGCGGGCTACAAAGCCGGTCAATACTTCGAGTAAATCACTCTTTATTATATGGTTGCGCTAGGATTTAGTTGCATTCCGCGGGCAAATGCGCTTAAGTATAGGACGTTATATGCCTGCCAAAAATCTTGTCATAGTTGAGAGTCCGGCCAAAGCCAAGACCATCGAGCAGTTCCTCGGAAAGGATTATTCGGTGAAAAGCAGCTTTGGGCATATTCGTGATTTGCCGAAAAAAGGGCTTAACATCGACGTGGAGCACGGTTTTGAGCCGAAATACGAGATTCCGGCCGATAAAAAGAAGGTGATTGGCGAACTTAAAAAGGCCGCCAAGGGCAGCGACGTCTGGCTGGCGTCCGACGAAGACCGCGAAGGCGAGGCGATTGCCTGGCATCTCACGCAGGCGCTCGGGCTGGACCCCAAGAAAACCAAGCGCATTGTCTTCCATGAGATCACCAAACCGGCCATTGAGGCGGCCATCGAAAAGCCGCGCACCGTCGATATAAAGCTGGTGGACGCCCAGCAAGCCCGCCGCGTGCTCGACCGCCTGGTGGGGTATGAACTTTCGCCGGTGCTCTGGAAAAAGGTCCGCACCGGTCTGAGCGCCGGCCGCGTGCAATCGGTGGCCGTGCGGCTGATCGTGGAGCGCGAACGCGAAATTAAGGCTCACGAGGCCGAGAGCTCTTTCAAAGTCACGGCCGTATTTACCTCTGGCAAAGACGAGGTGCCGGCCGAGCTGCAGGTCAAACTGCCAGACGCCGACACCACCGAAAAGTGGCTGGCTAGTGCTGCGCCGGCCAGCTTCAAAGTGGAAAGCATCGACCAAAAACCCGGCAGCCGCAGCCCGAGCGCGCCATTTACCACTTCCACGCTGCAGCAAGAGGCCAGCCGCCGCCTCGGCTTTAGCGTCCGCCAAACCATGACCGTGGCCCAGCGCCTCTACGAAGCCGGCCACATCACCTACATGCGCACCGACAGCACCATTTTGAGCGGCCAGGCCATCAAAGCCGCCGAGTCTTATATAAAGAAAGCGTACGGCGACAAATACCATCAAGTGCGCCAGTACAAAACCAAGAGCCAGGGCGCTCAAGAGGCCCACGAAGCCATCCGGCCGACCAGTTTCACCAAAACCAGCGCCGGCGCCGACGCTCAGCAGAAAAAGCTCTATCAATTGATTTGGCAGCGGACGCTGGCCTCGCAAATGGCAGCCGCCCAGCTGGAGCGCACCGAAGTTATCATCAGCGTCAGCAGTCAGCCCGAGACCTTCCTGGCCAAGGGCGAGATTCTGCAGTTTGACGGTTTTATGAAGGTTTACGGCGGCACCAAGGACGATGTGCTGCTGCCGGCGCTCAAAACCGGCCAGTCGCTCGATTTGGCCTCCATGAACGCCATAGAAACCTTCAGCCGGCCGCCGGCGCGCTACTCCGAGGCCACGCTGGTGCGCAAGCTGGAAGAGCTGGGCATTGGCCGCCCGAGCACTTACGCGCCGACCATTTCCACCATCCAAAGCCGCGGCTACGTCGAAAAGACCGACCTCGAGGGCACGGAGCGCGAGGTCACCGAATTTAGGCTAGAAAACGGCGCGGTCCATCGCAGTAAATCCACCGTTATCACCGGCGCCGACAGAGGCAAACTGCTGCCGACCGGCATCGCCGAAGTAACCACCGACTTTTTAGTGAAATATTTTCCGTCAATTGTCGACTACGACTTCACCAAACGCGTGGAGGACGATTTCGACGACATTGCCGACGGCAAACAGCAGTGGGCCGCCATGATCAAAGATTTTTACAGCGGTTTCCATCCGCTGGTGGAAAAGTCCGAGGACATCCCGCGCAACGAAGTGTCGCAGGCCAGGGAACTGGGCGCCGACCCGGGGTCCGGCGAACCGATCTATGCGCGCTACGGCCGCTACGGCCCGATGCTGCTCAAGGGCCGCACCGAAGACGAAGACAAAAAACCGGCTTTCGCGCCGATGCCGGCCGGCACCACCATCGACACCGTCACGCTGGAACAGGCGCTGGAAATGTTCAAGCTGCCGCGCACGGTCGGCCAGACCGCCCGAGGCGAGGACATCAAGGCCAACATCGGTCGTTTCGGCCCTTATATCCAGGTAGGTAAAACGTTCGTTTCCATCAAACCGCGCGACCCGCTGACCATCGATGAAGCCGAAGCCCGCCAGCTGTACGAAGAAAAACTGGCCAAAGACGCCGCCAAAAACATCCAGGAATTCGAGAGCGGCCTCAAAGTGCTGAACGGCCCCTACGGCCCCTACGTCACCGACGGCAAAAAGAACGCCCGCATCGTGGGAGACGTCGATCCCGCCAAGCTAACAGAGGCCGCCGCCCAGAAAATTCTCGACGAAGCGCCGGCCAAAAAACGCGGCTACCGCCGCAAGCGCGCCACGCCTAAAAAATAAACCGCATACTTGCACCTCAGTAAATCCTGTGGACAAGTAGTATTTTTACAACATCGAGTACGCAAACCTGTCAGGAATGTGCTAGAATATTTTTGTAGTGCGAGAGTCGTTGACTTTTAACAATTATAGTATTATAATACTATCAAAGACTGTAAGATAACAGGGAAGAAGTAATCATTATGGCGCAGAATGCGACCACCAACCAATTAGTGACAGACAAGCTGGTGACCGATGTCCTGGCGACTATCGACCGTGAGCGCGAGCGCGAAATTGTGGCGCGCCGTTTCGGCCTGTTTGACCGCAAGGAAACGCTGGAACAGATTGGCGAAATGCTCGGCATCACTCGCGAGCGCGTCCGCCAGCTGGAAAAATCCGTCGTGGCCAAGTTGAAAACCAGCGCGGAGCAGGGCAAACTGCCGCACATCGCCGATTTTCAGGCCAAAGTCCTGGAACTACTTGAAGCCGCCGGCCAAGTAGCCCGCGTCAGCGAACTGGCCAAGCAGCTGAGCGACGAACCAAACCGCGAAGAGCAGGCCCGCGTGGCTTTTTTGAGCCAGCTGGCTCCCAAATTGGCCGTCGTCAACGAGGATGATAATTTTTACAACAGTGTCAGCATCAAAGCCAGCTATGACGAAAAAGCCCTCAAAGACGCCGTTGGCAAGCTGATCGACGCCGTCAAACAGCTCGGCGAACCGAAGTCTATCGAGGCAGTAGCCAAAGCCGACAGCATCGACGATCCGAAGCAGGCCGCCGCCCTGGCCAGCACCTCCAAAAAACTGGCCACCTTGAACGGCCGCTGGGGCCTGGTAAAATGGCCGATGGTCAACCCCAAGAACATCCGCGACAAAATCTACGTTATTCTCAAGGAAAACGGCAAGCAGATGCATTTTAACGACATCGCCGGCGCCATCAAAGACAGCGACTTCAAGCGCAAAGACGTCACCACGCAGGCCATTCACAACGAACTGATCAAAGACAAGCGCTTCGTGCTGATCGGCCGCGGCATCTACGCCCTCAAAGAGTGGGGTTACGAGAAGGGCACCGTCGCCGACGTCATCGCCCAGGTTCTCACCGAAGCCGGCGAGCCGCTGCACCGCGACGAAATCGTCAAGCGCGTCCTCAAGAGCCGCTTCGTCAAAGAAACCACCATCCTGCTGAACCTCCAGGGCAAACCGCAGTTCAAGCGCGTCGCCAAAGCCACCTACACCCTCGCCGACGCCGAATAAGCCATGCACTTTCCCGAGACTAATGGTCGTACCACCGAAGAGAATTTCAAATTACTATGCCCGGATATATTAACGACTAAGGAAGTAGCCGATTATTGTGGTGCCAACCCTCGTACGGTGACGAAATGGGTTGAAAACAAGCCAAACATCAAGAAGCTCAAACACCAGAAGAAAATCAACGAATTAGCGGCTGTGGTAGCCTTACTAGAAACCGAGCTTTCCTATGACGCCGAGGGTATCCGAAGTTATCTCATGACCCCTCATATCGATGCCGACAGCTATGAAACGCGCACGATGCTTGATGTGCTGAAAAATGAGAAAGACGGCATACCGCTCGCAGTTTCTTACGCTATTGAGCAATGCGTGGACATTGAAGCCTCTAGTGTTGAAGCTGGTGACACGGTGTCGGTGGTCACATATAGCATTCGAGGCTCAGCGGCTTAGCTTTTGGCGTTCGCTTTTAATTAAACAAAATGCGAACATGAGGCATAGGCTGAGCGCGGGCAATTGTGCCAGTTGGCTAGTAAGAATTCAGACAATAGGCTGGCGGAGCAGGATAGCCTCAATTAAAAATAAAAATGTGGGCGCCAGGCAAAAATAATTTGGAAATGCGGGGCGGCAGAGCATCAAGCCGAGTTGTAGACATGATGTCGCACAATGTATATTTTGCGACTCATATATTAGATTCTTAGGGGGTAAACTGATACCCCTGCACAGGGAAGTTATTTTGCATAATTACGTATCGGCCGTACTTTTCCGTACGTTCTGCTGTAGTCTTCACATACTTCTGCCTAGACTCTCTCGCTGCGCTCAAGCGGCGCCCCGAAAGCCTCTCCCAGGTCCTAGTGTCCGGATGTGATTTAGGACACAATTTGACTTTTCCACAATTCTGTCGTGAAAGTATTGCTTTTTCCACAGGTTGATTGAAAAATATTGCTCCCCTGCCTTTTCGCGCATTTTAGAAAAAATTTGACTTTTGCCCTACTCGATATATTTATATAGTTTTTTGCTGCTAACTGGCCGGAACAAAACACTGAACAAATAGCGAACTAACAGGGCGGTAGAAGAGGGGCTACTTATTGATAATACGCGCGGCCGAGCACGCGCACGTCGATGTACTTGGCGGGCGGCGTATTGTTTTTTTGCAGCTGAGCGATGGTGGCCAAGAAGGTACCCACCTGCTGGCGGGCGGAATTATCGTGCAAATTGAACTTTACGAAGTAGGTTTGGCCGGCCAGGTGCACGTCCAGCTCGTTGGTGCCGGCCGGCAAAACCATCGAGCTGACCGTCATGTGCTTGGCGGCCAGCTGGGCGACCACGGTTTGGATAAAGGTAACGCTTTGGCTCGACAGCACCTGATGGTTGAGCTGGACACGCAGGCCGCTCTGATCGACTACTTGCGGCAAGGCGGCTTCGCTGGAAGAACTGTCGGCCGTTAGCAGCGCTTTGCCGCGGTCGTCAATCACAAACGAGCCGTTATTGGTCGACAAAATCAGCGCCGGCTGGGCTGGCTGCAAATAGACTACCGGTCGGTGCACCAGCAGCGGCAGCGTCACACTGACGCTGGACAGCTCCGGAAATTGCTGCATGAGATGCTGGCTGAAGGCGCCGGTGTCGATGGTGATTTTGTTGCGATTCCAGATGGAGCTGGCCAGCAGTTTGTCGGCGGCCGCCTGGTAAGTGGCCTGATCGCGCAGAAAAGCGCCCTTGTCGCTCGATTTGAGCGGCATGATTTCGGCGTGCGTGGACAGGCTGAGGACGCTGATAATCGCCACCAAAACCGCTGTGCACAGGATGATCAGACCAAAGCGCTGCGCCCAAAAACGTCTGACGGCTCGGGCGTTCAGCTTAGCGGCTGGTCGCGGTCTGTCGGCGCGCCGACCGGTGTTAAAATCGGCTTCCAAGCGATTGCTGGCGCTGGCCCGATACGAAAAGCCGCGCGGTTGCTCGCTATCGGCTGGCAGCCGCCGGCGGCCGGCGGGCACTGAGGACTTTTTACGAAGCAGCGCCATGGTTTTGAGGTGTCCTATTGATTTTAGCGCGCTCCAGCAGCAAGGCGGCCAGCTCCTGGCTGGCCTTCGGTTTGGCGAACGCGGCCAGACTGGCGCCCAGACGCTGCCGCCGCTCCGGATCGGCCAACAACGCGCTGACTTGCTTGGCCAAACGGTTCGGATCGTCCGTCAGCTCGGCTTCGTCGAGCACCAGCGCGGCGCCTTCAGTCGCCAAATACTGAGCATTTTTGAGCTGATGGCCGCCGGTCAGGAACGGGCTCGGGATAACCACACACGCCTTTCCCTGCTGGGCGAATTCCGCCAGATTGGTCGCGCCGGCCCGTGTGATAATTACATCAGCTGCCCCGCTGTAGCGGTAGACATCGTCGATGTAGCCCAGTACGCGCACCCTCCCCTGCTCCGTTGCATTCAGCGACGATTCGTAGGCCTGCCGAGTTTCGGCCTCGTTGGCCCGCCCCGTGCCATGCACCACGTAGAGATTCTTGAATTCACCAAGCAAATGCGGCACCGCTTCGGCCACCGCCCGATTAACGCGCTGCGCGCCCAGGCCGCCGCCGATGATAAACAGCAGCTTGGCTGCGGCCGGAACATCAATCGCCTGGCGATACTGCTTGCGGAGCGCCGCCGTCACCGGCACAAACTCCGGGCGCAGCGGGATGCCAGTGGTTACTGTTTTGTTGGCCGGATAGCTGTAGACGTCTTTGGGCAGCGCCACGGCGTGCCGGTCGGCCCAGCGGGCGATGAGGCGGTTGGCCAGGCCCGGAATGGCGTCCGAATCATGCGTGATGTACGGAATATGCAGCTGCGCGGCGGCCAGCCCAACCGGCACGCCCACAAAACCGCCCTTGATGAAAATCATGTCCGGCTGCAGCGCTTTGAGCAGCTTGCGGCTCTGCCGAATACCGGCCAAAACGTAAAAAAAGTCGCGCGAATTCTGAACCATTGTCGGCAGATCGAGCAGCTGGCGCCAGCCTTCGCCGTGATAACGCCGGAACTTGCCGGCCCGCACCGTGTAAACTTTGTCGATGTGCTCGTCTTTGGCCGGTATGTCGCCCAGCTTGTCGCCGGTTTGACCGATGTAAACGAGGTTAAGGCGCGGATTTTGGCGCTTTAGCTCGGCCGCCACGGCTAAAATCGGTGTGATGTGGCCGCCGGAACCGCCGCCGGTCAGCACGATGGTCAGCCGGCTGCGCCTCACGAATAGTTTGCCCTCCTGAGCGAGCTGTTTTGCAGCCGCCGGCTGGCGGCGGACTCGCTGGCCGCGCCCGAAGAATCGCCGCGCGCGGTGACGAACGAGGTGTATTGCGATGCCTGATACACTAGGCCAATGGCCGCGGCGATGAAGACCACGCTGGTGCCGCCGTAGCTGATGAACGGCAGCGTGATGCCCTTAAGCGGCAAGACGCCGATCATCGCGCCCACGTTGACCAAGGTTTGCACGCTCAGCCAGGCCAGCACGCCGATCACCAGCAGCCGCGTGAAATCATCCTCCAACCGCTCGGCGATGCTCTTCAGCCGCGCAAAGAACGCCACGAACACGCCCAGCAGCGCCACGCTGCCGATAAAGCCGAACTTCTCGGCGTAAATGGCGAAGATCGAGTCGTTGGCCGCCTCCGGCAGATAGCCGTAAGCTTGCACGCTGCTGCCCAGCCCCAGCCCAACCATGCCGCCGGAACCGACGGCAATCAGCGCCTGGCAGGCCTGGTAGCCGCTGCCCTGGCAGTTGGCTTCGGGATGCAAATACGCCTCCAGGCGCTCGCGGCGATACGGCGTGGCCGAGACCGCCAAAATCAGCCCGACGGCGATGATGCCGCCAATCATCAAAATGCGCTTCATCGGCAAGCCGGCCACAAAGGCCATGGTAGCCATCATGGCCACCATCACGCCGGTCGAGCCGAGGTCGCTCTGAATGCCGGTGACCACCACGCCGATAGCCAGCAAAGCTATCAGGATTGGTTTGAGCGTGGCATTGGTGTTAGTGATTGCTCCCTGCTTGATGCGCTCCGCCAAAAAGCCGGCCAGCCAGATCATCAGGGCGAATTTTACCAGCTCCACCGACTGGAACGACAGGCTGCCCAGCCGCACCCAGCGATGCGCCGGATAAGCTGGATTAACCGGAATGACCAGCGCCAGCAAGGTCGCCAAGCCGGCGGCGATCAGCAGCGGTTTGTAGGCTTGCCGCCACCATTTGAGCGGCGTGCGCGCCGTGACCGCGAAGGCCACCACGCTGAGGGCGATGGCGATCAGCTGCTTGCCGACGTAATAATTGTTGGCGACGTGATTGGCGGCGCTGAGCGCCGGACTGATGGCATAGACCACTATCAGGCCGATGGCCAGCAGCACGGCCGACAAAATCAGCAGCCAATGATCGGGCCGGTGTTTGCGGCCCAGATTGAGCTCGGCCAGCTGAAACTCTGCCCGCCGGCGCGGCGGCTGCGGTTGCGACGGCCGGGCCTGCCAAGTTCGCCGAGACTCACGCGGCCGCATCTAAAGCCTCCCCGTCAAGAACACAATCACGCCGGCCACGGCGGCAATTTGGCCCAGAATCCAAAAACGCATCGTCACTTTGGCTTCCGGCCAGCCGATGGCTTCAAAATGATGGTGGATCGGCGACGACAAAAAGACTTTCTTGCCGTGCCGCAGCTTGCGCGACAGCCGGTTGATGATCACCGAGCCGGTTTCCACCACGTAAACGGCGCCAATAATCGGCAGCACGTAGATCGTGTTGGTCTGCATGGCAATAATCCCCAGTGCCGTGCCGAGCGCGAACGAGCCGACATCGCCCATCAAAAAGCGCGCCGGATAAATGTTAAACCAGGTGTAACTGAGCAGCGCGCCGATCACCGTCAGGCAAAAGCCGGCCAGCGCAAACTTGTGTTCGATGCCGGCGATGATGGCGTAGGCCGCGAACGACGACGTCAGCAAGCCGCCGGCCAGCCCGTCCAGCCCGTCGGTGATATTAACCGAGTTAGCGGTGGCGATGACCACCAGCCAAAACAGCGGAATAATAAAAATGCCGATGTGCCACTGGTGCAGCCACGGCAGATAAATCGAATGCACGTCGAGCTTGGCGTAAAACCACCAGCCGCCCACCAGCACCACGGCGCTGTGCAGCAGCAGCTTCAGCCGGGCGCTCAGGCCGGCCACGCCGCCGGTACTGCGAATGTTGACAGCGTCGTCCATCAGGCCGATGGCGCCGGCTCCCAGCATGCCGGCCAGCGGCAGCCAGGTCTGGCCGCGGCTCCAGTTAAAACAAAGGGTAATCACCGCTATACTAACCACGAAAATCAAACCGGCCATGGTTGGAATGTGGCGTTTGTGTTTTTCGGCGTGCAGCTTTTGGTACACCGTCGCCTGGCCGCCCGACCACGAGGTAGTGCGCTGGCGCTTCCACCACTCGCGCCGGTAGGCCACCGTGGTGTAGAGCGGCGTAATCAGCATGCTCAGGAGAAAACTCAGAAAGCCGAATGAAAAAATACGGATCAGGTTGTGGGTGGTAATGGCAACGTGCAGGACGGTATTCATAGGTATATTTTTGTTTTATTATATCATTTTTAGTTACTTTTCGGCTCCACGTAGGAGTTGTCAATAAGCATATGCGCTAAATCGGCGAAGACCGGCTGGCCGCCGTAAGTGCCGGCGTAACCGGGCACGCCCGGCTGAATATTGTAGACTACTATGACGTACTGCGGCTTGTCGCCGCCCACAAAGCCCACGTAAGTACCGTTGTATTCGTTGTCGTAATAGCCGCCGCCCGGCTTGGCAATCTGCGCCGTGCCGGTTTTGCCGCCGACGATGTAATTCGAATCAAAATTGAGATACGGAAAACCGTCCTTGAGGTGCTGCTGCACGACGTACTCCATCAGCGGCTGCATCTCCTGGCTGACTTTCGGCGAAACCACGTTTTTGACGACGGCCTTCGGCTTAACGGTGGTGGTTTTGCCGTCGGCCGCAATCACCTGATCGACCAGCGACGGCTGATAGTAAGTGCCGCCGTTCAACACGCTGGCGTCGGCCGCCGCCATCTGGATCGGCGTCACCTGCACGCCCTGCCCGAACGACATGTTGGCGTAAGTCAGGTTGATGCCGGCGCCGTTATTTTGCGGCTTGGGCACGGCCGGCGCCGCCTCGTAGCCCTGCTCGATATTAGTCAGGTCGCCAATCCGGAAATGCTTGGTCAGATAGTCGTACCAGGCGGTGCGGCCCTTGAGGTTGATCTGGCCGCCGCCCATCTGCATCAATTCCCAGGTGGCGCCGGTGTTCAGCGATAGGTTCAGCAGGCTGGCAATGGTTTGCTCGCGGGCTCCGCCGTCCTCCTCGATATCCGTAATGTTAAAGCCGTCGACCACCCAGTGCGCCGGATCGTAAAACGAGGTGTTCGGCTGAATCACGCCCTGATCGAGCGCCGCCGCGGTGGTCAAAATCTTCATCGTTGAACCGGGCTCGATGGCGTTCGTCACGGCGCCGTTCTGATAGACGCTCGGGTCGCTGACCGACTGATAATTGCTCGGGTCATAGGTGGGATAATTGGCCATGGCCTTCACTTTGCCGGTATTCACGTCCATAATCACGGCGCTGATGCCCCGCGACTTGGTTTTTTGATATTCGCTCTTGAGGATTTTTTCCATCTGCGCCTGCATCGGTAAATCGAGCGACGTCACCACCGTATCGCCGTTCTGCGGCGCCGTTTCGACGTTATCCTTGCTGGCCGCTAGCGGCACGCCGTTGACGTCGGTCACCGCCTTAACTTCGCCTGGTTTGCCCGCCAGCTGCTTATTGAGCGCCTGCTCCAGCCCGTACTGGCCGTTGCCGTCGTTATCCACAAAGCCCAGCTCCTGCGACGCCAAACTGCCCTGCGGATAAATCCGAAAATATTGCCCCTGCGTGCCCAGTCCGGGAATCTTCAGCGCCAGCAGCCGCTTGCTCTGGTCACTATTCAGCTTTTTGGCCAGCACCACGTAGCGCGTATCTTTAGTTTTCATTAACTTTTCATAAGTCGCCGGCTGGCCGCCGATGATGGCCGCCACTTTATCGGCCGCCTGTCCGGCATTTTTAATGAACGTCGGGTCGGCGTACAGCGTATAAAGCTGCTGGTTGAGCACAATCGGCACCGTGCTGTCGCCGTCATGCGCCTCAATGATACCGCGCGTGGCCGGAATCTGATACTGCTTGAGCTGGTCGCTCAAAGCGGCCGACTTGTAGTGGCCGTAACGAATAATCTGCACATAAAACAAGCGGATACCAAAAACCGCCATCACCAGTATCAGCAGCCCGTACCAAATACGGATGCGGTCGACCGCCTTCAAAGAATTACTGAGCTTGGTGTTTGTGTTTTGAAAAGCCACTAGCTTTATTATAACCTTTTAGCCAGCCTCGCAACAGGCCAAAAGACCGTCGGCGCGTCCGAAAAGCGAAAGCTGGCGCCTTAATTCTTAACCGTGGCCGACGGCGCAACCGAAACCATGCCCTGAGCCACGCTGCTGTTCTGAACGCGGTCCATCGACTGCATGCGCGCCGAAGACACTTCCAAATCGTCGTGCTGGCTCTGGAGTTTGGACTGCTGCTGCTGCAAGCTGTTGATCTGATAGCCGTAAGCGTTGGTCTTAGTCACCTGCGTCAGATACAACAGGCCGAGCAAACAAGCCAAAACAATCAGGATAATGGTGTTGCTGATCGGGCCGAGCGTCCGCGCCTGCGCCTTAAAACTGACCGAATTTTGATTGCGGCCCGAAAAACGAGTGCGGTTCATGGCCAAACTGCTGGAGTATGTCATGTGGTCTTTCTGTTTATGTTTGTATTTGTTTTTGCTTGGTCCCGCTCATTTTTCTGGAAAATGAGCGGGGTGAACTACTAGTCAACGCGAACGTCGATCTTGTAGCTGTAGGACTTACCTTTTACCTTAATTGGCATGGGTATTCCCTTCTTTGGTGTTTATTTTCACGGCGGCTCGCAGCTTGGCGCTGCGGGCGCGCGGATTGTGAACGATTTCAGGGGGCGCGGCGGTAATCGGCCGCTTGGTCAGCAGCCGCAGCTCGGCGTCAAAACGCTCGCCGCTAGCCGCCTTGAACGCCTGTTTCACCAGACGATCTTCCAAACTATGAAAGCTAATGACGGCCAGGCGTCCGCCCGGCGCCAACAACTGGATCCACAGCGGCAGGCTGTCTGCCAGCAGCTCCAGCTCGTCGTTAACGGCGATGCGGATAGCCTGAAAGGTCCGAGTCGCCGGATGCACGCGGCTCCGGCCGGGCCAGGCCTTGGCTGCAACTTCCGCCAGCTGGCTGGTCGAAGTAATCGGCCGGCTGGCCACCATCAAGTGAGCGATGTGCTTAGCCTTCGGTTCTTCGCCGTATTCGGCTAGAATTTCGGCCAAACGCGCTTCATCGTACTCATTGACGATGGTTTCCGCCGTCAATGCCTGGCGCTGGTCCATGCGCATGTCGAGCGGTCCGTTAGTTTGGATGGCAAAACCTCGCTTGCCCACGTTAAGGTGCGGTGACGATACGCCCAAATCAGCCAAAATCAGGTCGAATTGCTCGCCGTCGGCGATGAGTTCCCGGCTCGCCGAACGAAAATCCTGCTGGCGCACGCTGGCGCCGCTCGCTTTGAAACGCCGCTTAAGCTCGGCAATCGCCTGGCTGTCGCGGTCGACCAGCACACTGCCGGCATAGTTGCCGGTGGCTTCCAGTACCGCCGAAGCGTGGCCGCCGTAGCCGGCCGTCAGGTCGAGGTAACGTTCCCCGCTCTGCGGTGCCAGCACGGCCATAACTTCTTCCCGAAGCACTGGAAAGTGCTCATTGTCTGTATTTTGGTGTTTGTTTTGGTGCATCTGCTTGTGTTTGTTTTTCTGCGGTTTCCCGCTCTTTTTATTACAAGGTCACCTAATCAGCAGCCAACTGTTTGTTTTTTGAATGTTTTTGTTTTTGTGATGTAAGCAAAACGTAGTATTACATTTCGCCGACATTAAGTTTGAGAGACTTATGTGTGAGGTGGAGTTTTGGGAGGTGTTTTAGAAAAGGTACAAGCTTTTTTTGAGTGGTTTGGCTTTCCTGTTCCACTTGTTGACTGCCGATTAGCTGACCTCGTGCGCTGTCTATACTAGACGCCCTGTCGTGGTTCTAATCGGTTTTTCCAGATTGTTAAGGTGCGGCTGCACGCCGATGGCTACTTGGCCATCAATCGCCAGTACTTACCAACCCGCACGGCCGCCAGGTCGCGGTCAATGCCGGCATACTCCAGCAGGTGCTGTTCGAGGCTGATGCGACCCTGTTTGGCATCGATTTCGCCCTCGGACTTGCCCATCCGGAACTGTACGTTCAGGTCAGCCACTCGCTCGTCGAGGATATCCCCGGCCAGCTTCGGCTCAACCGCTTCATCCCACACGGCTTTTGGATAGAGATGAAGGTACTGCTGGAAGCCCCGCGTAATAACTACCCCGCTGGCAAATTCTGCCCGCAGCTCCGACGGAATCGTCAAGCGACGCTTATCGTCGAGCTTTCTTTCAAAGTAGTCTACCGTGGCCATCCCAATATATTTAAGTTGTTTTTGTAGTGGTTTTTGTTTATTGGTGGGGTTGCTCGCATAACCCACAATTACCCACTAACATGAGTGTACAACCCACTCTCACCCACATGCAAGCAGAAAACAGCAAAAAAGTGACATTTTACATGCCACTTTTCCACAGTTTTTCAAAATTATGACGTAATACGCTTCATGTGGTGTCTAGGGGGAAACGTTAGACGCTAGACGTTATTTAGATTGAGCGTTTAACTGGTCGTCTTCGGCGGCAGCCACGGCGGCATTGTGGGCTTCGTTTACTTGAACCTGATGCTCGGCCTGGCTGGTCGAAGGCTCACCGGTCACTACGCCCTGGCTCGGATTAGAAAAGGCGTCGTTCACCGCCTCAACTCGGTTGTTAAAGGCATCACGAGCGCCCTGCTCCGTATCATGAACCAGCAATCGCCCGCTGCCGGCGGCGGCGCCAGCTACCATGGCAACGCCTATGGCGCCGAGAGCCACAAGACGGTTCTTATATATACGCTTCGCTTCCGCCTGCCGCTGCGTCTGACGATCGTCGTCGCCACGGCGCGCTTCACTTGCCCAGTGGCGGCTAGCTAAGGGCTTAGGGGTTAAAAGCTGTTCGTTACGCTGTTTTTCCATAATTGTATATTAGCATAAATTATTAAAATGGTCAAGCTTATTGCCTGCCTGAGCGTGAGGCGGTGCGTTGGACTTCGCTGTAACTGATGAAATGCGGCTCGGTGTCTTCCCTTTCGCGGCGAATCGGATTGTTGGCTTCTTCGTTTTCGTTGGCCAAGACGAACGACGGCTGGCTGGGCATAACGACCTTGCTGTTGGCGTGATCGGGCAGCTCCAGCATGCCCAAGGTTACGGCGGCGGTCATCAAAACCAGGCCGGCTTGGGCGGCCACTTCGTTAATTTTGTCGAGGGTGGGATTATGTTTGTTTTTATTCGACATAGCGCATATTGTAGCAAAACATATGCGTTTTGTCAATCTTATGTTTATTGATGCGCCGAGAAAGAGCCTTGGTTAGCCCATGCCGGCGGGGTCCCAGGTGACGCGCTGGCCGTCGCTCACGGAGTTGAGAACTTCCATGGCCTCGTCGTCCAGCTCGAAATCGGTCACTTCGAGATTGCTTTTGATGTGGGCGGGGTTAGCCGACCGCGGCAGCGGCAGCGTGTCGTGCTGGATGCACCAGCGCAGCACCACTTGCTGCGGCGTTTTGCGATAGCGGTCGGCGATGTGTTTGATGGCCGCCGTGCGCGGCGAGCGGCTGATGCGGCTGAGCGGGCTGTAAGCCTCAATTAAAATATCGTGCTCCTCGCAATAGTCCAGCAGATCGGCCTGCTCTTCATATATAAAGGGGTGGAATTCCACTTGGTTGACCGCCGGCACAAGCGGGCTGCGGTCCGCCAAATCCTCGAGGTGGTCGATGGTGTAATTGCTGACGCCGGCCGCTTTGATGAGGCCTTCGTCGCGTAATTTTTCGAAGGCTTGCCAGCTGTCGTGGCGGCGCGAGGTGGCCGGCCAGTGGATTAGGTACAGATCGAGGTAGTCCAGGCCGAGTTTTTCCAGCGATTGCTGGCAGGCCCGGCGGGCGCGGTCGTAGCCCTGGTCGTCGTTCCAGAGTTTGGTGGTCACAAAAATGTCTTGACGCCGCAGTCCGGACTGGCGGATGGCTTCGCCGACGCCGCGTTCGTTGCCGTAAATGCGGGCTGTGTCGATCAGGCGGTAGCCGGCCTCGAGCGCGCTGAGCACGGCCGCTTTGGCGTCGCTGTCGCTGGCGATTTCCCAGGTGCCGAAGCCGACAAGCGGCAATGTTTGGCCGGTGTTTAAGGTGTGGCCGGTCATGCCGCCACCTTAGCGCCGACCTCGATTTCTACCGGCTGGCCAGTGGCTAATTTGTGAAAAGTGATGTCGTGTTGGCCGAAAAGCTCGGCCATCATATTGTAGCTTTGCTCGCGCGCGGCGTCGCTCCAGTGCCAATCGTGGATCGGCAAAATGTGCCGCGGTTTTAGCTCAAGCGCCAGGTTGATGGCCTTGATGGTGCTGCCCCACGGCGCCTGGACCGGCAAGGCTAGGATTTGCTTGGTTTCGCGGAAGCTGTGGCTGTCGCCGGGATGGGTCAGGCTATCCAAATAGTGGATGCCGATTTCCTGAGGTGGCCGGCCGAACAGCGGCGCAACGCTTTCGTGCGGCGCGTCGAAGAATTGCACGCCGGCCGGCGGCTGGTCGCTGGCCTGAATCGAGGCCTCAGCCAGCTGGGCGACCACTTCCGGCGTGCTGGTGATGCGGACGTTTGGAAATTTTTGATGCAGCCGCTTGACGAGATCGAGGCTGAAGTGGTCGGCGTGTACGTGGGTGATAAAAATGTCATCGAGCCGGTCAAGGCCGTCTACGTCGAGCGCTGCCTCGCTCATGCTGCCGGGGTCGAAAATTGCTAGCCGATCCGGCGTCTCAACCAATAAACAGGAATGAACGTACTTAGTAATTTTCATGCTGCTCCTCTCGTTTTATAGCGGCGGCGACAGATGGCGGTCGCGCGGAATACTTCTAGTGTATAGCAATCGAGGTTACGAGCTGTAAAAAATATGACTATATTAAGAAAAAGACTTAGCGGTATTCGGGGTTTTGGAAGTCGAAGCGGGCGCCGGCCTCCCATTTGGAGCGCTGGTTGCCCTGAGCCGGCACGCCGCCGTTGTCTTTTAGCAGCTTGGCCAGGTGCATGAGGTTCCAGGTCATGAAAGTGGTGTTGCGGTTGGTGAAGTCGCTGTCGAAGCCCTCTTTGGTGCCGTCTTGCCTTTCGTCGCCATAGCTTGGGCCCGGGCCGATGGGGCCGATCCAGCCGGCGTCGGCTTGCGGCGGAATGGTGTAGCCGAGATGCTGCAGGCTGTACAGCACATTCATGGCGCAATGTTTGACGCCGTCCTCGTTGCCGGTAATCAGGCAGCCGCCGACCTTGCCGTAAAAGGCGTATTGGCCTTGGTCGTTCAGCAGGCTGCTGCAGGCGTAGAGACGCTCGATGATTTTTTTGGTTTGCGAGCTGTTGTCGCCCAGCCAGATGGGGCCGGCCAGCACCAGAATGTCGGCTGCCATGACTTTTTTGAAAAGCTCCGGCCACTCGTCCTTGGGCCAACCATGTTCGCGCATGTCCGGCCAGACGCCGGTGGCGATATTGGCATGGTCGATGGTGCGGATGACCTCTGTTGAGACGCCGTGTTTTTCCATCAGCGCCTGGCTGATTTTAATCAGCCGCTCGGTGTGGCTCGGCTCCGGCGATTTGGTGAGCGTGCCGTTAAAAAATATCGCCTTCAGCCCCGAAAAATCCCATTGCTTGTCCGCCATGACGCCCTCCTGCTTATGTAGGTAGTATACTCGCTATTGCTTGGTTATTTCTTGGCTGGTTTTGATTTTTTGCGGTCGTGATAGGCCAGCTGGCGGCGCTTTTGGTCGAGCCGTACGATGCGGCTTTCGAACGGTTTGAGCAGACTGGAATACTGCCAGTTGGGCGTCAAAATATGGTCGAGCTTGCCCTGCTCCGCCAGATATTCGGCCAGGCTGAAGAAGTCGCCGTCGCCGGACACGATGATGGCTTTGTCGTAATTCGGCAGTTCCTTCATGGCGTAGAGCACCAGCTCGGCATCGACATTGCCCTTGATGATCGGCTTGTCTTTTTCGTCCGCTTTTTTGGATTTAGCGTCTTTGTCGTGAGAGTCGATCTCGTCGTGCGCCTTGGCCGTGACGTCGATGGTCGGCTTCAAAACTACTAAAAAGCCGAGCTCGTGCATGTATTCGTAGAGCGATTCGTTTTCGCTCATGTAACCGATGAACATGTAGGCTTGGGTGACGCCGTACTTGTCGGCCAGGAATTTGCGGAATCGGCGCCAATCCATCTTCCAGCCCATACGCTGGGTGCCCAGATTGAGGTTCTGACTGTCGATAAAAGCGTAATTGTTGGCCGCTGAGGACGGCTGCTTTTTCTTAGGTGTCATGGGTTTATCATACCATTAGACGGCGAACATCTGGAGGCGTCTATTTACTTTATGGATTATAAGTGGCATAATACAACCATGGAAACGCCTAAGTTGTTGCCGATTTTGGACCTGGAAGCGCTCGAAGACGAGTACGCTTATCTTCAGGACGAGGCCGTTCAGCTTCCCATGCATAATCCTTATACCAAACGGGCGCGGCACTCGGCTTCTAGGAAAGGTGCTCCGCCGCGGCCGCGGCGATCGAAATATAATCCGGCGCCAGATCGGCCGCGCAGCACGTTCCACTTGTACGATGGTATTTTGGAACACACCCGCGACGGCGTGAACGGCCAGCCCGGCGCTCCGCTGGCCGATATCGAGCGCGCCGAGCACTCGCGCGACCAGCTCATGGACACGCTGCAGAATCTCGCCGAGTTGGCGGTCGGCGGCGGCCCCGCGCCGCATGAATCCGCTCGGCCGTAGCTAAAGTTCTTGATTGCCCGCTATCGGGCGGCGCCTAAGCGCATCGATGGTGTCGGCGTATTCGGTGCTTCCGGTCAGCATCATAAGCGCTTTGCCTATCTTGATAAGGTGGTCGTCATACAGTTTTTGGCGGTACTCCATATAGTTTTCCTTGTCCCACTCATTCGACCATAAAAGTCTCGCCTCATATATGTCGGACACGTCCTGGCTGCTGCTGACGAACACTTCGCTGCTGCTATTGAAGACGTACGCGACGCTGGTTTTGGCGACCAGTTCTTTTCTGGAGTAAGCCTTCGGTCCGGTGGCTTGCGTTTTGTGCCAGGCGGCGTACGCGTTTTCCAGAATATGGTGCCGCAGCAGATCCGCGGCGGTGTGTTGGATTTCCAGCGTGGCGCTGCTGACGAAGTTGACGGCGGCGCCAGCCACCTTTTCGTCGTACTCGTCTTCTTCGGCCGGCTCGGCCTCGCAGCACACTACCAGATTGACATCTACCAAGCCGTCTGCGTCGTGATACGGAAACTGGAAGTTTATGCCTGGGTAGGCTTCCTGGCGCCAGTTCCGGCAGGAAAGCTTATCCACGACCGGCCAGATGGTGGTATTGGCTACGTCTTCGACGCTAAAATGGGGCGCTTCCAGCTCGGCCGGCAGCGCCGTTAATGGTTCGTCCGATCCATCTCCTGGAAAATCTTCCGCTGCCGGCATATTTATCTCCGCTTTATGTAATTATTATACCAGCATCTTGCAAATATGAAACTAGTGCGGTGTGACAACTCTCTCGCCTGGACACGTAGTGTTGCCCGGGCCTGGCTACCGCTAAGCCTCGGCCTGATGGGCGCTGACGATGGCCAGGATGTCGGGGCCGTAGGCTTCGACCTTGCGCTTGCCGAAACCGGGCAGCGCCAACAGCTGCTCGGGCGTGGCCGGCGGCGCGGCGGCCACGGAGCTGAGCGCCCTGTTGTGAGCGATCATGAAAGCCGGCACTTTGTCGGCCGCGGCGCGCTGGAAGCGCCAGGTTTTGAGCTTCGCAAACAGCGCCTCATCGACGATTGGCTCGGCTTTTTCGACGATGATTTCCTCGCCGATATCATCGGTGATTTCGCTGAGTGCGGCCGAAGCCTGGCGCAACTCCGCATCGAGCTGATGAGCCTGCGGATGCATGGCAAAAGCCAGCTCGCCCAGGCCCTTCAGATACAGGCCGGCCAGGCCGCGCACCCGGCTCAGCGCCACGTAGCCCATGCCGGGCGTAAAGGCGCGGCTGAGATCGATTTCGGCGGCGTCCAGGCTCATGCCCTGGCTCTTGTGGATGGTGATGGCCCAGGCCAGGCGCAGCGGCAGCTGGCTGATTTCGGCCCGGATTTTGCCGTCTTCGTTGAGGCTCCAGCTGTGCGGCTCAACAGTTATTTCGCGGCCGCTGATCAGCCGCACGACCGGCTCACCCTGATCGTTAAAATCAATCACCTGGCCGCGGCTGCCGTTGGCGAAACCGTCGGCGAAATTATTGGCCACGAACATCACTTCGGCGCCTTTTTTCAGTTCCAGCACTTCCGGCGCCAGCAGCCCCTTGGCCAGCTGCTCAAGTTTGGCTTTGCCGCCTTTGGCGTGCATGTGGAAGCGGCGGCTCTCGCCGGGCAGCGCGTCCAGCTGGCGCTGATTGATGGTGTCGACATCGACGTTATGGGAGTACAAGCGCGTCACCACCACGTGCTCGGCGGGCACTTGGTGCAGCCGCTCTTTTATAATCACCGCGTGGTCGTCGCTCAGTTCGCCGCGGCGCATAGCCTCCAGAAAGGCCAGCAAACTGTCGCCGCCCTGCTGACGGTGCTGCTCGGTCAGATAACAAATCCGCAGGTTCAGCTCGCTCCACGCCCTCGACAGATAGGCGAAATCAAAGGCCTCGCTGCCGCGGCTAACCGGCGGCAATTGAAACAAATCTCCCACCAGAATAACCTGCAACCCGCCGAACGGCGCCTCGGAGCTGCGCAGCAGCCGAGCCAGCTGGTCGACCAGGTCGAGCCGCCGGCCGTGCAGCATGGAAACCTCGTCGATCACCAGCACGTCCGTGGCGTTATAGCGCTTGATGAGCCGCTCACTGCCGCCGAGACGCTTGAGGTCTTCGGGTGTCAACTGATCGAGAATACCCAGGCCGGACCACGCATGAATGGTCGTGCCGCCGAGATGGCTGGCGGCAATGCCGGTGCTGGCCGTGACGGCCACCCGCTTGCCGGCGCGCATGGCCCGGCCGACAAACTCGTTCAGCACGTACGTCTTGCCCGCCCCGGGCGCGCCGGTCAAAAAAACGTTCGCGCCGCTCATCATCACGTTCAGTGCCTGTTTTTGCCGCATAGACCTTGATTGTAACAGTTCACTGCCGCCTGCGTAAAAACAATACCGCTGATTCGTACGCAAATTTCAGAAAATTTTAATAAGTCGCGTCGATTTACTTCAACGCGCCAGGCTGGCGATGAAATTAATCGTCGTGGCGATAATTGCCGTGCCGAAAATGAACGACAGCAGAGCGTGCCGCAACGCGACTTTCCGAAACGCCGAAGTCTTAAAATTGGTGTCGGACACCTGGTAGGTCATGCCGATGGTGAACGCTAAGTAGGCGAAGTCGCTAAAGCGCGGCGGCGCCTCGTCGTTAAAGTCGACGCCCTTGCCGTGCTGATAATACAGCGCCGCGTACCTAAGCATGAACACCGAATGCACCACGGCCCACGAAACGATAATGCTCGCCAGGCCGAAGCCGATGTCCGACAAGCTCGCGCCCTTGCCGGCATGACCAGTCAGCAAAACCGCCACCGCGCCGATGCTCACCAGGCTGGCCAGTACCAGGATTATATCGGTGGCCGAACGATTCATGTCGTCGCGCTTGGCAATAACGGCCGTCCGCTCGGCGCTGTGCCCGGTGAAATCGCGGCCGAGCATCAGCAGCAAGGCGATGGCGCCAGCGTCCCAGCCAACCAACAACGTGTCGCGCCAACTAAGCGGCGTGGCAGCCACGGCAGCGGCCACTGCCGCGACCACCACCGCCACCGCAAACCTGGTTTCTTTCTGGCGCACGGTTTTCATTCTGCTTCAATCATAGCACTTTACGGTTGATGAAATCCCTGATATCGGGATGGAGATTCTCTGGCAATTCCATGAACCAGTCGAGCTTGGCAGCTTCTTCGTTCGGCTTGATATCGCCCCTGTATTCCGCCAGAAAAGCAATACCCACCGGATCGTCCAGGCCGTTCTGATAATGACTCGGGTATTCGATATAGCCCAGCAGCTCGGGCTCACCCACTACCGTCACCCCCAGCTCCCTCTTGGCCACCCGCCGCACGGCGTCCGTCAGCTTTTCGCCAAAGAAGACGGTGCCGCCCGGCAGATGCCACAGCCCTTTGCACGGCTCAATATCGCGCAAACTCAACAGCACACCCTTGTCCGATTTAATCACCACTTCCACCGTCAGCCGCGGCACTTTGCTATAAATGCTTTTGAATTCTTCCGGCGTGAGGGGGTAATCTTTATCTGACATTATCAAGAAGGTCGCTAATCTGAACGCGTGACTGCTCGGTGGTGTCGCGGTGGCGGACGGTGACGGTGTGGTCTTCCAGCGTGTCGAAGTCGATAGTCACGCAGTACGGCGTGCCGATTTCGTCCTGGCGGCGGTAGCGCTTGCCGATGTTGCCGTTGTCGTCGTACATGACGTTGCCGAAGTCTTTTTTGAGCGCCGCGTAGACGTCGCGGGCTTTGGCCACCAGCTCCGGCTTGTTTTTCAAAAGCGGCGACACGGCCACCCTCACCGGCGCCAAGTTCGCCGGCAATTTCAAGTAGGCACGCTTCTCACCGCCGACCTCATCTTCAGTATAAGCTGCGGTCAGCACCGCCATAAGCGCCCGCTCCACGCCAAAACTCGGTTCGATGACGTGCGGCACGAACGGGTCACCACCGTCTTTCGGCCGGTATTCCATACTCTTGCCAGACGCTTTCTGGATATTCATGAGGTCGAAATCAGTGCGATACGCCAGGCCGAGCAGCTCGTCCCGGCCATGCGGATAATCGAACTCGAAATCGATGGTACGCTTACTGTAGTGAGCTCGGTCGTCCTCCGGCACTTCCAATTTATGGATAGATTCCGGCGGCAACCCTAACGCTTTCAGGAACTGTTCGATATCGTTCACCCATCGGTCAAACACCGTTTCCCACCCATTTTCGTGAACAAAATATTCAATCTCCATTTGCTCGAACTCACGCGAGCGGAAGACGAAGTCGCGCGGACTGATTTCGTTGCGAAAAGCCTTGCCCTGCTGCGCTATGCCGAACGGCAAGTCCGGATAAAAACTGTCGACCACGTTTTTGTAGTTGGTAAAAATGCCCTGCGCCGTCTCCGGCCGCAGGTAGCTGATTGATTCGGCGTCTTCTACCGGACCGACGTTGGTCTTAAACATCATGTTGAATTGGCGCGGCTGGCTGAACTGGCCGACCGTACCGCAGACCGGACATTTGTCGTCCTGGATGTGGTCCTGGCGCAGCCGGGCATGGCAATGCAGGCACTCCACCATTGGATCGTTGAAACCGCTGGCGTGGCCGGAAGCTTCCCAGACTTTCTTGTTCATAAGAATCGCGGCGTCGACGCCATACATGTCGTCGCGCTCGTCCACGAACATCCGCCACCACAGCTCCATGATGTTGCGCTTCAGCTGAACGCCCAGCGGCCCGTAATCCCAGGTGCCGGCCAGGCCGCCATACACTTCGCTGCCCTGATAGACAAAGCCGCGCCGCTTGCACAGACTGACAATCGTCTCTAAGGTAACTTTTTGGCTCATTAGAGGTCATTATAAGACAATCGGCCCTTTTTCCGAAGGGCTGATTGCGGTAAGCGAGATTTTACTTAGTGGCGTTCTTGGTCGAAGACGCCGACTGGGATTTGATGTTCGCCAGTTACCTGCTCCACTGCGATGTGGGCAGCGTGCTGAGCGGCATCTCGGGTGATAACACCGTGTTCGGCGGCGGCAGCCTCTAGGTTACCGGCTTTTATGGTCTTAAACTCATCGGTCTCGTGCTCGCGCATAGCGCGGGCTTCCTGCAGCAGACGGGCCTCTTCGGCCGAACCGGGTACTAAGTTGGGATCTTTTAGTTTTGCTTGGATGGTTTCGAACGACATGTTTATTGATTCCTTTACTCTCACATATTAGCATAAACACTTTGATATGTCAATTATTACACGCGCACGAACGATTGTAACATTGTTCGGACTAGCGGCGCGAGAACGTCGAGCAGGTCGGTGATCCCCTGCACTTTAGCGACCTCGCGAAGAGAGTGATCAGAGAAAAACAAACGCAGCGCCTTAATGTGATCGGCGGTAAATTTGCCGGCCGGCCGCGGCGTGAAAGCCATGGCGTCGAAATCAAAATTATATGACTGGCCGGCGGCCAATTTTTGGCCGGTTGAGTCGGTGGTCAGATTTGGCGCGTGGCCGGCCAGACGCAGCAGACGGGCCTCAAACAGCAGCCTTATCAGGCGCGCCTCTTGAGCCGGATCGTCCAGCAGCCCGAAAGTCTGTTCCAGCAGCGCGTAATAGGCGGGTTCCGGCTGGTCTTCGGTGGCGCGGTTGAGCTGCTTGATTAGTTCGTAGCCCAGCTGCACGCGGTCGATGTCGCGAATGATGCCGCCGTAGTGCCGGATGAGCCGCGTGCTGACCAGCGTGCCAATCTCGCCCCGCCCTTCGATGTAAGTGAGGTGGCTGGTGCTGAACAGTTCGATGCCGCCGGCCAGCTTGCTTTTGACCCTGCGGACGCCGCGGGCCATCAGCCGGAGCTTGCCGCGGTCCGGCGTCAGCACGGTGAGGATGCGGTCGGCCTCGCCAAAATCGGTGCGGCTGAGGATGATGCCGGTGGTCAGGATCTGCTTCATGCGGCGGGAGCGAGGCACTGCTCGGCGGCCGCTGCCAGCTCCTGCAGCGTGGTCTGCGGCTTGTAGAGATACTGGCTGACGTTGAGCTGCGTGCGGAGCAGCTGGCGGTTTTGGTTGAATTCGGCCGGCGGCACCTGGGTGTGCAGGATGACCGGTGTGTGCTGCCAATCGGGATAGGAGCGGAATTCGTAGAGGAATTCGACGCCGGAATGCTCAATCAGCTGCAGCTCCAAAATTATCAAATCCGGCTGGATGTCGTCGGCCACCACCAGCGCCGTTTGGGCGCCGGCCGTCGGGATGACTTCGTGGCCGGCCTGGCTCAACGCCTCGTAATAAGTCTGGGCTAGGATGTAATCCGGTTCGATGAGCAAAATGCGTGCCATGAGTCAGACCAGCTGCGTTTGATTATTCGGCGGCAGCACCGTGCCGAGACCGTAGAGCCGGTGGTGGCGCGAGGCGCGCAAGCGCAGCTGCATGGCCTGCAAGATGGCGTCGGCCACGAAGACGCCGGCGCCGCTGGTGTGGCTCAGCGTCAAGAGCGGCTGGCGGCTGTGCCGTTGCAGGCGGCGGCCGCGCTGCAGCGCCGCGTGGGTCAGCGCCGGCGTTTGGCTGTACAGACCGGCGACGATGCCGTAGCGGCTGCGATGGGTGGCCAGCTGCAGCTTGAGCTGCGGACTTTCCTGGGCCGGCAGTGCCTCAATGAGCGCACTGCCCAGGCTGACCAACGCCGCTTCCAGCCCGCGGCGGTGCGCCATCACCGTGCCGTAGCGGCCGGCGATGTGCAGCTCCAGCTCAACGCCGTAATTTTTGGCATATCTGTCCAGTTGCTGGCCGGCGTCATAGAGCACCGACGAAACCGACACCGGCTCGATTTCCAGCCGGGCCGCCTCCAGCCGCAAGCGCACCGCCAGCGCGTAATGGTCCAGCAGTCGCAGCGCCGCCTCGGCGGTGGTCTGAATCTCGGGCTCGCGCGGGCGGCCGTCCAATCTGGCCTGCTCGGCCTGACGGGCGATTTGCAGCAGCGGCAACTTGAGCTCTTCAGCCACGCTTAAGAGCAATTCTTGTGATAACATCGGCTGCTCGCCGCTACCCTCGCCCATTACCTTCCAGTATAGCACCGTATCAGGACGTGTTCCGCGACCACAAAAACCTGGATTATTGGTTATTTTAATGATATAATTACACTATGTCATCAGGTGAGTCCAAGTCCAGCGAAAATACTTTACGCCAGAAAAGTGCCGAGGCAGATATTCCTCTGCGGACGTATCTCAGGGGTTATCGTGCGAATTTACGCGCCAGGACGCTTGCGCTTGGTGTGGCGTGCGTGCTCGGCGGCGGCGTTCTGGCTGCCGAAACCGCCGGTTCGGCCACAGCGGCCGATCCGCTGCCGGCGCACTGCGCGGACCTCTCACCTGTGTCTCAGGAGACCTGCCAACAGCCTCAAAATCAATCACCGGATCATGAAGACGCCGTCGTAGCGATGCTGCTGGGAACCTGCCTGGTAGGCGGCGGCTCCATGCTTTGCGCCATCGCCGGCAGTCCGGATGCTGCCAGGCCGGCGCCGGCAGCTGAGCCCTCGTAGATCGAGCAGTAAATCCTACGGTGAAAAGCTGAAATTCGGCAGGATGGAATTGTTGAAATCGGCCGTGAATTGGCTGCCTTCGGTCCAAATTTCCAGTGTTTCGGAGCGCAGCGGCAGAATCACCATGATGCCGGTTTTTTGGGTGTCGCCATTACTGATCGGCAAGGTGCCGGTCACTTTCACGCCGACCACTTTCGGCACCTTGGGCAGCGCGTACGGCGCCACGGTTGGCGGATTTTGCGAATTAGCCTGGCTCAGCTGCTGAACGACGTTGGCGTACGACTGGCTGTTGACCTGGATGCGCAAGGCAAACGACGAGCTCGAATCGGTGGTGGAAGGCACCACGCCCGGATAAAAATAGCCGTCTACCGGATTGGTGCTGCCAGTGTTGGTGCTGGAAGCCACCGACACGTAGCCGCTCCAGGTCTTCGGGTAAGCCAGCGCGATGCTGCCGTAAGCCTCGGGGCCGTTCCAGGTGGTAAGCGGATTTTTCTCGGCTTGGGCGAAGGCGGCGTCTTTGAGTTTGTCTTCGTTCTGTTTGGCGACGGTGACGGCGGCGTTGATTTTAGCGTCGGTGTTATTTTTGTAATCTTGGCGGCTACCAAACGCCCAGACGCCAAACACAATGGCGGCGATGAGCAACAGAAGCGTGAACACCAGCGACACGGCTACGCCGCTGACGGCTCCGTCCTGGTTATGCTTAGTCATACGGCTAATGGTACCGAAGTTTGCGGCGGCTGACAAGCATTAACGATAGTCGTAGCGGAAGACGCCCTGCTTTGTGGCGGCAGCCTGTTTGTGAGGGATTGCGAAGGCGAAGCTTACTAATTTGACAGGTTTATGTTTGTATTGCATACATTTTTTATTCAATTTGGGCATGTAGCGCGGCAATAAAAAAGTGAAGATAACTTCGGCCGGCGGCCAGTCGGCGCGCCAAAAATCACCCCATTTTACCTGCACCTGGCGGCGGTAGCGGCGGGTGCGCAGCCAGGCTACCAGGGCCAGCAGCGGGTTGAGTTCGTAGCCGACGGCGTTGGCGCCGGCCCGAGCGGCAGCGATTAGCACCTTGCCGTCGCCGCAGCCCAGTTCGATAAGTGTTTGGCCGGGCTGGAGGTCGGCCAATTCGAGCGCGGCCCGCACCTGCGGCCCCAGCGTCGGCAAATACGGCGCGCCGGCCAGCAAAACGCCGCCGAAGCACACCAGCAGCACGATAATAATGAGCGCCAGCCAGATCATGCGGCGCTATCAAATTTGGATTTGAGCTCGGTAACGGTGTTTTCGGCGGTTTTGAGGTACTTTTCCAGCTGCTGGACCAGTTCCAGGCCGCGCTTGTAGTGCGCCAGCGCCGTGTCGACCGGCAGATCCTCGCGCTGCAACTCATCTAAAATAGCGTCGAGTTCCTCGCGGAGCGCTTCGTAACTGGCTTCGTAACTGGTAGTGGTTTTCGCCTTAGCCATTGCCTCTCCTTGCCTGTCGCGGCGGCTTGGTCACTTGAGCCGTGAAGGCGCCGTCGGACAGCTGTACGTCTACTATAGCACCGCCGGTCAGCGCGGCGGCGCGGCGGACCAGGCGGCCGTCTTGCCGGACGATGGCGTAACCGCGGCGCAAGACGGCTTCGGGATTCAAAGCGTTCAGCACTTGAGCGGCGGCGCCGACTTCCAGCCGGGCCGTTTTTAGCAGGCGGGCGGTGTGATCGCCGAGCGATTGCGCGCTGGCGGCGAGCTGCTGGCGGCCCAGTTGGAGGCGCCGGCGGCTGGCGTACTCCAACTGCTGGCGGCTAGTTTGCAGCTGCCGCAGCGTTTCGGCTCGATCGGGCGTCAGCAGTTCGGCGGCGTTGCTGGGCGTGCTGGCCCGCCGGTCGGCCGCCAGTTCGGCCAGCGAAATGTCAATCTCGTGACCGATGGCCACCAGCGTCGGAATCCGGCTGGCAGCCACTGCCCGCGTGACCGGCTCGCTGCTGAAGGCCGCCAGATCTTCGGGACTGCCGCCGCCGCGCAGCAGCACCAGCACTTCCGGCGTCTCGGCCAGCTCGTTGAACTGCTCGAGAGCGGCGATGATCTGGCCGGGCGCCGCTTCGCCCTGCACTTGCACGTCGACGGTGGTGATGTCCAAGCCTTGCCAGCGAGCGCTCAAAATCTTCATAAAATCGGCGTAGGCCGCGGATTGCCGCGAGGTGATCAGGCCGATCCGGCGCGGCGGGTACGGCAGCGGCCGCTTGCGGGCCTCGTCAAACAGCCCCTCAGCCGCCAGCTTGGCCTGCAGCAATTGCTGGGCGCGGCGAATCGTGCCCTCGCCGGCCGGTTGGATGCTCATGACGTTCACGCTAAAGCCGTACTGATGGTGCAGCCGCGGCGCGCCGCGGACCTTGAGCAGCATGCCGTCTTCCAGCGGCCCGGGCAGCTGCCGGACAGTGCCGAAAAATTTGACGCTGGAAATTTCATCTTTGAGGTCAAAATACAGCCAGCGGTTTTTACTGATCCGCAAGTTGGCCAGCTCACCGTTAATCACCACGCTTGGATAGGCATAATCCAGCGTTTGATTGAGCAGCGCCACGAAATCGCTGACGCCGAGAATTACTTCCTCGCCGAGATTATTGATCATCGCGCTTCTCCAGCTGGGGTTGCTCGCCGCGGTGCAGCGCCCGATTATACAGGTAATAGCCGGGCGGAATTTGGATGGCCGTATTGACGATGCGGTACATCACCGTGACCGGCAAGCTGACGGCCGGCCGCACGCCGGTGCTGGCCAGCACGGCTGTCATCAGCGCCTCGTAAACGCCGACGCCGCCCGGCAGCACCGACACCAGACCGGCGAAATTGGCGATGCCATAAGCCAAAATGACGGCGCCGATATTGACCCACTCGCCAAAGGCAATGTACACCACATAAATCGCCAGCACCTCTGTAATATCGGCCACCAAAGCGTATAAAAACGGCGCCTTGAGCTGCTGATAATTGTGCCGGAGCTGCTGATAGGTGGTGTGAAAATCGTCGAATAAGCGGCGGGCTTGCTCCAGATTGATGGTTTCCGGCGAACGCGGCCGCACCAGGTGGATGAGCCAGTTCAGCAGCCGCGTCAGGGCCAGCAAAAAATTGTTGATGCGCTTTTGGCTGCCGATCACGTACAGGAAAATGCCCGTGCCGACGATGAGCAGCGTGGAGATTGAGCCGGCCACCAGCATCACCAAATTGTTGACCTGCCCGGTCGCCGCCAGGCAGAAAACGCCGACTATCAGCACCACTTCGAAGGCCGCGAAATAGAGCGCAATTTTCATAACATGGATTAGCGTGGCCTTGCCGCTGCTGAGTTCCTTGCCCTGGCGCAGCCGCAGCGTGAAGTACGACAGGCCGGTCACGCCGCCGCTCGGAAAAACGTGGTTCACAAAATTCAACTCCAGCGAGGCGCGGTACAAATAGCCGTACGACAGCTTGTTGCCGACGATGGCGAACAGCCGCTGGTAGAGCCGCGCCTGGGCGTGGTAATTCAGCGCTTCGACCGGTATGATCAGCGCCAGCGCCCAGCCGTTGACATGCTCGAAATTTTTGAAAGTGTCGGCGATTTGGTGGCGAATCAGATAAAACAACAGCGCCAGCGCCGCCACGGTTATGACGTTCAGCAGCAGCTTCCAGTGCCGCCGGGTCCAACTTTGCTGGCTTTCGCTCATGGGCCACATTATACCGGAAGGCCGGCTAGATTCAGCCTTCCCTTGTCCCGTCAAAAGATTTCGCCCGAAACATTAAATTATTTAAGATTTTAATCCGCCAGGTTGTACAGCGCCTGGATGTCAGCGGCGCTGAGCGCGCGGTTGTAGAGCCGCACATCGTCAATTTTGCCGGCGAAGTATTCCGAGCCGGGGTTATGCGCGCCGATGTCCGCGCCCGTGCCGGAGGGCGCAATCGAAGTCACGGGCGTGGTAGTGGTGTACGCCAGGCTGCCGTTCAGATAGAGTTTAAGCGTGCCGGCGGCAAACACGCCCGTCACCATGTACCACTGGTTAAGCCCCGTGATATCCACGCCTGAAGTGCCGGTTTCGGTCTGGTGAGTGCCGTCCCCCACGCCTATGGCCAGACAATTCAAGTTAGCGCAAGTGGTATTGCCGAAAAGAGCCAGCCGATAGCCCAGCTTGCTGCCCCACACCTGCTTGGCGAATATGTTGTAATTGGTGGCGTTGGCCAGCGCCGTCGGGTAAATCCAGGCCGAGATGGTCAGCGCCGTAGTCGGGTTCAGGGCGGCTGTGTCGGCAAGGTCTATCTTGGTGTTCGGGCCGAAGCTGTAGGCACGGTTGGCATTGCCGAACCTGTCGGCGGTGAGGGTCGCGCCGCTGACCGTGCCGTTGTTGGAATAGGGCGTGGCGTCGCGGGCGTTGCCAGTGAAGTTCCACTCGCCCATCAGACCGCTGGCAATGTCCGCGCCGCCGCCGGGCGCACTGTACAGATTAATCTGTGAATTATAGGAGTTGTACAAGTTGGTGATGTCGGACTGGCTGAGCGCGCGGTTGTAAATCCGAACATCACTCACCGCATATAAGTCGCTGTTGGCAGCGTTGGCGATTTGGATGCCGCTAGTGGTATGGAGAGTCATTGAGGCGGCGGCCGTAATCGAACAGAGGGTACCATTTAAGTAAAGTTTTATGGTCGAGCCATCATAAGTGCCGGTCAGCAGCTGCCACTGGCCGGCTTGCAGAGCGCCCGCCGGACAGGTGGCGTTGTGCTGGCTCCCATCGTATAGACCAAAATTAGCGTGGCCGTCCCCATAGTAATAGAGCAGCCACGAACCGTTCGTAGTAACCCAGTTGTTATTGATAACTCTCTGCCCGCCGGCTGTGTTGTTGAGGTCCGGCTTGATCCAGGCCGAAACGGTAATAGCGCTGGCGGGAAGTTTGGGGTTGTTAACATTTATGGAACTGCTGGCGGTTATGTTGTAGGCCCCGTTCGGCGTGCCCTTTCTGTCCGTGGTTGATGCCGGCGGCGAGCCGCTAGCCACAGCGTTGTTTTGATAGGGTGTAGAATCTTTAGTATTACCATTCAGCTTCCACCAGCCTATGAGGCCTTTCTCGCCTTGGGCGAGGTTGATGCCTGGCTGGAGGGCTGAGTGTTCTGGTGGGTTTTGGGCGGTGAGGTTGATAGCAGCATAGGTACTGCCGGCAATGAATAGAGCGAGGAGTGGTAAAGCTATGAGGAGAAGTTTTCGATGTTTTTGGAACCAAGTAGTATTGTCCTGCTGTGCAGGGTTATAAGGTTGCACCCCCCCCCGCTGGAGGTCTGGAGGCAACTATAGGTCTTAGCTGGGTTGGGTGTGCAGTGACATCAACAAGGTCTCTGGTGCGGGGGTGGGGGTGCTGGCGGGCAGCCGCTGGCCGCGGCGCGCGCCGCATGCGATAGTCGCTTCTCTGCCCCTCATTCATAAGCAGTATTGTAGCATGGGCGAGTAGATGACGGCGGGAAATGCTGGGCCTGGTGGAGGCACCGGGAATCGAACCCGGCCAGCATGGGTCGCGACCACGCCGCGGCACCAGCCTGTGCCCCCGTGAGGGCTGCCATTCACCAGGCAAAAACCATGTTAGCAACTAGACATTAAATAAATCTTAACTTTGGCGATTTTGTCCGTTGACCCCTGAAACTTCGTTTGCTAGAATACGATTGTAGTGTTGGGCTCGGGATCGTCAGATCAAAGTCGCGGCGAGCACAACGGACTCAACCTAGAAGGCAACTCTATCGGAGTTGCCTTCTTAAAATCCGGCGACAGACACTTCAGGTTATACTGAGGGCATGCAAAGTTTATTGATTTTGGGCCGGCAGCCGGCGCTCGGTTTGGCGGAGCTGGAAAGTTTGTACGGCGCCGCGAAGGTCCGGCCGGTTGGCGAGAAAGTCGCCGTGGTTGATGTTGATCCGTGCCTGCTGGCGTTTGACCGGCTGGGCGGCGCGCTCAAGTTCTGCAAAATCCTGACCACGCTCGAGACGACCGCCTGGAAAGACGTCGAGAAATTCCTGGTGCAAGTTTCGCCCGGCCACTCCGAGCGTATGCCTGAGGGCAAAATGCAGCTCGGGCTGAGCGCCATCGGCCTGAACGTCGATATAAAACAGCTCGGCGCCACCGCCCTAACTCTCAAAAAAGCCATCAAAAAGACCGGCCGCAACGTGCGCGTCATCCCCAATAAAGCGCTTGAGCTGAACACCGCGCAGGTGCTGCACAACGGTCTGACCAAAGACACCGGCTGGGAGCTGAATTTCATCCGTGATGGCGATAAAACCATTATCGCTCAGACTGTCAAAGTCCAGGATATCGAATCGTACACCCGCCGCGACCGCGGGCGGCCCAAGCGCGACACGCGGGTCGGCATGCTGCCGCCGAAACTGGCGCAGATTATCATCAATCTGGCCGTCGGCGCCCTGCCGGAAGAAGCCAAGCAGTCGATCTGCGAGATCCCGCCCGACGAGCCGATCCCGCCCCAGCATTTCGACCTAAAAATCCTCGACCCATTCTGCGGCACCGGCGTGCTTTTGCAGGAAGCGTACCTGATGGGCTACGGCGTCTACGGCACCGACCTGGAAAGACGCATGGTTGATTACACGCGCCAGAACATGAACTGGCTGGTCGAAAATTTCAACCCCGGCGGCACGGCCTCCCGCTTCGAAACCGCCGACGCCACCAGCTACCAGTGGCCGCATGAATTCGACATTGTGGCCAGCGAAACCTACCTCGGCCGGCCGCTCACCGCCCTGCCCGACCCGGAGTCGCTGGCCCGCAACATCGCCGACTGCAACCTGATCATCAAGAAATTCCTGCAGAACATCCGCGGCCAGGTCCAGCCCGGCACGCGTTTCTGCCTGGCCGTGCCCGCCTGGCAAACCAAGCGCGGCCAATTTAAGTTCCTACCTCTGGTTGACCAGATAGACGATTTGGGCTATAATCGAGTCAGTTTTGAGCATCTTGGGAACGAAGACCTGCTATATTATCGGTCGGACCAACTCGTCGCCCGCCAGCTGCTCGTAATCACAAGGAAGTAAGTATGCTAAGTTTCGCTAATCGCCCACCTCAAAGCGTAGAAGACGTTTCTTTTTCAGAATCGGGAGTTGCTCTCTTGGAAAGTGCTAAAAGATGGCGTGAGCATATGAGCTTTTACGCAAAAGCTGCTTTTACGGAATTAGTCGATGCGGTCGGAGAAGATGAGAATCTCCCTACCGCACTCGAGTTAGCCGATCATCTCGTAGGAGAAGTTCAGGAGAGGTTTGGCCACAATTCGGTTACCTTTGGTTTTGCGGAAACAATACAAAATCAATTTATTACGAGCGATGTGAGGAGCATAGCAGCATGAGTCATGTCAAAGCCGGCGGTACCGCCAAAAACGTTCACGATAGTCCGGGCCAGCGCCTCGGCGTTAAGCTGTTTGGCGGCGCCAAAGTAAAGACCGGCCAGGTTATTGTGCGCCAGGTCGGCATGACCAAGCGCCCGGGCGTCGGCACCAAGATGAGCCGCAACTTCACCATTCACGCCGCCCGCGACGGCGTCGTGCGTTACCAAAAGCGCAAAGTCCGCCTCTTTAGCGGTCGCTCGGTCAGCCGCACCGAAGTTACCGTCGAGTAAACTAATTAGCAACGTTCTGCTCGCGTCTACTTAAAGCCGGCCGAACTGGCGGCGGCTGGTGTCGAGTATCCGGCGGACTTGCTCAGCGACAAAATCATGCGCTTTGACGGCAGCGACGATATCCCCTTCAAACTGACAGCCCGCGAGCAAACGGTAATCATGGCGAAATTCGCCGTCGGCCGCACCATCTTTCCGGAACGCGACCCGTCAGCCCTCATAAAAATTGCTCGCGGCGAAATCAGCGGCGGCTTCACGTACAACTTGCGAAAATTATGGAGCGGCCGCTACGACAACTACAATGGACTGGCAGAAGGTGATGTCGAGCTGGTGGCCGACGAATTGGGCGTTTACGAAATTGTCTTTCCGTTCGACGCCGACCAAATGGAAACGGAAGCGCGGCACGTGGCGCGGCAATTCAGCGGCGTCAGTTAGCGCCTATTTTTCGGCCAGGTGGTGGCGGATGCGTTCGATAACGTCGGCGATCACCACCTGCGACTTCACCAGATAATCGTCGACGCCGAGCGACTGGGCGCGCTGCTTTTCGCTGTCCTGGCTGAGCGCCGTCAGCATAATAATTTTGAGATTGGCCGTCTCCGGCGTGTTGCGCAAAATGTCCAGCACATCGAAGCCGCTGACTTTGGGCATCATCACATCGAGCACCACCAAATCGGGTTTATAATTCAGCGCCGTAGCCAGCGCGTCCTCGCCGTTGTTCACACGGCGGACATCGAAGCCCTCGGCCTGCAGGCGCGTGACGTACACATTGGCCAGCGCATCGTCGTCCTCTACCAGCAAAATGCGGCTCGGATGATTGCCCGGCGCAGCCTCCGGCTTAGGCGGTTCGACCGGCGGTGTTTGGTTTGAATCCATACTGCTTATGGTAGCTTAGACCGGTGGAATCCGCAACCGAGCCGCCGCAAGCGAGCGACCCAGCGGCCACGAGAGAGCAGCCGAGCCGCCAGCCAGCGAGCTAACCCTTCAGCAGTGCTTTGATAAAACCGTCGAACATGGGGTGCGGCCGGTTGGGCCGGCTCTTGAATTCCGGATGGAATTGGCTGGCCAGGAAGAACGGATGATCGAGGCCTTCGATCACTTCCACCAGGTTATTTTCGGGATTGATGCCGCTGGCCCGGATGCCCCAGCTGGCGTAGCGGTCGCGGTAAGCGTTGTTGCATTCGCCGCGGTGGCGGTGGCGCTCCACGATGTTAGTCCGGCCGTAAACTTTGTGGGCCAGTGTGCCCTTTTCGAGCTGGCAATCGTAGTTGCCGAGGCGCATAGTGCCGCCAGTCATCAGTTTGTCTTTTTGGTCGGCCATGGTGGTGATAACGATGTCCGGGCTGCTTTCGTCGAGCTCAAAGGTGGTGGCCCGCGTGAGGCCGGCGTTGCGAGCGGCGGCGATCACGCCCATCTGCAGCCCCAGGCACAACCCCAAATATGGCTTCTTATGCTTGAGTGCGTACTGCGCCGCCTTGACCTTGCCTTCCAGGCCGCGCTGGCCGAAGCCGCCGGGCACCACGATGCCGTCGAAGGCGCTCAATTTGTGGCCGATATCGGCCTTCGGCCCGTCGTAATCGGGCGCCTCGATCCAGGTGATGTCGATATCGCAATTATTGTTCCAGGCCGCCGACCGCAGCGCCTCGAAGACCGACATGTAGGTGTCGGTGTTATCCATGTACTTGGCCACGAAACCGATTTTGAGCGTGCGCTCGTGCTTGGCCAGCGCGCGGTCCACTACGGCCCGCCACTCCTTCAGTTGCGGTTTTTTCGATTTCAGACCGAGCCGGTTAGTAATTACGTCGGCGATGCCGGTGTCTTCCAACGTCAGCGGCACCTGATAAATACTCGGCGCGTTCGGTAGCAGCGCGATGGCCTCTTCCGGCACGCCGCTAAACAGCGCCAGCTTGCTCTTGACGGCGCCGTTGGCGGCCCGCTCGCTGCGGCCGACCAGAATGTCCGGCGTGATGCCCAAGCCGCGCAGCTCGCGCACCGAATTTTGGGCCGGCTTGGTCTTTAGCTCGTTGCTGGCGTTCAAATACGGCAGATACACCACGTGCACGTAGACGCAATTTTCCAGGCCCACCCGCACGCCCATTTCGCGGATCGCCTCGGTGAAGGACAGTGATTCGTAATCGCCGACCGTGCCGCCGATTTCCACGATGTGTACGTCGTAGCCCTTGCCCGCCTCGGCGATCCACTCCTGGATGGCGCCGGTGAGATGCGGGATGATCTGCACATCGTCGCCCTCAAATTTGCCGGCCCGCTCATCCTGTATTAATTTTAACAACACCCTGCCGCTCATCAGGCTGCTCTTGCCGGTCATCTCGACGTCTACAAAACGCTCGTAGTGGCCGAGATCCAAATCAGTTTCGGCGCCGTCACGGGTTACGAAGCATTCGCCGTGCTCGCGGGGGTTCAGCAAGCCGGCGTCAACGTTCAGATACGGATCGCACTTTTGGAGGTTAACGCGCAGACCGCGCGCTTTTAAGAGGTTGCCGATGGAGGCGGCCGTGATGCCCTTGCCGAGTCCGGAAAGCACGCCCCCTGTTACAAAAATATATTTGGTCGCGTTCTGCGCCACGGCCCGATCACCTCTCTTACTTGTCTCTTATGCTACCCTACTTCGCCTCTGGTGACAAGCCGAAGATTTTTATGGCGGACTGATGGTGACGCCGGTGTGCCGCGCAAGCTTGTTAATATTGGTTTCGTGTCGGTCGAGCTGATGCTGCATGGCGCCGCGCTCGACATCGTCGTCGGCGAGACGTTTTACAACGCCGTCGACTGAGTTAGTCAGCTTATCAAACTTGGCGTCGAATTTTTTCTCAAATTTGTCGAAGCGCCTGTCAAAATACTTATGGGTGTCGCCGAAAAATCGGGCCAAATCGAGGTTAATTTTCGTTTCGAAACTCTTGAAACGGGTGTCCATTCTGGACTCGAAATCATGGAAGCGCGTGTCCAGCACAGCGTTCAGCTCCTGGTGCGTAACCAGGCCGGCAGCGCTGATTTCCTGGCGCACAGCCTGGCGCACAACATCGCCCATAACCCGCCGCAGTGTCTGTTCATCCACATTCATGTGCTGGCCATTGTACGCCCGCGCCTGGCGCCTGTCCATTACATTCCACCAAAGTTAATGAAAGTTTAATAACTCGGCGGATTGATCGCCTGATAGCTCGCGCGGCAGACACTTGAAGCGGCTACTTTTTCCTGGCCCAGCCACGCAGCAGACGGCCGATTTCGTCCAGTCGGCCGCTGCCATAGGCGAACTGGCGCTCGCTCAGGCAGCGATATTCGAAGGCCAGGCGCAGGTAAATACGCTGCACTTCGTACTCCACGATCGCCGCCTCGATATCGGTCCGCTTGGCGGTTTGATAATTGGCCCGGATGATGTGGCGCAGCAGCCGCAAGGCGGATTGCTCCGTCTCGGCGCCGAGACTGTAGCGGTGCACCCGCGCGAAGCGCTGCACGCCCGGCCGCAGCCAGACCAGGTATTCGTAAGTTTTGCGGAAAACGATTAAATCATCCATGACGCAAGCGCCGGCGGCGGGAATTGGCAGAGCCCTTACCCGCCGTCAACTGTACTATTCGACTGGCCGCCAACAGCCAGGGCCAACAGCCACAAACTGAAAGCCGCAAACCAGGAGAGCCGCGCAGTCAGGACAGGGACAAACGGGAGATCCTCTAAAACGCAAACTGCCGGCGGCCGTGACCGTGACCGTAGTCCGCAAACCGGCATTCGTGCCGCCCCGCCAGGCCCGCCAGCGGCCGCGCACGGCGGCCGCCAGCGAACGGCGGCGAGGCGTGGAGCCGAGGCTCCTGGCGACCCGGAACCCGATATTGGTACTCGTGTTCGTCGGCGTGTTGTTCAGGTTCAACGCGAACACCCCAGCATTGCTGCTGTTGTTCCAGTTGCCACCGCGGATGAAGCCAACCGCGTCTGGTCTGTCCCTACCCATTCCTGGGCAGCTCCTCTGCCAAACTATCTGTTATAAACGGCGGACCGATCGACCGGAGCAGTCCGCGGGCATGAGCGAAATCCGAATAGGCCAGAAACTGGCGCCAGCTGTCCTCGGCGGCCGCCGGGCCGCGGGCCGCCTCGACCCGCCGCATCCGCCTGACAAAGCGCTGCACCGTCGGTTTGGACAGCCGCCGCCGGAACGGTGCCAGGTCGTAGCCGACGAAGCGCTCGCGGCCGGTGAATTTGTGCAGGCCGGTCTTGCGGGGATGCAGCTGCAGACGCAGCTCGGCCTGGCAGAAGTGTTCGATATCACGCTGCCAGGCGCGCAGCCGCTCCTTGGCGGGGTGCAGCAGCACGGCGTCGTCCATGTAGCGCACGTAATAGCGGGCGCCCAGCTGGTGTTTGGCGAACTGGTCGAGGGCGTCCAGGTAAATATTGGCGAACAGCTGCGACGTCAGATTGCCGATGGGTATGCCGGCGGGCGCGAATTGGCTAGCACCCCCCCCCCCCGCTGGGGGTTTGGCTCATGATAGGAGTCGATGATGCCCTCCAGCACTTCGCGGACACGGCCATCGCGGACGCGCCGGGCCAGGCGGCTGGCCAGCACGGCATGATCGATGCTGGCGAAGAACTTGCGGATATCAGTGCGCAAGACGTAGAATTCGGCGCCGTGCCGGTCATGCAGCGACCGCAGAAAATGCTGCAGGCGCAGGGCGGCCTGGTGCGAACCTTTGCCACGGCGGCAGGCGTAGCTGTCGCTGATGAAACCGCGCTCGAACAGCGGCTCGATGACCCGCACCACGGCGTGGTGCACCACGCGATCGGTGAAATGCGCGGCGGCCACGTCGCGCGGTTTGGGGTCAAACACCCTGAACCGGTAGTAGCCGCCGTGGCGGTAGCGGCCGGCGCGCAGCTGCCACCGCAGGCGCCAGAGGATTTTTTCGGCGTGCAGGTCGTGGCGCAGCACGGCGGCGCGGTCGTGCTTGCCGCGGGCCGCTTCGCGGTAAGCGGCATACAAATTGCCGAAATCGGTGACCTGATCAAACAGAGCGTCCTGGCGGCGGGAACGGCCGGCGCGCTCCGCGCGCGGAAGAAGCAGATCATCAAATGACAATTGTTGCATGTTCCCCACCCTCCTTTACGTTAGATCATAGAAATTCTTTGGATCACCTGGCGACCCGGAACCCGAGAGCGGTACCCGTGTTCGTCGGCGTGTTGTTCAGGTTCAACGCGAACACCCCAGCATCGCTGCTGCCGCCCCAGCGGCCACCACGGACGAAGCCCTCTTGAGTCGTGGTAGTAGAATTGCTGTAGCTGCAGATCTGACCCAGTCCCTGACTGGAGGTCCAGCCGCGATCGGTGGGATTCAAATATTGCAGACCTTCCCAGTTGGTTATGGCCGTGTACTGCCGGTATGTACAGGAGCTGTCGACGGTGCCGGTAACGCTGGGTTCTTCGTTCTGGTTGACCCAGGCGTCGGTCCACTCCCACACGTCGCCGGCGAAATCCCAGATGGCCTCGCAGTTGGCGTTGGCGGCCGTGCCGTTGTTCGCGCATGGGCCGTTGCCGTTGCTGATCCACAGCACGCGGCGCTGGTTGCCGCCGGTGTTGGTTTCGCCGTAGTAGCTGTTGGTATCGTCACTGGAAGCCGCCAGCGCGTTGGCCGGCTGGTTGTCGTTGTGGCCGCTGTAGACGGCGCCGCTGCCAACAGTGCCGTTGGTCCAGTTGGCCGGCTGGTTCATGGCGTTGGTGGCAATGGTCATCCATTCCGGTTCGGTGATCAGATGGCAGCCGTTGTTGCAGGCCGCCGCCGAGGTGTCTTCGGCGGTGCGCTGGCTGATGCTGACCCACGGCAAGGCGCCGGCCGCTGACACGGCGTTGCCGCTGCCGTCGTTGGAGGCCTCATACTTCATAACGCAAAAACCCGGCAAGGTGCCGAACTTGGCGTTGCCCGGTATCCAGATGTAGTTGGCCAAGCCGGAACAGCTGCCGCTGATGGTGGTGCCGAACGTCAGCGAGCCGACGCTGGCGTTGCCGCTGACCGTCAAACTGGCCAGCGTGGTGGCGCCGGTCACCGTCAGGCTGCCCAAGGTGGACAGACCGCTGACATTCAGCGTGCCGCCGATGGTAGCGTTATTGGTCACGCTCAAGCCGGTGCCGCTACCGGTGAACGAAGCCGCGGCGCTGAACGTGTTGCTGCCGCTGAAGGTCTGCGTGGCGTCCAACTTGGCCACGTTGTTGCTCAGACGGGCGTCATTCAAGGTACCGCTGGCAATGTTATCGGCGTTGGTAAAGTAGGCGCTGTCGTTGCCCTGCAAGGTGGCGGCGTTGACGTTGGTGAGCTGCGAGCCGTCCACGGCCGGCAGTTTGGCGCCGCTGTCGAGCTTGACCAGCTGGCTGGCGCCATTGAAGGTATTGCCCTGGAGCGTTACGTTGGCGCTTAAGCGGGCGTCGTTGACGGTGCCACTGGTAAGCTGCGAGGCGTTGAGGCTTGAGAGCGCCGAGCCGTTGCCGCTCAGACTGGCAGCGCTGATGCTGGCGGCGCTCAGGCTGCCGCCGATAATGGCGTTATCCGAGATATTGATGCTGCCGGTTTCTTGCACGCCCGGACTGCTCGGCTGCAGGCTCAGACAGTTGCCGTTCGGGCAGCTGGCGACACCGCTGGGACCTTGCGGTCCCTGCGGGCCAGTCGCGCCCGTGGCTCCGGCCGCGCCAGCCTTGCCGTTGGCGCCGGCAACACCATTTTTGCCATTCGTACCATTGGCACCGGCCGGCCCCCGCGGCCCGGTAACTCCTTGCTGTAATTTATCGATGCGCCGGTCCAGACTGGCCAGCTGTTTGTCGGTACCAGCAGAATTGTCGGCTTGAGTTTCCAGGTCTTTTACCTGACTACTCAATTGATCCAGCTGCGTTTGCTGGCTGGCGCTCAAGCCGCCGTGAGCGGCCTGTTGCTCCAGGCGGCCGACTCTGGTTTTCAAATCCGCCAGCTCCGATGAATCAGTATGAGTCTTCGGCAGCCACAGGCCGGCCAGCAGCAATAGAATAATCAGCAGCGCTACGGCTAGCCGGCGCCAGCGCCGCGGCGGCCGGTCTTGATCAGGCTCTACACCACGGTCGGCGTCGCCGCCAAAAACCGCCGACTGGCTAGCACCCCCCCCCCCGCTGGGGGTGGGCTGCTATTTCCGCCCATGCCGCTAACCGGGCTGTACATACGAGAGATAACCGGTTCGATGGTTTTTGTGTTACTCATGGCTTGGACAACAGGTTTTCTGTAGCGCTTACCCTCTATTTCACCTTACTTAAGCATAAGTATAGCAAACCCTCTCACAAAATAAAAAGACGCGGTTGATACAGTACAGTAACGCGCGCGTCTCTACAGAAAAGACGCGGTTGATACAGTACAGTAACGCGCGCGTCTCATCTGTTTTACAGACTACTAAAACGACTATAGTATGTCAATAATTTTTTGCGTTTTGGTGATGATTTTAAGGCGTTTGATTCTGTGTGGGCCAGCCGACAGATAGTAGTTTATCCGAGCTGCCGACTTGCTTCGATGGAGCTTGGTCCGGCGTAAGTCAAGCACGACATTGCGTGACTGCTTGCGAGCAGTCCGCAAGTTATTATCTATGGTCTTCTTGCCGTTACCTCTGGGACTTTTTATTTCCCATTTCGTGCCGCCAACGTCTATATCCGGCGTTTTCTTCGCCTCCGGACGTAAAAAGATAACATCTGTTTTGAAGTGATACGCCAATATAAGCGCGGCCGATAGCTCGTGGTCCTTGGGTTGGTCCTGGAGGTCGGTTTTAACAATAACTTTGTATTTCATGTGGGCGCGATTATACGCCCCGCCCTACAGGCAGCCTACATATTTTAATGAAAATTTAATAACTCGGGTGTTAATGGCTGGCGAGGTAGCTTTCGGCGGCCTGGAACTGGCTGTCGCTGGCGCCGGCCATGGTGACGCTGGCGGTCTTGGGCAGGGTCACCGTTTGGTCGGGCGTGATGCCCTTGTGGTTGATGCTTTGGCCGTTCGGGCGGTACCAGCTGGCCGTGGTGACCTTGAGCTGCGAGCCGTCGCCGAAGTTAATCAAAGTTTGCTCGACGCCCTTGCCGTAACTCTTCTGCCCGATAACGTAGGCATCTTTGTTGTCGTGCAGCGCGCCGGTGGTGATTTCGGAGGCGCTGGCCGAGCCGCCGTTGATCAGCACGACCGTCGGAATGCCGTTCAGCTCAGCATCGCCGGTCGCTGACGTGGTTTGGTTGCCGGTGGTGCCTTTGGTGGTAACGACGGTTTGGCCGGGCTTCAGCCACAGGCTGGAAACGTTCACCGCCGCCGTTACCAAGCCGCCCGGATTGTTGCGCAGGTCCAGAATAATGCCCTTCACGCCCTGCTGTTTGAACTGGTCGGCGGCCTTTTGCGCCAGGCCGGAGGTATCGTCGGCGAAGGTGCTAATCTGCATGTAACCAATGTTGCCCGCCAGGATTTTGGTGTTCACGCTCGGCACGGTGATGTTCTGGCGCGTGATGGTGATGGTCAGCGGCGTAGTCTTGTTGCGAATGATTTGCAGCGTGACTTTGGTGCCGGCCTGGCCGCGGATTTTGGTGACCGCCTGGTCCGGCGTCATGCCGGAGGTCGAAGTGCCGTCAATGGAGGTAATCAGGTCCTGCGCCTGCAAACCGGCCTGCGCCGCCGGCGTGTTGGGAATCGGCGCGATCACCTGCAGATTGCCGTCGCCATCCTCGCCCAGCTCGGCGCCGATGCCGCTAAACTGATTATTGAGCTGCTGATTGAAGGCCTTAGCCTCGGCCGGCGTGAAATATTCGGTGTACGGATCGTTGGTGGCTTCGGCCAAACCGTGCTTGAGGCCGTTCTCCAGCTGGGTTTCGGTCAATTTGCCGTTATAATTTTCGATCAGCGATTTATAGACCTGATTGACCGTGGTGTAGTTTGGCGTGGCCGGCAAACTGTTGTTGACCGACCGGCTGTTCTTGAGGCTGAGGCGGCCGTTGCCGACATTAACGCCGAGGCCAAAGACGATTACCAGCACCAGCAACGCGGCAATCCAGCGCGGCCAGCGCCGCCCGCGCAAGCGCGCCGCGCGCCGTTTCGGTTCCCCACCTGTCTGTTTTGGTTCCATTAAAATTTATTATAGCAAACTTCCGAGCGTCATCCCGAATCACGCCAACGCGCGGGTTGGCGCTTGGCTTGGGTTCGGCTAACAAGACGAGATAGCTCTAGAAGTGGATGAAGTACAGGCCGGCTTCGCTGAGGCCGCTGCGGGTGGAGTAGCGGCCGTCGAGGGCGGCGTTGTACTGGCTGACGTTGACCGTGTTGCCGCTGACGCTCTCTACGTACATGGCGTGACCGAAGGCGCCGGCCGTGCTGATGGCCACGTCGCCGGGCCGCGCGCCGCTGCCGTAGCTCATGGGGATGCCGGCCGCCTGGGCGTCGCCGGGCCACTGGTTAGCGTTGCCGCGGCCGCCCCAGTACGGCATGTAGCGGCCGGATTGAGCGACTTTGAAGGCCGTGTAGCTGACGCATTCGCGGTTGTACATGCCCCAGGTGTCGATGATCGAATCTTGCGGCGCGTTGCACCACACCGACGGATAACCGCCGCCGCAGGTCGGGCCGGAGCCGGCGGCATAGCTGCTGCCGCCGATGAAGCGGGCGTTGGCGGCCAACTGCTGTTTGCGCAACGACGCGATCTGGCTGGAGTTGTTGGCAATCTGGCTATTGTAGGCGTCCTGCTGACCCTGGTTGTAGGCCAACAGCTGGTTCTGCTGGTTCTGATCGCTGCTCAGCTGGTTGTTCTGCGACTGCTCGGAAGCCACCAGCTCGTCAACCTGCCGCTTTTTGCCCTGCAGCTGGGCCTGCAGACCGGCGATTTCCTTAATTTTGTCGTTCAGCTGATTCTGGACGGTGGTGCGATACTCTTCTTTATCGACGTAATCGCTGAGGTTTTTGCTGCTGGCCAGCTCCTCGATGGTGGTCATCTGACCGTCGATGTACATGGTCTTGATATCGTCGCCGAGACTGGATTTCTTTTGGTCGATTTCTTGCTGATCTTGAGTGATTTGCTGCTGCAGCTGGGCCTGCTGGGCTTGATTGGCGGCAATCTGCGCCTGCACCGAATCAATCTGTTGCTGCAGTTGAGAAATAACCGCCTGATAGCTGCCGGCCTGGCTCTCCAAACCGTTCAGCACGCCGGCGGCAGCGGCGTTCTGGGCGCTCAAGGCGTTGATCTGATCATCATATTTATCGGCGTGAACTACCGACGCGCCGCCGACCACCACCGCAATAGACAGCACGACCACGAGCGCGCGCAAGGCAGAACTTAACTGATAACTTTTGGTTTGTTTTGGCATAGCTTTTAGCTGTTTTTGGTTTTTGCTTATGCTACGTTCAAATATACCACGCAAAGTCAAGATTGTCTACCCTCTTTTACCCTTAAAATAGTTAATAATTATTTAATTTTTGTTTGTTTAATAAGACACTCAGGAAACTGCCCTTCTGTCGGGCAAGATCAGTCGTTGCAGCAAGGGCACCTTCATAGAATGAAGGCGCTTGTCTATTTCGTTTTGAATTTAAGATAGCGGCGAGTCGCAATAGTAGAAGAAACCGCTCCAATCACTATACCAAGCACAAGCTGTATTGCCAAGAGCCCGAAAAAGTGCGAACCAAAGTAATTGCTGGCGTAATTGATGTCCAAAAGACCCAGGCTGGTGGCCTGCAACGCGTTCGACGACGCCAGAAAGGCGGCGTTAATAATCAGCACCGAAATTACCGCCGACAGGATGCCGTAAATGACGCTTTCCACGATGAACGGCCCGCGAATGTAGTTGGTGCTGGCGCCCAGCAGCCGCTGAATCTGGATTTCGTCGCGGCGGTTGAAAATGGCCATTTGAATGGTGTTGAAAATAATCAAGGCGCAGATGATGGTGAAGCCGATGATGGCGATAACGCCGATTTTGCGCAAGACGTTGGTGGCATGCGTAATTTTGTCAATGGCCTCCTTGCGATCGCCGCTGTAACTCGGCTGGTCGGATTGCAGCGCCGCCACGTCCGATTTACTTAAGAAATTTTTAATATCTTGGATTTTATTTAAGTCGAGCGGCTTGACGAGGATGGTCGCCGGCAGCGGGTTGGAGGTTTCGTTGATGGCCGTCAGCAGCTGCTCGTTACCGGCGTTTTGCGCCTCGTACTGCTTAAGCGCCTGGTCTTTGCTCAAATATTGGACCGACTTAACGTTGGGCAGCTTTTTGAGCTGGGCGATCAGCTGGTTGGTCTGCGCCTGGCTGTCGCTGTCTTTCAGAAAGACCGAGATGTCGATCTTGCTGGTGATTTGGTCGATTGTATTATTAAAAGTGGCGTTGGTGATCAGCGAAAACAGCACGATGGTCAGCGTTACCACCATCACCGCCATGGCGGCGATGGCCAGGCTGATGTTGCGGATGAAATTGACGATGCCGGTGTGCGTGATGCGCCAAAGTGTGATGAGTCGATGCTGCTTCATATTAAATCTTGTAATCCGCGTTAGCTCGGTCGCTGACGATCTTGCCGCCCTGGATGGTCACCACGCGGCGCTTTAATTTATTGACGATTTCCTGGTTGTGCGTGGTCAGCAGCACGGTCGTGCCGTAGCGGTTAATTTTCTCCAGCACTTTGATGACGTCCCAGGCGTGCTTGGGGTCGAGGTTGCCGGTCGGCTCGTCGGCGATTAGGATGCGCGGCTGCCGCACGATGGCGCGCGCGATGGCCACCCGCTGCCGCTCGCCGCCGGACAGCTCCAGGGGCATGTTCTTTTCCTTGCCCTTCAGGTTGACAATGCTGAGCACCTTCGGCACGGTGTGCTTGATTTCGCGGTTACTGACGCCGACGATTTCCAGGGCGTAGGCCACGTTTTCGAAGACAGTTTTGTTGGGCAGCAGCTTGAAATCCTGGAAAACGGTGCCGATTTTGCGCCGCAGCAGCGGAATGTCCTTATCTTTTAATTTGTCATAATCGACGCCGCCGACGATAATTTTTCCAGAGGTCGGCCGCTCCTCACGCGTCAGCAACCTGAGCAGCGTGGTCTTGCCGGCGCCGCTCTGCCCCACCACAATCACGAACTCCTTTGGTTCAACGTGCAGGCTAATACGGCTCAGCGCCGATCCGGACGTACCCTGATACGTTTTTGTTACCCTGTCGAGCAGAATCATTAGCTTTATTTTATCATATCCGGCCGGGCTGTTCGACTGGCTGGGCCGCCTGAAACGCCCTGTTTGCGCTGAGAGGCTAGTCGCCACATTTCGCGCCTAGCCGGCTAGCCATCCTGGCGACGAATGGTGATGGAGCCCAGAACAAGCACCACCAAGCCGTAAGCTACGACGATGATCAGGTCGCGCGTCAAGGTGCCGGTCCAGGCGGCGTGCTGGGTGATTTGTTTCATGGCGTCAACGCTGTAGGTCAGCGGCATGACATCGGCGAACCACTGCAAAACTTGCGCCATGTGCTCGCGCGGCACGAACAGGCCGCAGGTCAGCAATTGCGGAAAAATGAAGGCCGGCATGAACTGCACGGCCTGGAATTCGCTGCGGGCGAAAGCGCTCAAAAACAGGCCGAGCGCCGTGCCCAAAAACGCGCTGGCCACGGCGCCGATCAGCACCGGCAGCGTACCGCCCAACACCGACACGCCGAGCAAGCCGAGCACCACGGCGCTGGCCACGCAGGCCTGCACCAGCGCCACCAGCGAAAAGGCGACGGCGTAGCCGAAAATCAGATCGAACTTCGAGAGCGGCATCGTCATCAGCCGGTCGAGCGTGCCGATGGTGCGCTCGCGCAGCGTGGCGATGGAGGTCACGATAAACATCACCACCAGCGGGAAAATGCCCAGGATCATCGGCGCCAGAGCGTTAAACTGGCGCTCGTTTTGGAAAACATATTTTAGAATCGTCAGCAGCACCGGCGGCACCAGGAAAATCAGCGCCAGCGTACGCGGGTCGTGTCTAAGCTGCCGGAGCACGCGCAGAGCGGTGGCCAGCGTTCGGCGGAAGCTCATCGCCGCGACTCCACCAGTTTCAAAAAGCTGTCTTCGACGGTTTTGCTGCCGGTGCGCTGGCGGAGCTCCGGCGGGCTGCCGCTGGCCAGCAGCTGACCATCGCGGATCAGCAGCAGCTCCTGGCAATGTTCAGCCTCATCCATAACGTGGCTGGAAATAAGAAGCGTCGCACCGCGGGCGGCCAGCTCGGCAAACAGCTGCCAGAGCTGCCGGCGCAGCACCGGATCGACGCCGACAGTCGGCTCATCGAGGACTAATAATTTTGGCTGGCCGAGCAGCGCGATGGCCAGCGAAACGCGCGATTTTTGGCCGCCGGACAGCGTCGCGAAAAGCTGCCTGGCCTGCCCGCCCAGCTCCACCTGGGCAATCGCCGCGTCCGCTTCGCCCTTCGGTAGATTCCGCATGGCCGCAAAGTAGCGCACGTTTTCGCGCACGCTCAGATCCGGATACACGGCCGGCGCCTGCGTCATATAGCCGATGTCGGCGCGCAGCTGCTTGTCGCCCGCCGGCCGGCCAAAAATGTCCACGCCGCCTTTGGTGATTTTCTGCCGCCCGACAATGGTGCGGATCAGCGTCGTCTTGCCCGCCCCCGACGGCCCCAGCAGGCCGATAATCTTGCCCTCCGGAATCTCAAACGCCAGCCGCTTCAGAACCGGCTGGCCGCCCAGCTCCACCCGCAAATCGTGCACTTTAATCGCCGCTGCCATAGCCTCAGGATAGCATAAGGATTATCAGGCATGAAAAAAGACCCTACTGATACTTAAAGAACGTCAGGCTGGTGCCTGGAAATCTAAGTATGTTCGGGTCCGTGGCCGGAGAGGTCTCTGGTGCACTTTCGTGCGGCGGACCTCTCCGGTACGTCTCGGAAATGCTCGTCACAGCCGGCCTGATGACAGATTAGCTCTGTCGGCATTTCTTTTTTCTAACCACTTTATATAGCGGAAATAGACGGGAGCAAGACTAAGCAGCCTGACTATGACAACTAAAGCAGCCACGCCCCACAAACTGCTAGCGATGATGGTAATGGTAGTTTCACCCATGAGCGACATCGCCATCACGCAAAGTACGCCGCTCAGTATTACCATTGGCATGCCTGCCCTAAACCACCAAAGAAAGCGGATTATATCACGCAGTTCCTGGCGGAGCGTCGGAAACGCTGGCTCAGCGGTTTTCTTACTAGCTTTCTCCTTGCGGAAAAACATATTCACCTCTTAAGGTTCGAGACGTTTCGCTCACCGAGCGAAGGCTATAGACTCTCTATAGTTATGAACATTATAACACTTTTGTATTATAAAAGCAACTATTCCGCTAATGAATGCTCTAGATAGGCGTTGATGAGCGGGTCGAGGTCGCCGTCGAGGATTTTTTCGGGGTCGGAGGTCTCGTATTTGGTGCGCAGGTCTTTGACTTGCTTATAGGGATGCAATACATAAGAGCGGATCTGATTGCCCCACTCGGCCGATTGATTTGGCCCTTTTAGCTCGCCGAGTTTTTCGGCGTGCTGTTCCAGCTGGAGCTGGGCCAGCCGCGAGCGCAGGATGGTCAGCGCCGTCTCTTTGTTTTGCAGTTGCGAGCGCTCGTTCTGGATGGCCACCGTGAGACCGGTCGGCAGATGTGTTACCCGCACCGCCGAGTCGGTGGTATTGACGCTCTGGCCGCCGTGGCCGCCGCTGCGGTAAACGTCGATTTTGAGATCTTTGTCGTCGATTTGCAGGTCGTCCGGCCGCTCAATCATCGGCATCACTTCGACCTTGGCGAAGCTGGTCTGGCGCAAATTGTCCGAATTGAACGGACTGAGCCGCACCAGCCGGTGCACGCCGTGCTCGCCCTTCAACTTGCCGTAGGCGAACGGCCCGGCGACCTCCACGGTGACGCTCTTGAGCCCGGCTTCTTCGCCGGGAGATTCGTCTACAACCGTCACGCTCCATCTGTTATTTTCGAAATAGCGGCTGTACATTCTGAACAACATTTGTGTCCAGTCCTGGGCGTCGGTGCCGCCGGCGCCGGCATAAATGCTGAGGATAGCATCGTGGTCATCGTACGGGCCGTTGAACTTCAGTTCCTCCTTCAAGCCGTTGAAGCGGTCGCTGATGTTCTGCAGCTGCGCTTCCAGCTCAGCTTTTAAGCTGGCGTCCTGGAGCTCCAGCATCTCGCTAACGTCATTGATCTGAGACTGCAAGTCGAGCCACGGCTGAACTCGCGCCTCCAGCTTGGCGATCTGCTTCATAATTTCTTGGGCTTTGGTCGAATCATCCCAAAAGCCCGGCTGCTGCGAAGCCGTTTGCAGCTCTTTAAGCTGGCCGTTCAGGTCATCGATTTTAAGCCGCTCGGCCGCCTGGTTGATCTCGGCCAACAAAACGGCCGCGCGCTTAGTCTGCTCTTCCATCGCTGACCGCCCCGCCGAGCTCGATGCGCGGCGCTAGCTCGTTCCACAGCGGTTCCAGCTGCCGCTCCAGCTGGCCGACGAATTCTTCGCCGCAGTTGCCGAGTACGCCGAGCCCCCAGGTGTCTTCGGCGAACATTGCCCGCCCGACGTCAATCAGTCGCTGTTTGGTAATGGAGCGGATGCGCTCCGGCACGCGGTAATAATCCTCAATCACGCCGTCGAAGAAGTAGCGGCCGGTGTAGCCGCCGGAGGTGCCGCCAACCGTTTGGGCGCTGCGCTGGAAGCGGCCCAGCGCGTACTGCTTGGTCATCTTGATGTCGTCCTGGGAAATTTCGCCGGCCAGCAGTTTGCCGAGTTCTTTGGTGATAATGTGCATCAGCGGCGGCGCGTTCTTGTCGGACACCTGGGCGCCGAACCACCAGTTGCTGGCGTCGCGGGTTTGGCTCAAGCCGGAATTCATGCCGTAGACCAGGCCGTGCTCGCGGGCGGTGCCGAGAATTTTGGAGTACAGCGTCTCGGTCAGCATGGTGTTGGCCAAGTTGAGGGCATCGATTTCCGGATCGTCCAGGCGGTGTTTGGTGAAGGTGTCGATGTAAAAATAGAGATTTTCGACGGTGTCGTTGGGCACATAAATGGGATAAGTGAGCTTGCGCGGGCGCTCGTGCGGCAGCACAAAACGCTTGCCGGTGGTGGGCAGTTCGATGGCTTCCAGCACGTTAATCAGGCTGCGGCGGCGGGCGGCCGACAGGTTGCCGGCGATGACGAAGCGCATGTTCGGCGTGGTGTGGGTGTGGGCGTAGTGAGCGCGCACGTCGTCGACCGTGACGTTGCTCATCAGCTCCAAACGCTCGGCGTCGGTTTTGGCGATCAGGCCCAAGCCGCGGCGCAGCTCCAGGCTCAGCCGGCGGAAGTGGCTGTTGGCGCGGGCGGCCATCTCTTCTTGCACGTTGCCGAATTCGGCCTGAAATTCCTCCTCCAAAAACAGCGGTTTGGTGATGGCCATCAGCAACAGGCCGAGCACCCGGCTCCACTCAAAATCGGCGCACTCGCCTTCGTAGCTGATGTCGTAGACGCTGGTGGTGGCATTAATATAGGCGCCGTTTTTCTCGATTTCGGCCTGAAAATCGCGCGCCTTGGGCACCAGCTCGTTGGCGCCGAGCACGATGTGCTCCATGAGGTGCGGCACTTCCCATTTTTCCGGCTCCACTAGGTACTCGCCGGCCCGAAAGTTGATATCGAAAGTCATGACCGAAGCGTTCGGAATATGAATCAGCAGGCCCTTGGCGCCATTGTCGAGACTAACTTCGGTGACGGTGTGCCGCATAAGCCGGCTAGTGCTTCCTTCGTTTAGCCGCCGTTTTGCGTTTGCGCTCTTGTTTGCGCGATTTTTTGCGGGCGGTGGTCTGCTTTTTCTTGGTGGCCTGGGCGGCGCGCTTGGTGCTGAAATCGGCGGCCTCGAACTCAGTTTCGGCGGCGGTGATCTGCGAAGCGTTGCTGATGGAGCCGGCGGCGGCCCGCGTCAGGTCGGTATCGATGGCCCGCTGCAGCTGCTCGTCGGTGACCGGCGCGGCGTGGAACAGCGTGCGCAGCACGTCGCGGCGCAGCGTCTGCTGCATGTCCTCGAACAGCAGCTGACCGCGGCGGCGATATTCCACCAGCGGATCCTGCTGACCGACGCTCATCCAGTGGATGCCCTCGCGCAAATGGTCCATGTTTTCCAGGTGCTGCATCCAGAGGTTGTCGAGCACTTGCAGGTAGATGTCGCGCTCCACTTTGCGCATATTTTCCGGCGTGAAGGCCGCTTCGCGGCCGTTATACAGCTCGTCGGCCTCGGTTTTCAGCACGCCGGCGAATTTGTCGGCTTCGGTGTTGAACAAGCGGTCCAGCGTGGCTTCGTCAAAGCCGAATTCCTGGCGCAAAATGTCCTCAAACTGGTCGGTGGTGGCCTCCGGCGAGGTGGCCAGTGCCTTGGTTTCTTCTTCAATGAAAATCTTGATGCGCTTGCTGATGTTTTTGGAGCGCAGGATTTCGCGCCGCATGGCGTAGACGGCCTTGCGGTGGCGGTTCATAACGTCGTCGTACTGCACGACGCTCTTGCGCTGGTCAAAATGATAGCCCTCGACCTTTTTCTGCGCGCCCTCCAGGCTGCGGCTGATCATGCGGTTTTCGATGGGCGTGTCGTCGTCAACGTTGAGGCGCGACATGACGTTTTTGATGCGGTCACCGCCGAAGATGCGCATCAAATCGTCTTCGGTGCTGACGAAAAATTGCGTCACGCCCGGATCGCCCTGACGGCCGGAACGGCCGCGCAGCTGGTTGTCGATGCGGCGCGATTCGTGCCGCTCGCTGCCCAGCACAAACAGCCCGCCCAATTCTTTGACGCCGTCGCCAAGCACGATATCGGTGCCGCGGCCGGCAATGTTGGTGGCCAGCGTCACGGCGCCCTTCTCACCGGCCTGGGCCACGATTTTGGCCTCGCGCTCGTTGTTCTTGGCGTTCAGCACCTGATGCGGCACGCCTTCTTTGGTCAGCAAGGCGCCGAGCGCCTCATTTTTTTCAATCGAGACGGTGCCGAGCAGCACCGGCTGACCTTTGGTGTGCAGCGTTTTGACCTCGCGGGCGATGGCCTTGAATTTGGCCTTTTCGGTGCGATAAATGCGGTCCGTGCGGTCCACGCGCTTGAGCGGCCGGTTGGAGGGCACCTCCACCACGTCCAGCTTATAAATCTGATGAAATTCCTCGGCCTCGGTCAGCGCCGTACCGGTCATGCCGGCCAATTTGTCATACAATCGGAAATAATTTTGGAACGAAATGGTGGCCAGCGTCATGCTTTCCTGCTGCACCTCCACGCCCTCCTTGGCCTCGATGGCCTGGTGCAGCCCCTCGTTGTAGCGGCGGCCGGCCAGCAAGCGGCCCGTGAATTCATCCACAATCACCACCTCGCCGTCGTGCGTCACCACATAATCCTTGTCGCGGTGGAACAGCGCGTGCGCCCGCAGCGCCTGCTGCAAGTGGTAAATGGTGCGGATATTTTCGCTGCCGTAAAGGTTTTTGATGCCCAGCGCTTTCTCGACTTTTTCGACGCCGGCATCGGTCAGGATGACGGTTTTGCGCTTTTCGTCGGTCTCAAAATGCTTGTCTTTGACCAGCTGACGAACCACTTTGGCGAACTGCGCGTAGGCGCTGCCAGAAGTAACGCTCGGCGCGCTGATAATCAGCGGCGTGCGGGCCTCGTCGATCAAAATCGAGTCCACCTCGTCGACGATAGCGAAGTTCAGGTCGCGCTGGCGCAGCTGATCTTCTTCGCGCACCATGTTGTCGCGCAGATAATCAAAGCCGAACTCGTTGTTGGTGCCGTAGGTGATGTCGGCAGCGTAAGCCTCCCGCCGCGTGCACGGCTTGAGGTGCCGAAAGCGCTCGTCTTCGTGCTCGGTGTTGGTAAACTCTGGATCGTAAATGTACGACTGGTCGCCCAAAATGACGCCGGTTTTCAGACCCATAAAATCGTACACCCGCCCCATCCAGCCGGCGTCGCGCTGCGCCAGATAGTCGTTGACGGTCACCACGTGCACGCCCTTTTCAGTCAGCGCGTTGAGATAAACCGGCAGCGTGGCCACCAGGGTTTTGCCTTCGCCGGTTTTCATTTCGGCCACGTTGCCTTCGTGCAGCACCATGCCGCCAATCAGCTGCACGTCAAAGTGCCGCATGCCCAGCGCCCGCGTGGCCGCCTCGCGCATCACCGCGAAAGCGTCCGGCAGCAGCGTGTCCAGCGAGTCTTTTTTGAGCCGCTTTTTCAGCGCCTCAGTCTGGCCCTGCAGCTGCTTGTCGGTCATTTTTTTATACTTGTCGGCCAGCGCATTGACGTCTTTGACACGCTTGCGCAGCCGCTTAACCGTCTTGGCCTGCGGATCACCCAAAATTTTCTTTAAGACAATATTCATACTCCGGTAGTGGTCTCCCCCTGTTTTACCTAGGTTTATCTGGACGAAAGTATCGTAGCTATTATAGCGATTTAGCGGGAGAAATGCGACCCAAAAAGCCCCAGTGGGGCTTTTTGTAGACGCCAGCGAAGCGTCATACGTGAAACTACGCTTGGCGGCGCGTCCAGCGGGCCACCAGGCGGCGGCGCGATTTGCCGTTTTCGTGCTTGTCTTTGTATTTTTTGATCTGCTGTTTGAGCTTGGCCTCGACGATGTCGATGGCGGCATACATATTCAGCGCCGACTCTTTAATAATGATTTGCTGATGCGGCAAGTGCAGCACCACTTCGCAGGTGCAGTGATCGTCTTTTTTGGTGGCGCGTTCTTTGAGCGTCACGCTGGCGTGGGCGGATTCGCGGTCATGCTTCGATAAATATTTGTCCAGCCCGCCGATTTTGCGATTGGTATAGCGCTTAAGCGACTCATCAACCGTCATGCCTACGCCCTGGATTTCAAATCTTTGCAACACGTTTGCCTCCTTTCTTACTATTATACGCCCCGTTTAAGCCGGCCGGCCCGCGGCGGCGTGGCTAGACGCTAGCGGCTAACAGCTAACGGCCGGGGACATTAATACTCTCGATCGGCAATATATGATATATCATATAACTCAATCTGTTATCCATATAATATATGACATATTGCAAAATGCACTGGCAAAATGAGCTGGGTCGGGTTCGTCGATGATGCCGGCCGAGGCCCGACGAGGCCAGACGATGCCGGACGATGCCGGCGGGCGCCGCGAGCACCAGGCTCCTCTGGAGTTTAGACTAGCGTTTAGACGTTTAGAGTTCGGCGCGGCCAGCCAGGAAGGGCTGGAGCGGCTCCGGGACGCGCAGGTGCCCTTCCGGCGTCTGGTAGTGCTCGATGATGGCCACCAGCGAGCGGGCCAGCGACACGGCGGTGCCGTTCAGGGTGTGGACTGTTTCGATGCGGCCGTCGGCGCGGCGGACGCGGATGTTTAGGTTGCGGGCCTGATAATCGGTGCAGTTGCTGCAGCTGGTCAGCTCGCGGTAGGCGCCGTCGACCGGCGACCAGTATTCGAGATCGTATTTTTTGGCGGCCGGCGCGCCGAGGTCGCCGCTGGCGATGTTGACCACGCGGTACGGAATGCCCAGCGACTGCCATAATTCTTCTTCGAGCGCCAGCAGCCGCTCGTGGATTTCGCCGCTCTGCTCCGGCAAAGTGTAGGCGTACATTTCCAGCTTGTTGAACTGGTGCACGCGGAACAGGCCGCGGGTGTGCTTGCCGTAGGTGCCGGCTTCTTTGCGGTAGCACGGGCTGAGGCCGGCGTACAGCAGCGGCAGCCGCGCTTCGTCGATGATTTCATCGGCGTGATAGCCGGTCAGCGGGATTTCGGCGGTGGCGATCAGCGATAAATCTTCGTTTTCGACGGCGTACTCGTCGCTCTGGTCACTGGTGCGCGGCGCAAAGCCGGTGCCGGTCATGACGCGGCCGTTCACGAGGTGCGGCACGGTCATAAAGGTGAAGCCCTTGCCCGTCACGAACTGCAGGGCGTACTGCGTGATGGCGTTTTCCAGCAGCGCCAAATCACCTTTCAGGTAGTAAAACTTCGTGCCGGCGACCTTGGCGCCGCGCTCGAAATCGAGCCAGTCGCGCTTAGTGGCGAAGTCCAGATGGTCGGTCGCGCCGCTGGTTTGTTCGCCGACTTTTTTGATTTCGGCGCCGTCGTCTTCGCCGCCAACCGGCACGTCGTCGGCCGCCGGATTCGGCACCGCCCTGAGCAGCACCTGGAACTCTTTTTCGATCGACTCCAGTTGATGTTCGGCATCGCCGAGCTGGTCGCGCAGTTCGCGGCCGCGCGCGATTTGCTCGTCGCTCGGTTTCTGGCCTTTGGTGGCGGCCGTCAATTCGTTGCGCTGCCGCCGCAAATCCTCAACCTGCTGCAGCAGCTCGCGGCGCTCCTTATCAAAACCCAGCAGCTGCTGAATATCGACGTCGTAGCCTTTCTGCTTGGACTTTTCGGCAACGAGCTCAGGATTGTCACGGATAAATTGGATGTCTAGCATACGGCTATTATATCTTATGCTTTGGATGTTTTATGCTTGCCGCTCTGGACGTGCTGCAGCGTTAGTTCGGTGCGCTTGCGGGCGTACTCGCAGAAGTCGCAGGGGCCGCCCATGGCCGCCTCGCCGACCGGCGGCATGTCGTCGTTGTCCAGGCAGGCTTTCATTTTGGCGAGCGTCGGTTCGACCCAGTCGGCGTTGCCGGTGTACGGAATCAGTTTGGTGGTGAATTCCAGCCGGTCGGCGAAGCCTTCGACGTCCAGGCGGGCGTTGGTGTAGACGAAGTAGCCGGTGTCGCTGACCTGGAAGCCGTTTTGGCGCAGCAGCCACTGGTAGACTTCCATTTGACGCTTGTAGCTGATCTGCCAATCAGAGTCGATGCTGACTTCTTTGGCCTTGGAGGTGGCTTTGTAATCCACCACGATTAGCTCGCCCGCCGGCGTGACCCAGACGTCGTCGATGGCGCCAAAGACGTGCAGATTGGTCGGACCGTGCAGCGCCGTGACGCCGGTGAAATTGTAGCGCCATTTGTCGAGGTCGGCGTGCTGGAACGGCACGGCTTTGACCTGATTATCAGCCATGATGGGGTGCGGCGTGCCGGCCGCGCGGTGGCGATCGAACTCTTTTTTATACAGTTCGTCGATGGTTTTGTTGATGTTGAACGGCGGGCCGCTCGGCCGCTTGATGCCCTTGCGCGTGTCCAGCCAAAAGCAGCGCGGGCACTGCATAAACAGCTCGATTTTGGAACGGCTGACCTTGAACGGCTCGGCCTGGCCGGGCTGGTACGGTTTGCTGCGTGAGTTATAAGCCATTAGTCTATTGTACCAACCCGCCGGCGGCTCGGCTTTAGCAATCTTCTAAAATCTTCATTAAATCGTCGACGGTGTGGGCCAGCGCGGTCGGCTTTTGTGCCTCCAGGTCCGATGGACGGGCAAAACCCCATGTCACGGCCACTACGCGCACGCCGGCCGTCTGCGCCGCCTGCACGTCGCGCAGCTCGTCGCCGATATAGACGCAAGCCTGAGGCTCAAGCTGTTGCTCGCGCAGCAGCCGCCGCAGCCCGCGGGCCTTGCCGAACAAACCGATGCCGCCGTAGACCTCCAAAAAGAACGTATGCAGCTTATGGTGATGCAAAAACTTGTGCACGTTGGGCACGGTGTTGCTGGTGAGGATGAATAGTTCGTGGCCTTCGCTGTGCAATTTTTCGACGAGCTCGGGAATGCTCGGGAACGGCTCGATCCGGCTAATCACGCTGCCCATGCGCTCGCGGCCCCTGAAAAGCAGCCGCAGCAGCCGCCACCACGGATGGCCGAGGCGCCGCGCCATGGCGAACATCGATAGGCCTCTGAGCGATTGTTTTTCGAGCTCGCTCAAGTGCTGCCGGCCCTTTTCGTCGGCCAAAAAGTCGGCCACGAAATCAAAACTATCGGCGATCGTGCCGTCGAAGTCAAAAATAATTGCTGCCATTGCCCCTTAGTTTACAAGAAGCTGGCCGCGGCGAGAAAACTTATTTTTCGAGCGGCGCGTACGGCACGTGGCACATGCCCTGGCCGGTGCGTTCGGCGTATTTTTGGTGATACGGTTCGGCCGCGTAAAACGGGCCGGCCGGCGCCAGTTGGGTGACGATCGGTTTGTCGTAGCGGGGCGCGATATCGAGCCGGACCATTTCGGCGGTTTGGCGCTGGTCGTCATCGAAATAAAAAATTGCCGAGCGGTAGTTGTCGCCGATGTCCGGCCCCTGCCGGTTGAGCTGCGTGGGGTCGTGCATGCGGAAAAACTGCCGCACCAGCGTTTCGTAGTCGACCTTGGCCGGGTCAAAATCGATCAGCACGGCTTCGGCGTGGCCGGTGCCGTGGGCGCAGACCTGCTCGTAAGTGGGATTTTCGGTGTGACCGCCGGTGTAGCCAACCACCGTTTTAAGAACACCGGGCACTTGGTCGAAATAGTACTGCACGCCCCAAAAGCAGCCGGCCGCAAATAACGCCTGCTTGGTCATAGGCCGATTTTGAAGATTGATCCCACGGCCACCAGCAGCACCAGCAGGCCGAGCGCGCGGCGGAAATAATTGGCGCCGCGGAAAATCTCCAGCAAAGCCCAGATAACAAGCGCGCCGGAGCCGATGGCCCAGGCCACGCTGGCCATGCTTTTGGACGGCGCAAAAATCGCCACCACGTCGAGCACCGCCCAGGCGATGATCCAGACATTGGGCGTTTGCCAGATGGTGATCTCGCCCTGGCGGTTGCGCCATATTTTATCCCACAGACCGTTCTGGCCGGCTACCTGGCGCGCGCCGGTGGTAGCCCGGGCGGTCAGCGATTCTACGTGCGGTTGGCCGGCGGCGCGGGCGCGCGGCACTTGATAATTAGCGATGATTCCCTCCTTTGGTCAGCTTTTATGGTACCAATTATGCTTGCGGCGATGAAGAGCGGCGACGCGGCGCCTTGCGGTAACGTTGCAAATTTTACTTTTTTGCGCTACATTGGCAATACTTATAAGGATCAAACATGAGCGCCTTACCTGCCCTCGAAACAAAATTAGACGAGCTCTTCACCGAATGGACGCCGGAGCTGTCCGGCAACGCCCGGCGCGCGCTGGCACGCTATCTGCCGTGGATCAGCCTGCTGCTCGGCTTGCTGACATTTTACTCGGCGTACCTGGTCTGGCACTGGGCGCACGTTAGCAACCAATTTATTATTTATCCTGGTCCGCTCGGTTCAACCGCCGGCGGCTCGCGGCCGGTTGGCAGCCGTTTCACGTTTGGTATTTGGCTGGCCATCGTCGTGCTGATCGCCGAGGCGGGCCTGTACATTGCCGCCTTCCGGGCGCTCGACGACCGCCGGCGGCGCGGCTGGGATCTGTTCTTTTACGCCCTGCTCTTAAACAGCGTCTTTGGCTTCATTATTATGCTGACGGCCTACGGCGATTTCGGCAATTTTCTGGCCCGCCTGGTTGGGTCGGCGGTCGGCCTCTATCTGTTGTTTCAAATCAGTGAGTTTTACCGCACCGGCCCAACGAGGCCGCCGGCCGCCAAGCCGCAGCCGGCCAAAAAGCGCACGGCCAAAGCCCGTCCCAAGCGCAAAAAAGCCTGATTTTCGGGCGGCTCATTCCAGCTCGTGGATTTTATCATGGTCGAGCCCGTAGTAGTGGGCGATTTCGTGCCACAGCGTGTGGCGGATTTGCTCCTGGAGCTCCTTTTCCGTACCGGCCTGAGACTCCAGCGGCAGCTTAAACAGCGTGATTTTGTCCGGCAGCACGCGGGTCAGACCCTGTCGCTGGCTGAGCGGCACTCCCTCATACAATCCGAGCAGCGTTTGATCATGGCGGAGCGCTAATTTCTGGCGCTGGGCCGGCGTGGGCAGCTCCTCGTACAGGATGGCAACGTTTTTGATATTCTGAGCATGCTCGCCGGGCAAACTTTCCAGCGCCTGGTTGATCAGCTGCTGAAATTGCTCGTCGGAAACCTGGATCACGGCTTAGGCCTCGAGTTTTAGGCGTTTGATGAGCCAGTCGCGCGGCAAAATGCTCAAAAACCAGCCGGCGCGCGGGCCCGACTGCTGGCCGATCAGCGCCCGATAGAGCGTGCTGAAAAGCTCTTTGGGCGCCAGGCCGGCCTCGTCTTTGAATTCGTAAACCGCTTTATGAAACCAGTCGCCGTCGGCAGCGGCCGGCGCGGCGGCGATTTTGTCGGCCAACTGGGACAGATAGGTTGTTTCGGCGTCGCTGAATTCGGCGGCGTCAACCTGCTCGCGCAAGGCAAATTTGACGTCCGCCGGCGCCCGTTTGTCGAGCCAGACGTCGATAAATTGCAGCTCTTGGCGGATGATTTCGGCGTCTTCGTCGACCACCTGGGCATGCTCGGTGCGGCGGATGATTTCGAGCGTGTGATCGGCGTCGCGCAAGGCCGCCTGATAGCTGGCCACGAGGTGCGAAAACGGCACGCGGCTGACTGTGGGCTGAGCGACGCCCTGCAAGCAGAGGTCTATCAATTGTTTGTCGCTGGCGGTTTTCTCGGGCTTGGCCAGCAGCTCGCCGAATTCGTCGACCAGCCGCATCAGCGTCGGCCCTTCATCAAAGAACAGCTGCTTGTCCGGCGCGTAGCGCAGCAAGAAAAACCAGACCACCTCCGGCGGCAGCATTGCCAGCAGGTCGGCGGCGGTGATGACGTTGCCGGCGCTCTTGCTCATTTTTTTGGTTTCGCCGGTCTGATTGATGAAATTGTACGGCAGCGGCAGCGGCGCCCGGCCGCCAAAAATATCTTTCACCAGCACGGCGCCGGTGTCGTACGAGCCGCCTTTGGTGGCGTGATCGCGGCCAAACGGCTCGGCCTGCACGCCCAGCAGCCACCAGCGGGCCGGCCAGTCCAGCCGCCAGTTGAGCTTGACCTGTCCGTCGTCGTACTTGATGGTCTGTTCCCGGCCGTCCTTATCCTGAAAAACCAGGCTTTTTTCAGTCGTGTTGATACTCACGAACGGCCGGTTTTTCAGATAGCCGCCTTCCACCACCTGGATCGGCGACCACTGGTCATTAACCTGGTGGCCGGAAATATCCGCCAGAATCTGCTTGACCGCTTCCAGCTGCGCCAACGCCTTTTCAATTGCCGGCACAAAAAAGCCGGCCCGATATTTTTGGTGCGCCCGCACCACTTCCAGCTGCATGTGCATCTTATCGGCCGCCACGAACAGATCGCCCACGAAATAATCGGCGTACGACCGGTCGGAACCGTCCGGCGCCGGAATGTCGCACAGCGGCTTGCCCAAATAGCGGCTGAAATCTTCCGGAATATTAACCGGCACTTTGCGCAGCGAATCAAGATCGTCGACGATGTGCAGGTGCCGCGCCGGCCGGCCGCGCCGCCGCAGCTCGCGGGCCAGCGCCTCGGCGGTAGCCACTTCGCGCAGCGTGCCCAAATGATACGTCCCCGACGGCGACACGCCCGACGACACCACGATCTCGCCATCAGGATGGCGTTTCAGGAGTTCATCAACGGCATTATTCAACCACTGCATAACGATCTCAAGTATAGCGAAGTTTCAGCTTACTAACTAGCGGCGGGCTTCAGGCGATTTCGACGATTTTGTAGGCGGTGGTTTCGGCCGGCGTCTTAATTTCGACCTGCTCGCCTTCTTGCTTGCCGAGCAGCGCCTGGCCAATCGGCGACTCGTCGCTGATTTTGCCGCTCAGCGGGTCGGCTTCTACCGTGCCGACAATCTGAAATTCTTTGGCTTTGCCGCCGGCCTTCAGCTTAACGCGCGAACCAAGCTGCACCTTGCCGCCAGTGCGCGGTTTTTTAATAATTTCGACGTTTTGCAGGATGTTCTGGATTTCGGCGATGCGCGCCTCGTTCTTTTCCTGCTCGGCGCGCGCCGACTGATACTCGGCGTTTTCAGAGAGATCGCCGAGCTCGCGGGCAGACTTAATCGCCTCAGCGATGTCAGCTCGCTTGGCGGTCAAACTGTCCAGCTCGGACTTGAGCGTATCGACGCCTGCTTTGGTCAATCGAAACGACTTTTTCATCAATCTCCCTTCTTACTAATTACACCGATATCAAACCTGATTATTTCGGTTTCTCCAACGCTGTCGAACTATTATAGCAAGCTATTACAGCCTACCAAATTTTTTTAATAATTCGCCTGGAATTATCTGCTCGGCCTGGTCGTCTTGGCGCTTTTTCAGCTCCAGCGCGCCAGCCGCCAGTGTCTTGTCGCTGACCACCACGCGGTACGGAATGCCGAGCAAATCGGCATCAGCAAACTTCTGGCCCGGACGGGCATCGCGGTCATCATACAGCACCGTGGCGCCTTGGTCTGTAAGTTTTTCGTACAATGCGTCGGCCTGCTTGACCACGGCGTCGTTGTCGCCGAGCCGCGCCAGATAGACCTGCGCCGGCGCCACCGCCTCCGGCCACACCAGGCCTTTGTCATCGGCAAACACCTCGGCAATCACGCCCATCAAGCGCGTCACACCAATACCGTACGAGCCCAAAATAACCGGCTGGCGCGTGCCGTCTTCGGCCGTAAAGTACAGCTCTAATTGTTCACTTTTCTTTGAGCCGAAGCTGAAGATATTGCCGACTTCGGCGGCCTTCACCTCCTCTAGCTGCGATTTATCGAGGCCCAGCTGCGCCAGAACCTCGTCCGTGTAAACCTCTTTGTTGACGGCCAGCTTTTTAGCGCGGTCAACGTAAATGATGTCCTCGCCGGCCTCGGTCAGCGTTTGAAACTCGTGGCTGAACTGCGTGAAAGCGCCGCCGGAGGCGAACGTCAGGAAGGTTTTATCGCCCAGGCCGACGCGCTCGAAAATTCTCAGGTAGGCCGCGGTTAATTGATCGTAAATCCGCTGGTGCTCTTCATCGCTCCGGGCATACGAATACAGGTCCTTCATGACGAACTCCCGCCCGCGCATGATGCCGCTCTTGGCGCGCAGTTCGTTGCGCAGCTTGGTCTGGAATTGGTAGACGCTGATCGGCAAATCGCGGTAGCTGCTAATAAAATTCTTCATCATGTCGCTGATCGGCTCCTCATGCGACCAGCCAAAGCCCACCGGCGTGCCGTTTTGCAGGTGGCTCTTAAACCAGACGTCGACTTTTTCGTCGTCCCAGCGATCGGTAATTTCCCAAAGTTCCTGGCGCTGCAAACTGGTCATGATCAGCTCTTGCCCGCCCAGCGCGTTCATCTCTTCCCGCACTATCTGCTTGATATTTTCCAGCACTTTCAGCCCGAGCGGCAGGTAGCCGTAGGCGCCGGCCATCTCTTTGTGAATGTAGCCGGCCTTGATGAGCAGCTGGGCATTAAGCGCCGTCTCATCAGCCGGCGCGTTTTTGCTGGTTTTGGTAAACAGTTGCGACAGTCTCATACTTGTCCTTTCGAAATTAAGTGTAACCTTTTAGGCCGCTGAGGCAAAGTTGCTTCAGGCTGGCCGGTCTTTCTTTTCTTGGTTTGCCATGCCCGGCATAGCTACGGCGCTGCCCTGCCGCCGCCGTGACGATTGGGCCCGCTGGGTCGTCAAACGGCCCTCGGTCCTCACCTTATTTAGAGCGGCGCTGACACTGCCGTGTAAAATTTGACGGGCAGTTATTTCCAGCCGCTCTGCCTCGCCCCAGCCGGTCCCTCGCTCGGCCGCCTGGACCGCTTGGCGTGCCAGTCCGCTCGTCCACCGGACGCAGTCGCGCAACTCATCTACCGCTAGATGGCCGGCCGTCACGCAATCGACTATTTGTTGCCCGCTAATCTGAATTTGCTCTCTGAGACTGCTCCCGTTGGCGGCCATTTCCAGCGCCGTCGCCGACCAGACCTCATCCGAACTTACAATCATTTCCAGTTTTTCCATTATCGTGCTCCGAATTTACAAATTAAAAAACCTCCGTTCGTTTCCGGCGGAGGCGTGTTTACTGGATCAAATAAAACTACGCCCCGATGGGCGGCAGCGGGAGATTAGCAATAAAGTAGTGTTGCTTACTCATGGCTTCATCGTAGCACTAGTGGGCGTGGATGACAAACAGCGCCACGAAGGCCACGCCGTTCTTGAGCGCGTGCAGCGTGATGCTGGCCCACAGGCTGCCGGTTTTTTCGCGCAGATATATCAGGAACAGGCTGAGCACGAAGGTGTCGATGGCGGCGATGTACAGCGGGCCGGCCGCGCCGCCCTCCGGCAAGTGCGCCGCCGCGAAAATCAGGCTGGTAATGATGGCCGCCGGCACCAGCTTGGTGATTTTTTTGAGACTGCTATATAAGAAGCCGCGCACCATAATTTCTTCGGCCAGCGGCGGCAGCACCACCAGGCTGATGAAAGTCAGCGCCATTTCCAGCCCGCCGCTGACGTTGCTAAAGCCGATATCCTGCTGCTGATCGACATTGAGCCCCGTAATGTAATGGCTGGCCAGCCCCACCACGATCAAATAAACAAGGTAATACGCCGGCGCCGCGGCCAGGCCGTACAGCGGATCGGCCCAGCGCGGCTTTTTGAGCCCGATGGTTTTGAAGCTGCGCTTATATCGTTGTAAAAAAAGGTACAGTCCGCCCAGAATCAGCGCTTCGGCCAGCAGCACGAAGCAGAACTGGCCGTAAATGGAATTTTGCAGCCAATCGCTGGCCTGCGCGCCCGACCAGTGCCTGACCAGCGGGTAGATCGACACCGCCAAACTAGCGATAATTTGCGAGGCATAATACGCCAGCACCACGAACACCACGCCGATCCACGGATTCCAGTTGACGGCCGGCCCGCTGGCGGCTGCCTGCGCGGCTTTTTCGGCCGGCTCCGCCGGCCGCGGCGCTTCGGGCGATTTAGAGGAAGCGGTTGACATCGACGATGGTAATTAAAACAATCAGCCCCAGCAGCAAGACAAAGCCGCTGGCGTTGACGAGCTCTTCGGTGCGGGCCGACAGCGGTTTTTTGAGGCCGCGCGTAATCAGCGTTAGCCACAGCCGGCCGCCGTCGAGCGCCGGAATCGGCAAAATATTCATAATCGCCAAGGTCAGCGAAATAATGGCGATGATCATCAGCATAAACTGGTAGCCCAGCAAGCTGCCGTCTTTTAATATTACAAAGATGCCGACCGGCCCGGCCACTTGCGAGCTGGCGTTGGTCTGGCCGTTTTCGCGGGCCGTGTGGTTGCCGGTCACAAAGCCGGCTATCAAACTGCCCAGGCCGCCCAAAGCGTGTCCCAGCCCCTGGAACGTTAGCGCCGCGACCTGCGCGCTAAAACCGACCGCCACCACCGGCGCCGACCAGGTGGAGCGCTGCAGCGTAAAATCGGTCGGCGAAATTCCCAGATAGCCCTTGGGGTCATTGGTTTTTTGGCTGGCCGCGACCGCTTTTTGGGTCAGTAGCGTCGCCGTGGTTTGGTGCTCTTCCCCGTCGCGCGTGTAATAAATGACGGCCGTCTTGCCGGCGAACTGCTTGGTAATTTGCGGCAACTTATCGGCGTTCGGAATGCCGACCGGACTATAGCCGGCCAAGGCAATATCGTTGATTTCATCCTCGGCCTTCAAACCGGCCTTGGCCGCCGGCGAACCCGGCTCCACGTAGCCAATCAGCACCGAGCGATCGACCAGCTGTGTGTCTTTCTTGACCGTGAACTGGTTATCAATCAGTTTTGGCATGCCCACGAACGCCAGAATCGTCAATAATACCAGCGCGGTAACCAAATTCATAAATACGCCGGCGGCCATAATTTTGGACTTGGTCCAAGTGCTGGCGGCGCCATAGCTGCCCGGCTCGGTATCGGTGTCGTGCTCGCCCTTCAGCTTCACGAAGCCGCCCAGCGGAATCAGGTTAAAGCTGAATGTCCAGCCGGCTTTGGTCCGGCGCGAATAGAGCCGCGGCGGGAAAAAGATGCCGAACTCTTCCACCTCAACGCCGCTGCGGCGCGCCACGATAAAGTGCCCCCACTCGTGCACTACTATCAGGCCGATGAACAGCACTATGCCCACTATCAGCAAAAGAATCGCCATTGCATGTATTGTAGCAAAATAAATGATGGATACCTGAAAGCTTGGCTATTCTGGCCCCGAAAACCAGTTATTAAAACTTTCTTAAATCACTTTACAATCAGCGCTGGCGCGGCGTATAGTTAAGCGTAAGGGCAAAATCAGACAGTGTGAGGCCCGCGGGAAACAAAGAGGTTAACAAAAGAGACAAATATGGGTCAACCAATCATGCCCGCTATGCAGGTGGGCAACGAATTCCTCACAGCAAAGCCGAAGATAGCAAAGATGAAGGTCGAGGTAACCGCTCCCGAAGCGTCTCTGCCACCCCAGAAATTGGCCGTGGCTGTTGCTTCGGTGCCGCAAGCGCCGCAGGTTGAGACCCGCCCTCCCCATTTTGATTTCAGTGATATTGATAATGATGATTTCGCGGCCGCCCCGAAACAGTCGTCGCGGCCGGTTCAACTGGTTCATGACGGGCTGGATTTCGCCGGCCGCTACCGTCTGGCCAGCCTGGCGCTTATCACGCTCGTGTTCGGCGCCGCTATTATCGTATTGGCGGGCCGCTACTGGGCGGCCAGCTACACCGCCAACCACGCTTCGGTGGCAGCCATCAAGCCCGCCCACTCGGTGGCCGGCCTCAACATCACCGTGCCGGCGGCCGATCTGCAAGCCAAGCTGCAAACCATCACCAACCAAAAGGCCACGCTCACCGTCGGCGCCTATTCCGAGCAGCTCAGCAGCGACATTATAAAGAGCTGGCTGCAAATCAGCGCCAACAAGCAGCACACCGAGTATTACATTCACGTCAACGAAGCCGCCATGGGCAACGCCCTGGTCAAAGAGGCCAACGAGTACGCCCGCGCGCCAGTCAATCAGGTAACCGTCACCGAGGACGGCGCCAGTCTAGTAGTCGTGGCCGGCAAAGACGGCCGCGTTTTGACCGATCCGAACAGCCTAAAAACCCAGAGCCAAGGCGCGGCTAAAAACGTGCTCGCCGCCGCCGGCCTGCAGTTCAACACGCCCCTGCAAACGGCACCCTTCCAGGCGCTCACGGCCGCCAATTTCACCAAACTGCTGGTGGCTAACGTCACCACCAAAAAACTCTACGCCTACCAGAACGGCCAGGTCGTCAACACCTTCTTAAGCAGCGACGGCAAGCCCGACGACCCGACGCCGCTCGGCCAGTTCCATATCCGCGCCAAACTGACCAAGCAAACCATGACCGGCCCGGGCTATGTGCAACCAAATGTGCCCTGGATCAACTACTTCGACAATTCGGGCGACGCCATCCACGGCGTTTACTGGCGGCCGGCCAGCGTCTTCGGCAACGTCAACACCTCGCACGGCTGCGTCGGCCTGCCGGTCGACGAAGCCAAATGGGTGTATGACTGGGCGCCGGTCGGTACGACGGTCATTGTCCACGCTTGATCAAGGACGCTTCGCTCGTGTCTACAAAACATGCCGCCGGCATGTTTTGGGCACCACCGTCGTTATCAACGCCTAGCGGTTGCTGCTTATCTATATCGTGGACGGTCGTTCTTTCGCGAGCCCGGATTGCGGAACCTCGCTGGATTTTTTATCGCGGCGCTTTTCTTCTTTAACAGAAGGTTTGCCCGCCGGCCCGCGCCAGACAATACCGTGAGCCTCTATGACGTCCGCTGAGATAATTTTGCCCAGGTAGCCAATCCTTCCACCTGGATCTTTCGAATATATCGTGCCAACGCTGCTGTCGGGGATTAAGCCCATGGTCGTATGGTCCCACAATTCAGGGAGCCGTGCCGTACTCGCGTACATGCCGCACAATAAGCCGTTCTTGATCCTCTTCATGTAGAGCACGGAACGCCTCACTAGGGCTACTTGCGTCCTTTCGTACTTAAGTAGGGCTTCAGCCCACGGAATAGATGGCGGTTCAGCCTCATACATTGATGCTAAATCTTCTTCAAAAGTCGGGCGCACGTACTCCGGGTCAATCTTTTTCATATCCCTTGCGTAGAGAGCCCTGTTGAACCGTCTAGCGAGATGTTCAAATGACCACCTGTCATACACCTGCCTGCTATCCTCGACTACCCTAACGATTTGGCGCCCATGCAATTCTGGTATACGTCCGCCATACGGGACAGGGTCTATGGTGCCTTCATCAAAAGCGGAATGAAGGACGCTGCCTATCTGATACGCCACTTCTGTATCGTGGCTGAGGTCTCTTTGCTTTCGTAGAGCCTGAAGCTCCGCGATCGAATTTTCAACCGTAGCCGGCTCCAGCGACAGTTCTTCCGCGGGAATGCGCCAATATAAATCAGACGCGAGGGCCGTCTTCACCAACTCGGGATAACCCGGATGCATACTCATAGGTAGATATATATTACATAGTTAGCTAAATAATGCAACTAATCGTCTGTTACAGGCTCAGGATTTCGGACTCTTTGGCTTTGGCGGCCGCCTCGATGTCGCCGCGCGTTTTGTTCATGGCCTCGTCAACCTGCCCGCTCAGCCGCTTGGCTTCGTCTTCGCTGATGTCTTTGTCTTTTTTGGCGGCGTTCAGCGTGTCCATGGCTTCGTGGCGCACGGCCCTGAGCGCAATCATGGCTTCTTCCTGCTTCTGCCCCACCTGCTTGGCCAGCTCGCGGCGGCGTTCCTCGGTGAGCGGCGGAATCGGCACGCGAATGACGCGCCCGTCGTCGGTCGGGTTCAGTCCTAGCGATGAGTCATTGCGAATGGCCTCCACGATAGCGCTCAGATTATTCGGATCAAACGGCGACAACTGAATCAGCGTGGCGTCCGGCACGGAAATCGTGGCCACCTGGTTGAGCGGCATCGGCGTGCCGTAGGCCTCCACCATCACGCCGTCGAGCATGGCGGCATTGGCCCGCCCCGTGCGCAGCGTCTTCAGGCTGTCCTGAAACCGCTCCGCCGCCTGGCCGAACTTAGTTTTGGCATTGCTGACTACTTGGTTGGCGTCCATTAATTACCACTCTTAAATTTTTCGATCATAGCAAAACGTGGATCTTCTCCTTTACCGCCAGGCTCTTCTGCCCACACAACCGTGTTGGTCATAACGTAATTGACTGTCGCGACAAAAGCTGCGGGCCCCATCCTCACACCAAGAAAATCAATGGTGGGTTCAGCAAGCCTAAGGGCTTCAGTATAGGTATGCCTGAATAGTCCCCATGCCGCCGGGTTCGGCTCAAAGCGCTGCAGGGGCTGGCCGTGCTGTCCTCCGTTTGGATGCTCCTCTACCAGATCCAGGTTTTCTACATATGTGCGCAAACTACACATAATAGGATCGTGCGATAGAGCAGGATCATGCGTAATCATGTAGATAGCGTCAGTCGCCTCGTGCAGTGGTTTATTGTCTATATTAGGATCTACGGCATCTCCATATATATCAATACAATGGAAGGGGCCTTCGGCAGTAGCAGCGTAACCGGCATGCGTCTTAACAATAATACCGTCCGCGACTTGTTCTGACATGTAGGTACATCCTTTGATTAATCTACCTAGAATTATAGCACCAATTTCCGCTAGCTGACTTCGCCGAGGGCTATACGGCTGAAGCGGCGGACGACGATGTTTTCGCCCAGGCGGGCGTTGTGGTCTTTCACGTAGTCGCCGACGGTTTGATCGGGGTCTTTGACGAACGGCTGGTCAAGCAGGCAGCGCTCGGCGAAGTGCTTCTTCACCTGCCCGTCAACGATCTTATCGACCATGTCGGCCGGTTTTTTCTCGGCTTTGGCTTTGTCGGCGAATTCCGCCCTGACCTTCTCCTGATCTTCGGCCGGCACGTCGTCGATGCTGACGTACTGCGGCGCGGCGGCGGCTATATGCATCGCCAAATCCTTGACTAGGTCAACAAATATTTCGTTGCGCGCCACGAAGTCGGTCTCGCAGTTCACTTCCACCAGCACGCCGATGCGGCCGTCGTGGTTGTAGGTGCCCACCAGCCCCTGCCGGGCCTCGCGCTCGCCGCGCTTCTCGGCCTTGGTCAGGCCCTTTTTGCGCATCGCTTGTAGCGCCTTATCGAAGTCGCCGCCGGCTTCTTCCAGTGCTTTTTTGGCATCGGTCAGGCCGACGCCGGTCAGGTCTTTGAGTCGCTTTACTTCCGCGATATCTACCGCCATCTTACACCTTCACTTTCTCGATTTTGTTAGCTTTTTCCGGTTCCGGAGCTGCCGTTTTGTCGGCGGCCGGCGCCTTGACTTTGGCCTTGCCGGCTTCGATGGCCGCCTGCACGTAGTCGACGATCAGCTGGATCGACTTGATGGCGTCGTCGTTGGCCGGAATCGGGTACTTGATCGGTGTCGGATCGGCGTTGGTGTCCACAATCGCCACAATCGGCACGCCCAGCTTGGCGGCCTCGCGCACGGCGTTGGCGTCGTGCGTAATGTCCACCACGAAAACCGCGCCGGGCCGCGCGTTCAGCTCTTTTACGCCGCCGTACAGCCGGTTCAGCTCGTCAATTTCTTCCTGAAAACGCTGCACTTCCAGCTTGTTGTACTTGTTGGCCAGCTCGCCGCTCGCCATACGGTTTTCCAGGTCCTGCAGGTGCTTGACGCGCCCGCCGATGGTATTCCAGTTGGTTAGCATGCCGCCCAGCCAGCGCTCCGTGACGTACGGCATGCCGGTTTCAGTAGCCGCCTTCTTAATGATGTCCTGCGCCTGCCGCTTGGTACCCACCAGCAGGATTTGCTTGCCCTCGCTGGCAGTTTTAGTCAAAAAACTCAGCGCCTCGTCCAGCCCCTCGACCGTCTTGGTCAGGTCAATAATGTGGCTGCCGCCGCGCTTGCTGTGGATATACGGCGCCATCTTCGGATGCCAGCGCTCGGTCTTGTGCCCGAAGTGCGCGCCCGCTTCCAATAATTGCTTGATATCTACCTCATTGGTAGCCATGATTGTCTCCTTCTTCTTCGGTATGGGAACCTCGCGAGTCCTGCACGGATGGTCACGAAGAGGATCAAACCCCAACCTGCTTACTTGATTATGTGGTCATTATAACAGATAGAAATCTATTCCGCAAGAGAGACCCGCCGCTCGGCATCTTCCTGAGTTCTAAATACAAAGTTAAGAGTGGTCTCGCCTAGCGGGTTAAGTGCTGCCTCAAACTTTTCTCTTATAAACTCCTGAGTCTCACGGCGATCGCTTCCACCTCTAACAGAATCCGCGCTCACCATAAGGTTTCCATATGTTTTTTCTTCATCGCTATGAGTGAGCCGCGCCCTAGTGGCGGACGACTCAACTCCAAAAAAAGAGGATTAAGACATGTAATCGCCCACTACTTGGGGATCATGCACTTCTATAGGCGGCTCTATAGCAAATGCCAGGCGGTAATTAGCATAATGTATTAGTCCTCCTAGTCTAGCTTTTTGAGCTTCCTCGAAAGGCTGAAAAGTGAGTGTGTGTACGCGCTCAGACATAATGTAATAAAGATCTTAACACTTTATAAAGATTGACGCCAGCGATGCATCGCTGTAATCCGTTGACTAATCTGTAACAGATGTGTATACTAGAAACTCGTTATGAAAAAAGGATTGCATCCGGACAATTATCGTTTGATCGTCATCGAGGACTTGAACAACAAGTCCCGTTTCTTGACGCGTTCCACCGCCGCCACCGAAGAGACCATCAAGTGGGAAGACGGCCAGGAGTACCCGCTGCTAAAAGTGCACATCACCTCCGCCTCGCACCCGTTCTTCACCGGTGAGGAGCGCATCCTCGACATCGAAGGCCGCGTCGATAAGTTCAAGGCCCGCGCCGCCGCCGGCCAGGCCGCCAAAGACCGCCGCGCCGCTGCCGCTCAAAAGCAAGCCAAGCGCGCCGCCGCCAAAATCGAAAAAGCCGAAGCCAAAGCCGAGAACGCCAAGCCCAAGAAATAGCTTGCTGGCTCGTATTGACGCTAGTGAAAGACCGCTTTGACTCTCGGTCGCGTCAAATAAACAAGCGGGAAAAGCCCTATAAATAAAGCCGCGCCGATAACCGCGGCAAGCTCAGCATAATCCTTGGCGTCACTCGCCGTGTGGCTAGGCTGACTGGCCTGCGCCTTCTTCTCCAGTGCGGCCTGGCGCTGTTGAGCTTCTTTCTCCTGAGCCTTCTCTTGAGCGGTAAGATTCTGCTGCACAACCTGGGTCTGCTGCTGGGAAACCAATGAGTCTGCTTTGTGAAACGCGGACATCGCGGGGAGTATAACCGCGGACGCTATAGTCACGGCCAGTATTAAAACCCCTGCCGCATAAATCACATAAATTTTACGAGCAATTTCCCGCAAGCGAAAGATGCCAACCGCAACTACTAAAGACGCGATTGTAAAGAATAACGAACCCGGATTGCGATTTACTTGATACCAAACATACAGACTACCCAAACAACTCAAGATCAAAACACTAGCTATAATACGAACTATTAGAATGATACGACCCCTGCCTTCATAAGTTAGTTCAAACGGCTGATTATCGACAGGTTGTCCCGCCGGAGGAGGTGGGGGCGATGGCGGCACAGGGCCGGGGCCGGGTACCGGTGAGTTCTGCAAAGTGGCTGGAGGCTGAGTATCACCAGGCGCTTCAGTGCTGGGCGGTGCGGTGGGATGCGGAGCTACCGGCGGAGCCGTCGGCTGCGATCTCACTTCCTCTAATATTTCGGCTGTCGGCTGTATCACCCGCCGGCCGCCCGAAGCCGGCCGAGGAGCTGCTGGTTCCTGGCCAATCGGCTGTTGGGTATTTTTTTCTTCCATATTTAGGTTTTAGCTGGATTACGGCAATTATAGCACCTGGACTGCTACAATAAAATAAATGGAGCAAAAAGAAGCAGAGCTGCGAGGTGAACTGAAGGAGCTGGAGCAAAAGCTCGAGGATCCGGCTATTTATAGTGACAAGAATTATCCCAAGCTGGCCAAGCGCAAGGCCGAGCTGGATGAGTTGATTGGCCTGTTTGATGAAAAGGCAGCGCTTGCGAAGCAGCTGAGCGAGGCCAGCGATCTGGCCAATGATGCCGATCCGGCGATGGCCGCCATGGGCCGCGAAGAGCTGGAAGACCTCGATAAAAAGATCGCCGCCAACGACGATAAGCTCCGCGAGGCGCTGACGCCGACCGACCCGAACAACGACCGCGACGTCATCATCGAGATCCGAGCGGCTGCCGGCGGCGACGAATCTTCCCTGTTCGCCGGCGAACTATACCGCATGTACGCCCGCTGGGCCGAGAAACATAATTATAAGATCGAACTGATTAACGAATCGCCAAACGAGGTCGGCGGCTTCAAAGAAATCACCTTCGCCGTGCGCGGCGACGAAGCCTACAAGAACCTCAAGTTCGAGGCCGGCGTGCACCGCGTGCAGCGCGTGCCGGTCACCGAGAGCCAGGGGCGCGTCCACACCTCGACCGCCACCGTGGCGGTGCTGCCGGAGGCCGAAGAATCTGACATCGAAATCGACCCGAACGACCTGCGCATCGACGTTTTCCGCAGCGGCGGCCACGGCGGCCAGTCCGTGAACACCACCGATTCAGCGGTGCGCATCACCCACCTGCCAACCGGCCTGGTCATCACCAACCAAGACGAAAAATCACAGATCAAAAACAAGGCCAAGGCCATGAGCGTGCTGCGCTCGCGCCTGCTCCAGCTAAAAATCGACGAGGAGCAGAAAGAGCTGTCCGACGCCCGCCAAAAACTCATCGGCTCCGGCGACCGCTCCGAAAAAATCCGCACCTACAACTTCCCGCAGGACCGCATCACCGACCACCGCATCGGCTACAGCCGCTCCAACATCCCGGCCGCCCTCGATGGCGACATCGACGACCTCATAGAAAAACTGCAAGCCGCCGAGCACGAACTGCTCAGTGAGGGGTGAGATGAAAGTTCTTATCACGGGCTCCCCAGGCACCGGCAAAACCAGTGTCGTTAATGAATTGTCGGCTAAGGGCTACGCCGCCTTCGGCCCGGAAGATATGGGCATCAATAAATATTTCGACTCGGCAGCTAAAAAGTTCGTCTCCCGCCCGGCGCCGCCCATAGATCATGCAAGATACTGGAGTAGCTGGGACATACCCAAACTGAAAGATCTGCTTGCCAGCAGGAAATTGGTATTCATTGCCGATCATAATTCGATGCAGCCTCGTTACTATGACCTCTTCGATAAAATTATCGTCTTAACCGCCGATAATGACACGTTGCGGTACCGCTTATTGCACCGCGACTCAAATCCAAATGACTACGGTAAACATCCTGACGAACTCAAGCATGTGATGTCGTATAACAGCGGGCTGGCCAAAAAGCTCCTGGAGGCTCCTGGCGCGGTGGAAGTGGACGCCTCCAAGCTTCTGTCAGAAGTCGTGGATGAAATCCTTTCGGTCGTTAAGGACTAAATCTTAAATTTTCATTAAAATTGTCGATTTAACTTTGCCTGTTTTGGCGGCCGGTGCTACGCTAGTTTTACTTATGAGCCACGATGAATTCACCCAACTGTTTCACTACATGGAAGGCAAATTCGGCGCTATTGATAAGCGGTTTGATAAGGTCGAGGGTGATATTCGTGATATTAAGTTCGATTTGGCCGAATTAGCGGGCCGGGTCGAGGACCATTATAATGAGTTTTTGGCTCTGGGCCATAAAGTTGACCGCATAGAGGGTTGGACACATGAAATTGCCGAGCACACCGGCGCTCCGCTCTCGCCGGCGTGATTTATAATAAAAGAGTGACTGCAGATAATTGGCTGCGAGAGGCCGCTACAAAACTTGAGCGGGTTGGGATTGGTACGGCGCGGCTGGACGCGCTGGTTTTGCTGGAGGACGTCAGCGGGCGCGATCGGGCCTGGCTGCTGGCGCATCCGGAACAGGAATTATCGTCAGCCGAGCAGGCCGCACTCACAAAGTTGCTCAACCGGCGGGCCGAGCATCAGCCGCTGGCCTACGTGCGTGGCAAGACCGAATTTTACGGGCGCACTTTTGTGATCACGCCGGCCGTGCTGGAGCCGCGGCCGGAATCGGAGACCATGATTGATTTACTTAAACAGCTGCCCGACCTGCCCGCCGAGCCGCGTATAGCGGACGTGGGCGCCGGCTCCGGAGCCATTGGTATTACGGCAAAGTTGGAGCTCCCGTCGGCCCAGGTTGAGCTGCTCGAGATTGACCCAGCAGCTATCAAAATTGCTCAAAAAAATGTAGATTTATTTACAACGAGAGTTAATATTATAGAGAGTGACCTGTTGCAAAACACAAAACAGACTAACGATATACTGCTCTGCAACCTGCCCTACGTACCAGATGACTACGCTATAAATCCGCCGGCTATGCGCGAGCCGCACCTCGCCATCTTCGGCGGCCCCGACGGGCTCGACATATACCGGCGGCTCTTCCATCAGGTCAAACAGCGCAAACACAAACCGTTGTATATTTTATGTGAGTCGTTGCCGCCGCAACATGAACTTTTGACCTCTATTGCCAGCGGCGCAGGCTACAATTTATGCCAAACCGACGACTTTATCCAAGTGTTTCAGCGCAACAGTTAGCCGATGGATTAAACGGGTTGCGGGCGCCGTTTTCAAGGCTTACGCTTGAAGGTATGGCAGCCGACGCACGCATAAAAATGCAGCGACCCTGACATAAATTCAGCCTGACACGAGCTTAGCAGACAGCAAATTCGTTAATCGAACTCGCCTCTGTGCCAGCCCACATCGCATTGAATACAAAATATATCACTTTTAGCTGGACGGGACGGTGCCGAGCGTAACATTGACGTGCAGCGTTTTGTTGCCGCGCAGTACGGTCAGGCTGATCTGGTCGCCGGGCTGATGCTGGTCCAGCAGCGCGGTCAGCGAGTGGGTTTGGTCGATGTTGGTGCCGTTGACCTGTGTAATTACGTCGTTGGTTTGCAAGCCGGCTTTATCGGCCGGACTGCCGCTGATTACCGAGGGGCTCGACGGGTCGTTGCTGGGCGCGATGAAGGCGCCGTTTTGCACACTCAAATTGTATTCATTGGCCACGTCGGCCGTCAGCTGCACGTACTCCACGCCCAGATACGGCCGCGCGAACTTGCCGGTCTTTACCACCTGGTCGATCAGGCCTTTAACGTCGTTGATGGGGATGGCAAAACCGATATTTTGAGCGTCGCCGGCAATGGCCGTGTTGATGCCGATGACCTGCCCGTTCAAATTTACCAGCGGGCCGCCGGAGTTGCCTTCGTTGATGGCGGCGTCGGTTTGGAACAAATCCACCAGATTTTCGGCCGAGGCGCCGGACGTATCGCCGCTGTCGCCGGCCTGCACGCTGCGGCCGTAGCCGGAGATGATGCCGCTGGTGACGGTGTTTTGGAACTGGCCGAGCGCGTTGCCGATGGCCACCACGTCGTCGCCCACTTGGACGTTTGACGAATTGCCGATCACTGCCGGCGTCAGCTTGTGCCCGTCGGCGTTGTTAATCTTCAAAAAGGCGATGTCGAGGGTGTCGCTATCGCTGGTGCGGCCGACCACCGAGACGTCTTTGAGCTCGGTTCCGTCGCTCAGCGTCACGCTAACATTGGTGGTGCCGGCCGGCACGACGTGGCGGTTGGTAACGATCAAGCCGCTCGAATCAATAATAATTCCGGTGCCGGCGGCCTCTTCCTGCTCCGGCTGCGAAAAGCCGTACAGGCCAAAGCCGCTGCTGTCGCCGCTGCCGCTGCCGGAGCCGGAATCAGAGGTAATGTCGACGTTGACGCTGACCACGCTCGGCCCGACCGTCTTGGCGATTTGACTGATTAGCTGGCTTTGGCTGGTAACGATTTTTTTCTCGTTGCCGACGCTGCCGGTAACCAGCCCGCTGCCGTTACGATCCTGCAGCCAGGCGCCGCCGTAGCCGGCCGCGGCGGCCAGCACCACAATCGTCACAATTGCGCCGATTCCCAGCGAGCGCACCCGCTGGGCGTGCTGGCGCCAATCGGGCATAGTACTCGGTATGTTTGGCAGCTTCGGTACCTGAAAACTAACCGTCCGCGGCCCCTGCGAGCGACTGGAAACACTGTAAGGCTTGTCCGCCTCGCCCGCGGCCCCCGCCGCCGATTTACTTTTTGATGTCTTCTTATCTGCCATAATCCACCTCTGTTAAACTACCTTGTCGCCCCAATCAGAAAACGCCAAAACCACCACCACGATAGCCAGCATAATAAACACAATCTGGCGGCGCGCGCCCTTGCCCAGCCGGTCGTAATGATCCAAATAATACAGCACCGCCAGGCCGTAGCCGAGCGCGCTGATCAGCAGCGTGACTTGCGAAATCACGCCGTAAAACAGCAGCCAATGCCCTAGCAGCCAAGCCAGCGCGGCGCCAAAATAACCCCAGATGTAGGCCAGCATGCGGGCGTAGGGCTCGTCGAAGGTGTCGAGGAAATGCCGGGCCGCCAAAAAACAGATCAAACCGGTAATCAGCGTCAGGCCGTACAGCGGACCGCTGGCCCACACCAGATACAGCGCCATCAGCCCCGCCAGCTGGCCGATGAAGGCTTGAGCGGTTATCATCAGCGGGCTGGAGGCCGGTTTGATGTAAATCAGCCAGGCGGCATAGAGCGCCGCCCACAGCAGCTGCAAGCCGAAGCCGCCGGCGTGCTGCATAAACAGCACCACCGACAATCCCACGATCAAATCCACCGCGTTAGCGCGAATATTGGCGGCCCAAAACCGAGGTCTTACGGCGAACATACGCCACTTACTTAACACGATAATGCTGAGAGCCAACTGGACAAAATCCAACCGCACCAATATAAAGGCCAGCGCCGGCAGCAGGAGCAGCAACGCCAGGTGAAAAAAATGAGCAAAACCGCTGGCGGGTTTCAGTTTACGGAGTAGTGGCCTCATCACTGCCTAATATAATAACAAAATCGGCGCCGTTCGTCTGGATGGTGTTATCCGGCAGTGTGGTTGTGGCGGTGACCCCGAAGCGCTGCTCCAGATAGTGCTTGGTGTATTTGTCCTTGCCGTGGCTCAGATCGACCAGCGTGGTCTGGATCACATCGTTGCTCGGCGCGTTGCCGGCCGAAATCACGTTGTAGCCGTAACTTTTCAGCTCGTTGGCTTTGGCGGTCGCCAGGCCGGCCACGCTGGTGCCGTTCAGCACCGTCACCTTGGCGTTTTCTTTGATGATGTAGGGATCTTTCAGCTGGCTGCGGATAAAGGCCTGGATGTCGTTGTAGTTGAACAGCCCCGCGACCGGCAGCGTAATGGACTGCCCCGCCATGTTACCGGTGGTAAAGTAATTATTCGGCGCGCCGGCCAGGCTCAGCGAGGTCGTTTTGGCGTCCGGAATACCCTTGACGATGCTGTACAACCGCTGAGCGTCTTTAATAGACAGGTCGGTTTGGACGTTGCTGCCAAAGGTGTTCATCAGACTGGCCAGCTTGAGCGGATTGCTGAGCGTGCCGGCCGTTTCCACCTTGTCCTTCAGCGCCACCAGCACGGCCCGCTGCCGGTCGGCCCGCGCGAAATCGCTAGTGGTCTCGCGCGAACGCACGTAATTCAGCGCCTGGTTGCCGTTGAACTGGTCGACGCCGGCCTTGGCCAGCACCGGATTATTGCCGTTTTCCCAGGCCATCGTCGGATCCACCAGATCGCTCGGCACGTTGACGGTCACGCCGCCCACGGTCTGCACGGCCTGCTGGAAAGCCTGGAAATTAACCAGCACATTATAATGAATGGTGATGCCCAGCACGCTCTCCACCACCTGATCGGCCTCGTCGAAGCCGGCCTGAATGGCGTTCGGATCGGTGCTGCCGGGGGCTTGTTTATGGAGATAATTGAACTCGCCGGTTTCCCAGGCAGCGTTGATTTTCATGGCGCCCTGATTGGGGATATCCACCCAGAGGTCGCGCGGAATGCTGATCAGCGTTGAGGTGTGATTGACCGGATCGATGCTGGCCACCATGATGCTGTCCGTCAGATCCGGCCCGTCGTGATTGCCGCCGCCGCGGCCTAAGAGCAGCACGTTGATGCGGCCGTCGCCCTCACCCTTCAAGAGCGACGGGTTAACATTGGCCTTGAGCGCGGCGGCCGTCGGCGCACCACCCCTGAAGGCTTTGTGCAAATTTGTATAAAAAAGTAGTCCACCGCCGGCCAGCAGCAGCACCAGTATGGCCACCGCACCGCGGAAGGTCCAGCGGCGGAAAGCGGCCAATTTGCCGTGCGCCAGCGAAGCGTCGATCTGGCGCAGCGGACTGTCTTCGCCCGGCAAATCCATGTCAATCGGCGGCAAATGCCGGACCGGCACGCTAGATTTCTTATAAACCGGCTGCTCCGCCTCCACGGCCACCACTGCCCGGGCTAACTCGGCTACCGAGCGCGGCAGGCGACGGACAGACTTTTTCTGGGCTTTTTCGACGGGCGCGGGCCGCAGATCAGTCTGGACCGGCCGAACCACCGGCGTGACCGCCGGCTGCGGCTGGAGCGACTGCACCGGCGCCTGCACCGCCGAAGCGGGCGCGACAGAAATAGAAGCGGCAGGCTCAGCCGGCCGGCGCAAACGGTCCATGGTGCTGCTGTCGAACGGCCGGCGCGGCGCTGTCACCACGCTGGCGCGGCGGCTAAAGCCGTCCAGTCCGCGCGGCCGCGCCGAATTAACCTTCGGCACAGGTGACGAGCTCCCAAAGGGTTTTTCCACTATTTGGCGTTGTGTTTGTTGTACTGTACGCCGTCTGTTTTTGGACGGTTCCATCTCGATTTTTCTCGAACGCCTTAAGTATACCCCCAAACCGCTTATGAGTAAAGCCCTGCTCCGCCCCTGTTAAGCGGAAAATCACTCAATCATTCGGGCTCTATGCTATAGTGAAAGTCGATATGGACACCCCCAAAAAGACTCCGCCAAAAGCCGCGGCGCCGGCCGAACGGTCCGCTTCCTCGGCCGACCGGCCCACTTCGCCGCCGCCGCACCGCCCTTCGCCGCCTCGAGGACAAGCCTCGCAAAAGCGCCGCGAAGCCCTTTCCACGCTCGGCATCATCGGCGCCGCCATTTTAGTGGCCGTTTTCATCATCATGTTCGTTTTCCGCTCCTACCAGGTGGACGGCCCGAGCATGCAAAACACCCTGCAAAACGCTGACAAACTGATCATCTGGAAAGTGCCGCGCACCTGGTCGGACATCACCGGCCACCCCTATATCCCGAAACGCGGCGACATCGTCGTCTTCACCGAAACCGGCCTCAGCCAATTCGGCCAGCAGGACAAAAAGCAGCTCATTAAGCGTGTCATCGGCCTGCCCGGCGACCGCGTGGTCGTCAAAAACGGCGCCATCACCATCTATAACAAAGCCAACCCCAACGGCTTTGACCCCGACAAAACCCTGCCCTACGGCAAAAACATCCCCGAAACCTCCGGCAATATTGACCTTACGCTTGGCCCCCAACAGCTGTTTGTGTGCGGCGACAATCGGCCCGACTCGCTCGATTCGCGCAGCTTCGGCCCCATCAACGCCAACCAAATCGTCGGCAAGCTGGCCGTCCGCGTCTTCCCGCTCGGCAAAGCCAAAGCTTTTTAGTATCGGCCTTATCGCGGTCCGCCGCTGACGGCTAACAGCGGCTGTCTCAGGCGAGTCTGCGTTTTAGCTCGCGGATGTCGATAGTATGGTGGTTGACTACGGCAATTGTCCTGTCCAGCTTATCTTCCAGTCGATCGAAACGTTCGTCCATTTTGTCCATGCGCCGGTCCATGGCATCAAATCGTTTGGAAATTATCTGCAAAGCATCGCCGACAATCTCGCCCACCACGTCACCGACCATTTTCTTCATGCGAGCTTCCATGGCTGCCAGTTTCTCGTCTGTGCGGATTGCCTCTGCCGCCAGCTTTTTGTCTAAATTGGACTCTGCAGCGGCCAGCTTTTGGTCCAGACGCTCCTCCGCTGCCGCCAGCTTTTTGTCCGTGTTCGCCTCCGCGGCGGCGAATTTTTCATCCATTTGAGCACCAAAAGCCTTAAAAGCCTGGTTCAAATCCTGCTTAGTGATTGGCGCCTCGACAACCATGCCCCTACTATACGCCCGGCCAGCTCGGGCCGCCAAAACATTCCGCTCCAAAAATGAAATTATTTAAGATTTAGTTGCCGGAATTATACAGCGCCTGCACTTCGGCAGCGCTCAGCGCGCGGTTGTAGACCCGCGGATTATCCATACTGCCCACCCAGCCGCTGGTACCGGCAGTAAAGTTGAGCCCGCCAAAAGTCGGGTTAAGCGCCGCCGTAACAGGGCCGGTTTTGAGCGCGCCGTCAACATAAAAATTCAGCGCCGAGCCATTATAAGTGACCGTAATCATGTGCCACTGTCCCACCGGCAGCGAATACCCCGATATATTCGAGTAGCTGCTACCGGTGTATGGTGACGTACCGTATTCAAAATAAATAAGTTGTCCGTAAACAGAGCTTCGTATGCCAAAGTAGGTATGCGCATTAGAGGCACCCATAATTTCCGGCCACTGCGTTGAACTGGCGCCGGTATACATCAGCCAGAGCGAATACGTAAAGCCGGCCGGCAGATTGGCATAGGTGCCCGGGCTGCCAACGGCGATCCAGCTGCTGGTGTTACCCGTCATATAGGCGCTGTTGGCCTGTCCGTCATGACCGGTGGTCAGCGTGGCGCCATTGACGGTGCCATTATTGCTGTAAGGCGTGGCGTCGCGGGCGTTGCCAGCGAAGGGCCAGTAGCCGATCAGGCCGGCGGCCAGGTTGACCGGACCGCCGCTGCCGGCCGACTGGTACAGATTTACTTGCGAATTGTAGGAGTTGTAGATATTGGCCATTTCGTCCGCCGAGAGCGCGCGGTTGTAGATCCGCACGTCGGCAATCGAGCCGTCAAAGAGCTCGCTGGTAGTAGTGTAGGAGCCGATAAAGAGCTTGCCGGCAGTATTGGGCGGGGCGTAGGCCGAGCCGCCGGACCTGGAAAGCTGGCCATTAATATAGATTTTGAGCCCCGACGAATCGCCGGTGAAAGACACCAGCGACCACTGGTTAAACGGGATGGTGGCGGTGGTGGACAAAGAATTGGTGGCGCCTCGGTCAAAAACCGTTATGGTGCGGCTGCCGCTGTTAAAGCGGTAGCGATACTCGCTGTTGCCGTTTTTAGAGACGATGTCATATGATCCGCTGCCGCCGCTGACCGGATAAATCCAGGCCGAGACCGTAATGCTCGACGGGCTCAGCTGGTCGGCATCGTTGACGCTTATGTAACCGGAAGTACCGTCAAAACTGTAGGCGCCGTTCGACACGCCCGTACGATCGGTGGCCGGAGCGACGCCGCCCACCGGCGCGCCATTATCGGCATAGGGCGTGCTGTCTGTGGTGTTGCCGGCCAGCTTCCACCAACCGACCAGACCTTTTTCGCCGCTGGCCAGGTTGATGCCAGGAGTGAGGGCCGCATGCTGGGCCGGCGCCGGCGCCGCGAGATTGATGGCCGCGTACGCCCCGCCGCCCACCAGCAGCAGCAAGCATGGCAGGCCGGCCAGAAGAAGCTTTTTGCGCCCGCCGAAACGCCGCCGGCCGGCCAAGCGCCGAGCCAGACCCTTACTTTTGGCCGCAACTAGCCGACCAATGCGTCGGAGCGGGCGGAGATATGTTTGCATAAGCGCGTCTTTGTCTCTATAAACGTAATCATATTATAGCATGGACCGAACATGTACCTCGGCCTGCCCCGCCGGCATTTTTCGAATCGTAAGGCTAAGCCCGGGAGCAGACGAACGCAGTGAAGTCCTGCGGGATTGCCTGGAGAGGCGGCAAGTAACAGTGAATCGGGGGCACCGGCATTTTCCGAATCGTAAGGCTGAGCCCAGGAGCGGACGAACGCAGTGAAGTCCCGTGGGATTGCCTGGAGAGGCGGAAAATGCCGGTGCCCCAGAACCTCGGCCGGCCCGCCGCATTATGCTATAGTAACGGTATGAACCAGACACCAAAACGAGGACTTGGCAAGGGCTTGGGCAAGGGTTTTGACGCCCTGATTTCCGACGATTTCGACAAAAGCCTGCTGCTCACCGCCGACGACCGCGTCGAGAAAATCCCCGTCAAAGCGCTCCAGCCCAGCCCCTACCAGCCCCGCAAACACTTCGACGAAGCCGCCCTGGCCGAGCTGGCCGACTCCATCAAGCGCCACGGCATCATCCAGCCGCTGGTCGTCACCCCCGAAAAAAACGGCTACACGCTGGTAGCCGGCGAGCGCCGCTGGCGGGCCGCCGCCCTGGCCGGACTCGACACGGTGCCAGCCATCGTCCGCGCGCGTAAACAGCAGGAACAGATGGAAATCGCTCTCATCGAAAACGTCCAGCGCGTCGACCTCAACCCGCTCGAGCAAGCCGTCAGCATCGAGCGCCTGCACGAACAATTCAATTTATCGTACGAAACCATCGCCCAGCGCCTCGGCAAAGCCACCTCCACCGTCAACAACAGCGTCCGCCTGCTGCAGCTGCCCGAACCGGCCCGCCAGGCGCTCGCCGCCGGCCAAATCAGCGAAGGCCACGCCCGCGCCATCCTGTCGCTCAAAGGCGACCACCAGCGCCAGCTCTACCTGCTGCAAACCATTATTAAAGAAGGTTGGAGCGTCCGCCAGGCCGAGCGCTTTGCCTCCAGCGTCAAAGTCGGCATCAAAGAAACCAAACAAGCCGCCGGCCGCGCCGCCCAAACCGAAACCGCCGAAACCAAAAAGCTTAGCAAGAGCCTGGCCGCGCCGGTGCACCTCCGCCGCATGGCCCGCGGCGGCAAGCTGGAAATCACCTTCACCGACGACGCCGACCTCAAGAGAATAATCAACACCCTGTCTTAAAAAACGCTAATCAAACAGCGGAAAACGCCGCTGCCGCAGCGCCACAAACAGCTCACGGTCTTGCAGCTCGTCCAGCTCGCCCATCAACGATTCCACCGCCCGCACGCGCCGATACTCACTGTCGTCATCATAGGTGCCCTCTTCGATGTCCGCCAATCTGCCGTACCGATCCATAACTTCCACATCGTAGTTGCCCTTGAGCACAATCACAGAAATCAACCCCGGCTGGCGCCGGCCCCTGTCAATTTGCACCTCGGCCTCCGGCACCGAAAAATAAACGTCCATCTTATACAGGATGACTTCACTGTCCTCCGTCTCGAACGGCTCCACGCGCATGCCTGCCGGCAACCACGGCTGGGCGTCGCTCTGAAACTCCACGCGCTGGAACGGCAGCGTCGGCTGGCGGCTGGTCCGCACCTCCTTAAACGTCCACCACAAGCCCGCTGCTAGGTGATTTTCCACAAAATCCGCCACGTGATGGCCGAGCATCGCTTCCGTATTAGGCACATGTTCGCCGCTCATATCGTCTCCTTGCCCGCCGCCCGACCTCAGGCGTTAATAGTTACCGTTGTGCCCACCGGCGCCCAGCCATACAACCAAGCCATCGCCGCCGCCGGCAGATGCACGCAGCCGTGCGAACCATCCGAAGCGTACTGGCTGGAACCATACGCAAAGGTCTGCCACGAGGCATCGTGAAAACCATAATCCGAATAAAACGGCATCCAATACTGCACCGGATCATTCCAGCAACCGCGCTCGTCGCAGCCGCGCAGCACTTGGTTCGTTTGTTTGGCATAAATATGATACGTGCCGGTCGGCGTGGCATCACCCACCAGATAGGCGCCGCTGGTAATCGCCGTGTCGTACACCTGAGACGAGCCGTTGCAGGCCCACAAATGCTGCTGGCTGAGGCTGACCAAAACCAGCTGCCGGCCGGCCGGATTATCAGCACACGAGGTCGGCGTAGCCCGCGCGGCCGCCACCGCCGCCTGCTTAGCCTTCAGCTGCTGCAACTGCGGCTGCAAACTGGCCGCCGTAACCTTCGGTGCCACGCTCACCAGCGGTAATTTGATGGTAGTCCGGCCGGCAAAAGCGCCCGCCCGAATCATCTTCACGGCTTTAGCCACGTCAATCTGCTGACCATTGGCCGACGGACTGATGGCGTAATTGCCGCCCTCGGTGGTTATCTTGGCGTCCGTGGCCGCCACATTCACTTTTTGAGCAATCGCCGCCACCTGTTTGGTCAACGCCGCGTCGCTGGCCGCCGGCTTCAGCGTAACTTTTTTGCCATTTTCGAGCAAAGTGACCTGCTCGGCCACGGCCGGTTTGGCCGGCTGACTCGGCCCAGCATGACCGATGGCCGCCGCCGTTCCCACCGACAGCACAACCACCACCGCCGCGCCGACCACCACCAGCCCGCGCCGCGTCTTAAACCACCGCCTCACCGATTTAATCGATTTCATAACCTTCACTATACCATTTCCACCCCTGTTAATCAAGCACAAGCGCCTTTCCGTTTCGGCCGGCTCGCACGGCCTCATCAGCAGCCTAAGACTGGACGAAAAAGCGACCCCAGACCAGAAAACATATACAGTAAAGCCCAAACGGACCAAAAAAGTATACATTTTCCGGCACAGACCAAGAGCGAGGCAAGCCTCCAGCCCCTGCTGGGATCTGTCTGTGTTCGACGAAAAAGCGCAGCATGCCGCTAGTCCTCGGGCCAATCCGAGAGCGAACCTCTCCTTTGGAGACCGGCGCGCGTGTTTTTGGTGTACTCGTAGTGAGCTTCCGACATCAGCGCCATCACACCCAGGCCCGCAACAACAATGTACGCCCCACCTATACCAAGGTAAAGCGGCTCGAACTCAGAAAACCGTTCGCCGCCCAGTATGCCAAGCCACACGCATCCGCCGGAACAAATGATCCAGCAGGCCAGCAAAAACGTCACAAGAATCGTATGTTCCCTGGAGGAAGAATACAATTCGTAACCCTCGGAGGCAGCAAGCAGCCCCAGAAATACCACTAGCGGTACGGCCAGGCACAGCCCTGCCAAGATAAGTAGCAGCAGGTTTGACATGTCATCCACCTCTTTCGTCGAAGTTAGAAAGGTACCAGAACAACTGGGAACTATAAGCTGCAACCAACTCTTCTAGGCTGATAATTATAAACTAGAAATCACCAAATGTAAACTAGCCGAGCCGCTCGCGCACTTCTTTGGCGAGGGCTTTGTAGGCGCGGGCGCCCTTGCTCCAGCGGTCATGCTCATAAATCGTGCGGCCGTAGCTCGGCGCCTCGGCCAGCCGCACGTTGCGCGGAATAATCGCCTTGAACAGCTTGTCACCGAAGTAATTATGCACCTCGGCCTCCACCTGCTCGCTCAGCGAATTGCGCTTGTCGAACATCGTCAGCACGATGCCCAGCAGCTCCAGCCGCGGATTGGTGCTGCCGCGCACCGCCTGAATCGTGTTGAGCAGCTGGCTCAAACCCTCCAGCGCATAATATTCGGCCTGCACCGGAATCAGCACCTGGTCGGCCGCCGTCAAAGCGTTAATGGTCAGCAGCCCCAGCGACGGCGGGCAGTCGATAATGATGTAGTCATAAGTGGCCGCCGGCCGCAGCGCCTGCTGCAGCGCAAACTCCCGCTGCTCGCGCCCCACCAGCTCCACTTCGGCCCCCGCCAGATTATTATTAGCCGGCAGCACGAATAATTGTGCGACGTTGGTATTTTGCACGATATTGACCAACGGCACGCCGCGGCACAGCATATCGTAAGTGGTCTGCGGCGTTGATTCGCGCGGAATCGCCAAGCCGCTGGTGGCATTGCCCTGCGGATCGAGGTCCACCAGCAAAACCGACGACTGCTTGCCGGCCAGCTGCGCCGCCACATTAATAGCCGTGGTCGTCTTGCCGACGCCGCCTTTTTGATTCACCACCGCGATTATTTTTGTCATTGCCACTGCCCTCGTTCCTGCTCAGTATACCACCTCCGCCATATCTTATATATAGCCGTATAATACTAGCTCTCTGATACTAGACTGGCGCCTCAAATCTCCAGCGCTGCCACTTGTCCCGCGCGGTCCACCGGCCGCATGCGCAGGTTCAAAACCGTCCGATCGGCATTCACCGGCGGCAATACTTCGTGCAATACTTGCCCGCCGCCGGCCCCGCCGACCAGCCCCGCCGCCCGCAGCAACATCACGCCGCCGGCCATCGCCCGAAAGCTGTCCACCACGCGCGTGTTGGTATAATCGTCCTCGGCGCCGAGCGGCTCATGAATCCGCACCTCGCTGGCACCGCTCACCGTAATGGTAGCCGCCAACAGCCGGTCGCTGCCGCGGTCGCGGTGCAGACTAACGCCGTCATGGCGCCCCGCCCGATACACTTGGTAGCCAGCCTCATTCAGCTGCCACTGGCTTAGCTCGGGATACTCAGTGGTGAGCAACTGGACGCGCTCGTGCAAGGCGCGGGCCACAAAACGAGCAACCGGCACCTCAGCGCTGTCGAGCGGGCCGTAGAAGCCCTCGTACCGCTGCCGCACCTCGTTCGGCTGCCCCTGATTGACCGGCTCCTCAATGCGATCAACGTAGCTGAGCGGCAAAGTTGCCAGCTCTGCCCTCAGGGCCTGCCTCAACTTGTCCGTGAACACGAACGGCGCATAGGCATAGCCGCGCTCGGCCGCGGCCACGATGGCCGTTTCGAGATGATCATCGGACTCGAAGACCTCGAGCCCCTCCAAAACCAGCGATTCCCGACTCATGCTTCTACTGTAGATGATTTTCGGGTTTCTGAATAATGCTTATGGCTATTCCGGATATAGAAAAACAGTCCGGCCAAGGACTGTTTGAAGGAGATCTGGAGTGAGGTGATTTGGGGGCTTCCCGAAATGCGAGCTAATCGTTCTCGGGAAGCCGCTTTGGCTTTTTGTTTGGTTTTAACCAATTTTTGTTGGTTAGAGCCAGAGTCTCTCGATTCCAACCCTATGTATCTAGTATCCGCTTTTGGTTGCTGGGCTTCAAGGCTTTTTTGGACAAAATTTATATACGGAAAATTGTGGCATTTTTGTATTTTTTGACCTCATTTTCGTTGTAAATAAGTACATGGCAGCTGAAATATGCCTGTAAGAATCCTTACATCAAGGTGTTTTTACGCTGTTATTGGTTACTCATGTGATGTAAATATTTCAACTACCAAAAAATCGCCTTTGACTTATCCACACGGCTCAGCGCGAACAACTAGGCGATTTTGGTGACTTTGAGAACGGTGTGATGCTGGCGATGACCGCGTACCGTGCGAACACGTTTTTTGGCCTTGTAGCGGATGGCGGTGACTTTGTCGCCCTGCACGTCGGCTTCGACGACTTCGGCGGTGACCTTGTTTTTGTCGAGCGCCGGCGTGCCGACCTCGGTCTTGTCGCCGTCAACGATTAGCAGCGGCACGAAGTCGACGGTCTTGCCGGCGTCTTTGATTTTCTCCACCTCAAGCGTCTCGCCTTCTGAGACGAGATACTGCTTGCCGCCGGTGGTGATTACTGCTTTCTTCATGTATGAATTCCAAGAGAAATTAAGTTACCGATAGAGCATACCAAAAAACCGCACCTCTGTAAAGGGTGCCGCCTCAGTTTACGCCACAGTTTAGCCGCCCGCCGGCTGCCGCGCCGTTTGGCCAAGCGATAAGCGGGTATATCATATAACATATAAGTTACCCCTGTTATCTATATGATATATGACATATTCACTTTTCAGACTAAGAGCATCCGGAATTCGGGCATCCGGACAGCAGTGTCCGAAAATGTCTAACCGGCGCCTACTTCTGAGTGCCTACGACTGGGCGGCGCGTAGAGTGATAGTTAGTTCGGAGCCGTCGATTTTGACGGTAGTTTGGTAGCCGTTTTCGACCGCGACCGGCTCGCCGAAGGTGATGGCCAGCGTCTCCTGCTTGATCGTATCTGTTAACGCCTGGTCGTCAAGGACGGCTTGCAAGCCGCTGTCGCTGGTGGTGAGCTCGAGATGGATGCGGTTGTCGACGTCGAGGCCAGCGTCTTTGCGGGCCTTTTGGACGTGGCGGACGATTTCGCGCATCTGGCCCTCGCGCTTCAGCTCGGGGGTGATTTCGGTGTTGAGCGACACCTTATCACCCCAGTTCACGGCTTTGACATTGAGTTCTTCGGCGAGAATATCGCGGTAGGTATCCGCTACTTGCGGTACGGTCACAGCTTGGAGGGGCTGGCGAACCTTGATTTTGGCTTCGGCGCGCTGGGCCAAGCCGTCGGCGATGAAGCCGCGGACTTTGGCCATATCCTCAAGCAGCTGCTGGTTGACCGTGCCGGCGGCGGGCCAGTCGGAGAGGTGGACGGATTTTGGCAGGTCGGTGCCGTCGCTGGTTTTTGAGACGAGCTGTTGCCAGAGGTGATCGGGCAGGAACGGCGAGAATGGCGCCAGCAGCTGGCAGAGCCGCAGCAGCGTGTAGTGCAGCGTGGCGTAGGCCTGCTGTTTGTCGTTATCGTCCTCGCTTTTCCAGAAGCGGCGGCGCGAGCGGCGGACGTACCAGTTGGAGGCGTCGTCGAGCAGGTCTTGGATGGGGCGGGCGGCGCGGTCCAGGCGATAGTCGTCCAGCTGCTTGGTGACGTGCTGAATCGTCTCATTAAGACGAGACAGCATCCATTGGTCGAGAATGTTGTCGCTGTGGGGCTCCGTGAGCGGTTCTGCGGGCTGGTAGCCGTCGACGTCGGCGTAGAGCTTGTAGAAGCTGAAAATGTTGTTGAGGGTCATGAAAATTTTGCGCTGGACGTCGCGCAGAAAGTCGGTGCTGAAGCGGGTGTCTTCGCCGTTGACCAGCGGGCTGGCGGCCATGAAGAAGCGCAGGCTGTCGACGCCGTACTGGTCGAAGATGTCGTCCATCGGCGCGTAGTTTTTTTTGCGCTTGGAGAGCTTTTCGCCGTCGGCGGCCACGATCCAACCGCTCGTGATGACGTTTTGGAAAGCCGGCTTATTGAAGAGGGCGCTGGCCAGCACGTGCAAGGTGTAGAACCAGCCGCGGGTCTGGTCGATGGCTTCGGCGATGAAGTCGGCTGGGAATCTTTGCTCCCACTGCTGCTTGTTTTCGAACGGATAATGATCCTGGGCGTACGGCATGGCGCCGCTCTCGAACCAGCAGTCGAAGACTTCGGGGATGCGGCGGGCGAGTTTGCCGCTGGGTGTTTTAATTTCTACATCATCTATGTAGGGGCGGTGCAAATCGGCGATTTTACTGGGGTTGACGGCTTTGGCGCGCAGCTCTGCGACGCTGCCGATGACGGTGATTTCGCCGTCGTCGGTTACCCAGACCGGCAGCGGCGCGCCCCAGAAGCGGTTGCGGCTGATGGCCCAGTCGCGGGCGCCGCTCAGCCAGTTGCCGAAGCGGCCCTGTTTGATGTGGCCGGGCACCCAGTTGATTTGCTGGTTGTTGCGGACCAGATCGTCTTTGACGTCGGTGACTTTGACCAGCCAGGAATCGGTGGCGTAGTACAGCAGCGGCGTGTCGCAGCGCCAGCAGAACGGATAGGTGTGGCTGATGGTTTCGGCGGCGTAGACGCTGCCCTGCTTGGTGAGGTGTTCGATGATGGGGCGGTCGGCTGATTTGAAGAATTTGCCGGCAAAGTCTTCCGGCAGGCCGAGGTCGGTTTTGACTTTGCCGTTGTCGTCGACGCTCAAAATTACCGGGATATCGTGGTCGCGGCCGAGCTGGAGGTCATCCTCACCGAAAGCTGGCGCCACGTGCAGCACGCCGGAGCCGTCGTCGATGCTGACGAATTCGGCCGGCCAGACTTTGTAGAGATTGCGGCGGTTGTCGTACTGGTCGAGATTGGTTAGCTGAAACAGCGGCTGATACGATTTGCCGACCAGGTCGCGGCCGTGCAGCTCGCGGGTGATGGTGTAGGTGTCGACGTTGAGCGCCTCCAGGCGGTCGCGGGCTAGCACCAGGCTTTCGGCGCGGCCATCGTCGTCCTGCAGCTCGACGTAGACGTATTCGGCCTCCGGTTTGACGGCGATGGCGGCATTGCCCGGCAGGCTCCACGGCGTAGTCGTCCAGCCCAGCAAATAGGCATCTTCATCTGTTAATTTGAACTTTACGAACAGGCTGGGGTCTTCGACATCATCTTGGTAGCCCTGGTTGAGCTCGAAGTTGCTGAGCGGCGTGGCGCAGCGCGGGCAGTACGGCGCGCTGCGGAAATCCTTGTAGACCAGGCCTTTGTCGTAGATGGTTTGGAAGACGTGCCAGACGCTCTCGATGTAGCTTTCGTCGAGCGTGGCGTAGGTGTGCTGGTAATCGGCCCAGCGGCCGACGCGGCGGAACATGTGTTCCCAAATGTCTTTGTACTTAAAGACCGACTCGCGGCACTCGGCGTTGAATTTGTCGATGCCGTAGGCCACGATGTCCTGCTTGCCGCGGAAGCCGTGCTCTTTTTCGATGGCATATTCCACCGGCAGGCCGTGCGTGTCCCAGCCAACGCGGCGCGGCACGTAGTAGCCGCGCATGGTTTTGTAGCGCGTAACGGTGTCTTTGATGGTGGTTTGCAGCAGGTGGCCGTAGTGCGGCGTGCCGTTGGCGAAGGGCGGGCCGTCGTAGAAGCTGAAAACCTCGGCGCCTTCCCTGTTTTTGAGGCTCTGTTCGAAGGTATGATCGGCCGCCCACTGCTCTAGCAGCTGCTCTTCGATTTCGGCCAGGAAGTGTTTTTTGGGCTGGTCGGCCACGTCAATTACTCCTTAAAAATAATAAAACCCCGCACGTGCAGCCGCTCCAACGGATTAGTTTTACTGTAGCATAGATGGCCGCGGCCATAAACCCTAGGCGCGGACGTAGGAAACGATTTCGTCTATCAGCGGCAGCTGGTCGCCTTCCCAAGCCTTGGAGAGATAGCCGTCGTCCTGCAGCACCAGAATGGCCGGATACTGCATGATGTCGTACAGGCTGGCGGTGGCGCTGCCGTCGCGCGTGTCGATGTTGAGCACTTCCAGGCGCTCGTCGCTGTGGCGCTGCTGGAATTCATGGATGAACTCTTCGATCATCCGTCCGTGTTCCGATTGCGGCCGATACAGCACAAGCACTTTCATGAGTTTCAGTGTAGCATAGACGGGGCGGCAAGGGCGCATATCTTCGTGCGCATATCTTCACGCATACCCTCAGAGGTGCAGGTATAAATTGAGTATCAAAATACTGTTTTGATACTCAAAATTTACCCCCTCTTTTTAGAGACAGTGGTGTCGAATCCTCCGCAACATTGTATCGGCAGCTCAGTTTGTGGTATAAATCTAGGTATGGTGAAAATCGTGAAGAAGCAGCCGGACCTACTCCTCCTCGGCCTTACCGGGTTGTGCTTCGACATGGTTGAAGCCTAGCCCGCCCGAGTCCGCGGCGGTTAGCACAACCCGAAAATCAATCAGGCTTCAACCGGAGCCTGATTTTTTAATGTAAGGAGATTCTCATGGAAACCGCTACTACTGCAACCCGCAATTTTACTGTCGAGCTGATGAAAGCCGGCGCCGTGGAGCCGGTGCGCGGCTTTCGCCTGCCGGCAACCGTAGTCAGCCTGGAGGCTATCGAGCGCGTGACAGCTTTGTCCCCCGTCCCCTATGCGGGTGACGAGCGTCCGATAGCCTATATTCGCCAGCACGTAGATGAATTCATGCTGCGCAAACCGGCTTAAAACAGCGGCGGTCTAGCTGCAGCCGGTGGTGCTGCCGCAGCTGGAGCAGACATAGCAGCTGCCGGAGCGCTGCGTCTGGTTGCCGCAGTTGAAGCACAGCGGCGCGCTGGCGTCCTTGACGGTGGCCGAGGCGTCGGCGGTGGCGCGGGCCGGCGCTTCGCTGACCGGCGGTGATTCCGGTTTTTCGTTGTTTGGCACGGCCGGCTTGGCGGCTTGTACGGCCTGCGGTGCTGGGGCGACGGTGGTGGCCGCCGGTTCAAGCAAAGCGACCTGCTGGTCGGGCATGTCGTCAATCGAGGCCAGGCCGAGCTCCAGGCGATCGTCGAAGCTCAGATAGCTGAGCGCCAGGCGGCGAAATACGTAGTCGACCAGGCTGGAGGCGGTGCGAATCTCGGCGTCATCGGTGATGCCGGAGGGCGCGAAGGTCATGCTGGTGAACGACTTAACGTAATCCTTCAGCGGTACGCCGAACTGCAGGCCGTGGCTGACGCTGATGGCGAAGGCGTCGATGAAGCCGGCCAGGGTCGAGCCCTGCTTGCCGAGGCTCATGAAGATTTCGCCGGGCGTGCCGTCAGCGTACTCGCCGACGGTCATGTAGCCGTGGCTGTCGGCCACGTGGAACGAGAAGGTTTTGCTGTTGCGGATTTTTGGCAGTTCGCGGCGGACGGCGCCTTTCAAAACGAATTTGTCGGTGATGGCATCGGCGGCAACAGGCGCAGCGGTAACGGGCGCGGCGGCAGCCGGCTCGTCTTGCTTGTCGCCGTCCTTCTTGGCCATCGACAGCGGCTGGGCGACCTTGCAGTTATCACGGTAGATAGCCACGGCCTTGAGGCCCATCTTCCAGGAGTCGATGTGCAGCTGCTCGACGTCTTCCACGCTGACGTCCTCGGGCATGTTGACGGTTTTGGAGATGGCGCCCGACAGGAACGGCTGGACGGCGGCCATCATTTTGACGTGGCCCAGGTAGTGGATGGCGTTATCGCCCATCGAGCAGGCGAAAACGGCTTCGTGCTCCGGCTTGAGGTGCGGCGCGCCGAGGATGGTCTTTTCCTTGTCGATGTAGTCGACGATGTCGTCGGTCTGCGCCTTGCTGTAGCCGAGGGCTTTGAGGGCGCGCGGCACGGTTTGGTTGACGATGTGCATGGTGCCGCCGCCGACCAGTTTTTTGACCTTAACGAGGCCCAGATCGGGCTCGATGCCGGTGGTGTCGCAGTCCATCATCAGGCCGATGGTGCCGGTGGGCGCCAGCAGGCTGGCCTGCGAGTTGCGCACGCCGTACAACTCGCCGAGTTCGACGGCTTCGTCCCAGGCGGTCGCGGCGGCGTTCAGTAACTCCTCAGAAACCAGACCGGCGTCGATCTTAGAGACTTCGGCGCGGTGCATGCGCAGCACCTTCAGCATGCCTTCGCGGTCCTTGTTGAAGCCCTTGAAGGGACCGACACGGCGGGCCAGCTTGGCGCTGACGGCGTAGCTGTGGCCGGTCATGAGCGCCGTGATAGCGGCGGCTTGGGCGCGGCCTTCGGCGCTGTCGTATGGCAAACCTTGCGCCATCAGCAGCGCGCCGAGGTTGGCGTAGCCGATGCCCAGCTCGCGGTAGGCACGGGCGTTTTTGGTGATATTTTCGGTCGGGTACGAACTGTAGCCCACCAGGATTTCCTGCGCCGTGAAGATCAGGTCGACGGTGTGTTTGAACTCGTCGATGGCAAAGCTAAAATCGTCGCGCAGATATTTCAGCAGGTTGATGCTGGCCAGGTTGCAGGCCGAGTTATCGAGGTGCATGTACTCGCTGCACGGGTTGGAGCCGTTGATGCGGCCGGCGTTCGGCGTGGTGTGCCACTTGTTGACGGTGGTATCGAACTGCATGCCGGGGTCGGCGCACTCCCAGGCGGCCTCGGCGAACTGCCGGAACAGGTCGCGGGCCTTGATCTTCTTGACCGATTTGCCGCTGGTGACGGCGCGCAGATCCCACAAATCGTCGTTTTCGACGGCCTGCATGAACTCATCGGTAACGCGCACCGAGATGTTGGCGTTCTGGTACTGCACGCTGAAGGCGTCCTTGCCGTCCAGGCTCATGTCCCAGCCCAGTTTCTCGAGGTCGCGGGCTTTGCGCTCTTCGATGGCCTTGCTCCAAATGAACTCTTCGACGTCGGGATGATCGACATTAAGAATGACCATCTTGGCGGCTCGGCGGGTCTTACCGCCGCTCTTGATGGCGCCGGCGCTGGCGTCAGCGCCGCGCATAAAGCTTAAGGGGCCGGAAGCCGTGCCGGCGCTCTTGCCCAGCGGCTCCACGCTCGATCGTAAAGGACTAATATTGATGCCCGAACCGCTGCCGCCCTTAAAAATCATGCCTTCTTCAACGTACCAGTTCAAAATCGCCGGCATAGTGTCCTCGATGCCCAGAATAAAACAGGCGCTGGCCTGCTGCGCGCGATCCTTGGCGCCGATATTGAACCACACCGGACTGTTAAACGCCGCCCGCTGCGTGGCCAGCACATACTTCAGCTCCTCGCGGAAGTCCTCAGCCTCGGTGTTATTCTCAAAATAGCCCTCTTGCTGACCCTGCCGCGTGATGGTGTCGACCACGCGGTCAATCAAATGCCGCAGCGAGCTTTCGCGGCCGCGCGTGCCCGGCGTGCCGGTAAAATACTTCTGCGCCACAATATTGATGGCATTGAGCGACCAACCTTCCGGAAATTCGACGCCTTTTTGCTCGAATACCGCCTTGCCGGTCATTGGATTCTTAATGACAGAATCGCGCTTCGACCACTTGAGCTGGTCGTAAGCCTTACTTTTTTTGGGGGTGAAAAGCCTCGACACCCCTAAGCTGGTTGTTTGTCCCATAGTTATTACCCTCTTTTCTTTTACGTCCCGCCTCTCCTCAGGACGAACACCTCGTTTTAATTATTTTTTAATGTTTTGTTGTTTGTTTAGAGTTCATGGCTCAAGCCCTCCCCAGGCTTTGAACCACCGAAGCTCTCTGCGAGTCCGAATCATGAATCATGTCGTATTCGGAGTCGGAGGGAACCGTCAAAAGCTCTATTTTTTGACGTCTGCTGTTTCCGGCGCGATATGTTTGCCCTGGCGGACCAGCGAAAGCTCTTTTTCGAAGCTCGCGATGTCCTTAAAACGCCGATAGACGCTGGCAAACCGCACGTAAGCCACTTCGTTGAGCCGCGCCAGCTGGTCCATGACCAACTCCCCGACCCTAGCCGAGCTGACCTCCTGCTCGCCGCAGGCGTACAGCTCATTCTCGACGTTGCTGACGACATCCTCCAGCTGCAGGCTGGTGACCGGCGTCTTTTCGCAGGCCCGATACAGGCCGGCGAGCAACTTGGAGCGATTAAACAGTTCGCGCGTGCCGTCATTTTTAACGATGATCAGCTGCGGCCGTTCCAGGCGTTCGTAGGTCGTGAAGCGCTGCCCGCAGGCAACGCACATGCGGCGGCGGCGAATGGCTTGGCCCTCGGCGACATCGCGCGACTCAATAACCTTGATGTCATCGCTATGGCATTGGGTGCATTTCATGCTGCCTCCTCTACTCGAAAGCGCGCCGACGCCAGCAAACCACTTTTCGCACAAAAAATGTGTACAAAAAATAGTTGTAAAAACCTATCTTTTCGATTCTTTTTCGACTAAACAGGTTGCTTTTAGCTGTGAGTCTTAAGCACGTTTTCGATTATTTCTTACGCTTAATGTGCTCACACTATATATTTGTTTGCTGTTTGTTTTTCTATATATAGTGCTGTGTTCCCCTAATATAGCCCTACCCGTAGCGTTTTGCAAGCAATTTATTGCTGTATTATTTAGTACGAGTTATTTCTGGTCGCTGTCGTCGTCGGCCGCGGCATGGTCGGCGTCATCGTGCTCTTTGCGGCGGCGGCCCAAGCGGCGCAGGAAGGACGGTTTGTCCAAATCGCTCTCCAAGTTGCTGGCCACCACGTCCGGCGCCTCGGCCGGCTCCTCGTCTTTGGCGGCCTCGTCGAGCAGCGACTTGTCTTCATCGTTGTGGTCGTCGTCGTTCATGGACGACCAAATGTTCGGCATGGTCACGTCGTGCTGGCTGAAGTCGTGGGCTTTTTCCTGTTTTTCATCGTCCAGGTTCATGTCGATTTCGGACAGCGCTTTCTCGTCCTGGCGGGAAGTCGTTTCCACGCTCGGCAGCTTCGGCTCGGCGGCGGGCTCGACGGCTCTTTTAGTAGACGGCTTGGCTTCGCGCTTGGCGTAATAAGAGGCGTCAAAACCGGTGGCCACCACGGTGATGATGACTTCGCCCTCCAGCTCCGGCTGGATGGTGGCGCCAAAGATGATGTTGGCTTCCGGATCGGCGGCAGCCGTGATGGCTTCGGCGGCGGCGTTGATTTCGTGCATCGCCAGGTCGTTGCCGCCGATGACATTGAACAGCACGCCGCGGGCGCCGTCGATGGATACCTCCAGCAGCGGCGACTCGATGGCCTGCTGAGCGGCGGTGACGGCGCGGTTTTCGCCGTTGGCGCGGCCAATGCCCATCAGGGCCGAGCCCGCCTTGCTCATAACGGTCTTAACGTCGGCAAAGTCGAGGTTGATCAGGCCGTGCACGGTGATCAGGTCGGAAATGCCCTGCACGCCCTGGCGCAGCACGTCGTCGGCCACTTTGAAGGCTTCCATCAGCGGCGTGTCGCGGTCGATGGTCTCCAGCAAGCGGTCGTTGGGGATGATAATCAAGGTGTCGACGGCGGCGCGCAGCTTGTCGATGGCGACATCGGCGTTTTTGCGGCGCTTTTCGCCTTCGAAAGCGAACGGTTTGGTGGCAAAACCGACCACCAGCGTGCCGAGCTCGCTGGCGATCTGCGCCACCACGTGGCCGGCGCCGCTGCCGGTGCCGCCGCCGGCGCCGATGGTCACGAACACCATGTCGGCACCTTCGATGGCTTTGCGGATTTCTTCGCGCGATTCTTCGGCAGCCTTTTCGCCGATTTCCGGATCGGCGCCAGCGCCCAGTCCGCGAGTAGCTTCCTTGCCGATATGAATTTTTTTGTTGGCTTTGGAGTGATGGAGCGCCTGGGCGTCCGTGTTGATGGCGATAAATTCGACGTTCTCGATGCCCGCGTCGACCATGCGGTTGATGGCCGCGCCGCCGGCGCCGCCGACCCCGACTACCCTAATCTGCGCGAACGTTTCAATGGCTGGCTCAACGACTTCTGGCATGGACTCCCCTTTTCTCCCTTAAAATTCCCGGAATTACCCTGATAATTTTCCGTGCTTTATTGCTCGTAGTATACCTGAGGCTTAGGACAAGTTCAACAAATTTGCACAGGTATTTTTATGGAAAAACCAGAGCAGCGCGGGCTTGCCAAAGAATGTGCTCAGGCCGGATTTGAAACACGACCGCCGCGCACAGCGCAAAAAATTATGTATACAGGCTGGCCGCAGGGGCCTGCACCCGTCGGCCTGCGCCTGGTGGAGGCATCGGGAATCGAACCCGACCGGCCCAGGTCGCGAACCAAGGCCGCGACGCCAGTCTGTGCCCCCTTTGCTACGGGCTGCCCTATCACCAGACAAGTTCATAATAATGAACCGACATTAAATAAAAATTAACTTTTGCGATTTTGCAGATTGACCCCTGAGGGCCATTTTGTTACTATAAGCATAGATTGGGCTTGGAGCCGCCAGGCTCCCTTACGAGGTCGCGATCAAGCCCAAGCCAAAAACAGCTCTGACAGGAGCTGTTTTTTGATACTTCGCCACCTCGCCACCGATCCTTTTTAGACAAACGACGTAAATATAAGCTAGGAGGCGCGGCGGAAGCGGCCGACCAAGCCGTCCAGAATGGCGCGGGCGCCCGCGCCGCCCTTTAGTCCGCCACCGTGCATTGGCGGCAGCGACGGCAGCAGCAGCATGTCGAGCAGCATCAGGCCAACCACCGTGGTAAAGCTCTGGTCTTCGACCGTGTCGGCCAGACCGCCGACGTTATGCAGTTTGCCGAGGCGGGCCGGCAGCTGCAATTTGTCGCGCGCAAATTCGTCTAAACCGGGCAATTTAGCCGTGCCGCCGGTCAGCACCACGCCGCCGGGCAGTTTGCCGGCGCGTTTGATGCGCTGCAGCTCTTTGTTGACATACTCAAGCAATTCTTCGATGCGCGCCTCGGTCACCATGCTGATTTCTTCGAAGTCGAAATTGTGGGTTTTGTGGCCGACCTTAACGGTGGCGGTGCTCTTTTTGACGCCTTCTTTGAGGCTGGCGTGCTCCAGTTTGACCTTTTCGGCGATGTCGATATCGGTTTTGAGGCCGATGGCCAGGTCGTTGGTGAGGTGCTGGCCGCCGATTGGCAACACGGCCACGTGCTGGACCTCGCCATCCTCGAAGACGATCAGGTTGGTGGTGCCGGCGCCGATGTCGAGCAGCACCGTGCCGGCCTCGCGCTGCTGGCGGGTCATCACCGCTTCGGCGGCCGCCAGACCGGAGACGGTGTGGTGCGTGGGGCTGATTTCGGCTTTTTCGAGCGCCTGGTCGAGGTTGCGCATATTCGGCGAAGCGGCCGTGATGATATGCGCGTCCACCTCCAGCCGCACGCCGTGCATACCGACCGGATCTTTGATGTTGCGCTGGCCGTCCAGACTGTAATTCTTAGCGAAAAACTGGACAATTTCGCGGTTGGCCGGCAGGCTGACGATGGTGGCCGCCTCCTCGACGCGCATGCGGTCTTCGGGGGTGATTTCGCGGTTGGCGGTGCTGATGGCGATGACGCCTTCGGAGTTGATGCCGGTGACGTGCGAGCCGTTGACGTTGACGGTGGCGTGCTTGATCGGCATGCCGGAGATGCGCTCGGCTTCGGTGACGGCTTTGACGATGGCGTCGGCCACGTCATCGACGTGCACCACGGCGCCGCGGCGCATGCCCTGGTTCGGCGCCACGCCGTGACCGATGATGGACGGCGTGTTGCCGCCGTGCGGATCCATCATGCCGACCACGCAGCGCACCGCGCTGGTACCGATGTCGAGGCCGATGAAATGTTCGTTTTGGTTCTGCATTTTTGTAACCTTACGGCCAGTATACCGCTAGTGCTCCCCGAAGAGCAAGGGCAACAGCTTTTGCGGCTTCAGGCAACCGTTAGGACTTCGGCGCCGTTTTCGGTGATTAACACCGTGTGCTCGAAGTGGGCGGAGCGCTTGCCGTCGTCGGTGAGCACGGTCCAGCCGTCCGGCGCCATGTGCACCCGCTCGGTGCCAAGCGTGACCATCGGCTCGATGGCGATCGTCATGCCCTTTTCCAGCCACGGGCCGGTGTCGGGGCGGCCGTAATTCGGGATGTTGGGGTCTTCGTGCACCTGATGGCCGACGCCGTGGCCGACCATGTCGCGGACGATGCCGTAAGGAAATTGGCTCAGATATGATTCGATGGCGCTGCCGATATCGCCGGTGCGCACACCGTTGTGGACCGCGCCGATGCCCACTTCCAGAGCTTTTTCGGTGCGCTGCAAGAGGTCGATGTCGCCCTTGCGCTTCGGCTGGCCGGCGATGACGCTAATAGCCGAATCGGTAATCATTCCCTGATACGTCACGCCGAAATCCAGGCCAACGATGTCGCCCTGCTTGATAATTTTCGACCGGCTGGGGATGCCGTGCACCACCTCCTCGTTGACTGAAATACAGATGACGTCCGGAAAGCCCTGATAGCCGAGAAAACTCGGCTCGCCGCCCAGCGCCTTGAGTTCGGCGGCCGCCAGGTCGGCCAGCTGCTTGGTCGTCACGTCCGGCACTACCTTCGGCGCCAGTGCCTGCAGCACGGTGGCCAGCATGCGCCCGCTGACCCGCATGGCTTCGAGTTCGCGGCGGGTTTTTACCTTGGTCTGCATGGCCCGCTTGCCCGCCTAATCCTGCTTATGGTCGTCGATGTAGTGCATAATCTCGTCGTGGACGACGATGGGGTCGCGGCTGGCGTCGATGTCGTAGACCGGCACCTTGGCCTGCCTGAAATAATCGAGGATGGGCAGCGTGACGGCTTCGTACTCGGCAAAACGCTTTTTGATGGCGGCTGCGGTGTCGTCTTGGCGGCCGCGCTTCAGCAGGCGCTCTTTGACCACCTCCGGTGACGCAGTGAGATTAAAGACCGCGGTCAAGTCAAACCGGCCGTCCTTGGCCTGCTTGAGCAGCCAGTCGGCCTGGGTTTTGGTGCGCGGAAAGCCGTCCAGCAGAAATTCTTTGGACGGATCAATTAGCTTGAGCGTTTTGTCGATCAGCTCGATGACTTCTTCGTCGTCCAGCAGCTTGCCCTCCAGCATCTGCTGGCGGCGCTGGCCGGTGACCAGCACGCGGAACAGCTCGCCGGTGGAAATCCAAGCGTAACCGTGCTCGTCGGCGAACAGCCGGCCCTGCATGCTCTTGCCGGCGCCAGCGACACCCATCAGGATGATCATAGGCCGAGTTTCTCCTTTACGAGCCGCGCGATGAGCGCGCCGTCGGCTGCCGCACCGGCCTTGGCGCGTACCGCGCCAATCACCTTGCCCATGTCTTTCTGGCCCTCGGCGCCGGTCTGCCGGATAGCCTCGTCAACCAGTTTGGCGACCTCGTCTTCGCTGAGCTGCGCCGGCAGATACTCTTCGATGATTTTCTTCTCTGATAATTCGGCTTGCTGCCGCTTCTCGTCGCCGCCACGGCTATACAGATCGGCGCTTTCCTGGCGCTTTTTGGCCTCTTTGGCAAAAATCGGCAGCACTTCCTCATCGGTCAGGCCGCTGTCGCGCTTGCCTTTGGCGACTTTTTCGTTCAAAAGCACGCTTTTCAGCCCGCGCAACACGCTGACCCGCTGGGCGTCACCGGCCAGCAGGGCTGTCTTGAGGTCCTGCTCGAGTCGTTCTTCAAGCATCGCCGGCTAGCGTTGTCCTAATTTGATTTTCTTGAGCTTGAGAGCCTTGCGTTCCTGGCGAATGATCGCCTTGCGCCGGCGCTCCGGCTTGGAAGTCGGCTTCTGGAAAAACTGGTTCTGCTTAACGGTCGCCAGCGCGCCCGACTGCTGCACCTTGCGATTGAAGCGCCGGAGCAGGTTCTCGGTTGATTCTTTGCCGTCTTTGCGGGTTACTTGTATCATCGACGACTTATTGTACAGAACAGGGGTATTTTTTGCAAGACAAAACTAAAACAGCCCCTCATACAGGGCTGTTTATCATCAACTACTTTTAATCTTTAGTTTCTTCTGGCGGCACCCAGCGATCGACATCACCCGCCAGCGGGTCTTCGGTATTGTAATACTCATCCCAGTCTTCGTCAGTCTTAGGGCCATATAATTCTTTTTGCCGTTTCCTATATGCGGCGACTCGTTCATCTCTTTCTTCTTGCTGTTTATCGTAATAGCGGCCAAGTTCTTGAAGAGGAGTTCCTGCTTCTTCACGCTCCTTGAAGTCAGCCGTGTTGATTTGCAGTCTTCGTCCCTTAGGAGTGTAGATGATCATATTACCTCCGTTGCCACCCATTGGCCCCGCAAGTGAAGGCGGTTGTTCGGTCCTGGCCTCTTGTTCGCCTTCCTGAACAATCGACAGCGGGTCTTCGCCACCATTTACAGTGCCGTGATACTCATCATATTCGCGCCAATATTCGTCAGAGGCATCATTACCGTAGGGAGTAACGGCATACTTTTCGTCGAATGCTATCTGTTCGTCGGTGCGGGTTTCGTCAGGGTGTACGAAACGATCGACATCACCCGCCAACGGATCTTCGCCGTGTTCTTCGAGGTGTGCCGGTGTTGGATGTGTTGCTTCGCTCATAGATTTGTTCCTTAGATTTGTTGAATTTTTGTTTTATTTGAACTTGTCTCAATATTAGCATATATTAAAGAATGAGTCAATACTCACCTCTGTAATATCTGGATAACTTTAGCCCGTGACGCGTTTTTGCTGGGCGGAGCGTTGTGATTTCAACACTATGCTTTGCAGTTCGCGGAAGATTGGGAATTGCTTGTTGGTGGAATAGACCTTGGTGTTGCCCTGGCGTTCGCTGACCAGAAAACCGACCTTCTCGAGGCGCTTCAGTTCGCGCTGGATGTTGCCGGCGTCTTCTTTGATAAGCTTGGCCAACCCCCGTACGTGCGTCTTAAAATCGGGGTATTTGGCATAAATCACAATGATTTTGCGGCGGACTCGGGATGTAATAAATACGTCTAACATACGCTCCTCTTAGGTGCCCTCTATTGTTATGAGAACAACGTTGAGATTAAGTATAACGACACCAATTTTATTTTTCAACGATTTTCTCACATTTCATTAAATTTTAATGGCAAAATTAGCCGACGGCGGCCAGAGCCGATAAAATGGTGGTATGTTCTACTACTTGGTGTGGGTGCGCAGCAATCGTTACCACGGGCAGGAAGCCCTGACGTACAGCAGCGCGGCGAATCTGCCGGCCGGTTCGGTGGTGAAGGTGGAGCTGCAAAAACAGCTGGTGCTCGGCGTGGTTACCGGCGCCACCGCCCAGCCGCGCTTTAAGACCAAAGAGGTCAGCGAGGTGTTGGACTTGCCGCCCCTGCCCGCTCACCTTTTGAAGCTCGCCGCTTGGCTGCAGGCGTATTACCCCGCGCCGCTCGGCATCATCACCCAGCAACTCATTCCGGCCAATTTTACCAAGCCGCAGCTCGAGAAGCCGGCCGCCAAGCCGGCCGCGCAAAAAAACGAGTTGCCGGACCTGGAGACGAGTCTCGGCCAGCTGCCGCCGCTGACCGCTGAACAACAAAGTGCGCTGGCAGCCATGCAGGCGCGCGATTCGTACGTTTTGCACGGTGTGACCGGCAGCGGCAAGACGCGGTTATATATTGAGCTGGCTGGGCGCGCAGTGGCGGCCGGCAAGTCGGCGATTATTTTGACGCCGGAAATTAGCCTGACCACGCAGCTGGCCGGCAGTTTCCGGACCGTGTTCGGCGAGCGGGTGCTGGTGATGCACTCTCAGCAGACGCCAGCCGAGCGCAATCGGGCCTGGCTGGGCGCGCTGCGGGCTGCCGAGCCGGTAATCGTCATCGGGCCGCGCTCGGCGCTGTTCGCTCCGCTCGCCAAGCTGGGTCTGATCGTGCTGGACGAAGCGCACGAGGCCGCCTATAAGCAAGAGCAGGCGCCGCAATACCAGACCGGCCGCGTGGCCGCCTATTTGAGCCGTTTGGCACGCGCCAGCCTGGTGCTCGGCTCGGCTACGCCTGCGGTCAGCGACTACTATCTGGCGCGGCAAAAGAATAAGCCGATTATCGAACTCAAAGAACTGGCTCAGGCCGGCGATCATCCGGCCACCGAAGTGGTGCTGGTCGACCGCAAGGAGCATAACCTGTTTGGCCGCTCGCCATATCTTAGCCAGCCGCTGCTGGCGGCCGTCGAAACAGCTTTGGCGCGCAGCGAGCAATCGCTGCTCTATCTAAACCGGCGCGGCACCGCCCGCCTGGTGATGTGCGAAAATTGCGGCTGGCAGGCGCTTTGCCCGCACTGTGACCTGCCGCTGACCTATCACGGCGACCGCCACGAACTGCGCTGCCACAGCTGCGACTACCACGAGCCGGCGCCAACCAGCTGTCCGGCCTGCGGCCACGCCGACATCGTCTTCAAAACGGCCGGCACCAAAGCCATCGTCGAAAACGTGCAAAAACTGTTCCCCAATGCCCGCATTAAGCGCTTTGACACCGACAACGCCAAGGCAGAGCGCTTTGAGCAACTATACGAAGACGTGCGCGCCGGCAAGATCGACATCCTGATCGGCACTCAGCTGCTGGCCAAAGGCCTCGACCTGCCGCGCCTGAGCACGCTGGGCATCCTGCTGGCCGATACCAGCCTGTATTTGCCGGATTTTTCGGCTCAGGAGCGCACTTTTCAGCTCCTCAGCCAGGTGCTGGGGCGCGTCGGGCGCGGCCATTTGGCCGGCCGGGCAATCATCCAGACCTATCATCCCGACCATCCAGTGCTGCAGCAAGCCATCGACAACGACTACCAGGCGTTTTACGAAGCGGAGATAGCCTCCCGCCAGCAATTCCTGTTTCCGCCGTTTTGCTACCTCTTGAAAATCACCGTGCGGCGGGCCACCGTCAAAGCGGCCGAGGAAGCCGCGCTCAAGCTAAAAGCAGATATCGAAAGCGGCGGCTACCGCGTGCGCGTCGAAGGTCCGGCACCGTCGTTTTACGAACGCCTGCAGAACAAATTTCAGTGGCAACTAGTGGTGAAGGCCCGCGACCGCGGCGAGCTGCTCAGGCTCATTCCTGAGCTGCCAGCCAACTGTTCCTACGACCTCGATCCGCTGGATTTGCTCTAGCCTAACTGAGACAGCTAGCGCGGAATGGCGTCGAGCAGCGCCACCAGCCGGCGCAGTCTCTCAGGCGTAAAGACCGGCGAATCATCGATGCCGGTCAGAGTTTCAAGTTCGCGGCGGCAAGCTTCTTGGGCGTCCAGCGCGGCCGATAAAATCCTCTGGCGCGCCACGAAATTATCCGCCTCGGGCAGCGCCTCCAGGGCCGCCAGAGCTTCGTCGTTCGGTTCGGCAGGCGGAAGCCGGTGCAGCAGCTTGGTCTCGGGATCTTCTATCAGATAGTGGCGCTGATAGTGGGCATAGCCGGCTATCTCGCCCTCTTTGACCACGGAAAACACCTCGACGCTCGGGCCGGCCGCCGCCTCGGATTCGCCGTCATCAAACACGCTCACCTGCCAGGTCACGCTTTCCGTCGTACCTTCGCCGGGCAAATCAATAGCCATGAAACGCCGTTCGATCAAGACGCGCCTGTCGCCAACATCAAACCAGGCTTCATCATCCTGGCTGCTCGAGCTCATGGTTTGGCCGTTGTAATCGAGCTGGAAATCTCCGCCTTCAACCAGCTTCGAGGGGCTGAGCAGCGGCTCGAAACCTTCCAGCAGCTTCGCCAAATAGGCAGCTTCCGGCTCGTTCAGTTCACGTTTCGCCTCAGCGGGCGGCATCTCACTCATCACCTTTAATTTTACCAAATTACGCAACAATTGGGGCGCCCGTGGACTCGCCTGACACCTTACGCTATACTTGACCAGAACTATGACCAAAGAAGACATTATTACCTTGCCGAACCCGCATTTGAGGCAAAAATCACAACGAGTTGGGATAATTACCCCTGAAATTCGGCAAATTGTTGATGACATGAAGGGCGCCACCATGGACTGGGACCACAGCCGCGATCACGAGGTGGGCGTGGCCTTGGCGGCCGTGCAGATCGACCGCCTGTACCGCATCGTCATCGTGCGCGACGATTACAACGACAAGGAAAACCAGAATTTTACGGTGTTTATCAATCCGCAAATTACCAAGCGGGAGGGCGAGATCGCGGCCGATTTTGAGGGTTGCCTGAGCGTGCCGAATGTTTACGGCAAGGTGCCGCGGCACAGCAAGGTGCGCGTTAAGGCACTCAATCTGGACGGCCGCGAATTTCGGGTGACCGCCGAGGGCTTTTTGGCGCGGATTTTCCAGCACGAGATTGATCACACCCACGGCATCGTCTTCATCGACCACATCAAAGACGACCCGTCGGCTTTTTATCGGCTGCGCGAAGACGACGGCAAACTCGAGGCGCTCGATTACGACAAAGACATCAAAGATAACGCCGACCTCTGGGGATCGGCCTAGGCCGAGCAGCCTAACTTGGCCGCCATGCCGTCAGGTGACTTTTAAGTAGTACAATGGAGTGACATGGGACCCACCTTAGTTTTCTTCGGCAACGAACGCCTCGCCACCGGTGTTACCACGACCGTGCCGGTGCTGCAGGCCCTGGTGGCGGCCGGCTACCGCGTGGCCGCCGTGGTGGTGTCGCAGAGCGATCCGGCGCAGTCGCGCAAGGCTCGCACGCTGGAAGTCGCCACCGTGGCGCAGCAGCTCGGCATCCCCCTGCTGGCGCCCGCCAAACTGACCGACATCAAAGACCAGCTCCAAGAGATCGGCGCTCAAGCCGGCATTTTAGTGGCTTACGGCAAGCTGGTGCCACCCGAGATTATTGACCTGTTTCCACGCGGCATCATCAACATCCACCCCTCGCTGCTGCCCAAGCGGCGCGGCTCGACGCCCATCGAAAACGTCATCCTGTACGGCGAAAAAGAGACCGGCGTGTCGCTGATGCAGCTGGTCGAGGAGATGGACGCCGGCCCGATTTACGCCCAAGAAGTAGTGCCGATCACCGGCCGCGAGACCAAGCAGCAGCTGGCCGACGTGCTCCTGAATGCCGGCAAAGACCTGCTGATCAAATATCTGCCGGCCATCCTCGACGGCAGCCTGACGGGCCAGCCGCAAGAGAAAATCGAGGCCACTTATGATAAACAGATCAAAAAAGACGTCGGCGAGCTGGATACCACCAAGCCGGCGGCGCAGCTGGAGCGCGAAATCCGCGCCTACGCCGGCTGGCCGCGCAGCCGCCTCACGCTCGGCACCACCGAAGTTATCATCACTCAAGCCCACATTTCCGATCAAAACGGCACGCCCGGCACACTCTGGCTGGAGGGCCGGCAGCTCGGCGTGCACTGCGCCGAAGGCACGCTGGTAATTGACAGGCTCATCCCGCCCGGCAAAAAAGAAATGACCGCCGAGGCTTTCCTGGCCGGCTATCCGCTTGCTTAATTTTTTCGCTTATGCTTGCAAACAGTTGGAAGAATAGTAATAATGACATCTTACTGAGAGGAGTTACACTGTGAGTATTAAACAATTCGCTGAAAAACAGACAAAAGAAGCCGAAAGCGAAAGAACAAGATACGAAAACTGCCACAAAGCTAACGATTTGGCCAAAGATATATGGGAGCTGGGTACGAAACTTGGTATTATTACTGAGAATAACCGACTAAGTTATCGAACATCATCTTTTAAGCTACAAGACGGGCCTGAGATAATGCTCGAATGCCACGGCCCTGAATATAACGATCATTGTGCTATTAGAGTTAAAACTATCGAGCAGCAAAGTGAACGGTACGCGTGGATTGCCCCTAAGCTATCAAAGGATTCTAGAGATCCCGAGAAAGTGATAGATTATGCTGACGACGTTGGACCAGCGGAAGATAACTATTTAGCGGCCGACACTGAGGTACTCGACATTCTTGAACAGATCAAGGCAACGCTAACCTCTCAGCCATTGGCCGAGCCAATTGTTGTTTAGGTAAAGACAAAGAACCTATATACGCTCATAGGTTAGCTCAAGGATTCGTTCGCCGGTTGGCGGGCGGAGGGCTACGCTACCGATATCAGGCGGATGAAACGGGCGCGGCAATTCGGCTAGTTCGCCGCCGGAATCGGCGCCCCAATCGTTCTCGCGGGTGGCCATTTTGCCCAGCAAATCGACCATATCTTCATACCTGAGCGGCCGGTGTTCGCCACCCGAATTATAGAGGTCAAAACGTTGCTCTCGTGCCATAACACCCTCAGCATACTGCTAATGGCGCGGCCGTGCTGTGAAAATTTTATCGCTAATTATTACAAACTTATTAAACGGCGGGGCCGGCCGGCGGCTGCTGGTTTGGGAATGGCGGCTGCTGGGGCTGCGATTGTGGTTGTGGTTGGGCTTGGGGTTGCGGCGGCTGGTACGGAGCCGGCTGGGGCTGGGCGACAGGTTGCGGCTGGCCCTGAGCCGGCATTGGCCCCTGGCTGGGCGCTGACGGCGCTGGCGGCTGAACCTGCCCCTGCTGCGCGCCCTGCTGGCTGGCCGCCAAAATCTGCGGCGCCGACTGGGCGACTTCGGCCTTCAATTTATCAAATTCCTGCTGCACAATATCCTTATAATTCGGAAAATTGGTCTCCAGCCACTTGAAGGCGCCGGCGTCGTCCTTGGCCTCAAAATAGCGCTCAAACTCGTCCAGCTGCTGGTTGCTCATCTGATCAGCCAGGCGGATGCCGACGCGCATTTCCAGCGTTTCATAAATATGCTTCAGAAAACTGTTCTTCTCGGCCGCCGGCAAATCGCCCAGACCAACCTCTACCAGGAGTGAATTATCGATTTTCAGCATATCTTAATTGTACCATTTTATAGTTTTCTTTGAACCGCCTGGCGCGTAAAGAGGTCGATGCGGTCGCCTTCCTGGAGCTCCAGCCGCTTGTCGGTTTTGAGGCTCAGGCCGCACATTTCGCCTTCGACGACTTCGCGGGCGTCGGCCGGGCCGCGCTTGAGGTTGGTAACTTCGACTTCGGCCAGCGTTTCGTCGCCGCGGCTGACCCGCGCCAGCGCCGGCACCGTTAGCTTGCCTTTGGTGACTTCGCCGCCGCAAATCACTTCGCTGCGGGTGGTCTTGAAAACGCCCTTGACCACCAGCCGGCCCAGCTCGGTCTCCACGATTTCCGGGCTGAGCAGATTGGATAATTCGCCTTTGACGTCGTCGATCAGCTCATAAATCACCTTGTACAAACGGATGCTGACCTTGTCGCGGGCGGCTTTCTGCTTGCTGGCCGTCGGCAGGCTGACGTTGAAGCCGTAGATGATTGAGCCGGTGCTGTGCGCCAGATGCAGGTCGTTTTCGTTGATCGGACCGATGCCGGAGCCAACCACGCGCACCGAAACTTCGTCGGTGTCCATGGCTTTGAGGCTGTCGACCACAGAGGTCAGCGAGCCCTGCACGTCGGCTTTGACGATGATGTTCAGCTCTTGCAGCTCGTTGCTGCGGTTAATCAGGCGGATTAGCTCGCCGCCGCCGATGTCCAGATGGCCGCCGGCCGCCTGCTTGCTGGCCGCCGCCTCACTGGCCTGCGCGCGGGCCGCTTTTTCGCTCGCCACCACTGTAAATTCATCGCCAAATTCCGGCAGCGTCTTAAAGCCGGTCATCACCACCGGCATCGACGGCGTGCCCCGCTGGAGCGGCCGGCCGTCGGTGGATTCCAAATTGCGGACCTTGGCATAGCTGCTGCCGGCCACCACAAAATCGCCGACCTTCAGCGTGCCGGCTTCAATCAGCGCCTGCGCCACCGGTCCGCGCCCCTGCTCCACATGCGCTTCAATGACTAGGCCGCGCGCCGGCACATCGACGTCGGCCTTCAGCTCCTCCACGTCGGTCACCAGCAAAATCATGTCCAGCAGCGCCGGAATGCCCTCTTTGGTCTTGGCCGACACCGGCACCACCACCGTGTCGCCGCCCCACTCCTCAATCAGCAGGTCGTTCTCTGATAATTGCTGCTTGACGCGGTTGATGTCGGCGCCCTCTTTGTCAATTTTATTAATCGCCACGATGATTTTCACGCCGGCCTTGCGCGCAAAACGGATGGCCTCGATGGTTTGCGGCTTAATGCCGTCATCGGCTGCCACCACAATAATCACGATGTCGGTCAGATGCGCGCCATGCTCGCGGATAGCCGCAAACGCCTCGTGCCCGGGCGTGTCCAGGAAAGTAATGTCGCGCTTGTTGTGCGTCACCTGATAAGCCGAGATGTGCTGCGTGATGCCGCCGGCCTCACCCTTGACCACCTCGGCGCCGCGGATAGCGTCCAGCAGGCTGGTCTTGCCGTGGTCAACATGCCCCATCACCGCCACCACCGGCGGCCGGGCCACCGCTTTATCGCTGGCCTCGGGCTTGTGGCGCTCCGGCGCGGCCGCCTCTTTGGCGGCCTGCTTCACCAGCTCCACGTCCAGACCGAGCTCGCCCACGATAATTTGCGCCGTATCAAAATCAATCCGCTCGTTAACGGTCGCCATAACGCCGTTCTTCATCAGCTCGCCAATCAGGCGCGACACGGGGATCGCCAGCCGCTCAGCCAGGGTGCCGACGGTGATCATGTCTTCGATTTCGATTGTGGTTTTGCCGGTTTCGGCGGTTTTGTCTGCCATCGTCGCACTCCTTTCTGGCCTTCAGCGGCCGGTTACCTAAAATTTCATAGCTATTTCTTGGCTTTAGCTTTGGCGTCTTTCAACGACAGGGCAATTTTGCGATTCTCGGTGTCGATATCGAGCACCTTAAACTCTTTCTTCTCGTTCAACTGGAACAATTTTTCCGGATCGACGTCTTCGTCATTACTCATTTCACTCACGTGCACCAGCGCTTCCACGCTCGGGCTGAGCTGCACAAAAGCGCCAAACGGCGTAATACGCGTCACCTTGCCCTCCACCACGTCGCCCTTCTTAAAGGCCTTGACCTGCTCCAGCCACGGGTCTTCGGTCATCTGTTTGAGGCTGAGGCTCAGGCGGTCTTTGTCGATGGCGATGATCTTGGCCTTAACCGTCTCGCCCACCTTAACGTAGTTGCGCGGATTATCCACTCGCTCCCAGGAAATTTCCGAGATATGAATCAGGCCCTCGATGCCGTCAACGTTAACGAACGCGCCAAAGTCGATCACGCCGGTGACCACGCCTTCCACCACGTCGCCAACCTTCAGCTCCTTAAAGCGCGCCTGCATGTCATCCTTAACGGCCTCTTTTTCAGAGAAAATCAGCTTATTGTCCTTGCGGCTGATGTCCAGCACCCGCACCCGCAGCGGCTTGTTGGTCAGCGCGTTCAGCTTCTGCAAAATTTCGTCCTTATCAGCGCCGGAAACGCGCGGATAGTGGCCGGCCGCCAGCTGGCTTACCGGCAAAAAGCCGCGAATGCCTTCCAACTCCACCAACAGGCCGCCGCGGTTAGCGTCATACGGCACCACCTCCACAATTTCGTTGGCCTCGTGGACCCGCTGCACCTCGTCCCAGCCGCGGTCTTTGACGGCCCGCTTCATGCTGAGCAGCGCGTGGCCCTCGTCCATCTCTGGATCAATCACGCTCACCGTCACCGTCTGGCCCGGCTCCAATTTCTGGCCGTAGCCGATCTCGCGGCGCATCACCACGCCCACACCGCGGGCGCCCAGGTCAATCCACACCTCATTTTTCTTAACGTCCGTAACCGTCCCCTCGACGACTTCACCGGCCGCCAGGCCCTGGACCTCGCTGCCGGCCAGCAGCTCATCCATAGTTAAAGTTTTCGCCATACTGCTCTTCCTTCCCATGACGGTGGCCCGCAAGCACCGCTATTACGTTGTTATTTGGTCTACCCTTAATTATATCTGATGCGTCTCTTTTAGTAAAGTGTTGAGATACTTGCCCGACTTAACCCGCCGCAGGTGTTTCTCGATGTACGCCAGCGCCGCTTCTACCGAGTCCGGCTCCTTCGGCGCCATGGCCAGCGCCAGCTCCACATAGCGCAGCGCCTGCTCAGCCGGCCGCGCCAAACCCGCCGCGCTGCCACCGCAAGCCTCTTCAGAAGTTCTTTGGCCCCTGCTCCGCTCCTCACTGGTGGCACTTTTCGCCCAAAAACGAACATAGGCTTGCGCCGAATCAAAACCCAGCTCCTCGGCCTGTTTTTTCAATTTTTGATACACTTCTTTCTCTATCGGCACTTGAAATTTCATTTTTTCCATGGTGTGCTTAGCCTCCTTTCCACTTAATTCGCTTTGCTGACGCCTCGCCGACGCCTCGACGCCTATCGGAGCCGTTCGCCGGACACACTTTTCGATCTTTTCGCTCCCTATCGATACCTATTTTTAATGGGGGGTAAATTTTGAGTATAATTATACTCTTTTGATACTCAAATTTTAACCCCTTGTCTGGCGACAAGACGCCAGGCAGCCGAAAAAACCCGCTAAAGGGGCGGGCCCGATTACCGCTCAGGCCCCCTGTTTGTGGTAGACTGGCACTATGTATATCGCGATAGATATCGGGGGCACCAAAACACTGGTCGCGACCATCGACGACGAAGCCAATATCACCTACAAACACCGCTTCGAGACGCCCAAAGATTATCAGTCGCTGCTGGCCGGCTTTCGCGAGGCGCTGAACCAGCTGCCGCACAAAGATTTCAGGGCCGGCGGCGTTGGCGTGCCGGGCCACATCGATTACGAAAAAGGCATTAGCATCAATTCACCGCATGTCCGCTGGGGCAACGTGCCGCTGCGCGACGATTGCGCCCAAATTTTCGGCTGCCCCTTCGTCATCGACAACGACGCCAACATGGCCGGCCTCTCGGAGGCGATGCTCCATAAGGACAAACGAACCGTGCTTTACATCACCGTCAGCACCGGCATCGGCACCGGTTTCGTGCGCGACCAGCGGATCGACCCGGCCCTGCTCAAGAGCGAGGGCGGCCACATGATGCTGCCTTACGCGGGCCAGCTGTTGGAATGGGAGGATTTTGCCTCTGGCCGGGCCATTTACGCGCGTCTCGGCAAAAAAGCCGCCGACATCACCGATGAAAAAGACTGGCGCGGCATCGCCCACAACCTGGCGCTCGGCATTTTCAACCATATCGCCCTGCTGCAACCCGACCTGATCGTCATCGGCGGCAGCATCGGCACCTATTTTGACCGCTACGAACAGTATTTAACTGATGAATTGAAAACCTACGAGATGCCGGTGGTGCCTATCCCGCCGATTGTCCAGGCCCAGCGGCCGGAAGAAGTGGTGCTGTTTGGCTGCTACGATGCCGCGCGGCAGCAGTTCGGGGGCAGCGATGCAGGCCCTGCTTAAAACGCTCGGCGAGCGCTTTCCGGAGCTGCGCTTTCGGGCCGGCGAACAATTTTCGTGGTCGCCCGACACCGGTGAGATCATGTATAAGGCTGCGGCCGCCGGTCAAAAAGCCCGCTGGTCGCTGCTGCACGAGACCGGTCACGCGCTGCTCGGGCACCATGCCTACGGCGCCGATTTTGAGCTACTGCGCTTGGAAATCGACGCCTGGGAGCGCGCCAAACTGGTCGCCAAGGAGGTCGGGGTAACCATCAACGAGGACCACATCCAGGATTGTTTAGACACCTACCGCGACTGGCTCTACAAGCGCAGCATCTGCCCGAATTGCGGCACCAAGTGCCTGCAACAAGATGACTTTGTCCATTATCGTTGTTTTAATTGCCACACTACCTGGCGCGTCTCGGCCAGCCGCTTCGGCCGCGCCTACCGCCGCCGCACCGCTCCTGCCTCAGCAGTCAATGCATAGAAAAATCCCCGCCGAAAGCGGGGATTTTCAACCTGTTAGAAAGTTACTTAAGCAACTTTCTTAGTGCGCCGTGAAATGCGGCCGCCCTTGGCGCCGGCCTGGCGAGCCAGGTCGCGATTGGCGTAAAAACCACCGGTGCGGCCCAATTTGCCGCCCTTGGCACCGATCTTAGCATAAAAATCGCTGCCATACTTGGTCTTGTTGGTCTTGGCGGCTGCCTGGCCGCCGGCTTTAGTACCTGCCATAATAATTCTCCTTACTTTATGATCTCTCTTACCTAATTCCATCCGAAGAGAAACAAAAAAGGCCTCGCGCCGTAGCGGCGGAAACCCTCCTAATTCCTCTCGAAATTATGCTTATGATATCACGCTTGCGGTTACCTGTCAATCCCCTTATGTGAAATTAGCGGCGCCCACTTCACACTTAGTACCTAGTGGAGGCATCGGGAATTGAACCCGACCGGCCTGGATCGCTAACCCAAGGCCGCGACACCAGTCTGTGCCCCGTTAGGGCTGCCATATCACCAGGTAAACTCATCGTAGCAAGTTGACATTAAATAAATCTTAAATTCAATGATTTTGCGTATTGACCCCTGAGAAGCCGCTTGCTAAAATAGATTTGAGCGTTGGACTTGGAACTTTATTAGGTTCACCTACGGGATCGCTAGCAAGCCCAATCCGAGAGAGCAGCTTACACGAGCTGCTTTTTTGATGCTTAAATAAAAGAGCCTCCTTTCGGAGGCTCTTTTATTAATTTGGCACCGTGCTATTTTCCCAGGGGTGGACCCCAAGTATTGTAACCGCTGCGGGGCTTAACTGCTGTGTTCGGCATGGGAACAGGTGTTGCCCCCGCGCTATGGGCACCAAGCAGGCCGTTTCTTCGTAAAGAAACGCCTGCTCGATGTCCATGAAATATTGATTATTGGCTCAGTTCCTCATAGAGGTATCCTCCAGCTTCAACTATACACCTCAAATCAATACGTTGCACGGACGGCGATAAGCTCTTAACAAACGGGCGGCTTGATAGCCACCAATAACTAGTCAATGCACTTTCTGTTTCCAGAACGGATCCAACCGAGGCTGGATTTGTTCTGGTCGTAAAAAGTCAATGCCTCTATTAGTACGCTTCGACTCCATACGTTACCGCACTTCCATCTTGCGCCTATCAACCTGATCGTCTATCAGGGAGGTCATAGGGAAATCTAATCTTGAAGGAGGCTTCGCGCTTAATATGCTTTCAGCGCTTATCCCGTCCGCACTTAGCTACTCAACAATGCTCCTGGTGGAACAATTGATACACCAGCGGTGCGTTCAACCCGGTCCTCTCGTACTAGGGTTAACTCTTCTCAAATTTCCTTGCGTCCACAGCGGATATAAACCGAACTGTCTCACGACGTTCTGAACCCAGCTCACGTACCTCTTTAACGGGCGAACAGCCCGACCCTTGGAAGGTGCTCCCCCTCCAGGATGAGATGAGCCGACATC
>DASZWB010000002.1:0-126383 GCA_035546815.1 Saccharimonadales bacterium (SeqCode) | reverse complement strand
CGGAACCACGAAGCATTGTCCTGCTGTGCAGGGTTATAAGGTTGCACCCCCCCCCGCTGGAGGTCTGGAGACTACGTGAGAGTCAGTGAGAGTTGGGCGGGCAGTGATATCAACAAGGTCTCTGGTGCGGGGGTGGGGGTGGGGGTGAGTCATAGTTGCAATTTATTATACGCTTTAGACGTCGAGAAAGACGATGACTTGGTCGGCTTTGACGTGCATGATGCCGCCGGAGATGACGATTTTTTGCTCGCCGCCGCTAGTTGGCCGGATGACCAGCTCGCCGCCGCTGAGCAAGGAAATGAAGTTGTGGTGCCGCGGCAGGATATCGAACGGGCCGGTGGCGTTGACGGCCGAAATACTGAAAGCGGCGCCGTCGTAATAATCGCGGAACGGCGAGTAGACCCGCACGCGCATGGTCAGCTTGTCGTTGCCGGTGGCTTTTCGGTAGTCGCCGGCGGCGCGGTCGGCTTCGCGCTCGTGCTTGGAGCGCTTGACCGGCTGCCGGCCGATAACGCGCTCAACTGAGGAGGCCGACGGACGGCGGCCGTCAGCGCTCATACCACGATCTCCTCAATACTCTTCAGCGTGTCCTCGCGGCTGAAAAATTCGCCCGGAATGCCGTTCTGCTTAGTCATCACAAACATATTTTGCGTAAAGTTTTCGATCAGTTTTTTGGCTTTGGCGTAGTCGGCGCGGTCGGCCGGCGAAAGCTCGTTTTCACCGATGATGGCGATGATGGCTTTCAGCGACTCGTACTTCTGCAGCAGCGCCTGCACCTGTACGCTCAGCAAGTAGTGCCGCTCGCCGACGATTTCCGGCGTCAGCAGCGACGAGGTGGTCATATTGAGATCGACCGCCGGCCGGATGCCCTGCTCGGCAACTTTGCGGCTCAGCACAATCACCGAATCCATTTCGTGCTGGATGAACTGCACGGCCGGATCGCTGACGTCATCGGCCGGCACGTAAATCGTTTGCACCGAAGTAATAGAGCCGTTTTCGTTGGAGCTCAAGCGGTCCTGCAGCACCTTGACGTCTGAGAAAATGGTTGGCTCGTAGCCGCCTTCGCTCGGCACTTCGTCCAAAATGGTCGCCAGCTCGTTTCGCGCCTGCACGTAGCGGTACATATTGTCGGCGAAAAACAGGATGTCCTTGTGCTCGGCGTCGCGGAAATGTTCGGCCACGGTGGCCGCCGACAGCCCGATCAGCGAACGCTGCACCGGATTTTCATTCATCTGCGCAAAGAACATGCAGGTATTTTTGAGCAAATCGTTCTCTTTGAGCGTCATGTAAAGTTCGTGGCCCTCGCGAATCCGCTCGCCGATGCCGGCGAAAAACGACAGACCGCCGCCGCTCTGAGCAATATTGTTGATAAGCTCCATGGTCAGCACCGTTTTGCCAACGCCGGCGCCGCCGATAATGCCGATTTTGCGGCCCTTGACGAACGGCGTGAAAAAGTCGATCACTTTGATGCCAGTTTCCAGAATTTCCGGCTGCTTGGTGCTGAAGTCGGAAAATTTAGCCGGCAATTTGAAAATATCCTTCTGCTTGACATCGCCGCCGCTCACCGGCGCCAGGCCGTCCAGCGGATCGCCCAGAGCGTTCATAATCCGGCCGATCGAAGCATTGCCGGCCGGCACTTCAATGCCCTTGTGCAGCCGCTGCACCACCATGCCCTTGGTGATGCGCAAATCGCCGCGCACGTTCAAGCAATAGACCATGCCGTTCGGTTCGATATGGTCGACCAGCAGCTCGGTGTCGTGACCGTTCTGGACCGACACGAGCTCATTGAGATCCGGCGCGTCGCCGTCAAACTGCGCCTGCACAATCAAATCCTTGATACCAACCAGCACGCCCGCCATCTAACCCCTCGCTCCCGTCTTGGCTTTCTTAAGCCCGTTGATGATTTCCTTGAGCCGCTCGTCCTTGGCGCTGCGCTTGGCGCGGTTGTAGGCCAGATGCAAATCGTTGCGCGACTCATCGGCGCGGTCGTGCGAGGCGCTCATGGCCCGAAAGCGCGAGGCGTACTGCGCCAGCTTGGACTCCAAAATCAGCTGGCTGACGGCAATCTGCATCATCGAGCGCTCCAAGTGCGCCGCCACGGCGTAGGCGCTGGGCTCAAAAATATAGGTCCGCTCATTAATCACTTCGTCGGGCTTCTGGCTGGCATCGCCGCGCTGCTTCACAGCCGTGGACAGCTCAATGTGCTTCACGTCCTGCACCATCAGCGAGACGTATTCCTGATAATACAAGCGGGTCGAACGATACTGCTGCACCTCGCGAATAATCGGCGTGACGTTGATGTTGCGGTCTTTACTGGGCATTTTGAAATATTTTTGATAGGTTACACCGTGCTGGTCGAGCTGCGTGGCGCCGTGCCGGCCGATGACGATGATATCGTTTTTGGCCGGATCGTAGCTTTCCAGCATTGAATTTACCAGCTTGAGGTCGATATCGCCGCTAAAACCGCCCTCGGCAGTGATGATAATCAGCAAATCCTTGTCTTTTGCCTTGGCAGCCTGCTCGCGGCCAAAGCGAAAGCCCTTGTCCACGTCCAGCTGCGAATAAATTGCCCACAGCTCATTAAAAAATTTGGTGGACTGCAGCACCTGGTTTTTAATTTGCGAGATGCGCATGCTGGCGATGCCCTCAAAAATGCCGGTCAGCTGCACCAGCGTGGCCATCGACAGCTCCTGCCGCGCCAGATCGGTGGTGCGGCTCATGACTTAGCCTCCGCGGCAGCTCTAGCTGACTCGGCGGGCTTGACCGGCGCGGCTGCCGGCGCTCGCTTGGGCGCCACCAGACATTTGGCTTTGAGCTCGTCGCGAACTTTATCGTAGTCTTCGTCTTTGGTAATTTTGGTGGCGTACTGCGGCGCGTTCATGCGCAGCGCGTTGATGTCCAGATCGCGGCCGTTTTCCAGATTGAGAATAATATCCAGCATCAGCTGCTGGCTCAGCAGCGAGAAAACCTCGGCCGGCCCCTGCGTCATGACCGTAAACAGTCGCTGGCCGGTGAGCAGCGCCTGCTGCGCGTCCGCCCCCAGCTCCGAGCCAAAATGCGAAAATTCTTCGGCCTGGCGATAATTGGCCAGCGTCTTAAGCGCCTTGGCGGCCAGCTCTTTCTGACGCTTGTTATGACCGACGCCGCCCACGCGGGTAACGCTCAAACCAATGCTTAAAGCCGGCCGGATGCCGCTGCGGAAGGTGTCCATGTCGAGTATCCACTGGCCGTCGCTCATCGACATAATGTTGGTCGGCAAATAGGCCGTAATGTCGCCGGCGGCCGTGTGCACCACCGACACGCTGGTCAAACACTTGCCGCTGCGCTCCAGGCGGCCGGCCCGCTCCAGCAAGCTGGAGTGCGTATAAAACATATCGCCCGGGTACGAATCGCGGCCCGGACTAACGTCGGACAGCAGCGAAATTTCGCGGTGCACCTGGGCATGATTGGTCAAATCGTCGTAAATAATAATCGTGTCCTGATCGCATTTCTGCCACAGATATTCGGCCATCGAGCAAGCCACGTACGGCGCCAAATAACTCATCACCAGCGATTCAAACATTGTCGAAACCACTACGATGGCCTTCTCCAGGCCGCCATTGGCCTGCAGCCGCGACAGCAGTGTGTCGACGTCGCTGCGGCGTTTGGCTATCAGGCAGTAAACCACGATTTGATCGGTATTTTTTTGATTGATGGTCAGCTGGGTGACCAGGCTGCTCTTGCCGGATTTGCCGTCGCCGAGCAGCGCCATGCGCTGGCCGCGGACTATAGGGAAGAGCGCGTCGACCACCGTCACGCCGCTCTCCAGCTGATCCTCCAGCAGCTGGCGCTCGTTAAGCGGCGGCGCCTCGGCAAACACCGGCCAGACGGCGTCGGCGGCAATCGGCCCCTTGCCGTCTAACGGATCACCGGTGGCCGACACCACGCGGCCCACAAAATCCTTGCCAACCTTGCAGACCAACCCCTGATGCTGCACGACCACGGTCGAGCCCAACGGGACGTCGCTGCTGCCCAAATGCAACACCACCACCTGATCGGGGCGCACCTGATGCACGAAGCCCTTGCTGCCGTCTTCGAACATCACCAGCGCCCTCAGCGCGCAGGGCTGCATGCCGCGGACTTTTACCAAAAAGTGATCAACCGCAATAACTTCGCCGACCGGATTGCCGGCCTTAACCAAGCCGTTGAAGTGTTTGTTGTCGCTGCTCATGCCGGCCGGCCTTTCACGCCTTTCGCGGCGGGCGCTTCGGGAGTTAATTTTTCAATCAGCAGATTGCGCTTGCTGGCAAAATCCTGCCGCAGCGAAAAGTCGAATTGCCGGTTGGTGGTGCGCACAATACAACCGGCGCCCAGCGTGGGCTGCAGACCGACCGTCAGCAGCAGCTGCGGATGAATTTCCCGCCGCAGCCAGGTCATCAATTTCTCCAAAAAAGTCGCCGACGGATCGGTGCTGAAGCTCATGTGCACCACCGGCGCCCGCGCGGCCACCGTCTCCAAAAACTGTTTAATCAGGCGGCGGTCGGTCGGGTGGAGCAGATTCAGCCGGTTCAGCTGCACCAGTTGATCCATCAGCTGGCTGGTGCGCGGCAATTTCAGGTTGTTTGCGCCGTCGCGGGCCGCCACCTGCAACAGCGCGCCGTCAATCGAATCCAGCTCGCGGCTCAAGCGCGCAATGTCGCCGGGGCCGGCCGCCAGCAGCGGTAAGTGCGTCACTTTTTTAACAGTTTTCGGCCGCGCCGCCGGTTCATGCGCCATTTTGAATGTCCTCGATAATCGCCTGCTTATTGGCCTCCAAATCCGCCAAAATGTACTCCAACTGATCGCTCAAATCAATCTGATCGCCAATCGCCGCCAACACATAATGATTCACGATGTCCGCCATATTGCCCTCAAAATGCTCAATCAACTGCTTCTTCTCAGCCGTCAGCTCGGCCTCCACCTGCTCGCCCAAGGCTTTGCGCTGCTCATCAATGGCGCTGTTGGTCTTTTGAATCGACTCGATGGCCAGCTGCTTGGCATCCATAATCGACTGCTCGTACTTGGCAAACTCTTCCTTGAGCTTGCGCGTAATCTCGCCCTTCATGTACTCATTGAGCTGCGAGGTGGTCAGCCGCAAATCCTGCTGCAAAAACATGGCATTTTCACCGATGATTTTCTCAAAATGCAGCCGGCCGCGGTTGCGCAGCTCCTCGCGAAACTCGTCGTTGAAGATGTGCTCCACGTCCTGCTCGGCAGCATCGCCGTACGACTCGGCCCGATTCTTGCCCTTCGGCGCCGCACCGACGCTGCCCATCCGCACGGCCAGCCAAATAAAAGCAATCCCGACGCTGCCAATCGCCGCCAGAATCAACACCAGCCACCAAATTGTCATGTTTGTTTGCCCACCATACGTGTTACTCGAGTACTTACAGTAGTAAATTATACCCTAAACACAACCGCAATGAAACAGTTTATTGACAGATACGAGGCCGGCTCAGGCGAGCCGGCTCAGCGCCTTAACCACCCGATCGATCTTCGCCGCGGTCGTATCGCGGCCCATGGTGAAACGCAGCGAGGCGCGGGCGGCCGCATCGTCGAGGCCGAGGGCGTGCAAAACGTGCGATAATTCCTCGTTGGCAGCGCTGCAAGCCGAGCCGGCGGCCGCCATGATGCCGGCTTCGTCCAGCTCAATCAGCAGTCGTTCATTATCGCTGCCCGGAATTGTCACGTGCACATTATTCGGCAGGCGATATTTCAGCGAGCCGTTGATGATGGCGCCCGGAATCTGCCGCTGCAGCCCCTCCATAAACTGCCGTTGTAATTTTAGCAACCTAGCTGTTTCGTCACGCCGCGTCGCTTGCGCGATGTCCAGCGCCTCGGCAAAACCGACGCTCGCCGCCACGTTCTCGGTGCCGCTGCGCAGGCCCCGTTCCTGCCCGCCGCCGCTAATCAGCGGCTCCAGCTCCACGCCGGCCTTCACAAACAGGCCGCCGCTCTGTTTCGGCCCGTAAATCTTGCCGCCGTTGAGCGTCATCAAGTCCACGCCCAGCCGCGCCACGTGCAAATCCAGGTAATTAGCCGCCTGGCAGGCGTCGGTATGCAGATAAAGCGGCAAAGTGTTGCCCGCGGCGGCCCGCTGCTGCCGAATTTCCGTCACCAACTGCCCGATTTCACGCAGCGGCTGCACCGTGCCAATCTCATTATTGGCGTACATCACGCTCACCAACACCGTCCGAGCGTCAATTTTAGTCCGCAAATCCTCAAGCTCAATCCGCCCATCGGGCGCAACGGCGACCTCACGGCAATCATACGTGCCGGCCGGCGCCAAGACCGACTCGTGCTCCAGCGCGCTGACCGCCACATTGGCCTCCGGAAAGCGCCGCATTACACCGTGAATCGCCAGATTGTTGGCCTCCGTGCCACCGGCCGTAAACACAATTTCGCTACTGCGCGCGCCCAGCCAATGCGCAGCCTTGGAACGCGCCGCTTCCAGCGCCGCCCGGACCGCCCGCGCCGCCCGATAACCAGCCGACGGATTATAAAAATCCGCCGCCAAGTAGGGCCGCATAGCCGCCAGCACCCGCTCGTCGAGCGGCGTAGCCGCCGCATAATCCAAATAAATTATCGTTTGTGCCATGCTCTCAGTATATGATACTTAGCATGTTAAGTATGCCTTACCGCGTCTTAAGCGGTCTGTAACATGCGCTGATACTCGCGGCCGACCCGCTGCTGATACAGCTCGGTGGCGCGGTATAAATTGGCCGCTTCTTCGCGCGACAGGCGCTGGTAACCGCCGCCATCCTGGATTTTCAGGACGCCGCCGGGCCGGACTTCGTACCGAGTGGTCACGGCGCGCTGCTTGCCGTTTTCGGTCCACTCTTCATGCCAGACCCAGGTGTGCATATCGAGACAGAAAAAGCGGCGCACGCGCCCTTTCGGCACCGGCCCAAACAGCTGGCCACCGATTTCGGCCTCGCGCTGGATCAGTTGGCGCTCAAACGAGTCCGCCGGCGGCTGATCGTCCGTCGCCTGTCCGGCATGCGGAAAAATTTTAGGCATCAAATTCACGATAAGCCTCCTGGGCGTTCAAGCGGGCCTGATTTTCCATGCGCTGACGGCCCACGGCCTCGCTTTCGCGCGTGATTTCGCTGCGCCGTTCGCCGTAAGCCTCCAAGTTGAAGACATTTTCGCCGATCCGCGAGGCATCGAGCGCCGTTTGGCGCTGTTCGGCCGTGATCGGCTGGCGGCGCGGCTGCTGCGGCGCGGCCAGCTCCGGATGTTCGGCGACCAGGGCGCGCCGCAGCCCCTCGGCAGAGTGATACTCCACGCCCCAGCGGGCGCGAATTTTCTCGGCCACTTCAGAGGCGCTGAAGCGCTCGCGTGAAAAAAACGTTTTATCAAACATAAGTCTATAGGGTTGTTTTAGATGCCGAACAGCTGTCGGGCATTACTCGTCGTAACCCGCGCTAACTCCTGGTGATCTTCATCACGCAGCTCCGCGAGAAACTTTGAGATTGTCCCCACCTGCATAGGCTCATTTATACTACCACGATAAGGAGATGGTGTCAAGAAGGGCGCATCTGTTTCCAGTAGTAATTTTTGCAGCGGAATCGAGCGGTACATTTCCAGCTGGCGCGGATTTTTGGCAAAAGTGGCAATGCCGTTGACGCCAAGGTACAGCCCGCGCGCCAGCGCCTTGTCCAGGTTGGCCGCCGAATCAGTAAAACTGTGCAGCACGCCCTTGACGCCGCGGTAGTCGTCAAAAATCGGCCAGAAATCGTCGAAGGCCTCGCGGACATGAAATATCAGGGGTAATTGGTATTGGACGGCTAGTTCCAGCTGGTATCGCAAGGCTAGCGCCTGATCGGCCTTCGGCGAATGGGCGTAAAAATAATCCAGGCCGCACTCGCCGATGGCCACCACCTTTGGCTGGGTCGCCAGGGCGGCAAATTCGTCGAGTTTATCCGGCCGGCTGGCGTAGTGCTGCGCTTCGTGCGGATGAATGCCGATGCTGGCCCAGCACTGCGGCCGGTCTTGCACGAACTCCACAGCCAAACGGCTGTCCGCCAGATCGCAGCCCACGCAGACCAGCCGCATCACGCCGGCCCGCACGGCGTTTTTGATTATTGCGTCACCGGTCAGCTCGGGCGCTTTGGCCCACAGCTCGCGCGTCGTCCGTTCGCCTCGGCTCAGGCCCGCCGACTGGATGTGGCAGTGCGTATCAACCAGCTCCATCACCCAGCTCCGTTACCATGGCCGCCGCTAAGCTGTTGACTACCGCCTGCGAAAAGTGCTTTTCGTACAGAGCGCGGCCGTTTTTGCCGATTGCTTTCAGCTCTTTGGGGTGTTCGGCGGCCCACTGGATGGTTGCGGCTAGCGCTTCGGCGTCGGCCTGCGGCACTATCAGGCAGTTTTGCTTGTCCACAAAGCCGGCCTGGACCTCGTTGGCGCCAATCAGTACCGGCGCCGCGCAGGCTAGCACCTGGTAGGTTTTGCCGGTCACGACGAAGCGTGACTGCAGCGTGCCGCCAAAGGGCCCACCGAGCGTTAAGCCGGCCTCAGCGATAGCGGCCGGCAAGGCCTCGAACGGCAGCCAGCTTTCGTGGCTGAGATTGGCGCCGGCCGCCGCGGCCCGGGCGCAGGCTTTGGCCACGGCGCCCTGCTTCTTGCCGCCCACCAGCCGAAATTTGATGGCCGGATTAGCCTTGAGCTTAACCGCGGCGTCGAGCACATACTCAAGTCCGTGCAGCGGCAGCATGTGACCGTAGTAGAGCACCGTAAATGACGTGTCGTCGGGGTTATAAGGCGTTGACTCATCAAAAACCGTCTCGTCAATTCCCACCGGCACCACGCGGTAGCGCTCAATACTTAACATGTTAAGTTTCGCCGAATAGGCTGCGTGGGCGGCGGTATCAGCCAAAATCAGGCGGCAACGCTTGACCAGCCAGGCGTACCAGCGCCGGAACAGGCGGTAGGGAAGCGTGCCGGGCCGCAGTCTCCCCTGCTCTTCCATCCATTCCGTGAAATTTATCAGCTCGTCAAAGATTATCGGCCGGCGCACCCCGCTCAGCCTCAAGAACAGCAGCGTTTCGTAGCCGCGGAAGGTCACCACATAGGCGTCGGGCCGGTCAAAGAAGCGCGTCTTGGCCAGCCGGAGCATGGTTTCCGGATAGCGCAGCCAGCCGCGGTGGCGGTTGCGGACGATGCGCAGGTCGACGCCCGAACAGGCCTTAAAAGCGGCGCGCAGGCTGAGAGCGCGCGGGTAATCGTTCTGCGGCGAACAGGTGACGATGGCGATTTTCACGGAATTATCCTTTAGGCGGCGTCGGTTTTAGCGGTGTTTTGGGCCGCGGACGGCTGATCTTGCAGGTCGTGGTCGTGTTTGGGAAACAGTGTGCCGGCAATGGGCTTGACGAGACCTTCTTGGAAGACGGCCTTGATTTTAGCGGCAGTGTCGGGCAAAAACGGTTGCAGCAGCTCGGCGATTTGCAGCAGCGCGCTGGCTTGGTAGGCCAGCACTTCGCGCAGGTGGTCGTCGTCGCGCGGCTTGGCTTTGGCTAGCTCCCAGGGCTTTTCTTCGTCGATGTACTGGTTGAGGCCGCGGATTTGCTCCCAGACTTCGTCGAGTGCGCGGTCGAAGCGGCAGGCCGCCAGGGCTTGCTGGTATTGGGCGATGTCGTGCTCCGGCTGGGGGATTTCGCCGATGACGCCGTCTTGATACTGCTGGATCATGGCGGTGGTGCGCTGGACGGCGTTGCCGAGCTCGTTGGCCAGCTCGTTGTTGTAGGCGGCCTCCAGGTGGTCCCAGGAAAAATCGCCGTCGTTGTAGCTGGGAATGTGGCGCAGGAAATAGTAGCGGAAGGGGTCGGTGCCGTATTTATCCAGGATTTCGTCGGGCGTGACGTAGTTGCCGAGGCTTTTGCTCATCTTTTTGCCGTCGACGTTGATGAAGCCGTGGACGTAGAGGATTTTGGGCAGCGGCTGGCCGAGACTCATCAGCATGGCCGGCCAGATGGCGGCGTGGAAGCGGATGATGTCTTTGCCGATGACCTGGACGTCGGCCGGCCAAAATTTTTTGAAGTCGGCGTGCTCCGGGTAGCCGAGCACGGTGATGTAGTTCATTAGCGCCTCGAACCAGACGTACATTACCTGGTGGGCGTCGCCCGGCACCGGAATGCCCCAGCTAACTTTGTCTTTGGGGCGGCTGATGCTGACGTCTTCCAGGCCGTCGCGCAGCACCGCTAGCACTTCGTTGCGGCGAGTTTCGGGCAGGATCAGAAAATCGTTTTTTTCGATGGCCTTGCGGATTTCCAGGCTGTAGTTGCTGAGCTTAAAAAAGTAGTTTTCTTCTTCGATTTTTTCGTACGGCCGGTTGTGGGTCGGGCAGACGCCCTTGTTGGCCTTGACCTCAGTTTCGGTGAAAAACGCTTCATCGCCGGTGCAGTACCAGCCGGTGTATTTGCCTTTGTAAATGTCTTTTTGGAGGGCTTTCCAGATGAGCTGGGCGCGCTGTTCGTGGCCGCGATCGGTGGTGCGGATGAAGCGGTCGTTGCTGATGTTGAGTTTTTTGGTGAGGGCGCTGAAGCGGGCGGCCATTTGGTCAGCCAGCTGCTTGGGCGTCAGTTTAAGTTCGGCGGCCTTTTCGGCGATTTTGCCGCCGTGCTCATCGGTGCCGGTGCTGAAAATCACCGTGTCGCCGCGCTGCCGGGCGTAGCGGGCCAGCACATCGGCCATTACAAACTCCATGGCGTGGCCGAGGTGCGGCTCGCCGTTCACATACGGAATAGACGTGGTCACGTAATACTTGCTCATAGCTGTATAGTGTAGCGGTTTCGGCTATCTCTGTCACCATCGCCCCAGCCGGCTAAGCCGCAAAAGCAGCGTCGATGGCATACGGCAAATCGTCCAGAATATGAAAATCTTTAAGCTGACGCTTCGTAATCCATCTGTATTCGGCATGTTCATGATTCAGCACAATCTTTGGCTTTTCATCAAGGCGCGCCAGGCAAGGAAAAATGATATAGCGTCTTTTTTCTTGAGGGTTCGTCAACGTATACGACTCGCCGACTGTAATTAGCGACTTCTCTATGGCAACGCCGGTTTCCTCCTGCAGCTCCTGAGACACCTGCTCGCTGACTGATTTTACCTCGTCTATAAAACCGGTTATTACCGACCAATAGCCTTCGGCGTCAGCTAAACCGTAGCCGCGTTTCAGCAAGAGAAATTCCTCGCCGCAGGCCACGACGCAAAGAATTATTGGCGCGGTGTCGGCACTGGTATAATTTACGCGGCCATCTTCAAAGACGCCAAACTTTTTGGCCGCCCGCCCGAGCCAGTCTGGCAATTCATCTTCTTTGATTCCGGCGTCAATGGTGTAGCTTTGGATTGCGGTCATACTAATTTGCGTCGCTGATTTTTGGCTTCTTTGGCGCGGAAGGCTTTTTCGAGGTCGATATCGAGGCGGTTGCTTAGGTCTATGAGCAGCCAGAAGCAGTCGGCCAGCTCTTCGGCCGCGTCGTGGGCGCGGGAATCCTGATGCGTTTTTTGGCCGTTCAGTTTGCGGATGGCTTTGGCCAGCTCGCCAACTTCCTCCGTGAGCAGCATCATAACTTCCGGCACGGTTTCTTCGTTGTAGCTGCGCTCCACGATCAGCTTTTTGACGAGTTGCTGGTAGTCCGCCAGTGTCGGTCGGTTTGGCAGCGTTGGCATGGGGGCCTCCTTCGTTCTCTGATAAGTATAGCAAGTTGGCGGGCAGAGATAGTTGTCTAGCGTTACTGTGGCTGGTCGAGGTAGTCGCGGCAGAAGCGCTCGAAGACGGCGTTGGTCCAGCCGAAACCGGTTTGGCTGGGATAGAGGCCTTTGACCGGCGGTTTTTCCGGCGACACGACGTTGTATTTTTCCAAAAAAACGTGTTCTTTGTTGTACCAATCGAGGTTGGTGCGCAGCCATTTGATGGCGATGCGGCGGGCGTCGGCGTGATAGCCGTAGCGTTCCAGCGCGCCGACCACGATGTAGTGCAGCGGCGCCCAGCCGTTCGGATAGGCCCACTGGGTCGGCATGCTGCCCAGCACGAATTGGCCGAGCGGCAGCGCGTCGGTGGTGGCCAGGCCGCCCTTGTTTTCGAAGCGCCGCAGCGATTTGACCAGCGCCGCCGCCTGCTTGTCGTTGACCATGCCGGCCCACATCGGAAAATAGGCCGCCAGGCTGCTGATCGAACTGCGCTTTTCTTTGACGTAATTGTAGTCATAGTAGAGGCCGCGCACGCGGTCCCACATCAGTTTGTTCATGATGATGCGGCGCTCTTCGGCCCGCGCCTGCCAGCGCTCCACCGCCTCGTGGTCGCCGAAAATTTTGGCGGCCCGCGCAAAGTCGGTTTCGTACTTGTACAGCAGCGCGTTCAGGTCAACCGGCAAAAAATTGAGGGCGTGGCGGTCGAAACGCGGCGTCATGTCCCAGCCGCTTTCGGCTTCGGCCAAATCGTGCAGATAATTGATGTCGTAGTAGCGGCTCAGGCTTTGGTAAACTTGCCGCTCGTTGGGTTTTTTGATGCCCATCCAAACCGTCTGATACTCTTGCTCCGCAATTTTGATGGCGCGGGCCAGCCACTTGTCGCCCGGGCTGTAGGCCTCGTAAACATCAAAAATGAAGGTCGTTAAAAAGGGCGGCTGCGAACGGCCGGTCAGATAGGTCCGCGAAGCGTTCGGAATGACCTTAAAACGCTTGAAGAGGTCCATCAGATCCTCCAGGATGCCCTCTACCAGCTCTCGATGTTCGGCGTCGAGCATGCCCTGCACCATGAAATAGCTGTCCCAGTAGTACAGCTCATTGTAGTCAAAACCGGTTTTTTCGCGGTAGGACGGCACCAGGTACGGTTTGGGCAGCCCCAGCAGGCTCTCGTCGTCCTTGGGGTGGTAGCGCTGCACTTTTTGCCAGTAATTTTCTATGTAGGCCCGGGCCGGCGCCGCCTCTTCTCTGGTCAGCTGCTTATGGTGGCGCGACGGCAGCTGGAGCTTTTTGGGCACCAGCCGCTTGGCCGTATTTTTGGCTTTATGGAGTGTGGACATGCTTCTTAGCCTAGCCGCTCGGCGGCCCCGCGGTCAAGGAATTATTACACTATTTTGAGTACCGGCAGCGCGGACGCTTGATTCCGCCAATCACATGGCGTACAGTGAGAAAAGCATAAGCAAAATTAAAAGGAAATACACTATGATTTCTACCCGTAAAGATCAGCGTGGCGTCGGCGCCGTCGAAGCCCTGCTGATTGTCGTTATCATCGCTATCGTGGCCGGCGTCGGCTGGTACGTCTATCACACGGCCCACAACAGTAATAAAACTTACGACCAGGCCACCAGCACCAGCCAGAATGCCGGCCCGCACTTCGCCCAGCCCGATAAGAGCAAGGCTTCGACCTCAAAAAGTAGTTCCAGCTCAAACAGCTCCAGCAGTAGCTCGAAGTCGAGCGGCTCGAGCAGCGCTCAATAGTTCCGGCAGTTCCGGCCCGCGCGTCGCGCTCTAAGTTAAAGCTGACGCCCCTTCCACGACGGGTCGTTGGTGCTGAACATGCGCATTAACTGCAAGATGGGCGGCGGCATTTTTTCTCCCTTGAAGCCGCCGTGCCGGTCGGCGTAGACCAGCGTGTCCAGATCCGGGTCGGTCATTAGATCGATCCGCAGCGTGCTCCTTGACACCTCAAATTCCGGCGGCGTGCCGCCGCCGATGGTGACCATGTCGGCAACTTTCAAGACGGCTATGGCGTCAGCGCCCAATCCATCGAGCAAGCTGCTGTCATCCAAACCGTGTCCGGCGATCCTTTCTGCCATACACTCAATGTACTCTTCTGGTCAAAAAATGAAAACAGGCCCTTTTAGGGGCCTGTTTTGCGCGGCGAAGCCTTGTATTAGCTATTAGCGATCTTCGCGCGGGCGGGCCTCATTGACCACGATTGGCCGGCCGTCGAGCTCTTTGCCGTTCAGCTCGTCAACGGCTTTCTTAGCCTCTTCGTCGGAAGACATCTCAACAAAGCCGAAGCCTTTGCTACGATTGGTCTCGCGGTCAACGATAACGTTGGCCGAAACGACGTTACCGACAGCGCTGAAAAAATTTTTCAAGCTGTCGTCAGTGGTTGCCCAAGCGAGGGAACCGACAAATAGTTTGGTTGCCATATTACTTACTCTCCTAATGTCCGAGGTAACATGGCGGGCCAAGTTAGCTGCTCCTCATAACACGTGCTTATTAATTGAACCTAGAACCGAACGAAACCGTTACTAGCAGCTTTTCTAGTGAGCGTAGTGTAACAGGGTAGCGCCTCTGACGCAAGAAAATTCACTTTTATTTCATAAAATGTGTTGGTAAAATGTAAGCATTAACAATTTGCAACACAGAAAGGGGGTAATCAATTGACAAGTCCTAGATCTAACGGGCAGGCAATGAGAGCGAACGCGCGGGAGGTACGCGCCTAGCAGCCCCCTTTTTGACGCGGCTTCAGGTCGCGTCCCACGGACATTCGCCTGCCTACGTAGGCCGAATACCTTGAGCCGTTCCAGATCAGCGATCACCGGAGCGGCTCTTCGTTTTTATCGGCGCGGGGTTTCCGCAAACGGCTTGCGCGCCACCAGTTGATCGGTTGAGCTGCAGCGCGGTCCGCCTTTTACGTACTCCAGCTCGCCCTCTTCCGCTTCATATTTTTCAATCAGCCAGCCGGCCTGCTCGTAAGCTTGTTTAAGTTCTTCCGGCTCAAACAAATTAAGGTGCGGCAGCGCTATGTGTTGTTTTTCCGGCAACACATATGCCCGAATGATATTCAAGCCGCCAGGTTTGGTAACTCGGCGCATGGTATCCATTATGTGCTGCGAGGCTTCGGGGGTTACTTCGTGCAGCAGCCGCGTAGCCACCACGGCATCATACATGCCGCTGTTCAGCGGCAGCTCGGTTACATCGCCAAACTCCACATGACAACGCAGCGCTTCGCCGCCAATAAAACGCCGCAAGCGGGCAGCGTCATTGGCTAGGCCGAAATCCTTTTCGATGCCGTGCACGGCGTGGCCCTGGGCGGCCAAAAAAAGCGAATTCTGAAAGCGGCCGACGCCCACGTCCATTACCAGTGACCGCGAGGTGAGCAGCTCCGCCGCTTCGCGCACCAGCGGGTCCGGCTCGAACACCGTCAGCGGGGCGCCGTCAAATGTTAACTCATTACCGACCTTTAAGGGGTATTCCATGTAATTATTATACAATGCTTACGCAAATTGGGCAATCACGAATTGGCCGCAAGCCTAGAAAAAGTGATGGAAAGATTCGAAGACCGCTGTGCCGAGCGCAATGGTCAGCCCGATACCTGTTGCTCCAATTACAACACCTGCCAGCAGCATGATTACGTCCTCCAAAATAATCGCCAGGCTCACCACCACCACACCGAGCGAAGGCAGCGTATCAAGGCCCGAAAACGGCGGCGCCAGCAGCGCGCCCAGCGTAAATAACAGTGTAATAAGCCCCAGCAAACGCGGCATCAGCGGCAAGCTAAAAAACCGCCGCCAGCGCGGGCTGGAACGCTGCTCGAGCCAGCGAATCCACTTTAGAATCGTTGGAATAACCTTACCGGTCAGCGTTTTGCCGAGCGACATATGCTTCCACTTTTCGGGCAGCCAAATCGTTTGCCGGCCGGCGATCAGTTCCAGGCAAAGCAAAATCACGATCACCTCGAAGACGTGCGTCACGCCGCCGGTCGGCAGCGGCAAGGCCGGCAAAATCATCAGCAGCAAAAACGTGATGGCAAAGCTTTTGTCCTCAAAAACTTTATCCAGGCTGGCCAGCGTTTTCGGCTGGCGGCCCTTCAGCCACTTTTCCAGCTGATCGCTGAAGGGCTGCTCGTCTTTTTTGGGCACAGGCATGCCTTCATCATAGCAAAGCAAAGCGCCTCAATGTTATTAAGCCGCTAGCTAGTTGATGTCCTTAAATACGGCAGCCGTGACGGCATGAATGAGAGCCACCTGATCGTTGTAGTCGTCGCTGGTGCCGGCGGGATTGTTAGTAAAGATTACCAGCGCAAAATGATGCCCCTGATAATCCACAATCGCCGCGTCGTTCAGATAGCCCCAGAGCTGGCCGTACTTATGGTAAACGGTGGCGTCGCTCGGCAGGGCAGCCTGGATAAGGTTGGTGTTGGTGGTGTTGGCCATGTAGGTGTACAAAAGGTTGCGGTCGGCGGCGTTAATCAGCTTGCCTTGATACAGCAGGGCCAACAATTTAGCTTCGTCGGCAGCGGTCATGGTGTAGTACTCGCCGCCGGTAAAACTGCTGAGACCGATGCTGTCGGCATAGGTTTGCTGCTGGTCGCCCAAGTAGTTGTTTAAGTCTGCCCAGGCCTGGTCGTCGCTCACCTCGATCATTTGTTTGATGAGCTGTTCGGCACTGGTGCCGTCAATGCTCTGACTGAGCGTGGCCTGGCCGGTTTCCGTCTGATGGAGATAATCAATCGCTGTCAGCACCTTGGCCGTGCTGGCCGCCTTAAATAAGGTAGTAGTTTGACCGGCAGTGTACTGCCGTCCCGTATCTAAATCGATGAGGGTGGCCGCCGTATCGAGGTCAGGATAGCCGGCAATGGCGCTGTTCATGTCGTCAGTGACAGTCGGCAAGCTGTCGGGCGCCGCAGCGCTGGTTTTAGTTGAGACTTGGGCAGACGTCCCCCTTAGATCGGCCGCGCTGGCGGTGGCCTCATTGCTGCTTGCGAGATGCTTGCCCACTAAACAAACCGTACACGCCACTACTGCCACTATAAAAAATGCCAGTTTTCTTTTCACGCCGCTAAGTATGCGCGCCGAACTTTAGAAATAACTTAAGCTTTCGCCTGTTTGGTCAAGGAGATAGTCCTTGGCTTGGCCCTTAAAATCTGCGAGTTTTATCGCTCCGCCCTAATTCGCGCTGAGCAGCTGGACCTCAAACACTAAGACGGCGTTGCCGGGAATCGTCCCCTGCCCTTGCGAGCCGTAACCGACTGCCGGCGGTACGATCACCAGCCGCTTGCCGCCGACCTTCATGCCGGCCACGCCCTGTTCCAGGCCCACAATTACCTGATGCGCGCCAAGCGTGAACGTAAAGGGCTGCGGCTGGCCGCTGGAACTGACCGGCGACTGATCGACCAGCGCGCCGTTAGTCAGCCACACCTTGTAATAAATGCTGGCTTTTTGACCCGCCGCCAAAGCCGAACCGCTGCCTGGTTGGATATCGCCGAACAGCGCGTTCTGGCTGCTTTGATACTTGTCGTACTGCGAAAAACTGGCCGGATTGACGTCGCCGCTGCTCGAATTACCGTTAGAACTTTGTGACTGCGACTGATCGTTATTGCCGTCCAGCTGACCCAGGCTGTCGGCCTGCCCGCTCACACTCAGCCCGTCCGAGCTGGAATTGGGCGATAACTGATTGAGTGAAACGGTGTGATTGCCGACCGTTTGCGTGGCGTCGGCCAACTGCTTTTTATGATGCTGGCCGCGCCATATCAAGCCGCCCACGATCAGCGCCACGACAATCGCCGCGCCGATGGCGCCGCCCAGTATCAGTTTCTGTCTTTGCCTCATTGGTTACTATTTTAGCAAATCGCTGCGGCCGGTGCTGGCTACGACTCGGTTACGACTCAACTTCGCCGAGCCGCACAAAATATCGCGGCGTGCGGTCCTGCAGGGCGGCCACCACGCTGGCTTCCCGCTCCAGCTTCAGCCAGCCGGCAGCTTCCAGCCGCGCGCCGGCCTCCAACAGCTCCGCCTCGTCGATATTGATAAGATGGAGCCCAACAGCGGCGCGATGGAGCAACCTGCCGCCGGTGAACCTGATATCGCGCGTGCGCTCGCGCAGTATCTGGGCGCCGATTTCCTCTACGAGCGGCGTGCGGTTGCCCTGTCTGTCGAGGTAAGCGGCAGCGTGCAGAAATTCGCCGTCCTGCCATCGCCTTCTGGCTGATGTAAGTTCGTTCATGGTTATAAATATGGTGGGCGAGGTCGAAAAAAGTTTACACCAAATCACTAGCGAGCTTACGGTGTGGCGCTTGGCCATCGGTAGCGAATTTGAAAGATATAAGACCCCTGACTCCGCCTATAGTGTATCAAACTAACTAGCAGTTATAGCACCTGCGTACGGAGCTAGCTATGATAGATATGCCATTCGGAGTTACGAGCGTTCCGCCCCATAACTAAATGCACGAGTAGTCGTAGTCGAGCTGCTTGGAAACGTACTGCGTTACGGTCGTTTTGCCACCAGTCAGACCCGCTACCGAGCAAGCGTTCTTGGCTGCAGTCAGCTTACTATATCCGGGCAGCCAGCTATCAAGGCCATGCAAGCTGCTGGTTGTGCTGACCGTACCGGCAATTGCTTTCCACTGAGAGGCTGTTGAGTACAAACCGACACGCCCGCCAACGCTTTGGAAGTAATCGGTCATGCCTTCTAGGTCGGCAACATTATTGGTAATGCCAGTAGAGCCAGTTTCCCAGGAATTGTCGGTTTCAACGTCAAGCCACCACTTAAAGTTGGCGGGATTGTTTGTGCCAATACGGGTCTGGGCGTCAGCAGTGGCCATGTTCCAGCCGTACTGATACGCACACGCCGTAGTATTGCCGCCGGTACAAGAGCCGTATTTGGTTGAGCTGCCGCTGGTTGGCCAGTCGGCGACGCCCGTGCCTGGGTCAGCTGTGTTTACATAGACGGCCGCTTTGTCTTGGCCGGTGCCGCCGACAGAAGCGTTTGCCCATGCAAGTTCCGTGGCAAAGCATGGATTAGTGGTATTTGCTAGCCCGTCGTTCACACCCACGATGCCGAACAGCTGACCTTTCGGCAAAGATTTGCTGCACTGCGGCCATGACACATCATTACCGGTCAGTACGCTGCTGGTCGAACCAGTACTGCCGCCACCACTACCGCCCTTGGACGGGCCAGTCTGAACTGGTTTGGCGGCCAGTGCAGTTGCAGGAGTTGCTAAAAGGATTACTGAACCGAGAACCGTAAGCGAGACTTTGAGATTTAATAATTTCTTCATGGGTTGATTGTACCATGCCGTCTTTATACCAATACGCCTATGGACGACTACGGTTGCTAGACCACCAGGAACGCCTACGGTGCCAAGAACTGATATTTCCAGGCGGAACATCGTTCAATCGCGATAAAAAAGCCGGCACCCCCAAAATATGCCGGTGGCATATTTTGTAGACGCGAGCGAAGCGTGGTTAGTGAAACTTGGTGGAGCTGGTGGGTACTGCCCCCACGTCCGCCGGTTTATCTTGGCTGGTTTTCTACAGGCTTAGTTTGTTTAGAAAATTTCAGGAATTGGCCTCAAAACAAACAAAAAAGCCACTTCCCTAAGTCCAAAGTCTTAGCGTGCTGCTAGGACGGTTCAGCACGAGCGTCCAGAAGATATGAAATGCCTTTCAACTATCTGGCGTATTTCAGGCATTGCTGCGGAAATTAAGCCGCAACTGGTGCGTACGCGAAGTTGCTGCGTGCAAACAAGTTTGCTACAGCTGCTTTAGCGTCGCTGATTTTAGAAGTTGCATCTAAAATGGTTTGCCTATAACGCTGACAAGCGACCTGCTGATCCAACCGATAAAGTCCAACGTCGAGCTTAAAATTCAGCCCCGTACTCACAATTATAGCACTTTTAGCCAAGAAAAACCAGCCCCGCTTATGCTTTTGTGGTATATCTAACTGCGCGATTTCAGCAGTCTTTCATACTGATAACTGGTTATTAATCTAGCTAGTAAATAACTGACTCACTGCGTTTGCAGTGATTTTTTGTTTTAGAAACATGCAACTTTTCGAGAGGAGGGGCAGTATGCACATACTTACCAAATCTAAGAATTTAGTACGGGGCGCGGCCATTACGGGCAGCGTGATCGGCGTGCTTGCCGTGCCAGCGGCGGCTTTCGCGCACGGCGGCTATAACGACGGACGGGTGGCAACGGCCGCCAGTCAAACGCAATCGCAATCGCAGAGCCAGCAGAGCCAATCTCAAACTAACCAAACTTACCAAGGCCATAGTTGGGCCTGGTGGTGGCAGCAGCGGCATCAAACCTGTGACCAGCGCCAGCAGCAGCTGAATCAGGCCGCGGCTAACGCCAAAAGCAAGGATACCAAGCAGCTGAACGGCCTCAATATTGTCTACACCGGCACGCAGGACTATATCACGACCGGCTCGATTACCGTCGCCAATTACGACAGCCTGAAGGCCACGGCTGACGCCGATCAGACAAAAGCTACTAATGCGGTTAATGGCATCACCGCGCCGCAGCTCAACTGCGACAGCGACGCTAACAGCCAAAACCAGCTCGACAAGGACAACTCCGGCGCCACCACTACTACCAACAATAGTATCAAGGCCGCCAGCGACGCCTTAAACACCTACAAACACGACGTTTTGAATCTGTTTAACGCGGCTATCAACAGCTAGTTAGAGCATTTTCCCGTCGTCGTCACAAAAGGGCCGGCCATTAGTGCCGGCTCTTTTACAACCCGAGCGGATGGTCGCAGGCGCCGAGCTTGCCCGGCTGGCAAACGATGCGATGCAATTTTTGCAGGCCGGTAATCAGCTGCATCAGCTGGTCGTCGCCGATGCTGGTAAATTCGGGCCCGAAGCTGCGGCGCATAATCGCCGTGGCGGCTTCGGTAATTTGCATGCCGAGCGGCGTCGGCACGGTGATGTGGCGGCGGCGGTTTTGCGGATCCTGCTTGCTGGCCAGCAGCTTTTTGCTTTTTAGCAATTTGATCTGGCGGCTGATGCTGGCCTCGGTCTGACCGAGACTGTCGGCGATGGCTTTTTGCTGAACGCGCGGATTCCATTCTAACACCATCAAAATCTTGAACTGGCTCAGGCCGATGCCGAGCTGCTCCTGCAAAACTTGATCAGACTGCCGGCCCATAACAGCGGCCAGATGCTGGATAAGATAGCCAAGATTGTTGGTCGGCCCCATACCGTTAATGTATGCCTAAATACTTAACACGTCAAGTATTCCAGGCGCGGTAGAGTCGGTGCCATTCTGCCAGGCTGAGGGTTTGGGCGCGGCGGCTCGGTTCGAGACCGGCTGCATCAAGGAGTTTTTGCGTTTCCTGACGGCTCAGCTGGAGTCCCCCGCCCAAGCTGTTTAAGAGCGTTTTGCGGCGCTGGGCGAAGCCGGCTTTCACCAGCCGGAAGAATTTTTTGGTGTCAACCTCAAACAGCGGTTCCGGCCGGCGTGTCATGCTCAAAATCCGCGAATCCACCCTCGGCGGCGGCTCAAACAGCTCCGCCGGCACGACCTGCCCGAGACGCACCTGCCAATAAAACTGCGCTGTCACGCTCAACAGCGACATGGCGCCGGGCCCGGCTGCCACCCGCTCGGCAACTTCTTTCTGCACCAGCAGGGCGATGGTCTGCGGCGGATTCGGCGTTTCGCTCAGCAGGCGAATCAAATTACTGGTCAGATAATAAGGAATGTTGGCGGCTACTTTGTAGTGCGGCGGCAGGCTGGTCAGGTCGAAGCTCAGGATATCTTGCGAAACGATTTGCAAATTATTCGCCGCCAGCCTGTCGCCCAGCTCGCGGGCGAGCCTTTCGTCAAACTCCACGGCGATGACCTCATGAGCGCGCTTCACCAGCAGCTCGGTCAGCGTGCCGAGGCCGGGCCCGATCTCCAGCACCGTGTCATCGGCAGTCAGGTCGGCCGCGTCGCACATGGCGGCCAGCGTCGAGGCGTCGCGCAGCCAGTGCTGCCCCAGTGATTTTTTGGCGCGCGGCTCACTCATGGCGCGGCCCTAGTTCGGCGGGAAGGCCGAAATTCCCGTACTGTAATAACAACCGGGGTTCTGACTGGCCAAGCCGCCGCCGGAACGATTGGTATTGGTGACAATGGCCTGATCCTGCACGGAGGGCGGCGCGGCGCTCGGCAGGCCGCTGTAACCCAGCCGTTGCCAGGTACTCAGCGAGAACTGATAGGCGCCGTAATATCCATTGCCGGTATTTTCGGCGTAATTGCCGCCCGACTCGCACTGGCGCAGCTTGAGCAGCCAGGTCGACAGGTTGCTGCTCTGCGGCACCGGCGCCGTACCGCGGGCCACAATTTGCGTAACCGGCGCCTGAATGACCGCCGACTGCAGCTGCGTCTTGGCGCCGGTCTTTTGGTTAACTTGATAAGTGATGAGCAAAATGCCCGGCGAGCCCTGCTGGCGAACGGCGCTGGTGCCGGTGGTCAGCGTTGGATCATCAATGGTCTGCACCGGCATCGGAATCTGCTGCTGCTCGGTGGTGATAGCCGTGCCCTTGCGCAGCACAAAAACCTGCATATTGGCCGTGATGGGTGTGCTCAAACTAGGCTGCACGGTGTCGCCAGGGTGCAGCGTGATGTGCTTCTCGGCCAGCATCTCAGCGACCGTGTCGGAATGGGTGCGCACCAGGGCCGGCGTGCCGTACAAAATCAGCTGGATCGGCACTGAACGCTTAATATTCACCGTTTCGCCGATGGCGCCGGTTTGCAAGAAGTTCTGCGACGGCGTGGTCGTCACCAAGTCGTCCGGATAGAGCGTCTGACCGGTTTGCTGGGCGATGGCCCGCGGCGTGGTGGCGGCACTGAAGGCAAAAGTGCGCTGCGAGCCGTCGGCGATCTGCACCGGCACCGCCCGATAAACGTTGATACGGAATTTATCCTGATTGATGCGTGTTTTGAGGCTCGGTTCCACCACATCGCCCTGCCCGAGCGTGATATGCAGGCGCGCCAGCAACGTGCCCACGGTCGGCTCGCGGCTTGGCACAGTCTGCTGCACGTGATCATGCGACACAATCACCACATAGGTTGAGCCGTGCCGCGGTCCGCTGTGGCTGCCGGCAATCCAAATCGCCAAACCGGTCAGCACCAACAAAACTCCAATGGTGATCACCGGGACGGCAAAGGGATGCCGGCTCATGGTTTTGACGTCTTCGACGTCGCGCGGCAGGTTGTGGCGGCGGAAACGGCGGAACTTAAGCCGAAATCTTCGTAACTTCTTTTGCATATATAAACAGGCTTGAGGTTATCGGTCTCTCTTGTATTGCTCCCTAGAACCCGTGCGTTTCATTGTACCAGAGATAGCCAGCGCTTACAGCTTCTCTACAGCTTCTCGAGCGGCGCGAAGGCGGTATTGAGCTTGCGCGTGCCTTTGCCTTTGAAATAAACCGTCACGTTGTCGCCCTCCACTTCCAGCACCGTGCCGTGGCCGAACACTTGATGGCGCACGCCGTCGCCTTCGTTGAGATCCGGCACGTAGCGCGGCTCGTCAGGCACCACGGCCGGCTCTTCGGGCAAAGCCGGCGGCGCTAGCGCCCCGAAGCCAGCACTGCCGGCCTGCACCGCCCCTTCGATTTCACTCAAAAAGCGCGACGGCGGATTGTGCTGCAAGCCGCCGTACAGCAGGCGCGTCGTGGCGTAAATCATATAGAGTTCCTCTTTGGCGCGGGTCATGCCGACGTAGCACAGCCGCCGCTCCTCTTCCATTTCGTTCTGATCGTAGAGCGCGCGCGAATGCGGAAAAATCGATTCTTCGAGCCCGCTCATGAAGACCACCGGAAACTCCAGGCCTTTGGCGGCGTGCAGCGTCATCAGTGTCACGGCATCACCCGTAAAATCGGCGCCGTCCAGATCGCTCACTAGCGCCACTTCTTCCAAAAAGCCGTCCAAACCCATTTCTTGATACTCCTGCGCCACGCTGAGCAGTTCGCGGACGTTTTCCTGGCGGGCCTCGCCCTGCGGCGTGCCGTCGTCCAGATAGTGTAGGTAATCGATGCGGCGCAGCAGCGAGTCGATCAGGCCGGTGACCGAAGCGTCGTGGCTGACCGCCCGCAGACTGGCCAGCATATCGCCCAGTTCGGCAAGTGCCTGGCGGGCTTTGGGGGTCAAACCGGCGCAGCCGGCCACGGTGGCCAGCGCCTGTTCCAAGCTCAAGCTTTCCTGCTGCTGCCAGGCGAAAAAAGTTTGCAGACTCTTGGCACCAATGCCGCGGGCCGGCACGTTGACTACCCGCTCAAAACTCACCCTGTCTTCCGGCTGGAAAATTAGCCGCAGATAGGCGATGATGTCCTTGATTTCCTTGCGGTCATAAAAGCGCACGCCGCCGACCACCCGGTACGGCACGCCGTAGTGCACGAAATTCTCTTCGATGGAGCGGCTTTGCGCGTTCGTCCGATAGAGCACAGCGTAGTCGCCGTAGCGCCGGCGGCCGCTGTCAACACCCTCGCGGATGCGGCGGATGATCGCCTCGCCTTCGGCCCGCTCGTTGCCAACCGACAGAATCTGCACCGGTAACCCGCCTTCGGCGGCCGTCCACAATTTTTTGTCGCTGCGCTGGGCATTGCGCGTAATGACGGCGTGCGCGGCATCCAGAATCGGCTTGGTGCTGCGATAATTCTGCTCCAGCTTGATGATGGTGCAGTCCTTAAAATCATGCTCGAATTTCAGAATATTGCGAAAATCGGCGCCGCGCCAGCTGTAAATGCTCTGCCAGTCATCACCGACCACAGCGATGTTCTTATGCTCATTAGTTAACATGTTAACTAATGAGTACTGGGCGGCGTTGGTGTCTTGATACTCGTCGATCATGATGTATTTGAATTGCTGCTGCCATTTCTTACGGACTTCCGGTTTGGTTTTGAGCAGTTGCACCGTGCGATTGATCAGGTCGTCAAAATCCAGCGCCGAAGCCTCGCGCAAAGCCTGCTGGTACAGCGGATAGACTTTGGCGGCCGCCTGCTGCGCCGGACTGGCCGCCGTGCCGCTGTAGGCCTCGGGGCTGAGCATTTCGTTCTTGGCGCTGCTGATCAGGCCGCTCAGCACCCGCGCCGGAAAGGCTTTTTCGTCGATCATCAATTGCTTGCTGACCTGCTTCACGGCCGCTTGCCGGTCGGACTCGTCGAAAATCACAAAGCTGCGCGGAATACCGACCGCTTCGCCGTCTTGCCGCAGCAACCGCACGCAAATGCCGTGAAAAGTGCCCATGTATGGCATAAAACCGCGGTTCTCGGCGTTTTCGCCGAGCAGCTCGGCCACCCGCTGGCGCATTTCGCGGGCCGCCTTATTGGTAAAAGTTACCGCCAAAATGTTATACGGCGTGGCTTTGTTGGTGGCGATGAGGTAGGCGATGCGATGCGTCAGCGTCTTGGTTTTGCCCGAACCGGCACCGGCCTGAATCAGCAGCGGCCCCTCGGTCGTTTCGACGGCCCGTTTTTGCTCCGGATTCAACCCCTCAAGCAGCTTGTCTAACACCTTACTATTCTAGCAAAATACGGCCGGCGCGACTGTTGTAATCTAGTTTGAAAAGAAATGAGTCAGCGACTTCAGGCCGCCAAGCTTGATGATGCCGGCGTCGAGCGCGATGTCCAGCCAAATAATTATCAAAATGGCCGCCAGCGCGGTGCCCAGCAGCACAAAACGCTTGCTTTTGCGCTGCTCCACCGTGTTGATCGGCAAAATGTACTGCTTGCTGTCGACCAGCTGCTGAATTTCGGCCTCGTGCTGAGCTTTGGCCAGCGCCTCGGCTTCGGCCTGCTTGGCCGGCGACGGCTTGGCGGCACTATCGGGCGCTCGCTCCGCTTCGTCCGATGATGATTGAGCGGTTTCTACGGGCGCATCGGCTCGAGTAAGATCAGTCGAATCTGCCGGTTCGGCAGCAGCCGGTTCGGCGGCGGCCGGCTCGGCGGAGCGGTTCGATTCGCCCGTTTCGGTCTTATTCGGCTCCGGCGTGTCGTTTTTTTCCGCCGCACCTGCCGCGGTGGGTTCTAGGGCCGCAGAAGCTTTCGCTGAGGTCGCAGCCTCCGACTGCGCCTCATCATGATGGTCGGCGGAGTCAGCCAGCGGCTCAATCACGGCTTCGCGACTTGGCACGGGCGTGTCGGCGGCTTGCTCGGCAGCCGGTTTCGGCTCCTCTTCCGACGATTCCTCGTCGGTGGGCTGCTCAACCACCATCGGATCCTGCAGCAGCGGCCGATTGGTCACGATGACCGGCTTGGAGGTGGCCGGCGGTGCGCTGGCGCCCGGTTGGTGCACGTCAACGATGTGTTTTTTGGTCTTTTTTGGTTTTTTTGTTCCGCTCATGGTTTCGTCCCTCAATGATTTTCCGTCAATGATTTAAGGCGTAGGCGCTGTCGATAATTTTGGCGAATTGCTCGTAATTGAGGCTGGCACCGCCCACCAGCAAGCCGTCGCAACCTTCCACGGCCAGATAGCCGGGGGCGGTATCGGCCGTGACGCTGCCGCCGTAGAGCAGGCGCATGTTTTCGGCCGCGGTCGGGCCGTACAGCTCGTGAATTTGGGAACGAATCACCTGCAGCACCGCCGCGATGTCATCGGGTTTGGCCACCTCGCCGTCGAAAGTGCTGATCGCCCACACCGGCTCGTAGGCAATCACCACATCGTCCACTTCTTCAGGGGTCAGATTGGACAAGGCCGTTACCACTTGGTCGTGGATCACCTGCTTGGTTTCGCCGGCGCCGCGCTCCTGCTTGTTCTCGCCAACGCACAAAATCGGCGCAATTTCGTTGCGCACCGCGGCCTGCACCTTATCGCGGACCATCTCCAAATCCTCATTAAAATAAATCCGGCGCTCGGAGTGCCCCACAATTACGTAATGCACCAGCTCGCGCAGCATGGTAAAACTGACTTCACCGGTGTAGGCGCCCTCGTCCTTATAAAAGGCGTTCTGCGCCGCCAGCCGGAATTTGCGGCGGTCGATTTCCAGACTGACCGGCTGCAGGGCCAGCAGGCTCGGCGCCAGCACCACCTCGATGGAGCGGTGCGGTTTAAGGCGTTTGTCCAGGCGATTCACCAGCAAGCTGGCCGCCTGCACGTCAAGGTGCATTTTCCAGTTGCCGGCTATCATGGTCTTCTTGCTTGGATCGCTCATGGTATTGCTTATGCTTTATTGTAACGCACCTTACTTTTTATCGCGCAGCGCCGCCACGCCCGGCAGCTGGTGGCCGGCCATCAGTTCCAGGCTGGCGCCGCCGCCGGTCGAGACATGATTAAAGGCGCCCACCAGGTTCCGCGACTCAATGTAGCCGACCGTGTCGCCGCCGCCGACCAGCGAAAACGGCTTATGGCCGAAGTCGCCGGTCAGCGCTTCGATAACTAGTTCCGTGCCGTGCGCATACGGCCCAACCGGCCCCTGCAAGCCCCGGGTTTCGGTCACGCCCATGGCGCCGTTCCAGACCACCGTGTTGGCCAGCTGGATGCCGCCGGCGATAAAGGCGCCGCTGAATGGCCCGATATCGACGATTTTTTCGTGGGCGTGCAATTTGCTGGCGGCAGCGGGCACCCGGCGCGGATAGGCTTCAATGTCGGCGATGGCCTGCGTGCCCCAGTCCACAATCCGCGTCGGCGCCTGCTCGTCCAGCCTGGAAACCGCCACGCCGTCCTGCGGAATCATAAAGATAAAAGGCCGCCGCTTGGCTTCGGCCGCCGCCTTACGCATAATCGTTTTGGCCACCGGCAGATCAGCTTTTTCGTACAGACTGTCAGCCACGTCAAAGCCCTTGGTCGCCAGAAACGTGTTGGCCATGGCGCCGCCCACCGCTACGAAATCGGCGATCTCGATGCAGCGGTTCAAAATGTCGATTTTGTCGGCAATTTTGGCGCCGCCGATTATCGCCACCAGCGGCCGCTTGGGATTTTCCATGACCGCCGTAATCGTGTCGACCTCTTTTTCCAGCAGCAGTCCGGCCACGCTCGGCAGATGTCTGGTGATGGCATCGGTGCTGGCGTGCGCGCGGTGCACCACACCAAAGCCGTCCTGCACGAAAACGTCCGCCAAACTGGCCAACTTAGCGGCAAAGGCGTCGTCATCAGCCTCTTCTTCCGGATGAAAACGCAAATTTTCCAGCAGCAAAACGCTGCCCGGCTTCAATTTCTGGACGGCTTTTTTGGCCGCCTCGCCCACGCAATCCGTGGCAAATTCCACCGGCCGGTCAATCAGCTGCTGCAGCCGCTTAGCCACCGGAAACAGGCTGAACTCCGTGTCCGCGGCACTCTTGGGCCGCCCGAGGTGTGAGCAAATAATCAGTTTCACGTCGTGTTTAAGCAAATATTCAACCGTCGGCAAAGACTGCTTGATGCGGTAGTCGTCAGTGATTTTACCCTTCTCGAGCGGCACGTTGTAGTCGGCGCGCAGCAGCACCGTCTTGCCTTTCAGGTCAATGTCGCGAATTGTCTGCTTGGTAAACATCCCACCTCTAACTTCTTACGCTTATTCTAGCACGCGCACCTTGAGGGTGTCAGTGGTGCCGACCACGCCCGGATAACGGCCGGAAGCCGTCACCACCACGTCGCCTTTCTTCAGCACCTTATTCTGCCGCAGCCAGTTAGTCAGCTTGGTGGCCGCCAGCTTGTCCACCGGCCGGATGTAACTTTTCACGCCATACACCACCGCCAGCTGCTGCGCCACCCGCGTGTCATTAGTTACGGCAATCAAGGGAATCGCCGACCGCAGCGCCGCGACCTGCTGCGCGGTGGCGCCGGACTTGGTCTCCGCCACCACCGCCGTAGCGGCAATACTTTCCGCCAGGCTCAAAATCGCCGTGCTGATGGCCACCTGCCGGCTATGCTGCTCGTTGCCCGGAAAACTCACCTTAAGCGGCGTGTGGCTCTCGGTGTACAGAATGACCCGTTTCATGGTCTGCACCGCTTCCAACGGATAACTGCCGTTAGCGGTTTCATCGCTCAGCATCACGCAATCGGCGCCCACAATCACCGCCGTGGCCACGTCCGACACTTCGGCCCGCGTCGGCTCCGGCTGCTCGGTCATGCTCACCAGCATATGCGTCGCCACGATGGTCGGCGTGGCATAGCGCTGGCCCAAACCAATGATTTGTCGTTGCACAATCGGCACGCTCTCGGCCGGCGTTTCCACCGCCAGGTCGCCGCGGGCAATCATTACCATGTCGCTAGCCTGCACAATTTCGTCGATGTTCTCCACCGCCGCCCGCGTCTCAATCTTAGCAATCACCTTGGCGCTGCTGTTCATATTGCGCAACAAATCGCGCAGCTTCTTGATGTCCGCCGCGCTCTGCACAAAACTCAGCGCCACATAATCAATGTCCTGCGCCGAGCCATACACCAAATCCGCCCGATCTTTAGCCGTGATGATGTCGCCGCCAAAATCCGTATCCGGCAGGTTCATCCCTTTGCGTTTGATAAGAATGCCGTCGTTCTGGGCCTCGGCGTGCACCACGCTGCCGCTCACGCTGCTCACCACCGTCCGCACCTTGCCGTCGTACAAAAAAATCCGCTCGCCGCGCCGAACTTTCTTGCTGAGGTCATATTGCGTCGGCAAGTGTCCGGTCGCTTCATAATCAGCTTTGTAGGCAAAACTCAGCGTCTGGCCTTTGCGCACGTTCACCACGCCGTCAAAATCCCCCAGCCGGATCTTCGGCCCCTGCAAATCCTGAATAATCGCCACCGGTTTGCCGTACTCACGGCTGGCCTTGCGAATCCACTTAATCTGGCGCGTCCGCTCCTCGTGTGTGCCGTGACTGAAATTCAGCCGAATCCCATTGGCGCCCGCCTTCAGCAGCCCCAGAATCGCCTCATAACTGTCCGTCGCCGGCCCCACCGTGGCAATAATCTTCGTCCGCTTAAAGTTTTGGATCGGCACCTCCGGCGCCGTATCTGTAGTCATCTGTTTATTTCCACCCTCAAGATGTTAGTGCTTACACCTCAGTATACCGCTAATCGCCCCGCGCGAAAACACCTGTCAGGACAGACAGTCACTGGTCCTCAAAATAATGGTAAAGACTGCCCGAGAGATGTATGAATAATTGTGCGTGAGCACAAAGATTCTCTCTCGAGCAGTCGGGATGGTGTGCAAGCGCACAAGTTTCGAGCTACTTGCCCGTTTACTTATGGCTCACACACCTCCAACCGACTTTACTACCTCGGATTTCTCCTCGGCACTTACTCGCTCTCTAGTACTTGGTCTGCGGGATGATTTTCACTATTTCTATGTACCAGGCGGACTTGCCCGTTACAGTATCCCACACTATGGCTTCAATGAGGTCAGCCGGTTCGGCGGACCAGTAGCTTTCCGGCAACTCCGGCGGAGCAGTGTAGGTAGCGCATGAGCGACCACCTGATACAGCACTGCCGGTACCGCTGTTGGCGAATTCGCCGTATTCGGCTTCGAAATGAACCGTTACCGGATCGTTGTTAGGCGATTCGACATGGGCACAGATGACACGTACTTCTTCGGTTTCCAGCTCCTGGATGGTTTCCAGGTGGATATAGGGCATTTCTGGTTCAGTCCGAGGCTGTTCCGAGGGCGGGGTCACGGGCGGCGGCGAGCTCGAGGGCGTTTCAGGCGTCGACTTTGGCTTGGGCTTTTTGGGCTTCTGCTTCGGCTTCCGCTTTTTCGGCTTGGCAGGCGCCAACTTTTCCCGGTTACCGCCGAGATTCTCGCACTTGAAGGGAACCTTCAGCTTGAGAAGAACGCCAGCCTTGCTGACTTCCACGCTCAGGCAGAACGCCGGAGCGCCCTTGCCCTTGTAGCGGGGATCACCGAACGTGACATTGCGATCCACCAGGATCGTCCCCACACCGTACGCCATGAATTCGAACCGATCGCCGACGTGCAGCCTGCACTGCTTGAATTCGCCGCGCACCAGCGCCCGCTTAAAGGCCTGGCGTTCCAGCTTGTTCATGCCGGCACGTTTCTGAGCCAGCACTCCCTTGTGGGAGAGCATGTCGTGGACGAATTTGTTGCGCCCTTGCTGCTTAGCGTTCGGAATGCCGCCAGGAAAGAGCGGAGCTCCTCCCAGAACAGTCCAGCTCGCCGCGGACGCACTCGACGCGAAGATTGCCCCGATCATCATGAAGATGACCGCAGCAAACAGGATTGGTACTTTCTTAGCCACTGTAATCACCTCCATAGATGATCGGGTCTGGCGTGGCCTTTGCCAGCTGATTTGGTACTACATGCAAGCGATAAACTCCTTATCGCCTCTATGCAGCACCAAGTCAGGCACTAGAATTGAAATCTACGTATAGTCGGTTGATTGGGCTAAAACCAGGAACACCAAAGGATGCTCAACCGGCCTTAAAGACCCATGACTATCTGTTATTTAACGATTTCCAACTTGTAAAACTACTTCCGCCCACCTCTGTAGACAAGATGTATACATATTAGCATAAAACTTATATATTGTCAATAATAAAACAGGGGTGGAGGTGTATATTGATAACTGGTGACTCCAAGGGCAACCTAGGCCGGTGGCCTAGGTTGTAGACGCGAGCGAAGCGTCCTTGGTAAAACCATACTAACTGGTGACTCCAAGGGGAATCGAACCCCTATTGCCAGGATGAAAACCTGGTGTCCTAACCGTTAGACGATGGAGCCAAAAAGTCCCGGCGGGACTTTTTGTAGACTCGAACGTAGTGTCAATAGTGAAACTAACACGAGCCATAGACGCGAGCCAAGCGTCACTAGCGAAACTAGCAGGAATCAGCATACCATAACAGAGGTGGCTGCACAACTTTCGAGACATAGAAAAACCCCTCGACTCCACCAGGAACGAGGGGTTTTCCATTAGATTTGTGAGATTTGTTTGTCTTAAGAGCGGTCAGTCAGTGCTCTGGAACTACGGTTAATGTAGCACAAACTGAGCATTTACGCTAGTGCTTATCCACAGAGGACAAGCACTGGTGTTACTGACGGCTCAAACGACGGCTCAGGACAACGCGGTAAGCTACAGCGCCAAAAGCGACAGCAGCAGCGAAGATACCAGCCACGCTACCAGCACCCGTATTCACCAAAGTGGTCGGGGTAGAGGTAGTGGTCGTAGTGGTAGTCGTCGGAGGCGTTACCGGAGGAGTTGTCGGACAATTAACCTTAGCCTTAAACTGAACGAATTCAACAGTAGAACCATTCAGATCGCCAATGTTGACACCACCGGCGGTCACACCATCAGGCAGCGACTTAACAACATTGTTGTTAGCGTCGAGCAGCTGAGTCGTACCACTTTCATAGCTGATGCTCTGAGCAGAGGTCAGGTTGACCGTAGCGGTATCAGAAACATTGTCGGTAGGACCATTGGTCGTATAGTTAATGGTCATTTTAGACGTGTTCGTAGTGCTGGCAGTGCCCGAAAGCGTAGCAGCAGCGACGATATTTGTAGCCTTACCATAGCTAGAGTTGTGCAAGCGGACCTTGTATTCCAGCTCGTCACAAGCGTTAGCGTTGGTAGTATCGGCAAAGTCAGTTTTCTGGGTCAGGTTAGCGACACGATAGATGTCACCACCACCGATCTGAGCCGGGCTGTCAGCAAAGACAGGAGCGGCCATGCCGGCTACCGGAATAATAACGGCAGCGGCACCACTAAGAACTAAAGATTTTACCTTCATAGTATTCTCCTTTACGAAAAACATATTAATTTACTTACACTGGTTGTTGGCACAAACTAGATAGTCATTGGGCTTCAAGAATCATGGAAATGCTCGAGGGAAAACGGTTATGTGCGGGTGCACAAGGTTGTTCTCTCTCGAGCAGTTGGGTGGTGCGCAAGCGCACAAGTTTGGGAGCTGTTCGCTCTATCACTCGTGGCTCGCGCACACTCCAACCGACTTACTGCTATTCAATTTTTTCTAGCTTCAAAAGCTAGGACTTCTTAGTTTTGTCCTTTCTAGAACTCAGTCTGTTCGAGGATTTTCACCGATTTGCTGTCCGTTGCTGACTTACCAGTCGTAGTGTCCCGAACGAGGACTTCGATCGTGTCACAGTGTGACGCGTTCTCAGGAACCTCCGGCGGAGCAGTGTAGGTAGCGCATGAGCGACCACCTGATACAGCACTGCCGGTACCGCTGTTGGCGAATTCGCCGTATTCGGCTTCGAAATGAACCGTTACCGGATCATTGTTAGGCGATTCGACATGGGCACAGATGACACGTACTTCTTCGGTTTCCAGCTCCTGGATGGTTTCCAGGTGGACGACCGGCGGTTCCACTTCTTCCTTGGGAGGAGGAGTGCAGCCACACGGTTTTTCTTCTTCCTTTTCTTCTTTAATTTCCTGGTTGCAGTTACCTTCCTGTTTGGTTTCCACGACGTTGCCGGAGCCGTTAACGACCGTGACATTCGAGCAGTTGGCGTTGATCTGGATGATCGTGCACAGCTGCTGACTGCCGTTCCAGGTACCGCCAACGGCCTGGCAGTGCTGTTCGGCTTCGTTCGTCTGCTTGACGCAGAAGATCTGGCCGTTCTTCACTTCCTTAATTTCACCGTTTCCGCACGCGATTTCTGCGGGCGGCTTCGGAACTTCAGGCGTCGCGGCGGGCGGTGAGCACACCAGTGCTACCCGAGCTTTGGCGGAGGCAGTAGCCTTCGCTTTGGCGTTAGCCACGAACTTGGCATTGTTCTTCGCCTGCACCCGGGTCATGCCGTAGGCCATACCGTGCGCGTTAGCCGAAGCTTCAGCGACACCGCACGAACCCGTGACCTTCTCCCGAGCGTGAGCGTTAGCAACTGCCTTAAACTTACCGAAAGAGCGGACCAAGATGATCTTGGGACGCGGTTTCGGCGGAGTGTTCGGTTTGACTTCGTTTTCACAGTCACGCCCAGTCATGCCGCCTGCGACCTTCACCCATCCAGTTTCGGAGTTCTTGTCGGGGCACATACGCATGTGCGTGTCGTAGAACCAGAATTTTTCTCCAGTGACAGTCTCACCAGAGTTTTCACCATTTCCCCAGAAACATTTCGGGGAGTTAACTTCGGCACCACCGATTTTCTCGTCCTGCAAAACGATTACTTCGCTTGAGGAACTCGATTCGCTGACACCGCCCTTCGCTCCAGGCTGATGCAACCAGCCCTTCATGAAGGGATTTGACGCTGATGCGCCAGGTACTGCGAAGGTCGCCCCGAACACCACGAGGGCGGCCAGGATGACCATGAGTTTGATTTTCGAGGCCATAATTGTGAAACACCACCTTTCGTAGTGCTCGAGGGTCAGTAAACTGGCTAGGCCTTTGCCAGGTTCGTCATTAGACAGAACACGCAACTGATAAGCGGATTTATCAGCTCCGTGTCCTGCCAAACAAACGAACTACTTTAATTTGAGATCTAACATATATAGTCGGTTGGATACGGTCTCAAATCCGGGAGCACGTAAGCGCTCAACCGGGCTCAAAGACCCATGACTATCTAGCTTGCTGTCTTTTCTAAAGACGAAAAAGCACCTCCAAAGAAGCGCCTCTTTTACTTTTTCTAGACCGACAAACTAAACAAATCTTCCAACTTTAGTTAACCCTTTTGGGGCTAACCGTACCTGATTGTAAAGTTGCACCTCCTCCACCTGGATTCCGACTGTCATCTGATGCGACCACCGGAAGGTTCTCCACCCGTTCGCCCATGAGGCGAGGATGATTACATATTACCACAAGCCTTACATTTTGTCAATATTATTGCTTATGTTTTTATTATTGACCGCTTTCGTCCTTTCGGACTCGTCAGTACAGATACGCATCTGTAGAGCGGAAGATCTGGCTAGAGGTGTTACAGGGGTGATGGAAGGAACCTTGCGGCTCATAACTTCTTAAACATCACTTAGTAACTCCTTACCAGACCTTATTCCCCTCGGGGCTCCCCATCTGTCGTAACAGATACGGACTTCTCTACCCGAGGGGTTGTTCGTGAGGTGTTCATTTGCTGGCAGACGGATCAGCGTCGCCGTGAGAATCGTGGCCGTTCTGTCGAGGACCTTTGGCGGCGCACCTCTCGGCATTAACTGGTTTATCTGCCTTCGCGGACTTCGATAGCTTCTCATACCACCCTAGGGCGATACTGAAACCACCGGCATTCAAAAAACCTGCCATGAAGCTTTTATGGATCACGTGCGGATCATTTGAAATGAATCCTTGGATGAAACACGCTACTGCCACCACGGCAGAAAAGACCACCATGGCGAAGAACAGGCTCAGCTGAGATTCGACAGAGATAGAACGAGGGATGTTCCCGCGTTTATATTCCCTGAAGATCAGACCGACACCGACCAGCAGGCACAGTATCCCGCCACCGATGAGGGCGAATAGCCACCATGACATTCCGGAATTAGCCTGCTGAGACATATGGGCCACCAACTTATGGGGCCTGTAGGTGTCTTCACAGAGCTTCTCTGCTTTGCCGTCGTAAAGGTAGGTCGTGCAATACATTGCAACCACTCTCCTTGATTGGAATTTGAATGAACTTGGATTAACTCACATTAGTCAAAAATGACTGTTTACTATATTAACATAAGCTTTATAAAAAGTCAATACTGTAACAGAGCGGCCTCAACTATTTACTTTTGCACCGCTTTCGTCCTTTCGGACTCATCAGTACAGATACACATCTGTAGAGCGGAAGTCTGAAGGAGTTAATAAGAAGTGATGGGAATGAGCAAATGCTCAACATCAATACTTCTTATCTCCTTAGACTCTGTTCCCCTCGGGGCTCCCCATCTGTCGTAACAGATACGGACTTCTCTACCCGAGGGGGTGTTCGTGAAGGTTATCTACCCGTGCTTCAAGCCGGGAGGCGCCTTAAAAACTGCTTCTTTTTTACTGTCTATACTCCTCACTTCTACTTGAAACTCCTTAAGCACGCCTCGCACTATCAGAGCTAAGCCATGCACAAGGGACAAAGTGGCGGAATATATGGATATCCCAGCTACAAGCCAGCATAGGATGGAAAGGAGTATGTCTCCGTTGAGAGAATCGACAGCTATAGAGAGACTGCCCACGCTCATTGCACCGAGACCAGCAGCTATCAAAATGTCACCTGCAGCCCCAGAGTAATCGCTACTTTTCATTCGCAGACTCCTTACCTAGAGAGTAAAAGAACATTCAATTAACACGAACTATTGCTATATTAGCATAAGCTTGATAAATTGTCAATAATCAACAGGGGTGGTTCAGGCTTTGACGGGTGTTTTGGTCTTTTCGGCCTTCAGGGGTGCCTTCTCTGTTGCGGCGGCTGGCTTATCAGGGGCGGCCAGCTTGGCGTGCGTGAACATAAAGCCGAAGGTGCTGCCTGAGCCCTCCTTGCTCTCGAAGATGATGGACCCCCCCTGGGCCACCACCACCTTCTTGGCCATAAAGAGGCCCAACCCCGTACCATCGGGCCGCGCTTTGCGGGCATTGCCGGCGCGGTAAAACTTGGTGAACAGATGCGGCTGCTCACTCTTGGGCACCCCTATGCCGTCATCTGTTACGCGCAGCTCCACCAGCCCGCTCTTCTCTGTTAATTGCACGTCGATATGCCCCCCTGAGGGCGTGTAATAAATGGCGTTATCCACAAAGTTCATAATTACCTGGCGGGTCTTCACCTCATCGAGCATGAGCTGTGGAAAATGCTTCGGCTTGTCATAGGTGAGCTTCAGATCGTGCGCCGCGGCCGTTTCTTCCAGCTGGGCCAGCTCCTCTTCGACGACCACCGAGAGGTCAACAGGGGTCGGCTCGATGACGAACTTGCCCGTTTTGAGGCGCGAGACGTTCAACAGATCAGCGATCAGATAGACCATCCGCTGCGAGCTAAAAAAGGCCTGCCCCAGCATCTCCCGCTGCATATGGTTGATTTTGCCGGCATCGCCCTCCATCAGCATACTGATATACCCCTTAACGCTGGTCAGCGGCGTCCGCAGCTGATGCGAGGCCATACTGATGAAATCGTCCTTGGTCTCATCCAGCTCGCGCAGCTTCTGATTAGCGTGCCGCAGCTTCTTCGTCGCCTCATCCACCCGCTGCTGCAAGGTAAGGTTGAAATGCTCTATCTCCTCGAACCTGAGCGCGTTCTGCACCGCGATGACCAACTCATTGGCGATAATCTCGATCACCCTTATGTCTTGGGTGCTATAGGTGTTCCCGCTCTTTTTCGAGCCTAATATCAGATAACCAACTCCTTCTTGTTGAGGAGTGGACGCCAACTTAACGACGATAGCGATATCGTGGTTTTGTAAAAAACTCTGAAGGCCGTCGTTACCACTTAATTCATCTGTAACAATGAGCTTATGATGTGCCTTTCGCATAAGGGCATCTATAGCGTTGATCTCTTCTCGCCCAAATCGGTGCGTCTCTCTTAAAGTGCTGCCCGAAAATGTTATGCCAGCTGTTCCATTCTGCTTGATTCCAATCGCGCAATAGGAAGGTTTTAAGCTGTTCTCGACAGAGTGAGCGCTTTTTTGAAGCAAGGAACCTAGATCGTACACTGAAACGAGCACTTTATTGAAATTATCAAGAAATATTTGAGAATCGTAGGAATCACGATAGAACAGTTGATTGGTCTCACGATCAAAAAATAGCTTGATGCGAGAGAAACTCAGGGATGCCAGCGCAGTAGCGATAGCCAAGAAGACCTGCACCTCTACAGAAAGCTTTAAGTGGAAAATCAGGCTGGCAGCTCCAAATACTAATACTCCGTAGGCAACCGCTAACACCGTCAGAGAAGTTATATAGGCTAGGGATCGAGCAATAATAAGTCGAATATTAAACAGATGATGACGTACTATCGCATAGGCGGTGAAGGATACAAAAAAGACCGTACCAACAGGGCCTAGCTTTGCCGGTGACCAAGAAATTACGAGAAGGGGTAAAAGAACGTTAAAGAGAAGCGCCCAAAAGAAGCTGAGGAGAAAGCCAAGGGCTACTAATTTTACCTGTACTCGTTCCGTTATGGTTGAGTGCTTGCTGGTGACAAGAAAATTTCTGACGGAATAACCAAAAAGGATCAGCTCAATGGCTATGAAGCCGAAGTAGAGACTACCGGGTTGTAAATCTGTGCCATCGCTGTGTATTAGGGCGTTTTTCGCAACCAAAGGGGTTAAACTAATTATCATGCCGATAAGAGCTATTCCGGAAACAAGGCTGATTTCTCTGAGTGAGGTTCGCAAACGCACTGGGAATACTCTAGATAAAAGAGCTAGGCACAGCGTCACTAAAACGGGAAAGAAAAAGGCGACTCTTCCCCACCAGAGGCGCTGCTCAACGGGAGCATTATCAGTAAGGTAGCTTGATATTGACCACATATAGGTGGCGATAGTTAGGAGTAAGAAGAGACGGTTAATAGAGGAACGGGTGTTCCGGGTGAATATCAACAGACCGAGAAAGCCGTTGATCAATACGACGAATAACAGCACCCACATTGTTAACGTTTATTGTACGGCATCGCCGAAGTCGGGTAAAACAAAATCCTTTTCAAGTCCGACTCCTCTAGTGTACAACCCGTGAATATCTACAGGGTTACCGAATTTTTGGGTCATGTCCTGGTCGAAGCGTTTGATTTTTTCGAGGCCTGAGTGAAGTTCGGTGTGCACCGGAATACTCTTTGCCGAATCGATGTAGGAAGCCCACTCCGCGTCCTTGAAAGGCTGAAAGGGCTCACCCCAGGACTGCATCATATCGTATATGCTTTCGTCTACAATCGTGACCCATCTGTTATATCCGTGCGCCAATGACCAACGGACGCATGAAGAATACAGAGCAGCGCTTGCTCCGTCAGCGGCATGATTAGTGCGATATTCAGGCATGATAGCCATGGTTGAGATATCTACCGTATGTTCCGGGTCACTACCGATCTCGCTAAAACGCTTCTCCACCGTATCACCTTCCTTGAACCAAGGACCGGAGGGATCCACCAAGTCATTTAGTGATTTAAGTCCAGCCTCGGAAGGACGGATTATGCGGATAACTCCGACCGGCTTCTTTTCTTCATAGTCTAGAACAGATAAAAAGGTGCTCTCTGCATCATACGGACTATATTCTTGCTTCATCCTTTCTAAATCATTTTGAAAAAACTCATCAAAAACCTGAGATTCTACAAACCTCCCTATATCGGATGCGGGCTCATTGCCTTCAATGACATGCAGGCCGAAGCGTCTCCCTTGCCGTATCTCTTCATCAGGAGTTAAATCTTCGACAAAGCCTTCTATCCGTTGAGCGTCAAAAGACTCAGGGCTCCAGCTAGCAACCGACTGCCCTATCTGTTCAGAAGGATCAATTACGAGGTCTTCTCCCATATTTAGAACTCCTTGAATTCGAGCTCAGTTGTCTGGAAATAATGCCGCGTGAAATCTACGGCTGTTTGGGGGTCAAACTTCTTACAGGTATATATATCAACGCTGAAAAATAGTAGCGGCTGCTCCCAGGCATAAAAATGAGCGCCGGAATTCTCCCAGTGAATCCAACCGGCCCAGCCATACCTGTCGCTTCTGTGGGTGACCGGCTCAACAAGTGTTTTCATCTGGAGCTGCTCGGAGAGTTTGACAAGATAATCTTTAATGTGAGCATCGGTAATGGCCTGCGCGGGATAACCCTCGATAACGAGGCGTTGCCGGTAAATCATGGGTGCGAGATCTCTCATCTCGGTTTTTTTCTTAGTTTTAAGTAGCATCTATAAACCTATGGTGAAATATTGTTCTATGGTTGGTTGTTTGCGATTTTTATGTTGGTATTCGCTAGTTCAAGAGTGGCACGGAGGTATAAAAATGTCAACATCTACTCATTAAAAGGATTTAATAATTGGCGGGTAATTGTATAAAACTCATGGTTAGCGTAGGATGAAATTATGCCGAAAATCGCTATTATTGAGGACGATCAGGCTATTAGCCAGATGTACCGGTTTAAGTTTGAGGCGGAGGGATTTGACGCGCAGACCGCCGAGAATGGCAAATTGGGGCTGGAGCTGGTGCAATCGATGAAGCCGGACATTATTCTGCTGGATCTGATGATGCCGGAAATGACCGGCGATGAGGTGCTGGAGAAGCTGCGGGCCAGCGACTGGGGCAAGAACATCAAAGTTATCATTCTGACCAACATGGGCGAGCAGGAAATTCCGCCGAAGGTGAAAGAGCTGGGCGTGAGCGGCATCATTCTGAAAGCCAACATGACGCCGCGGCAGGTGGCTGATTTGGTTAAGAAGACGCTCGGCGAGTAAAATAACTCTTGCAGATAATAACTCGGGGGTTCTTTTATGAAGCTACACGCCTTAAAAACGGCCAAGGTTTTAGCAGGCCAAACGAATATTACTGAGTTGTTGGACGCGGCGCTGCCGGAATTGCAAGAAGGTGGTATTTTGGCGGTCAGCTCGAAAATTGTGGCTCTGTGCGAAAACAGTGTGCGGCCCATCAGTTCGGTGAGCAAACAGACGCTCGTCGAAGAAGAGGCCGAGCGCTATTTGCCAAGCGGTTCCAATTCCTATGGCTTTTCGTTTACGATTATCCAGCGAACGCTCATTCCAATGGCCGGTATCGACGAATCGAACGGCAACGGTAACTACGTACTGTGGCCGAGAGACGCACAGGCTAGCGCCAATCAAATCCGGCACTATCTGGTCGAGCGCTTCAAGCTTCAAAAAGTGGGGGTGATTATCACCGACAGCACGTGCCAGCCGCTGCGGCGCGGCACCAGCGGTATCGCAGTCGCCCATAGCGGCTTTAAGGCGCTGCGGAATTACATTGGGCAAGGCGATCTTTTTGGCCGGCCGTTTGGCGTCAGCCAGGCGAGTATTGCCGGCGGCCTGGCGGCAGCGGCCGTTCTGGCGATGGGCGAAGGCACCGAGCAAACGCCTCTCTGCATCATCTCAGACTTGCCTCCCGTGGAGTTCCAGCCGCGAGACCCGTCAGCCGAAGAACTGGATGAATTATACGTGACAGCGGACGAGGACATTTTCGGACCCTTTTTGCAAAGCGTTGACTGGCGTGAGGGCAAAAGAAAATAGCGTGAGAGCCTGTGCCTGGGCGTTCGTCGACGGACCTGGCATAATAAACGTATGAAAATTGCGATTTTGGGTTACGGGGCGCAGGGGCGGGCGGCTTATGAGTATTGGCGTGTGGGCAATGAGATTACGGTTTGCGATGGCAATGAACAGGTCGAGTTGCCGGCTGGCGCGGCGCGGCGGCTTGGGCCGGATCACCTGAAAGATTTGGACGGGTTTGATCTGATTGTGCGCAGTCCGATTGTGCATCCGCGCGACGTCGTGGCGGCCAATTCGCCGGCTATTCTGGATAAGGTGACCACGGTGACGAACGAGTTTTTTCGGGTTTGTCCCTCCAAACATATCATTGGCGTCACCGGCACCAAAGGCAAAGGCACGACTTCGACGCTGATCGCCAACATGCTGGCGGCCGATGGCCGGCGGGTGCATCTGGGCGGCAACATCGGTATTCCGCCGCTCGATATGCTCAAAGACGATATTCGGCCGGAAGATTGGGTGGTGCTGGAGTTGGCTAATTTTCAGCTGATTGATCTGAGCTACTCGCCGCCGGTCGGCGTGTGTCTGATGGTGGTGGCGGAGCATCTGGACTGGCACGCCGACGAGGCGGAGTATGTGGCGGCTAAAAGCCGTCTGTTTGAGCGGCAAACCAGTGATGACGTGGCGATTTATTTTGCCGAAAATGACACCTCGCGGCAGATTGCGGCGCACGGCGCCGGCCGGAAAATCCCCTATTTTGCACCGCCGGGCGCCACGGCGGCCAACGGCGTTATTGTAATTGACGGCCAGCGTATCTGTTCGACGGACGAGCTGAAGCTGCTCGGCAAGCACAATTGGCAGAATGTTTGCGCGGCCGTGACGGCCGTCTGGCAAGTGACTCAAAATATCGAGGCCATGCGCACCGTATTGACTAGTTTCAGCGGCTTGGAACATCGCCTGGAGCTGGTGCGCGAGCTGGACGGCGTGCGCTATTACGATGACAGTTTTGGCACGGCGCCGGAGACGGCTGTGGTGGCCATTCAGGCTTTCAGCCAGCCGAAAGTGGTTATTTTGGGAGGTTCCGACAAGGGCGCTGACTATGGCCAGCTTGCCAGAGTCATTGCCGAAAGCAACATCCGTAAAATTTTATTGATTGGTGAGCAGGCGGCGCGGATTGGCACCGCGCTCGCGGCCGCCGGTGTGGACAGCGGTTTGGTTATGCCCGGCGGCCACAATATCAACGAAATCGCCGCCGCGGCCCGCGCGGCGGCCCAGCCCGGCGACGTGGTACTGCTTTCGCCGGCCTGCGCCAGTTTTGACATGTTCAAAAATTATAAAGACCGTGGCGAGCAGTTCAAAAAAGCCGTCAACAGTCTTTAATTTGGCGACTTTACGACAAGTATTTTTGGCGAGGATCGTCGGCCGGCAACATGTCGGGGATGGCCTCCTCGATAAGCGCTTCGTGGGGAAGAGGCAGCCGCGGCTTCATAGCGGGATTCCGGTCCCAGACCGCCACCGCCGCAACCATGCGTTCCGCCAGGCCATTCAGGGCCTGCACTTTTCGGATGCTGGTACGCCGGTTAAACAGGTCGTCCACGCCCACCACGCGTTCGCTTCTGGCGACCATCTGTTCTCCGCCTTTTTGGTAATGAAACGCTTTGTGCTCGTCCTTATCGAGCAGCAGCGCCCTTATTCCCAGCTGCCAGGCCAGATCGGTGGCCAGCCAGTCGCCGCCGTGCGGCACGCCGACGATTAAATCCGGCCGGTGGGGCTGCGCCAGTTCCGCTAGCCCGTAGACAATCTGAGCCCGCAGCCCGGGCACGTGGGCGATCCGCTCCAGATCGAGCTTGTTGTTGGCCGGCTGGCCGCCCGCGAACGTGCCTTCGTAACGATCAAACGTCAGTCTGAGGACGGTTTCGCGCAGACTTTCCGTGTCAACCTTGTGCATATTTACTCCTTAACGGTGCGCTGGGCGGCGCGGATGACATTGTCGAAGAGCGCGCAGACGGTGAGCGGGCCGACGCCGCCTTTTTTGGGTGTGATGGTGAGATCGTCGCGCTGGTAGACGTCGTCGGCTAGGTCGCCGACCGTTTTGCCTTCTTCGCTGGCCACGCCGGCGTCGACCACCACGGCGCCTTGCTTGATCATGTCGGCCTGAATGACAGCGGGGCTGCCGGTGGCGGTGATGATAACGTCTGCTGCTGACAGCTCCTCAGCGAGGCCGTCCGTGTGGCGATCTGCCACGTGCACGTCGAGTCCGGCGTCCTTGAGCAGTTTTTCGAGCGGCGCACCCACCAGCTTGCCGCGGCCGACCACCAGGATCCGCTTGCCAGCCAGGTCAACGTTGTAGCCCGCCAGCAGCCACATGATGGCCATCGGCGTAGCCGGCTCAAACAAAGCTTTTTGGCCCAGCGCGTCCACGTCTTTTTGAGGCGCTACGCGGTTGACTATTTCTTCTGTTTGCGCCGGATCTTCCAGAGGCAGCTGAATAATAACGCCGTGGACCTTTTCATCATTACTTAACATGTTAAGTAATTCTGTGACCTCTGTTTGTTTGACGCGGTGGATCTCAACGTCGATCAAAATATCGGCGCCGTATTTTTGCTTGAGACGCATGTAGGTCTCAATCACCGGATTATCGACCGTGACCACAATGGCCAGCTTCGGCGCCACACCGTGGGCCTGCCGGAGCGCCCGCACCTGATGGGCCTGCCGCTGCTTGATGTAGCCGGCCAGCTCGCGGCCGTTTAATATCTTCATATCTGTAAATTGTACCACTTATGCACAGGAATTTGTGTTTGCGAACTAATAGGTTAAGATAGGCGCAGAGGCTATTCTAAAATATAAAGGACTAACATGAAACATCGCGGCCCCATAGCAGTTTTCTTTTTATCATTTTTTACGTTTGGCATTTACGCTCTTGTCTGGCAGGTTAAGACCAAAGGCGAGATGAACCGGCTGGGCGCCAAAATCCCCACGGCCTGGCTGATTATCGTGCCGTTCGTGAACATTTGGTGGCTCTGGAAGTACAGCGAAGGCGTGGAGCTGGTGACCAAGAAGGAGATGTCTACAGTTATCGCTTTCATTCTGCTGTTCGTGCTCGGCTTTATTGGTATGGCTATTGTGCAGAACGAGTTTAACAGCATTATCGCCAAGCAGATGCAAGGGGTGACTGGCGCGACGCCGCCCGCGCCGCCCGCCGCGCCGCAGCCGCCGGCTGCTCCGACCCCGCCCGCAGCTCCGACTCCGCCGACGCCACCGGCCCCACCCAGCGCGCCGACGCCGCCGCCTGTTGTCTAAACCCTTGCCAAAACAGGGGTAATTTGCTAAAGTTTGGTGAGTCGCAATGCGTAGTTGTGAGTTTGCAGATTAGCGGACGTTTCACTGAGGGACGCTCCGCTCGCGTCTACAAAAATCCCACCGGGATTAACAATTCGTGGCTGGCGCGCAAAGTTTCACTACTTTCATGTAGGACACTTCGTTCGCAGCTACAAAAAATCCCACTGGGATTTTTTGGGCCATTAGCTCAGCTGGTTAGAGCACCTGCCTCTTAAGCAGGGTGTCCAGGGTTCGAGTCCCTGATGGCCCTCCAAGCATAAGCACTCTACACGAGTGCTTTTTTATTTGCCGGTATATAAATTGCTATAGCTTATCCTGTCTGTTATCCTGAGAATTAAGATACGACTAGAAACAGAGGGCGGAACATGGTACGACTGCGAATGCTTAAAACAAATATTATCTTTTTTATAGCCAGCCTGCTATTTACTGCTTTTATTACCACGCCTAATGTATTTGCGGCAATTGCTATAAATGAGTACCCAATACCGATATCTAGTGACTATCCGACAGATATGACATATGGTCCGAATGGTAATATCTGGTTCACTGAATCAGGTAGCAATGAAATAGCGGAGATAAATAGCGCCGGAACTATTACCGAATACACGGTACCAACATCAGATAGTGCGCCTTATAGTCCGGTCGTGGGCCCAAATGGTAATATCTGGTTTGTCGAGTATACCGGTAACAAAATCGGCGAGGTGACCACCGCTGGGGTCTTTACTGAGTACACGATACCGACGAGTAATAGCGGGTCAACTTATATCACTAAAGGTCCGAACGGTAATATGTGGTTCACCGAAATGAGGAGTAACAAGATCGGCGAGGTAACCCCTGCTGGGGTCTTTACCGAGTACGCCATACCGACGAGCAACAGTGCCCCGTACGGGATAGCCGAAGGTTCTGATGGCAACCTGTGGTTTGCCGAACAAAGTGGTAACAAGATCGGCGAGGTGACCACCGCTGGGGTCTTTACCGAGTACGCCATACCAACAAGCGGCAGCGGCGCGTACAGTGTGGCCGAGGATTCAAACGGTAACATCTGGTTTGATGAGCAATATGGCAACAAGATTGGCGAGGTAACTACCGCTGGGGTCTTTACCGAGTACACCATACCGACGACTAATAGTATCCCGATGGACATACAGGCGGACTCAAATGGTAACATCTGGTTTACCGAACACCAGGGCAACAAGATTGGCGAGGTAACTACCTCCGGCACCTTTACCGAGTACGCCATACCGACAAGTGGCAGTATGCCGTTTGGTGTAGCTGAAGATGCAAGCGGCAACATCTGGTTTACGGAATCAGGCAGCGATAAAATCGGTGAAATAGCTATCGCTCCAGTGAGTAATCCGCCTGTGAGCACAAATAGTTCGTCTACGACCAACCCTTCCCCTGACCCACCTGATACCGGTTTTGGTCAACCGGCCAGCAGCAGCCCTCTGCTTATCGTCCTGGCAGCTTGTGCCTCTGTTTCGTTTGGGGCAGGCCTGCGGCTACTCTATCGGCAAAACAGGCCCAGCATATGAACGACAAACCTCTTGGCCAATATGTTATTGACCTTCTCGATTATGCCGATGCGATAGCGGATCGTATTGCTCCGTCCGAGCCGGACAAAAGCAGCTATTTTATGACACTGGTGTATATAGAAGATGTTTTGGATACGTACGGCCGGGGTTTGCTATGGGACTTGTATAGAGCGACCGGCAAAGACGAGGATGAAAGCAGAGCTTTGAAGGGGCACATCAATCAACGGGTGGAGGCACTTCGCCACCAAATCAGGCTATTCTCCCAGCAATATGATTTTGATGAGACCCTAAAGTCAAGAGGCGAATCCATGTACCAAGATTGGCACAAACTTCCTGGCGATCACCCCAATGTGCAGTCACTCGAACCATAGTTGCCGAGACCTCATTCGTCATTCGCAGTGGCTCTTCAAGCCGCCTAGGTTTAGACCCCTTGTCTGAGGAGTTTTTTTATTTGCTATGCTTTTTACATGGAAACTTACAAAAACTTGCCCGTTGCGCTTTTTGATAATCGGCTGGGCTGGCACGATTGGCTTGAAAAAAATTATGCACGGCAGAAGGGTTTGTGGTTAAAGCTGGCTAAAAAGTCATCTGGTAAACCGTCGGTGAGCTACGACGAAGCACTTGAAGAAGCATTATGCTACGGCTGGATAGACGGGCAGAAGCAGGCTTACGATGAGGAATATTGGCTGCAAAAGTTCTCTCCGAGAGGACCGAAAAGTATTTGGTCGAAAGTTAATGTTGCTAAAGTCGAGGTGCTGATTAGGGCCGGGAAAATGCGGCCGGCGGGACTGGCGGCAATAGATTCAGCTAAGCGGGATGGCAGGTGGGATGCCGCTTATGATTCGCCCAGCACGGCAGCGGTGCCCGCGGACTTTCAGGCAGCGCTCGACAACAATCCAAAAGCCAAACAATTTTTTGAAACGCTCAACAGGGCAAACGTGTACGCTTTTTGCTGGCGGATACAAACGGCCAAAAAGCCTGCAACCAGAAAGGTAAGGATAGAAAAATTTATAAACATGTTACAGAAAGGCGAGAAGCTTCATTAGCCCCCTGGTTTCGATTGCGATAGCGCATGTGACGACCCTCGAAGCATAAGCGTTTCGATGAACTTCGCAAAAGAGGTTTTGTAATTCTAGACTACTGAGGGAGAATTGCCGGCACTGTCGTCGGTATCGATGGTGAGCGGGTCGTGATAGGAGGACGGGCCGACGCCGGCTTCGCCGCTTACGGGCAGGTGGCCGGGGCCGATCGGGTTTTCTTTGGGATCAGTTGGGGCGTCGTCGGTCGAGCTCATTTTTTCTTTGGTGATTTAACGATTTCGTCGTTGACCACGCCCTTGAGATTCTTCATTTGTTCGTCCAGTAACTTGCCCATAGTGTCAGCTCCTTTCTGCCTTACCCTGCCTTACCGCTTATATGGTACTCCGCTTTTCTGTCAATTGTCTGTAATATTATCGACTTTGCGACTTGCCTGCGGCTGGAGAAAGCTGTATACTAAAAGTAATAAATGTAATAATTTTGCCACGTTATGCACTCATCTTTTCCTAAAATTCTCGGCACCGCCACCCTTAACGAAAAGGGCCAGCTGGTTATTCCCAGCGAGGCGCGGCATGAGCTGGGGCTGGGCGCGGGGAGTAAACTGGTAATTATGCATAGCGAACAGAAACCGGTTTTGGTGCTTATCAAAGCCGAAGAAGTTGAGTCGATGATTAAGAGTCTGTCGAACGCGCTCAGCGGTCCCGAAAAATCATAAATAAAGGAGTTAATTATTAGTACATCTGACACCACTGCTGCCGAAGTTGCCGAGCGGCAGTATTCGCATAGTGAAATTATGGTTATTATCAGCGCGCTGATGCTGGTGATGCTACTGGCGGCCCTGGATCAGACCATCGTTTCGACCGCCCTGCCGAAAATCGCCGAGGATTTGCACGGCCTCAACAAAATTTCGTGGGTGGCCACTGCCTATCTGTTGACTAGTGCCATCACGACGCCGCTGTACGGCAAAATCAGCGACTTGTTCGGCCGCAAAAAGATTTTCCAGACGGCGATTGTGATTTTTTTGACCGGCTCGGTGCTGTGCGGCATTTCGCAGACCATGAACGAGCTGGTGATCGCCCGCGCGCTGCAGGGCATTGGCGCCGGCGGCCTGATGTCGCTGGTGTTGGCCATTGTGGGCGACGTGATTCCGCCGCGGCAGCGCGGCAAGTACATGGGATATTTTGGCGCTGTGTTTGGCGTTTCCAGCGTGGCCGGACCGCTGCTGGGCGGCTTTTTGACGCAGTCGTTGTCGTGGCGCTGGGTATTCTTTGTGAATTTGCCGATCGGCGTATTGGCGCTGGCTGCCGTGGCCGCCCGGCTGCACCTGCCGGTCCACAAGTTGCAGCATAAGGTTGACTACCTGGGCGCCGGCCTGCTTTCGGCTGGCACGGTCTGTTTGCTGCTGGCCACAGTGTGGGGCGGCACCACCTATGCCTGGGGCTCGGTGCAGATAATCGGCCTGCTGATTAGCGGCGTCATGCTATCCGGCCTGTTTATTTTGCAGGAAAAGTACGCCAGCGAGCCAATCATCCCCTTGCGGCTCTTCCGCAACGATATTTTCCGCGTTTCTTCCATCCTTTCGCTGCTGTCCGGCATCGCCATGTTCGCCGCGATTTTGTACATTCCGCTTTACCAGCAGGCCGTGCGCGGCTACACGCCGACGAAATCCGGCTTGCTGATGCTGCCGCTGGTGGTTGGCTTGCTTATCGCCTCGATTATTTCCGGCCGCCTAACCAGCAAACTGGGCCGCTATAAAGCCTTTCCGATCATTGGCACCGCGCTGTTGGCTTTCGGCCTGTGGCTGTTCAGTCACATCACGCTGACCACCAGCGAGTGGGTGGTGGGCTTGTGGATGCTGGTGGTGGGCGCCGGACTGGGAACGTTTATGCAGATTATGACGCTGGCCATTCAGAACTCCGTGTCGCGGCAGGAGATCGGCACCGCCACGTCGGTGGTGACCTTTTTCCGGTCGCTCGGCGGCTCATTTGGCGGCGCTATCTTCGGCACCATCCTGATTAACCGGCTGGCTAAACACCTTTCGGATATCGCGCCGGGCAATGCCGCCGCGCAGCACGTCAATGTCAGCAGCATTCAAAGCGGCGTCAATGCCAACTTGCCGCCGCAGATCGCGCACGACGTTTTGCAGGCCTTCACATTGTCCTTCCGCGACATGTTCCTGCTGGCGATTCCGTTTGCGCTGCTAGCGTTCGTGGTGGCTTTTTTCCTGCGCGAAGCGCCGCTCAGCAACACGCACGAGGCTGAGCCGCTGGTTTTGGAATAAACTGCTGGCGGGCCGTGGTCTGGCTAGCTCCTGCTATAGCGAGCGAAGGTAAAAATAAAACCGTTTTGTTCGTGTAAGTCGCTCTGTTCGGCGAGCTTAAAAGCCTGTTCGTACGCCGGAAAAAATTGATTGCAGCCGAAATTGGCCTGGATGTGCGTAAGATACAGCTCGTCGGCTTTGCCGGCCTGCACCACTTGCGCGAAGACATCGGCGCCGCCGACCACCCACAGGTCCCTGTCCTGAAAATCTTTGAGAAACTTCTCTAAATCGGTCACGATTTCGGCGCCGTTAATCGGCTCGCGGTCGCGAGTTAACACATAATTTTGACGCTCGGCCAGCGGCGCGCGGAAGGTTCGAAAAGTGGTGCTGCCCACCAATACTGCGCCGCCGTATTTTTTGGTTTGGTCGGTAAAGTAATGTTCGTCTTCGGGGATGTACCAGGGCTGAATGCCGCCCTTGGCAATGCCGAGTTTGCGGTCAACGGCGGCAATCAGTCTAATCATAAGCTTAATTATCGCTTGTTTGCGGCGGCATGTAAATATCCCACCTCTGTTATTTTCGGCGCTTAGCTGGTAAAATAAGCTTTGCGACAGGCGCCCGTAGCTCAGCGGATTAGAGTACTTGGCTTCGAACCAAGGGGTCGCAGGTTCGAATCCTGCCGGGCGCGCCACGGAAGATCAGTTAATAGGCGTCGGAGTCGACGGCTGTTTTTGTTATCATTAACCCATGAGTCTCGAAACAAACAGCAAAACGAATAATCAACTGTTCGAGCGCTTTATGTTGATCTTTGCGACGGTGGAGCCGCTGGCCACTATCCCTCAAATTATAAATGTTTGGGCGGGCCATGATACCTCCGGAGTTTCATTAGGCACCTGGTTTTTCTACACTCTTACATCAACTATCTGGCTAATTTATGGACTCAAAACCAAAGACAAGCCAATTATTGTTTCAGGTGTTTTTTGGATAACCTCCCAGGGTTTAGTCGTGCTTGGCATATTCCTAAACTAACAGCAGCCTGGTTTCTAAATTCATTAACGATGCTTACCAGGCCTAGCCTATTCGCTCCTGTATAAACGAAATTTGCGGTTTAATCTGTTCGAATTATTAAATTTACATTTACATTTATCACGCCGCTTGTGCTTGCGTCGGTCTCTTTTTTCTTATACGGTTTAGGTATGGCTACTAGAGAGACCACACCTAGAGACAATCACCAACCAGAGGTCAAACAGGAAAGCATAATCATCCCCGACCTCTCGGCTGAAGAACTCGACGCTTTGTCACCGCACGGGCGCTATCTTTTGACGCTGGCCGGCGGTTCCGATTTACACCCGAGCGACACCTTCACTGATGATCTATCGGCTCAAACCGGCCTTGACAAAGAAACCATCAAGGCCCTCAATCAAGGTGCGCGGCGCGACGGCGAAGTCGATTTCGAATCGGTGGTTATGACCAAGTCCAGGCTTACCCATACCGGCTTGGAGGCTTTGCTGGCGGAAATCGAAAACGCCCGTCAAAGCGAATAACTTTATTTGCCTCTGAAGAGCTTAGGCCTTGGCGGTAATCAGCATTTTTATGGCGATGACTAGCAGCGCCGCGGCGAAGAGCCTGGTAACGGTGGCCGTTGGCAATTGAGTGACGTATTTGGCGCCGATGAAGCTGCCAATAACGAAGCCTATCACGATCAAGCCCGCGGCACCGAGGTTCACGTAGCCGTGCTTGTAATAGGTGTACGCGGCCAGAATACCGATGGGCGGCACCAGCAACGCCAGCGTCGTGCCTTGAGCCACTTTTTGGCTGTAGCCGAAAAACAGCACCAGCGCCGGTACGATAACCATGCCGCCGCCAATGCCGACAAGGCCGCTGATCACGCCTGCCACAGCGCCCAGAATTATTAATAAGAGCCAGATCATTAGTTTTATAATACCAGGTTCCGGCTTTCTCTTGGGATTTGCTACACTAAAACGGACATGCCCCGTTAGCTCAATTGGATAGAGCGTCGGTTTCCGGTACCGAAGGTTGCAGGTTCGATTCCTGTGCGGGGTACCATGGTATTTCTCTCCGCTTACTTTGTTATGATTGAGAAGTGAAAACTTCCCAGCCGCTGCCCTGGCCTCGTCGCCTGTTTATAAATAGCCGCTTTTGGATTTTGGCGGCGGCGGTTACCTTGTCGGTTAATATTGCCGGCTTTGTTCAGCTGCTGGTGCCGGCCGGCAGCTTGCAGATGATTCGTATCGAGCAAATTTACGGCTTCGTTGCGCTGCTGCTTTTATACACCGCCATACTTGCCTCGCCGCTGACCAAAGTGTTTCCGCGGTTGCCTGGCAAAGACGCTTACCTGCACGCCCGGCGGGCAATTGGCGTGTCGGCGTTTTACTACGCTTTTTTGCACGGTTATATCACTTTTTTTAAGCAGCTGGGCGGTTTTGGCGGCCTCAAATATCTGAACCAGACCTACGGCGTTTCGCTGCTGGCCGGCGCCTTCGCCTTCGGTGTTTTGCTCATTATGGCCGGCACTTCGTTCGACTGGGTGGTTGATCGTATGGGCTACAAACACTGGAAATTGCTGCATCGCCTGGTGTATTTGGCGAGCCTGGCCGTGCTGTTGCATGTCATTTTGATCGGCCCGCATTACGATAAAGGCTTGGGTTTTTTGAGCGGGCTGACGTATCTGGCCGGCGCGGTGCTGGTGACGCTGGAAATGGCGCGTATCCAGCTTAACTTCCGGCGGAGGCTCAAGCATGGGTAGGCGGTTTGTGGGCAGTTTGCTGATCGTGACGACGGTGTTTTTGGCGCTGCCGGGCATAGCCAGCGCGCATGTCTTGAAAGTGGACGGCGATATCGGCGCCGTGCTGCACATCAATCCCGACGATAATCCAACCACCGGCGGTTCCACGGACTACATTCTGTCCTTCGACGACGATAGCGGCCGCTTCAGTCTGCCGAAATGCAATTGCGATGTGTCGATAATACAAGCCGGCAAGACAATCGCCACCAAACCGCTAGTTGATTCAAGCGACCAGGTCAGCGAAAACCATTACACCTTCCCCGCCCCCGCCGTGTATATCATGCGCTTTACCGGCACGCCGAAGACGCCCGGCGCCTTCCAACCCTTCACGCTCGATTACGAAGAGCGGGTCACCAACGGCCAGCTGAACGCTCAGCCCATGCCGGTGCTGCTGTGGATCGGCCTGGCTATGGGCATCGGTCTGATCTTGCTTGGCGCTTATGCTATGGATTATGATGCTAGTGAAACCAGCCGAAAGGAATCGTCATGAAAAAAATAATCGTCGGGTTAGCGACTGCCGCTGTTACTGTGATTGCGCTGCCGGCCGTGGCCTTCGCCCATGTGGTGGTTACGCCGAATCAAGCAGGCGTCGGCGCCAGCACCTTATTCAACGTCAGCGTGCCGAACGAAAAACAAGTGGCCGTCAGCAGCCTTACGCTTGACATCCCGAAAGGCGTGCAAAACGTCCAGCCCGACGCTTTGGCCGGCTGGGACATCACCACTGCGGCGGACAGCGCCGGCAACGTCACGGCCATTACCTGGACCGGCACCATTCCGGTCGGCCAACGCGAAGATTTCAAGTTCAAAGCCCAAGCGCCGGCCAGCGCCGCCAACCTAGACTGGAAAGCCTACCAAACCTACGCCGACGGCACGGTCGTCAGCTGGGACCAAAACCCCGCCGTTAGCGGCAAGGCGGTCAAGAATAACGTCGGGCCGTACTCGATTACCAAAGTCGTCAATGATTTAAGCTCGGGCGCCAATAATTCCGGCGGTTCGGGCACCTCGACCACCGCCACGCTAGCCCTGGCACTCAGCATCGCCGCGCTGATCCTCAGCATCGGCGGCCTCTTCCTCGGCCGCCGCAAACGCTAAATCGGTGAGAATTAGTTTGAGGCTGTGGGCGGCAGCTGCTTGGGAGTTTTGGCTTGTTTGGCTTTGAGGATGGCCAGCTGCAAGGTTTTGGCAACCCGCTCGGCCTGCTCCAAGCTCATGCCGATGCGGCCGACCGACATGGTCTGGCCCTTGCCGCTGGCTTGCGTGAAATTCATGGTGACGCCGGCGTTGTTGATGGCGATGTCCGCGCCGTCGCTGTACATGGTGCGCGTGTCGACGGCCAACAACATGACCATGGCCTTGCCGTTGCCAAGGTCGATGTCCGGCTTAATCTGATCCGGCAAATCGGCGTCATAATCGGCTAATTCCCACAGCTGCACGGCCTGCTGATCCTGAAGGCCGTAATAACTAATCAAAAGCAGCAAAATATCTTCGGCCGGCCGCTGCTCGCCGGCTTCAATTCGCTCCAACACCCGCTCGTCGATTTCGACGGCGCCCGAAACTTCCGCAACGCTCTGCTGCAGTTGTTCGCGGACATATTTCAGGTGTCTTCCCAAGGTGATAAATGGTGCGTTCTGCTCACTCATCTGCTTCCATACTACGCCTTCTCACGGGAGGAACGCAAGCCTGTATAATGAAGCCAGATGAACCCTCAGCAGAACGTGAATTTAGCCGATTATTCGACCATGGGGCTCGGCGGCGCGGCCGCTTGGCTGCTGGAAATTCACCAGCGCGGCGACCTTCAGCCGGCCGTGGCCTGGGCGGGGGAGCGCCAGCTGCCCATGTTGATGATTGGCGGCGGCAGCAACATTATTTGGCGCGACGAGGGCTTCCCGGGTTTGGTGCTGGTCAACAAAATTACCGGCTTCGAGACGCAGGACGAGGACGGCACAAACGTTTACCTGACAGTGGGCGCGGGCGAAAATTGGGACAGCGTGGTGGCGCGCAGCGTGCAGGCCGGCCTGACCGGCATCGAAGCGCTGAGTCTGATTCCGGGCACGGCCGGCGCCACGCCGGTGCAAAACGTCGGCGCCTACGGCCAGGACATTTCGCAAACGCTGGTGACCATCGAAGCCTTCGACACCCAGACCGGCCAACTGGTGAACATTCCGGCCAGCGACTGCGCCTTCGGCTATCGCACCAGCCGTTTCAAAACCACCGATCGGCACCGCTTTTTGATTAGCGCCATCACGCTGCACCTCACCCGCGGCAACCCCGCGCCGCCGTTTTACCGCGCCGTCCAGGCTTATTTTGACGAGCACGACGTCAAAACTTACTCGCCGGCCGTTTTGCGCGAAGCCGTCATGGCCATTCGCAACGCCAAGCTGCCCGATCCGGCGGTAGTTCACAATACCGGCTCGTTTTTCGCCAATCCGATTGTTGACGAGAGCGTGGTAGCGGGGCTGCGCGAGGCTTACCCAGCCATGCCCGCCTGGGAAACGGACGATCCGCGGCAGCGAAAAATTCCGGCTGCCTGGCTGCTCGACACCGCCGGCCTCAAAGGCGTCAAAGACAGCCAAACCGGCATGGCCACCTGGCCGACCCAGCCGCTGGTGCTGGTCAACGAGCGCGCCAAATCAACCGCCGACCTCCTGGCCTTCAAACAAAAAATCGTCGGCCTGGTGCAAAAAAAATTCGGCATCACGCTCCAGCAGGAGCCCGAATTGTTGCCGTAGAGCTACTGGTCGCTGGGCAGCGGGAACTGCAAGGCAAACTGTTTTACTTCATTACTTAACATGTTAAGCTTTGCTGAATTTTCTCTGTTATCGATAGCTTGGCGCATCCAGTCGGCGATTTTTGCCATGTCTTTTTCTTGGAGCCCGCGGGTGGTCACAGCCGGCGTGCCGAGCCGGATGCCGCTGGGTCGGAATGGCGGCAGCGGGTCGTCGGCAATGGCATTTTTGTTGAGCGTTAGGTTGATGCTGTCGAGCGCCTTCTCGGCCACGTCGCCGTCAATGCCGAAGCTGCCGTGCACGTCCGCCAAGATCAAATGGTTGCTGGTGCCGCCGGTTAGCAGCTTAAAATCGCGGGCCTGCAAAGCGTCGGCCAGCGCCGCCGCGTTAGCGACGATTTGCTTGGCGTACGTTTTGAACTCCGGCTGCAGCGCCTCGCCAAACGCCACCGCCTTGGCGGCGATGATGTGTTCGTGCGGGCCGCCCTGCATGCCCGGAAAGACAGCGCGGTCAATCAGCGTGGGGATATTTTCCAGCGTTTTTTCCGGTTTTTTGAGCGGATTGCCGACGGTGCCGCGGCTCAAAATCAGGCCGCCGCGCGGGCCGCGCAAGGTTTTATGAGTGGTCGTGGTGATGACGTGAAAGCCGTAATCGAAGGGATTTTTGGCCACACCGCCGGCGATCAGGCCGGCGATGTGCGCCATGTCGGCCATCAGCAGGCACTGGTCGCCGACCTCTTGGCCGATGGCGGCGAACTTGGCATAATCCAGCTCGCGCGGATAGGCGCTGAAGCCGGCCAGAATGATTTTTGGCTTATGCTTCAGGGCCAGCTCGCGCAGTTCGTCGTAATCAATCTCGCCGGTGGCCGGATTTTTCATTTTGTAGCGAATGAAGTTGTAGGTGTGGGCGGCCCGCGTTACCGGCGCGCCGTGCGTTAAGTGGCCGCCGTGGCCGAGATCCATCGCCAGCACCGTGTCGCCCGGTTTTAGCCAGGCAAAGTAGACGGCTTCGTTGGCCGGCGCGCCGGAGTGCGGCTGGACGTTGGCGTGATCGGCCTTAAACAGTTTTTTGGCGCGGTCGATGGCCAGCTGCTCGATTTGGTCGGTGTTCTGCTGGCCGCCGTAGTAACGCTTGCCCGGGTAGCCTTCGGAATATTTGTTGGTGAAGACGCTGCCCATAGCCGTCAGCACGTCGCGGCTAACGTAGTTTTCGCTTGGAATCAGCTCCAGGCCTTCGCGCTGGCGCTGCTCTTCGGCGGCTATTAGCTGAGCTACGATATCGTCTTTCATTGGTCCCTCCTGCTGGATATTTACGGTTCGATAAAAGTGATTGGCGCCCTAGCGTATCGTGCTATTATTGTAGCAGTCTCGCCAAAATAAAAATCAACCAAAAACCAGGAATAATTGTAAATTTATATCATTTGTGATATATTAAGGGCAACATGTCGGCACCTAACGACAAAATTGGTCAACTTATAGCTCATGTACGACAAGAGCGCGGCTTGACGCAGGCGGAATTTGCGCGGCAGCTGGGCACCAGCCAGTCGGCCGTTAACCGCATGGAGCACGGCCGTCAGAACCTCAGCCTGGAAACGTTGGGCCGCATCAGCGACGTGCTGAACAAACAGCTGGTGTCAATTAGCGGCAGTGCCACCACCAACCTGCGCATCGAAGGCGGCCACGAACTAAAAGGCCGGATCGGGCTTAAGACCAGCAAAAATGCCGCCGTTGGTCTGCTGTGCGCCAGCTTGCTGAACCACGGCGTGACGCGCTTTAAGTCGTTTCCGCGCATCGAAGAGGTGTACCGCATTATCGAGGTGCTGGAAAGCCTGGGCGTGTCGGTGAAATGGCTGCCCGGCAACGATATCGAAATTCGGCGGCCAGCCAAACTCAAACTTGATCGCCTGAACAGCCACGCGGCCCGCAAAACCCGCAGCGTGCTGATGATGATCGGCCCGCTGATGCACGAGGCGGCCAGCTTTAAGATTCCTTATGCCGGCGGTTGCAAGCTCGGCACGCGCACGGTTGCGCCGCATTTGTACGCGCTGGAGCATTTTGGCGTCGACATCGTGGCCACCGGCGGCTATTATCACGTTAACGTCAAGCCGAAGGCGGCCGGTGAAATCGTGCTGTATGAATCCGGCAACACGGTGACTGAAAACGTGTTGTTCGCAGCCGCCCGCACCGCGGCCGTCACGACCATCCAAGCCGCCAGCGGCGATTACATGGTGCAGGACGTCTGCTATTTTTTGCAGAAATTGGGCGTCAAAATTGACGGTGTCGGCACCCAGACGCTCACCGTGAAGGGCCTGCCGCGTATCAAGAAAAATATTACTTACGAACCGACCGAAGACCCGATTGAAGCGATGTTTTTCATTGCCGCCGCGGTGACCACGAACTCGCGGATCACCATCGAACGCGTGCCGTACAAATGGATCGGGCTGGAGCTGGCCAAACTCGAAAAAATGGGCCTGAAGTTTCGTTTGGGCAAAACTTATAAAGCCGCCAACGGCATTGTGGAGCTGGCCGATCTCACTATCGAAAAGCACGACGGTGCGCTCAAAGCGCCCTTTGATAAATTGCACCCTAACCTGTGGCCGGGCCTCAACCCCGACAACTTGCCTTACTTTGTGCTGATTGCCGCCGTGGCTCGCGGCCGCACCTTGATCCACGACTGGATGTACGAAAATCGGGCCATTTATTACACCGAGCTCACCAAAATCGGCGGCCAAGTTGAGCTGGCCGACCCGCACCGCGTGTACGTTACCGGCCCGACTCGTTTTACCGTGGGCGACGTGGTTTGTCCGCCGGCGCTGCGGCCGGCCAGCTTGCTGCTCATTGGCATGCTCGCCGCCAAGGGCCGCTCGGTGCTGCGCAACGTCTACACTATCAACCGCGGCTACGAGGATTTGGCCGAGCGGCTGAACAGCCTTGGGGCGCGCATTACTGTGATGCATGATATTTAGCCGGCTAACTGTGTTATAATCACCTCTGTTCGACGGGTATTTGATCCACGGATGAAAGCCGAAGATAGTTTCACTAAGGACGCTTCGCTCATCTCGACGCAAAAGCCCACCGGGCTTTTGCGGGATTCGTATAACGGTTAATATATCAGTTTTCCAAACTGATGACGGGAGTTCGACTCTCCCATCCCGCACCACGCCTTCGAGACTTGAGCGATGGTAGAATTTAGTTTCACTAACGACGCTTCGCTCGCGTCTACAAAAAATGCCACCGGCATTTTTTGCCTCGGTAGCTCAGCTGGATAGAGCAATGGAGTTCTAACCCATAGGTCGTAGGTTCGAATCCTACCCGGGGCGCCATAGTTTATAATGCGGTCATGCGTAAGCATATTAGGATATTAATTGGTCTGCTCTGTTTTCTGCTATTGATATTGGCCGCGTTTATAGCCCTCGAGATTCACCACAGATCACAATCAAAATCAGAATCAGAAACTTGTCCGCAGGGATATTACTATGGCTACCCTGGGACTAATAATATAAACCACCAGCCCATACAAAAACACTGCATTATGAATGGTATTTATTAACTGTCTCGTAGCGCCGAGCCAAACCAGGCCTTAAAACGCTTTCTTTCAGCAATTTTTTGGCAACTGACTTTATGCTGGATTCATAAACAGGAGCACTGCATGAATCCTCAATCTTCATACAATTTTGGCGACCGTGACGACGGTTTTACTTACCGCGAAAAGCACACGCACCGGCATGACGTGTTGGAGCGAATCATTTGGGCGGCCGGCAGTTTTTTGCTGGCCATGCTGGCCTTTCGGTTCGTTTTTTCACTGCTGGGGGCTAATCCGGAAAATGGTTTTGCTAGCTTTATTTATGGTTTTACGGCGCCGTTCGTCTCGCCGTTTTACAATCTGTTCAGCTACGATCACCCCTCGATGGGAATCGCGACCTTTGAAGGTTACACGCTGATTGCCATGGCAGTCTACGGGCTGGGCACGGCCGGCCTGGCGCGGTTGGTTACCATCACCCGCTACTGATTCCGCTTGTGTTTTTGGATTTTAGGCAGATAATGAGAATTAGTCAGCCTCAAGAAAACTGACAAATTTATTAAATTAATACAAAAAGCTGGTTCATATGGAAGATTATGAACGCCGGGCATACGAAACGGATTTGGCATTTGTGGAGAGGCAACTCGCACGCTCCGAAATGCCTCCGGAGATGACCGACCTTTTTCGGGCGCGTGCGGAGTCGCACCGAGCCGTCCTTGGCCTTATGGCGACGGCGAACGTCGTGGAGCTGCCAACCGCTGCCGTTCCTGAAACGCTGGCGGCCTAAAATAATCGGCAAAGTGGCAGCCTGCCTTTAGCTATTGCTGATATTAGTTGTCATCTGAGCTGTTTTGACGTATAATCACCTCTGTTTTGGTGGCTGTAGCTCAGTTGGTTAGAGCGTCGGGTTGTGGTCCCGAAGGCCGTGGGTTCAAGTCCCATCAGCCACCCCAGAAATGTCCTGCGGACATTTCTGTAGCCGCGAGCAAAGCGTCCTTCAGAAAAGTGAAAGAATTTAGTGCGCCAGCCACCTCTGACGAAAATCCCTTCTACGTATGATACTGATGAACCACCGCGTGGCCCTTGCCGCGAATTATTAAATAGCGGTTAACCGGGACGGCGAAGACGAACGCCACGGCCAGCGCCAAAGCCAGGCTCCACCAAAACAAGAAAGTGCCCGGGCCGGCCGCCAGTGCGCCGGGAATCAGCAAAATTATTAGCGTATCGACCAGCTCCATGGTGACGATTGACAGCGTGTCGGAGGCTAGCGCCAAGCCGCTGGCTTTTTTTAGACTCAAGCCGTTGGCTAGCAGTGGTTTCATGGTCAAGCCGTAGCCGAACAAGAAAGCCAGCGGGATCGTCAGGCATTCGGTAGCGAGATTGCTCCAATTGAGGCCGGAGCCGATGACCGTGCCCACAATTTCGCCGATTGCGCAGCCGCTCAGGCAGTGCAAGGTGGCGGCAATGGCCACCCGAGTGTGTGATGTGCCGTGCATGGTTACCATTATAATCAGGTCGGCAACAGCTTTGCTGTCAGATTTTGCTTGTTATACTAAAGAGCGAGTATTTATTGAAAATGAAACGTTTGCTGCGCTTTGTGCGCCACTACCGGCTGTTTAGTATCGCTGTGATCGCTACGGCGGTGGCTTTGCTTTTGCAGCTCGGCGGCGAGCCCAAGTACAGCCACTTGCTGCTGGCAATTGTGGCGATTGGCGAGGTGCTGCCGCTGGTTTGGGGCATGTGGGAGGATTTGCGCAGCGGCCGCTACGGCATTGACATTCTGGCCGCCACCGCCATCATAGCTTCGGTGGTTTTGGGGCAATATTGGGCGGCCATCGTGGTGGTCATTATGCTGACCGGCGGCGAATCTCTGGAGGATTTTGCGCACCATCGGGCCCAGGCCGAGCTGAACGACCTGCTAAAGCGGGCGCCGCAAAAAGCTCACGTCATCCGCAAGGGCAAAACGCTTGAAGTTACCGTGGGCGAGCTGAAGGTTGGCGATAAGATCATTATCAAACCGGGCGAGGTCGTGCCGGTGGACGCCACGGTAATCGAAGGCAGTGCGAGTTTTGATGAAGCGTCGCTGACCGGCGAAAGCCTGCCGCAATCTAAGCAAGTTGGCGACCAATTGCTCAGCGGCTCGATCAACATTGACGGAGCCATTACGGCCAAAGCCACCGCCACCGCCGAGCACAGTCAATACCAGCAAATTATTAAGCTGGTGCGCGGCGCGGCCGGCAGCCAGGCGCCGTTCGTGCGGCTGGCCGACCGCTACGCCGTGCCGTTCACGATTATCGCTTACGCTATCGCCGGCGGTGTTTGGGCCTACACCGGCCAGGCCATTCGCTTTTTGGAAGTTATCGTGGTTGCCACGCCTTGCCCCTTGCTGCTGGCGGCGCCGATCGCTCTGATCAGCGGCATGGCCCGCGCCAGCCGCTACGGCATCATTGTCAAAAACGGTACGGCGCTCGAAAAGCTGGCTCAAGCCCGCACCATCGCCTTCGACAAGACCGGCACGCTTACCAAAGGCGAGCTGGTCGTCGAATCAATCACCGCCTACGGCTCTTTCAAAAAAGATGAGGTGCTGAGTCTGGCGGCCAGCCTGGAGCAGGGCTCAAATCATCTCATTGCGCGGGCCGTGGTGTCGGCCGCGCAGCAGAAAAACCTCCGCATTAAGAAGGCGCGGCATATCCAGGAAGCGGCCGGCCTGGGTCTGCAAGCCACCGTAAACGGCAAAAAAGTGCTGGTGGGCCGGCTCGGCTTTTTAGAAGATAATGGCATTGCGGTCACGGCCAAACTAAAATCCGGTGTCAGGCAAAGCATCGTCTACGTGGCGGTTGGCGACGCGCTGGCAGGAACCATTGCGCTGGCCGACGAGCTGCGTTCCGACGCCAAGTCAACGCTGCACTGGCTGGACGAGCTGGGCGTTAAAGAAACGCTGATGATAACCGGCGACAATCAGGCGACCGCCAAAGCTATCGCCAAGCAGCTCGGCATCGCGCATGTTCATGCCGAGGCCCTGCCCGCCGACAAACTGCGCGTCTTAGACGAGATCAAACAGCGGCCGTTGGCGTTCGTGGGCGACGGCGTTAACGACGCGCCGATCTTGACGGCCGCCGACGTCGGCATCGCGCTCGGTGCCCGCGGCTCAACGGCGGCCAGCGAATCGGCCGACATGGTCATCATGCAGCCGGACCTGATCTGGGTCGGCGCAGCCATGGCCATCGCCAAAGGCACCTTCCGCATCGCCAAGCAAAGCATCCTGGTCGGCATCGCCCTCAGCGTCGGCCTAATGATAATCTTCGCCTCTGGACAATTCACGCCGCTGGCCGGCGCCATCGTGCAAGAAGTAGTCGACGTTTTCGTAATCTTCAATGCCCTCAGAGCGCACCTCATCAAAATCGACGAAGGCGCTTAAGCTTAAGTCAGAAAGTGCAGCGCCGAGGCCACCAAAAGCGGCACCAGCAAATTGTCCAGTCCCGCCACGCCGACATTTTCGATAAGACTGGCGACCACCGAAAGATCAAGGATAAAGGCCGGCCCCAAATGCTGGCCGCTCTTGAGAGAAAAGCCGATTAAAACGAGTGCCGACACCACAAAAAACGTCGCCGTGCCGAGAATACTTTTGGCGTGCCCGAACACCATGTAGCGAAAACGCTGGCCATAACGCGTGCCGACAACCGCCGCAAAACCATCGGCCAGGCTCATTTGCAGCAGCGCCGCGGCGTACATCCATTTGTCGTGCGTGATAAAGGTGACCGCGCCAACCGCCACCGCAAAATAAAGCTCGCCGAAGGTCGGCCGCTGCACGCTATGGATTGCCCGAAACAGCCGCAGATATTTTGAGGCCGCCACCACCACCAAAAACGCCAGACTCAACAATTTGATCTCGTCCCAGCTCAAAAAAAACGGCCAGAAAGCCACGAAGCTGCCGACCGTGATGTGCACGAATTTGCGCGTAAACTCGCTCTCCAGCCGCTGCCGCCGCCACCAAAATTCACCGATCAGAATCAGCGCCAGCACCGCAAGAATTGTTAAAAGAATATGCATTACCCTGATTGTAACGCAAAATGATGATAAATCTTCACCTTCCAAGCAAAAACCCAGCAAAAGCTGAGTTTTACTTGGTCGGGGCGACTGGATTTGAACCAGCGACCTCATCGTCCCGAACGATGCGCGCTACCAAGCTGCGCCACGCCCCGACATATCCCGGTGGGATATGTCGTCGGAGACGAGCGAGCGTCTCCAGTGAAACTATCCCAAACCTTCTTAAAAGTACCTGCTAAATGCCAGTGGCGGCTTTCGTAAACACAAGCGAAGCGTCTTTAGTGAAACTACTACTGACAAAGATTGTTGTGGTCGGGGAGACAGGATTTGAACCTGCGACCCCGCGGTCCCAAACCGCGTGCGCTACCGGACTGCGCCACTCCCCGACATATTCCAGTGGAATATTTCGTCGAGGCGAGCGAAGCGTCCTTAGTAAAACTAAATCGCACCGGCCTTGCCCATAACCACTGAACAGAGGTGATTATACCGAAAAAGCTCTTAGTTGTCGATTCAGAAAACCCGCTGAATTTGCTCAATGGAATCGGCCAGGCCTTTTTGATTGGTACGAACCAGCACGGCGTTGAACTGACGCGGACCTTTCGTTTCCAGCAGGTTGCGGGTTTGCTTACTGTCGCGCCAGCGCAGAATGACGCTCTGGTAGGAGACGCCGAGCGAGGCGTCGAGCACGCCGCACATGCCGACGTCGGTGATGTGGGCCGTGCCGCCTGGTAGCACCCGCGCGTCGGCCGTCGGCACGTGCCAGTGATCGCCCGCCACCAGCGTTACTTTGCCGTCAAGATAGTGGCCGATGACGACTTTTTCGCTGGAAAAATCACCGTGCAAATTCACTACTGTTGCTTTTTTAGCAACACCTTTTTGCGCCTCCAGTATCTGGTCAATGACGTGCAGCGGATTATCAACCGGCTTATCGGCATCGCGCCCCACGATCTGCCCGAGCAAACTCACCACCAACACGCCGTCGATATATTTCCAGCCCAGTCCCGGCGTGCCCTCAGGATAATTGGCCGGCCGAATGAGCGGCTGCGCCGGATCGTTCACTAGCGGCAAAATATCTTCCCGATACAAGCTCCAGTTGCCGCCAGTGCAAAAATCCACGCCGGCCTTCCGAAGCCGCGCAAAATCTTCCACGCTCACGCCCCGCCCATCCGTCACGTTCTCAGCCTGCGCAATCACCAGGTCGATTTTCTTGTCTTTCCGAAGCGCCGGCACCACCCGCTCAACCACCTGCAGCCCGACCGCGCCCATCACATCGCCAACGTATAAGATGTTCATTGTCTATCCTTCAAGTATTTAGGCAGAGGCAAATCAAATCGTACCTCGGCGATATCCCCAATGGAATCTTCTTGGCCCATGCCCAAGTATTGCTTGCGATACGCCGTATCAACGCTGCCGAAATATGCCTGGCGCCACTCAAATCCCAGCTCTTCGGCTATCTTGCGAATAGCCTCCTCGCTCGGACCTTCTATTTCAATGTAAGGGTCGAGCCAAGGCCACTCGTCCAGTACGATCTCCACGTCCTCAGAGTGCCAGGTCTCCCGTTTTGATTCCTGGACACTGTAGATTTCGAGTCCCGTCTTGCGCAGAATCTCAAGCATGGCATCGAACGAGCCAATCGTGGTTTCAATCTCGCTCCTATAGTTCGTCCGGTTTTTTTCTTTATAGGTGATAGTGACCTTATCGCCCTCATCGCGGACCCGTAAATGCGGCTTCAGCGTCATATTCTCCCGAAAACGCCGATCAGGATAATCAAACATCGCGCGACGCATTAGCCGCATTGGTTGCTTGCAGCGTGCACCAACTTTTTTTAAATTAGCGCGCACTTCAGCATGCTTAACAGACAGGAATTTCGCCTCTATCTCGTTATGCATACAGCTACTTGGCGAATTCGACGGCGCGGGTTTCGCGGATGACGTTGACTTTGATGGTGCCGGGATACTGCATCGTCGACTCGATTTTAGTGGCGATATCGCGCGCCAGCTTAATGGCGCTGAGGTCATCAATCGCCTGCGGCTTGACGAACACGCGCACTTCGCGGCCGGCGCTGATGGCATACGATTTTTCGATGCCTTTGAAGCTGTTGGCCACGTTTTCCAGATCGCGCATGCGCTCGGCGAAATTCTCGGCCGAGATGTTGCGGGCGCCCGGACGAGCGGCGCTGATGGCGTCGACCGTGCGGACAATCAAAGCGACCACGCTGGTAGCCTCCACGTCATCGTGATGCTGTTCGGCGGCCAAGGCCACTTCTTCCGGCGCACCGTACTTGCGCAAAATCTCGCCGGAAATGTGGTGGTGCTTACCCTCCATCTTGTGCGTCAGCGCCTTGCCGATGTCATGAACCAACGCGGAATATTTGGCGGTCTTGACGTCGGCGCCCAGCTCCTCGGCTATCACGCCGGCGATGTGCGCCATTTCAGTTGAATGCTTGAGCACGTTCTGGCCGTAGCTGGTGCGGTATTTCAGCTCGCCCAGCAGCTGCAAAATTTCTTTCGGAATGCCGACGATGCCAACCTCGCGGGCAGCATCTTCGCCGGCCTTAACCACGTCTTTTTCGACCTGCTTCTGTGCTTTGGCAACGACTTCTTCGATGCGGCCCGGATGGATGCGACCATCTTTCATGAGCATTTCCAGCGCCTGACGAGCCACCTCGCGGCGCACCGGATCAAAGCTGCTCAGCACCACGTAGCCAGGCGTGTCGTCCACCAAAATGTCCACGCCGGTGGCGCGCTGCAGCGCCTGAATATTGCGGCCTTCCTTGCCAATAATGCGCCCCTTCATTTCCTCGTCTTCCAGCTTAATGCTGGTGACCGTGCGCTCGGCCGTCACCTCGGAGGCCATGCGCTCCATGGCCGTGGTGATTACCAGCGCCGCCTGCTCCTCGGCGTTATCGCGCGCCTCGTTTTGCAGCTTGGTAATCAGGCCCAGCAAATCCTGCTTGATGTCGCGCTCGGTCATCTGCATCAGCTTGTCGGCGGCATCGGCCTTGGTCAGTTTGGCGATTTTTTCGAGCTTTTCCTGCTGCTTTTTGCGGATGTCGCGAACTTCATTTTTCAGTTCTTCAACCTCGTCCTCGCCCTTGCGGAGTTTTTCGTTGCGCTTGTCGAGCTCGTCGAGTTTCTTGTCCAGCGCCTCTTCGCGCGTCACCAGCCGCTTTTCCAGGTCTTTCAGTTCACGGCGCCGCGCCTGCTCCTCTTTGCGCGTTTCTTCGACGGCTTTGTTGGCCTCTTCGCGGGCCTGATCGACCAGTTTATCGGCCTCTTTTTTAGCTTTTTGCAATTCTTTTTCGGCCTTGGCCTCGGCTGAACTGGCGCGCTGCTTATTTACGGCCATGTTCGCACCAAAACCAGCAGCCAGCCCTACGATAGCGAGCACTACTGCTAACATACGTTGTCCTTTCTATCTGCAGATACAGCCAGCCGGACAATCGCTATCACGTCTCTAGTCCGCGGCCGTATCTGTAAAGTCAATTAATGAATTCTAGTGAGGATCTGCGTTTGGCGGCAGCAGCTGAAGCTGCCTCTGCTCTCAAACCTAGCAATTCCTGCCTTAAATATACGCCGCGATTATTAGCAACGTCAATGTTTGGGCGGTGTGATATGCGGCGGCGCGCCGTATGCCGGCAGAACGATTCGGTCGTTTTGACCGGCCAGCAGCCGCTGAATTCCCTGCAGCGCCCAGCCTTCGCCCGTCTCGCCGGCAATTGGAACGGCCAAACTATCCGCCAGCGCGTTGGCCACGCTGCTGCCGATGCGCAGGCCCGTAAAGCTGCCCGGTCCCTTAAAAACCACGATCCCCTCGATGTCCGGCCAGGCTTTTGCGTGTTCCTCAAGGCTTTGTTTAATTTTTTGATGGATGGTTTCGGCCAGTTGGCGGTGCGCCGGCCACGCGGAGTAGGCGAGTTGCTTTTCGCCGTCAAACAAGCCGAGTTCGGCTTGTGGTTTGTCGGTGCGGAGTGTCAGAATAAGCATAGTTAACATGTTAAGTATTAGCGGGAAGGAGGTAGTTAAGTTGTTCCGGACAGCGAAATTCAAACTGCCGCGCCGTTTCGCCGACCGAAGTAATTTGAATGGTGAGATGCTCGGCGGGCAGCACGTCATGGACCACGTCGGCCCACTCTATAATTACTACCGCCTGTTTGTCACCGGCCACTTCTTCCAGCTCCTGACGCATAATGCCGGCTTCCGGTAGGCGGTAAAAGTCAAAGTGATAGATGGTGAATTTGCTCGCCCGATACTGATTCATCAGCGTAAAACTCGGGCTGCTGACCGTGTCCGCGCTGCCGGCGCCTTTGGCTAGACCGCGCACGAAGCTTGTTTTGCCGCCGCCAAGATCGCTCAGCAGCTCAATGACCTCACCGCCGCGCAGCTCACGCCCGACCGCCTCGGCGAGCCGCAAGGTTTCGTCTAAATTGGTGCAGGTGGTTTGCCAGGTCCGCGCGGTATTCATACGCTCCGTATAGTAGCGCGAGCCCTCCGACGATAGCAAGCGTCCACAGATGTACCGGCGAGCCTGACTCGTCGCCGGATTGGCCGCCGCTCGTGCTGGCCGTATTTTTCATGCCCGAATTTTTGGCGGTAGCGCTGGTTTTCTTGCTGCTGCTCTTTTTGCTGCTGGCCGGCTGTTTGATGACGTTGGCCTTGCCGGGCGTGGGCTGCGACGTCCAGTACCATTTGCCGTTGGCCAGCGCCCAGGCCTGGCCGTCTTTGGCCGTATCGTAGGCCGCGCTGGCCGAAACGCTGCGGCCGAACGGATCGAGCAGTTTGGCTTGGCCGCCGCTGTTACTCATGCTTAATTTGGTCTTGGCGGAGTAGAGTGCCAAAAATCCGTGGGTCGGCAAGTTCGTGCCGGCCGGAATCGTAAAGGTATGTAAGGTGGTGGTGCCGGTTTGCAGGATAAAGCCGCTCAAGTCAAAGCTTTTGGCGTTGGCATTGTAGAGTTCGATGAACTCATCGGTGCCGTCGTTGCCGGTGCCGGCGGGATTGGGCAGCAATTCGGTGACGGACGGCGCCGTTAAACCGAGATCGGCCGCCGGTATGGTCGGTGTTGACACTCCCGTACTGGCGGCGTTTACGATGGTGGCCGCCGGCTCGGCGCCCGGCAGCAGTTGGCCGGCAAAACCGGTCTGAATGGGCTGGGACGGATTACTGACCGCGACCAAGCCGCAAGCATTCGCCGGATCAGGCTGCACGGCCAGCCACGAGCCGTCGCCGGGCGCGCCGACAGCCGGATTATTCTGGGCGTCAACCGGCTGGCGCTCCAAAAAAGCGCCGGCGGCTGAAGGCAGCGTTTGCGCACCGGCAGCGGCCGTTTTGGACCAGCCGACATAATCCTGCAAATTCGGGGCCACCAAAGCTCCCGGAGCGACCTGGTCAAACCCCAGCACCTCGATCAGGCCGGCCGTGCTGGAAAAATCGAGCGACGCGGAATCGACGGCCATTTGATAGCAGAGCAACAGCGAATCATCGTTGAGCATATAGTAGCCATGCGGCGGCACGCTGCCGGAAAGCGCGATCAGCTTGCTGCTGGTCGCCTTGCTCAGATCGTAGTTATTGAAGTACTCCACCTGGTACTTGCTCATGTCCAGCGCCTGGTCGGTCGTGTTATAGAACGTGACAAACTGACCGTTGCTGCTGGTAATTTTGACTTGGCTAATGACAAGGGAGGGGCCACTAGCCGCGTCGGTATGGGACGTGCTCGACGAGACGGCTACCAAAAACATTGATAGCACGCCTACTACGATTGCCGTCCGGGTTACGTTGATCCGCCGCATAGCAAGCGGATTGTACGGCTCAGGCCAGAAAAAAGACAAGCATAAGCGTCCAGAAAGTGCCAAAAAGATTAAAAAAGTTAATAACTCGCCCGATTTTTAGTGGTCGCGCTATACTGGAAGCATGCTGCAACTTAGTCACAACCTGCTCGACAAACAGGTGCTATCGTTACGCACCGGCGCGCCGATTGCCGCCGTGACGGCGCCGATTATCAATCCTAATAATCTTAAAATCGAGGGCTTTTACTGCCAGGATCGCTTTGATAAAAAGCAGCTGATTTTGCTCTACCAGGACATCCGTGACATGCTGCCGCAAGGCTACGTGGTCAACGATCATGACGTGTTGAGCGAGCCGGCCGAGTTGGTGCGGCTCAAAGATATTCTGGCGCTGAATTTTGAGCTGATCGGCAAGCAGGTGGTGACCGTTAGTAAGGAAAAAGTCGGCAAAGTCAGCGACTACGCAGTCGAGGTCGAGACCATGTTCATCCAAAAAATTTACGTCTCGCAGTCCATTATGAAAAGTTTTACCGGCGGCTCGCTCAGCATTGACCGCACCCAAATCAACGAGATCACGCCGCGCCGTGTTATCATCAACGACCTCATGAAAGGCGCGCCGGCCGCCGCCGCGGCGCCGATCGCTTAGCTATCGTTATCGTCGCTGAGGGCGGCTTTGATGTCGCTGTAGTTGAAGCCTTGGCGGGCCAGGTATTGCATGAGTTTTTGGTTGTCTTGGTATTTGATTTGGCGGCGGGCTTTTTCGATGACGGCGCGCAGGGCGGCTTGCTCATCCTCGGCTTCGCGGCCGATTGCCTTTTCGATGAGTTCTTCTGAAATATGTTTTTTGCGGAGTTCATTCTGGAGTTTGCGGCGGGAAGCAGGGCGGAGTAAGCGGCGGTCACTGACGAAGGCTTTGGCGAGTTTTTCGTCATCAATCATGCCAATGATACTTAACTTGTTAAGTATTGATTCGGCGAGGGCAGGGGAGGCTTTTTTCTTTTTCTCCAAATAAAATCTTATTTCCCACTCGCTGCGCGGCCGGAGCGCAATATATCTGAGCGTTTGGTTGTAAATTTTATCGTCTTCGGAAAGCTTTTTTAATTCCCTTAACTGCCCTGCCGAAATCTCCATCCCAGAGGTCAACTTGCTCTCCAACAGGGCTGATTCGCCCAGCGAAAACGCATACTTGCCGTCCACGAAAACTGAATAACGGTCGTGACGTTTGACCTGCTGCTTGATGGCAGTTATGTTCATCCTGCGTCAGTTAGTTCCCCATCTTAGGAGCGTGACCTCGCCGCAATCAGGATCAAACTCAAGCCCACTTACGCCAACCAGAAACTCGGGGTAGCCTTCGGGGTCTATTTCTGGGCACTGCTCTTGGCCCTGAAGTATGTAGTAGTCTTCCCACCACTTGACGGCCTCCGTCCTGCCGGCCTTTTTCAGGCAGTCAATCGCTTCGAAGGCCAGTAGGGGAATTCCGTCTGGATACGGCTTGGCCCGCAGCGGGAGCTCCAGACCCACCCATTGCTGCCTTATTTGTGCCGGCGGGAAACCGGGCGGAGGCGTCTGAACTACGAGTTTCGCGAACACCGGAGCATGGATGTCTAATATAGCCTGGAGGCGGTCCTTATTGCTTTTGAAGCCTTCGCCGCTACGTAAAATCGTATCTAAAATGTACTGCTGCGGGGGTGCGTTGGTTTCGATCATGTTATATCTTTCTGCCCCGCCCTGTAATTAATAGGTAAATTGCTACTCCTTGGCGGCTTCGGCGGCGCGGACTTTCTGCGCGATTTCGTCGAGGACTTTGGGGTTTTCTTCGAGATATTTTTTGGCGGCTTCGCGGCCCTGGCCGATTTTTTCGCCGCCGTAGGCGTACCAGGCGCCGGATTTTTCGACGATTTCGTTGGCGGCAGCCAGATCGAGCACATCGCCGGATTTGCTGATGCCCTGGTTGTACATGATGTCGAATTCAGCCTGGCGGAAGGGCGGCGCAATTTTGTTCTTGACGACTTTGACGCGCGTACGGTTGCCGATGACTTCCTCGCCCTGCTTGATCTGGCCGATGCGGCGAATGTCCATGCGCACGCTTGAATAGAATTTGAGAGCGTTGCCGCCGGTGGTAGTCTCGGGATTGCCGAACATGACGCCGATTTTCATGCGGATTTGGTTAATGAAAATAACGGTGACCTTGCTGCGATTGATGACGCCGGTGAGCTTGCGCAGCGCCTGACTCATCAGCCGGGCCTGCAGGCCGGGCAAACTGTCACCCATGTCGCCTTCGATTTCGGCGCGCGGCACCAGCGCCGCCACGGAGTCCACGACGATGAGATCGACGGCGTTGGAGCGGACCAGCGTTTCGGTGATTTCCAGCGCTTGTTCGCCGTTGTCCGGCTGGCTGAGCAGCAAATTGTCGACGTCCACGCCGATGCGTTTGGCGTAGGCCGGATCGAGCGCGTGCTCGGCGTCGATGAAGGCCGCCGTGCCGCCGTTGCGCTGGACTTCGGCGATGGCGTGCAGCGTGAGCGTGGTCTTGCCGGAACTTTCCGGACCGTAAATTTCTACCACGCGGCCGCGCGGGATGCCGCCGCCCAGGGCCAGGTCGAGACTCAAAGCCCCGGTCGAGACCGTTTCTACGTTAACGGCGTGGGCTTCGCCCAGCTTCATGATTGAGCCCTGGCCAAACTGCTTTTGGATGGTTTCCAGCGCTAGGCCGAGCGCCTTGGCCTTGCCTTCGCTGGCGCTGGCGCTCTTGGCGGCAGTGCTCTTGGCCGGGGCGCCGGACGCTTTATCTTTAGTCTTGCTATCTGCCATATTCTCTACCCTCCTCGGTATACTGTGGCCGGCAAACTATTGCCAACCCTTTACTTATATTTTAGCACTATAGACCGCGGCCGTCCGTAGTAAAATTGCTATCGCTTAGTTTGTGGCTGTTTTTAATTATTAATTAAGATTTGCGGCATGATAAACGGAGGTAAAGCGCTTCTGCTTTTCCTGAGAACCTGGTATGATAAGCGGGAAGATGGGTGAGCACTCAGAGATGCAAAAAAGATAAAAACCCATATCGGGGCGCCGGATGCACATAGCCGACTCGTTGGTCGAAAAACTACTATTGCAGAACGAACACGTTGCCAAGGAGCAGCTCGATAGGCTGCGCCAGCAGGCTCTGCGCGACAAACAGCCGCTGCAGAACGAGGTGGTACGCAATAATGTGGTCAATGAAAAGGAGCTGACCAAACTCTACGCTGATGAGATTGAAGTGCCGTTTGTGGAGCTTAATGCCCATGACATTAAGCATGAGAATTTGAAGCTGCTGCCGGAGCGGATTGCCCGTCAGTACAACGCCGTGGTGTTTGACGTGGACAAGGACGACACCAAGCTGGTGGCCATGGAGGATCCGGACGACATTCAGGCGCTGAATTTTTTGAACAAACAGCTGGGCAGCAACTTGCGCGTCTATATCACGACCAGCAGTCTGCTGCAGGCGGCGCTCGACCAGTACCGCGGCAACATCAGCAGCGAGCTGACCAAGGTAATCGCCGACGAGGGCGAGGCAGCTGAAGGCACCGACGAGGAGGTTGACGAGAGCGATCTGGCGGAAGATTCGCCGGTGGCGCAGACAGTAAATATTATTATTGAGTACGGCGTGAAGGCCGGCGCCAGCGACATTCACATTGAGCCGCGCGAGAACGCCGTAGTGGTGCGCTATCGCATCGACGGGCTGCTGCGCGAGGCCAACCGCTTGCCGCGCAAACTGCTCGGCGCCGTGGTTAGCCGCATCAAAATCCTCAGCAACCTGAAAATTGACGAGCACCGCGCGCCGCAGGACGGCCGTTTTAAGGTGACCATCAACGGCCAGGTGTATGCGCTGCGCGTCTCTACCCTGCCGATTTTGGACGGCGAGAAAGTGGCCATGCGCATTTTGAACGAGTCGAGCAAACCGGCTGATTTTATGGAGCTGGGGTTTTGGGGCACAGCGCTTTCCGACCTGCAGCACGCCATTGTCGAGCCGCACGGCATGGTGCTGGTGACCGGTCCGACCGGCTCCGGCAAATCGACCACATTGTTCAGCGTGCTCAGCAAGCTCAATACGCCGAACGTTAACATTTCGACCGTTGAGGATCCGGTGGAATATCACATCGTCGGCGCCAACCAGACGCAGGTCAATCCGGTGGCCGGCATGACCTTTTCTAACGGCCTGCGCGCCATGCTGCGCCAGGATCCGAACATCATCATGGTGGGCGAAATCCGCGACCGCGAAACGGCCGACCTGGCCGTGCAGGCCGCGCTGACCGGCCACCTGGTCTTCAGTACGCTGCACACCAACAACGCCGCCACCTGTCTGCCGCGCTTGCTCGACATGGGCGTTGAGCCATTTTTAATCGCCAGCACGGTGCGAGTGGTGATCGCCCAGCGGCTGGTGCGGCGGCTGTGCATGGTCTGCCGCGAAGCCGCCGCGCCGGACGCCGCCACCATCAAACAGCTCGAAAAATCGTTCCGGCTAGAAGAAAACGGCGGCCTGAAGCGCCTGCACGAGCTGGAAGCACTGGCGCTCAGCGACGGCATCGGCAAAAGTGCCACGGCCGACAAAAAGGACGATCCGGCCAACGCGCTCAGCACCAGCGACGCGACCATCACCCGCCTCTGGAAAGCTCACGAAGACGGCTGCGACAACTGCAACCACAGCGGCTACAAGGGGCGCATCGGCATTTATGAGGCGCTCGATAATTCAGAAACCATCCAAAAATTGATTGTCACCAGCGCTACCAGCGAAGCCATCGAAAAAGCCGGCATCGAACAAGGTATGCTGACCATGCAGCTCGACGGCCTGGTGAAAGCGCTGCGCGGCCAAACCAGCATCGAAGAAGTGCTGCGCGTCACGTCTCAGGAATAAGCATGCAGTTTACTTATAAAGCCATAAATAAAGAGGGGCACACGCTGGCCGGCAGCGCCGAAGCGGCCAGCAAACAGGCGCTGCTCGGCATGTTGCGGCGGCAGGAACTGCACCCGATTTTGATAGAAGCCGCCAAGCCCAAGCGTTTTAGCCTCGGCGGCGAGCTGTTCGGACCCAAGAAAAAGGTCAAACTGAGCGACTTGGTGATCTTTACGCGCCAGCTGTCGACCATGATTTCGGCCGGCGTGCCGCTAGCGCGTTCACTGGCGGCTTTGCAGAACGACGCCAACAATCCGTATTTCCGCGAAGTGCTCGGCGGCGTCGCCAAAGAAGTTGAAGGCGGCATGCCGCTGGGCGACGCTTTTGCCAAATATCCCAACGTCTTTTCCGAGGTCTACGTGAACATGGTGCGGGCCGGCGAAGAGGGCGGTATTTTGGATGAGATTTTGAAGCGGCTGGCGGCGCAGGTTGAGCAGGACGCCAGCATCCGCAAGAAAATCAAGAGCGCCATGATGTATCCGACGGTTATTTTGACCGTTACGGTGGTGGCTTTCTTTGGCATCATGCTGTTTATCGTGCCTAAGCTGGGCAAAATTTTGGTCAGTTTGGGCGGACCGAACGCCAAATTGCCGGTTTACACCCGCGTGTTGCTGAGCATCAGCGACTTTTGTTCCAAGCCGACCATCCTCGGCCCGACGCATATCCCGCTGCTTTCCAAAATTCCAAATTTAGTCTTATTTATTATCGTCTTGGTAATTGCAACTATCTACTTGATACGTTACATTCACACGCCGCGCGGACAGTATAAGTTTCACGCGCTGCTGCTGCGCATACCGGTAGTCAAAATCATCATCTTAAAGATCGCTATCGCTCGGTTTTCGCGCACCTTTGCTTCGCTGATGGGTTCCGGCGTCAGCGTGCTGGACGCACTGGACGTCACCGGCGCGGCCATTGGCAACCGCGTGATCGAAGCCGAGCTGAAGGCCGCCGCCGCGGAAGTCAAAAACGGCAAGCAGCTCAGCGAGCCGCTCAGCCGCAGCCCGCACTTTCCGCCGATTGTCTCGCAGATGCTGATGGTGGGCGAAGAAACCGGTCAGATCGACACCGTGCTGGTGAAAATCGCCGATTTTTACGAGGAAGAGGTGACGGTGCTGATTGACGGACTGGCGGCCGTTATCGAACCGGTAATGATTATTATTTTGGGCGCCGGCGTGGGGCTGATCGCCGCTTCGGTGATGGGGCCGATCGCCAACATGTCCAAGAATGTCGGCAGCAACTAGGCACTCCTTAGCGCCAGAGGCCGGCGGCCGGTTTTCCACAATCTGCTTGACCTGTTAGCGCTTATGGCTATAATCATAGCCAGATGGTCGTTTTATTTCGACATCAATAATCAAACATAACAATCAAGAAGGGTGGGTCCTCGCATGATCTCTCTCAAAAAACGTAATCTAGGCAATCGCGGTTTCACGATTGTGGAATTGCTCATCGTTATCGTCGTTATCGGCATTCTGGCGCTGCTGGTTATCACAACCTACAGCGGCATCCAGGCCAAAGCCCGCAACGCCAAGCGGCAAACCGACATCCAGGCCATCCAAACGCAGCTGGAAGCCTTCTTTAGCGAGAACGGCTATTATCCAAGCTTCGCGGACCTCGATAACCAAACCAGCCCGACTTGGGTAAAAGATAACCTGAAGAGTTTGGACCCGAACGCCTTAATCGATCCGTCAAGCAGCTCAAGTTCGGAAACATTAGTTAACGGTACTGGCGGAGCAGACAAGACGTATCAGTATGCCCCAACAGCCAGTGACGGAACAAGCTGCGAAGACAAGGACACTACTTGCGCTAAGTATACGCTGACCGCTAAGTACGAAGGTACGGTCAACGGTCAAACCACCTACGTTAAGAGCAATCTAGACTAAGCTAACGATATCTGACTTAATAAGGCCTCCGGTAAAACGGGGGTCTTATTATATAATGTGAAGCGTAAGCATTATGAAGCGGAGACAGAAACAGGCCGGATTTACGATTGTGGAGCTGCTGGTGACGATTGCTATTGTGGGTATTACCACGGCCAGCTTGTCGAGTTTGTTTATCAGCATTCAAAACGTGCAGAAGCAGACCACCTACGTGGACACGGCCACGCGGGCCGCGCAGCGCGAAATTGAAACGCTGCGCAATGACGATTACAGCACGCTGACGCCCGGCCAGTCGATTGATTTCAGCGACCAGCTGCCCAGCGTTCTGCCGAGCGCCAGCGGCACCGTGCAGGTCAGCCAGCCGGCCACCGATTTGCGACGGGTGGATGTGACGGTCAGCTATAAGGCCGACGGCGATCAGCGCAACATTATGCTTAGTTCGCTCATCGGCGTGATAGGAATTACGCAATGAAAACGCGCCTGAACAATAGCGGCTTCACGCTGGTGGAGGCGCTGGTAGCGCTAATCGTAACGACTATCATGGTGCTGGTCATCACCAACTTCATGCTGGGCAACACCGAGCAGAGCGTGCTGGCCAGCAACCGCGATACCATGCTGAAAGAAACCGAGCAGAGCCTGGACCTCTTGACCAACGACATTCGCCTGAGCGCCAACGCCGACCAAAATAACCGCTGGCCGGACCCCAACGGGCCGAGCGGCGGCGCCAACGAGTTTAGCTGGCAGTCCGACGGCACAACGCTGGTGCTGGCGACGGCCGCCCAGGACAGCAGCGGCAACATCATTTTTTCTGACCCCAAAGATTACATCACCCAGAAAAATAATCTGGTGTACTTTGTGCAGAACGGCACGCTGTATAAGCGGACCATCGCCGCCGATGTCAGCGGCAACAGCGCCGTGACTTCCTGTCCGGCGGCCGAGGCCAGCGATTCTTGCCCGGCCGACAAGGAGCTGCTGCACAATATCACTTCTTTTAGCCTGCAGTATTTGAACAGTCAGAATCAGTCGGTAACGCCCACCAGCGCCCGCTCTATCGAGGTGTCGGTGACCGTCAGCAAGAGCGTGTTCGGGCAGCCACAAACGGCCAGCTACACCACGAGGATGGTATTTAGAAATGATTAGGCGATTTTTACGGCGGCCAGCGAGGCCGGCTGCGGTAGCTGCGGCTGCGCACGAGCAGCAAGGCATGATTCTGATCACCGTGGTTATCGCCGTCAGCGCCCTGATGATCGTCGGCTTTGCTCTCATCAGCTCGACCACCAGCCAATACATCCTAACCCGCAACGACAGCTTCGCGGCCAACGCCCTGCAGACCGCCGAAGCCGGCATCGAACAGTCCATCCAGCAGCTCAACAGCGACGACGGTTTCACCGGCTACCCCACGCCGCAGCAATTCTTTAACAACAGCACGCAGGGTTACGGCGTTTTCACGGTCAGCATTGCCAACAGTCCCACCGACAGCAACGCCCGAATTATTACTTCGATCGGCAAAGTGTACCGCTCCAGCAGCGCCAGCACGCCTCTCAGCACTAAAATTGTGCGCGTTACAGCCGTGGGCACGCAGTCGCAGGGCTACTCGGTGCAGTCCGGCCCCGGCGGCCTGATCATGGGCGGCAGTGCGCACATTACTAATTCGGACGTTTACATCGGCGGAACTTTGCAGATGACCGGCGGGGCGCAGATAGGCACCGATTCCCAGCCGGCCAACGTCAACGTGGCCAATTACGCCTGCCCTGCCGGCAGCAATCCGGGCGCCAGCTATCCCAGCCTGTGCAGCAGCACGCCGCCCATTTCCATACCCGACTGGAGCACGGTGGCCATCATCGGCACCACTTGCGCCACCGGCCAAACGCAGTCCAAATTCCCCGACTCGCCAAACAACAGCAAACCGCCGCAAATTCGGGCCGGCAGCGGCGGCGGCAGCGGTCTGGTGGCCGGCTGCACGGCACCAGCTACCACTCAGCCCGCCTACAGCCGTTCGAGCATTGTCAGCGGCGTCACCACCACGGCCTCCGGCACCAGCGGCACCTACGCCTGCAGCGGTACCGGCACCGTCACACTGCCGGCCAACGTGGAACTTACCGGCGGCACCTCCACCAACCCTGTCACTTGGGGTCATAGCTGCACTTATGTAATTTCCGGCAACGTCTACATTCCCAGCGACTTAGCCATAAACGGCGCCGTCCACATAAAAGTTGCCGACAGCGTGGGCACGACGCGGCCGATCATCGCCGTGGACGGCGCGCTCACCGTTGGCGGCTCGGCGGCCATGATCGCCAACAGCAGCGGTACCGGCATCGATTTCGTCAGTTTCAAAAACAGCACTGGCAATCCCGCCGCTACGCCCACCGGCACTGACCTATACAATTCGCAAAGCCAGCAAAACGTTAGCATCAGCGGCGGCGTTAACCTGCCGGGGATGGTTTTTGACGCCTACTGGAGCGAGATCGTGGTCGCCGGCAGCGGCAACGTCGGCGCGGCCGCCGGCCAAACCGTCAATATGAGCGGCGCCGGCACCGTCACCTTTGGCACCAAACTTTCCTCCGGCTCCCGCACCTGGACCATCAGCAGTTACCAGGAGCTTTACCCCAATCAATTATGAGGAGGCGTCTTCGGTCATCAGCTGGTATACTGAGAGATGAACGAGCGCCCGGGTGGGCCAGATGGGCAACATGAAAACAGCTAAAATTTCACCATTTTTTCACGACAAGCCGCTTTTTGGCATGGAGATCGGCCACGGCTCGCTGAAGGTCATGCAGCTGGCCGCCAAACCGGCCCAAGCGCCGGCGCACTACCGGCCGCGCCTGCAGGGCTATGGCTTTACCGCTTTTGATATGGCTTCGCAGAAAGACGGCGTTATCGTCAAGCCGGAAATCGTTGCTAAGGCCGCCCACGAGCTGTTCCAGCATCGCTTGGTCGGCGACATCACCACCAAGCGCGTAGCCATCGCCATTCCCACTTACCGCGCCTACACCCGCGCACTCCAGCTGCCCTCAAAATTACAAGCCAAAGAGCTGGCCGAAGCCGTGCAGCTGGAGGCCGAGCAGTACATTCCGCTGTCGCTGGAAGAGCTGTATTTGGACTACGAAATTATTAAACGCGGCCAGGAGACTACCGAGCTGTTTGCCGTGGCCGTGCCGCGCAGCATCGTTGATTCCTATCTGGAATTGGCGCAGATATTGGGCCTGGAAGCCGTGCTGATAGAGCCCACGCTGAGTTCGTCCGGCCGCCTGTTTTCGCTGGACGACCAGAGCGACGTGCCGGCCATCATCATCAATCTCGGCTCGGTTTCATCGGACATCAGCATTTTCGACAAGCACGTGCTGGTGACCGGCACCGTCAAGGGCGGCGGCGAGGATTTTACGCGCTCCATCGCCGATAAGCTCGGCGTCGACCAGCGGCAGGCAGCCGCCATCAAGACCCGTGACGGCCTGAGCAAGAGCGACCGCCAGGCCGACATCCGCGCCGCCCTGGAACCGACGCTGCAGGAAATCATCCGCGAAATCCGCCGCATGATGCGCTACTACGAAGAACGTTACGGCACCGAGCGGCCAATCGGCCAGGTGATCACGCTGGGCGGCGGCGCCAACATACCGGGCCTGGATGATTATTTGATCGAGACCATGCAGCTGGCAGTCCGCCACAGCGACCCCTGGCAATACTTCGATTCGTTCGATTTGCAATCGCCGGCCGTGGCCGACCGGCCGATGTACGCCACCGCCGCCGGCCTCAGCCTAGCCGATCCGAAGGGAGTCTTCCAGCATGATTAATCTGCTGCCGCCGGACGTCAAAGACAATTACCGCTATGCGCGCCTCAATAACGGCCTCAAACGCTGGGTGACGCTATTTGTGCTGGCGCTGGTCGGCCTGGGCATCATCGCCACCTACGGCCTGGTGTCGATTCATCGCTCAACCGTCAATTACAACCATCAAATCGCCAGCTCGCAGACGCTTTTCAAGCAAGAGGATTTCAGCGGCACGCAGCAACAAATCCAGGACATCAGCAACAGCTTTCGGCTGGTGGTGAAAGTTTTGAGCAAAGAAGTGCTGTTTTCGCAGCTCATCAAACAAATCGGCGCCAGCATGCCCAACAACACCAATCTCACCGGCCTGACCATCAACCAAGTCCAGGGCGGCTTGGACATCACCGCCGACGCCACGGATTACAAAACCGCCAGCCAGGTGCAAGTCAACCTGGCCGATCCAGCTAACAAAATCTTCAGCCAGGCCGACATCGAAAGCATCGACTGCCAGAGCAAGCAAAACACCGCCTACCCCTGCACTGTTACCCTGCGGGCGCTCTTTACCAAAGACAATCCCTTCCTCTTTATAAACAGCAAGGCGGGCGCGTCATGAACAGCAAACGGGTTTTTTACGGCCTAGCCGGCCTGATAATTTTGCTGGCTGTCGGCTTGCTGGCGGGCGCCTACGGCGTCACCAAGCTGATGACTTCCCGCGCCACCACGCTTACCAGTTTGAAGGCCAAAAGCCAGGCGCTCAATCAAGAACAGTCGAGCTTTAGCGTCGCTCAAGAAAATGTCAAGAAGTACGCCGGCCTCGAGCAAATCGCCAAAAGCGTTGTGCCGCAAGATAAGAGCCAGGCGCAAGCTGTCCGCCAGCTGGTTAATATTGCCAATGCCAACGGCGTGGCGCTGGGCTCCATTACGTTTCCGGCTTCGTCGCTCGGCAGCGGTGTGACCGGCAGCAGCACTACCGCCACCGGCAGCACAACGCCTTCGTCGGCACCTGCCAGCGGCGGCACCAGCGCCAGCGCTTCAGCCGGCAGCAGCGCCAAAGATGCCCTCTCGCAGCTGACACCGGTCGTCGGCATTCCAGGCGTTTACCAGCTGACCATCACCGTGACCGGCGACAGCAATCAGCCGGTGCTTTACAATCAACTGATAAACTTTTTGAGCGGCCTGGAGCACGACCGCCGCACTGCCCAAGTCAACGCCATCGTCATCCAGCCGAGCCAAAAAGACCCGCGCTACCTCGGTTTTACGCTAACCCTCAACGAGTACATCAAGCCATGAATCAAGAAAAAGCTCAGCTCCAAAAACTTCTCGACCGCGCGGCCAAACTGCGACCGGTTGCCAAGCGCTACGCCCTGCCCGCTTTCATCGTTTTCGTGCTGTTGGTATACGGCGTTGTGCTGCTGCGCATTAACAGCCTCAACAACCAGGAGCCGACAACCGATCAAGTCACCAGCCAAGTGAAGGCGGCGCGCATTCCGCACATCGACCAGTCGGTGGTGCAGCAATTGCAGTCGCTGCAGGATAATAGCGTCAGCGTTCAGGCGCTGTTCAATCAGGCTCGCAACAACCCGTTCCAATAGCCGCCCGCAATAATTGATTACTCGGGGTAATTGGTGTGAAAACCGCCGCCGACGGGCTGATCGGGCGGTGCCGGATAGTCGGACGGCGTGTCGGGGCTGGTTTGCGGCTGGTCTTGCTCGGACGAAGGCGACTCAGGCGTTGGTTCGGCCGGCGGCGACGGCGGCTGATTGCCGAACACCGGCGGCGTTTGACCAACTTGGTACTGCGGCGTTTCGCTGAACTGCGGCATGTCTTGCGGCGCGGGCGCGGCCGGGGCCGGCGGCTGAACTTGCGGCGACGGCGACACGGGCTCAGACATAGGTTGAGACTGGGCGGGGGTATAAGATGGCGCCTGGTAGGGCTCCTGCTTACCGCCGTGATGCGCCTGTTCAAAGACTTCGCGGGCGGCCAGAATCTTCTGCGCGTAATAATTCGGATTCGGGCAAAACGCAAACACGAACTTGCTGCGCTCGCCGGCCGTCTCGGCGCGGATCGTGCCATACTTGAACATCTGTTGGAAAATACCGTTCTGCTGCGTAGTTACGTCCTCCAAATTCCCCAGCGACAGCTGCGAAGACTGGCGGCTAAACAAGCTGGTTTGCAAAATTTGCGTGATGCTGTCGCTGGTGACCACCCAGTGGTTGCCCCAGTACACCTTGTTGGCGATAAAAACAAACGCCAGCACCAATGCGGCCACTACCACAAACAACAAACCGCCGGCCAGCAGCGCCTTCGACTGGTTATCCGAGCCGGACATGTGCGGAATAACAATAAACGCCAGCACCGCCAAAACCACCAGGATGAAGCCGCTCATGATATAGGTGCCGAGCATGCCGATCGGATGACGCTTAATTTCGCAAATAACTTGCTCGCCAGGCTGCATCACGGCCAGCGGATTCCGGTAGTGCGACTGGGCCGAATCGTCAGGCTGACTTAGTTGCTGATCCGCCTGACCATTCGCGGCCGGCTGGGCCGGTTGGTCTGGTTGTGCTGGTTGCGCTGGTTGTTCAGGTTGCCCTGGCCCTGATTGTCCTGGCTGCTCGGGAAATTGCTGCGGTTCCATATCGCTCCATTATAGCAGCGTTGACTGCGTGTCGCCCTTGTGGTTGCCGCTCGGCTTTTTGCCCAGATGCTTGTAAGTTTTGGAGGTGGCTTTGCGGCCGCGCGGCGTGCGCTCCAAAAGGCCGATCTGCATCAGGTACGGCTCGTAAAAATCTTCGATGGTGCCGCGCTCTTCGGCCGTCAGCGCGGCCAGCGTTTCCACGCCGACGGGGCCGCCGTCGTAATTTTCGATGATGGCGGCCAGCAGCCGGCGATCGGCGCTGTCCAGGCCCAGCTCGTCGATATCCAGCAGCTCCAAGGCTTTGAAGCTGATTTGCGTGTCGATTACGCCGTCGCCATTAACGTCAGCGTAATCGCGCACCCGTTTCAGCAGCCGGTTGGCGATGCGCGGCGTCAGGCGCGAACGCTTAGCCAGCTCGGCGGCGGCCTGCTGGTCGATTTTGACATCCAAAATCTTGGCCGCCCGTTGAATAATCTGCTGGATTTCCGCCGGCGTGTAAAATTCCAGCCGATGAATCATGCCAAAACGGTCGCGCAGCGGCGCGGCCAGCGAACCGGTGCGCGTGGTGGCACCAATAATCGTAAATTTCGGCAAGTCGAGGCGCAGCGAGCGAGCGCTCGGCCCCTTGCCCAGCATAATATCCAGCTTGAAATCCTCCATGGCGCTGTACAGCACTTCCTCCACCGTGCGGTTCAACCGATGAATCTCGTCGATAAATAAAATATCGCCGTCTTGCAAGTTGGTTAGCAGACTGGCCAAGTCGCCGGCCCGCTCGATGGCCGGCCCGCTGGTCACGCGAATTTGGGCGCCCATTTCGTTGGCAATCACGCTGGCCATGGTGGTTTTGCCAAGCCCCGGCGGTCCGTGCAGCAGCACATGATCGAGCGCTTCATCGCGCTTTTTAGCGGCCTCAATAGCCAGTTTGACGTTCTGCTTCAGCCGTTCCTGACCGATGTAATTGGCAAAATCCCGCGGCCTGAGCGTGTTCTCGATAATCTGCTCTTCCGGCTCTTCCGCTTCCGCGCCGGCATTCACAATTCGATCAATCATCAGCTGCCGCCTTTCAAGGCTTGTTTGATGCGATCTTCGGTCGGCAGTTTGGGGTCGACTTTTTGGAGAGCAGCGGCGGCATCGGCCGTGGTGTAGCCAAGCGCTATTAAGGCTTCAACAGCCTCATCCTGGCTGGCCGCGGCCTCGGACTGCAAGACACCCGTAGTTTCCAAGTCAACGCTCGCCAGGCCGACCTTGTCTTTCAGGTCAACCACCACACGCTCCGCCACGCGCTTGCCGACGCCCGAGGCCTGCTGAATAAACTTGACGTCGCCGGCCGCAATGGCCTGTCTGACCTCTGTTGCAGAGCCAATACTTAACATGTTAAGTGCCATTTTTGGCCCCACGCCATTAACGTTTAATAACTGTTCAAAGAGACTCTGCGTGTCGCGGCTCAAAAACCCAAACAAATCGTGTGCTTGCTCGCGGACGTGCTCATAAATATACACTTTGGCCGGTTCGCCCGACACCAGCCGGCCGTGGTCCTCGGCCGTCACATACACGCCGTAGCCGACGCCGTGCACCTCAAGCACTACGGCGTCGGCCAATTTTTCACTCACTACCCCGCTTAACGTTGCGATCATTAGAGATATTATCTCACAATCGCGGCTGCCAGGCTATGAGAGCGGGTGTATCTAGGTAATCTAGCCGGTAACGACTTGGTCATTGTTGTCCGAACCGGCCGGCTCGTCGGCGGCCGGCGGGGCTGGCACGTCAGCCGGAGCTTCCGGGGCCGGCGGAGCAGGAGCAGGTTCCTGCGGCAGCACGCCAGGATCCGTTGCCGGTGTCGGGTCGGGCGTGGGAGCGGAGCCGAGATCCGGTGCGGGAGCGTCCGGCGCTGGCTGATCTGGAGCCGGCGGCAGGCTTGGATCTGGTGCCGGCGGTGTTACGCCAGGATCGCTCGGCGTTGGCGTCGGGTTTTCTTGTGGGTCCATAGGAGAATCTCCTTATTTTTATTTGTTAGATGACCCCCTCACTGTACCACATTAAAGCATTAGCGCAAGCGCGCGGGCGGCAATCCGGCCCGCCACATACTATTTCGGCCTGGCTAGGACTAATATCGCGCGGTCATACTGTGCGTGATGGCGGCCGCCAGCGCGTCGGCGCAATCATCCGGCTGGGGCGTCACTTTGAGCTTCAAAATCACTCGCACCATCTCTTGAATCTGTTTTTTTTCGGCCCGCCCGTAACCAGTCAGCGCCTGTTTGATCTGCAGCGGCGTGTACTCATGAATTTCCAGACCAGCCTGTTTGCCGGCCAGCAACACCACGCCGCGGGCCTGCGCCACCGTCATGGCCGTCGTCACGTTTTGCGCAAAATACAGCTTCTCCACCGACATAACCGCCGGCTTGGTGTCAGCAATGACGTCGGTGATTTCCTCAAAGATGGTCTGCAGCCGCACCGCATCATCCTCTTTAACCGGCGTGCGGATCACGCCGGCGTCCACCAGCTGCGCCTGGCCTTTAACAACGTCGATCACCCCGAAGCCAAGGATACCGGTGCCCGGATCGATACCAAGAATCCTCACTTCAGCAGCTCAACTTTCTCGCCGTCCACGACTATAACCTGCCCGTCTCTTATTGGCTTGTAAGGTAACTGGTGTTTTTTCAAATAGATGGCCATATGCCTTGCTTTATCAGCAAACCAGTCCGACCCATAGTGGGGAACTATGTAAAAGTCCACTAATCCTAACCCGTTCCAAATTTTATCTTTGCCATAAACAGCCTTGACCTGGTCGGGATCGTCGCTCCACTCCGTGCCATGCAAAGACGGAGTCATGACAATTGAACCCGCGCTGGAGCCGCCATATACGAGCTTATCTTCTCTTAGTAGTTTTACAAGGAGCTTATCCAACCCGCTGTCGTACATCGCGCGGCGCAGTAAAAACGTGTTACCGCCCGGCACCCAGACCAGTCCCGCGCCATCGATTTTTTTTGCGAGCGCCGCGGACTTTCCGAAATAATCGCGCAGGTCAATCTTTATAAACTCAAAGCCCAGGGCCTCAAACTGCTCCTTATGGGATTCCGTTTTGGCGTCGCTGTCCGCTTTCTTTCCATAATCACGTGCATTCGGGATATAAGCTAGCTTCTTGTTCCCGCCCACTAGACTTAACAATCTTCCGGCATGATTACCGACGTTCTCGCTTGATAAAAACAGGCGCATTACTGCTCCAGCAGTTCCTCAGGGATGTCGAAGTTGACGTGGGTGTTCACGACTTCGTCGATTTCGTCGAGGGCGTCCATCAGGCGGAGGATTTTGCCGGCTGTGGCGGCGTCATTGACCGCGACGGTATTTTGCGGCACGTAAGTCAGCTCGGCTTCTTCGATTTTGAGGCCGGCGCCGTTTAGCGCGGCGCGGACTTTGGCCAGCTCTTTCGGATCGGTATAAACGATGGATTCGCCGTCTTCTTCTTGCACGTCGTCGGCGCCGGCTTCCAGGGCCTGCATCAGCACGTCGTCGCCGGTACCCGCCACGCGGATCATGCCCCGCCGGCCGAACTGGAAGGCCACGGCGCCCTTTTCGGCCAGGCTACCGCCGTGTTTGGAAAAGGCTAGCCGGACTTCCGGATAGGTGCGGTTGATGTTGTCGGTTGCCACTTCCACCAGAATCGCCACGCCACCCGGGCCGTAGCCCTCGTACAGCACTTCCTGCAGCTGCGCGGCGTTTTTGTCTTTGACGCGGTCGATGGAACGCTGGATGTTGGCGGCCGGCATGTTGGCGGCCTTGGCTTTGTCGATGGCCATGCGCAGGCCAAAATTGGCGTCCGGATCGGTGCCGTCGCGGGCGGCGATGGCGATAGCGTTGCCGAGTTTGGTGAACAGCGCGCCGCGGGCCGCGTCCTTGGCGCCCTTTTGGCGCTTAATCGTTGACCATTTGGAATGTCCTGACATGTTTTTCCGAGCTTTCCTTTCTATCTGTTATTTTACCATTTTTGGTGTTCAATTTGAAGCTCAAACTGAGGCTAAGCGCGATGATCACCACGTACATCGCCAGCATTTGGCCAATACCAAATTGCAAATTTTGCAGAAAGATATGCGGCACGCGGCTTAGCAGATGGGCCACATCGAGCATGTAAGTTAGAAGCAATTTCGCCGGCCAGCTCAGCCAACCGGCCAGCGACGGGGTCAGCATGCCGGCCAGACCGGCGACCGTGCTGAGCAGCATTGCCAACGGCACCAGAGTCACCACCAGCACGTTGGCCGGCAGACCGATCAGCGACATTTGCCCAAAGACATGCAGCACGTACGGCAACGTCATAATTTCGGCGCAGATACTTTCCAAAGCAACGGCCAGAGCCAGCGGCGGGGCGCGGCCCGGCTGGATACGCTCGCTAAGCGCCGGCGCCAGCACCATCACGCCGTAAAACGCCAAAAAACTCAGGTACCAACTGACATCACTCCAGATATAAAAGGGGTTAGCCCAGGCTGTGATAGCGCCGGCCAGCATGATAAGATTAAGCGGCTTAAAGCTCCGGCCATAGTAGCCGACCATAATACTTAACATGCTAACTATTGCCGCCCTGACGATTGAGGCGCTGGAGCCGGCCAGCAACAAAAAAGCCCCGATCAGCGCAAATGCGCCCAGCGTCGCCAAGCGCTTGGAAGCTCTGCCGAACATTCCCCGGCTAGCTTCAAGCATAATCGTTAAGTTGTAGCCCGACACGGCGATGATGTGCGTCAGACCAACCATCAAGAGATCCTGTTTTACATCGTCGGGCAAAGTGGCCCGCTGCCCAATCAGCAGCCCCATGGCGAATGATGCCAGCGGCTCGGGCAAGGCCGACTGCATGCCGGCCGCGAACTTGCGCCGAATACTAGCCACCAGCGAAGGATGATGCCGCACCAGACTCAATTGGGCAAAACTTATCCGGCCCTGATAGGCGCCAAACCCCGGATACAACTTGCCGCTGGCCTGCACCTCGTCGCCCTGATAAATGGCATCCAGGCCAAAACCGCCGAGCTCGATTTTGCCGGTCAGTTCCGTGCCGTCGTCGAGCTGAATGTGGTTGGCATCAAACGACAACTGCGAGTTCTTGCTGTAAACGGCATCCTCCGTGGCCCGCGCGCTGAGCGTGACCGCTTGGCCGTAATACGGCTGGTAGGCTGCCAATTTTTGCACGTATACCTCACCGCGCCACAGGCCGAGCGAGCCGGCAAAGCCTACCGCCAACAGTAACGTGACGAGGTCTTTCTTGCGGAACATACCCAGCAAAACTGCCAGCAAACCGCTCCAAAAAATGTCGGCGGAGCGGCCGCCGCGGGCCAGACCCACGCCAATCAAAAACGCCGCGTACGCCGCTGTCAGCAGCGTGGTGCGCCGGAACCGGTGCCGCAGTAACCTTTGCATGCATCGGTATGCTAGCGCAAATATCGCTCACTTACATGAACTTTTAATTAAAAATTCATTTTTATAATTGACTCTGTGCTGGCCAACCTTCTGGGATTAGGTCGTGCCTCCCAAAAAACTTTTCGCAGTCCCCTCGGAAGCTCTAAAAATGAGCGCGCGGTAAGTTATTATTAAAAACATGCTCTCACTTACGCATCGCCGCGGCTTTAGGCGGCAGCGGCTCGTCGCCGGCTCGTTTATTGTAATTGGTTTTGTGCTGGCTGCGGCGGCTGCGGGGCTGATCATTCATGATCATGCGGTCCGTCCGCGGCCGCCGGCTGACAGCCTGCGAACTTCGAGCGCGCCGTCATCAAAAAAACCTTCGGCGGCGGCCGTCAACAGCTACCGCGTGGCGCCGGATTTGCCCAAATACCTCAGCATTCCGGCAATTAGCGTGCCAAAAACGCGCGTTATGCAGCTCGGGGTTACGAAAAATGATCAAATCGCCACGCCGAACAACATTTACAATGCCGGCTGGTATAACCGCAGCGCCAAACCCGGGCAAAATGGCGCCATGTTCATCTACGGCCACGTCTCGAGCTGGCAGGCTGACGGCGTGTTTTACAATCTCAAAAAACTAAAGGCCGGCGACACGGTGAGCATCACGCGCGGCGATAATAAAACCTTCACCTACCAAGTCGTCTCGTCAAAAATCTATGATTACCGGCAGGTCAACATGAACCAAGTGCTGGCGCCGATCAATGCCGGCAAACCGGGCCTCAACCTCATGACCTGCACCGGCCAAGTCATCAAAGGCACCAGCGAGTTCAATCAGCGGCTGGTGGTGTTTACGAGCCTAGCTAGCTCTTGATTTCTGGCGGCGAAACATAGCCGGGCCGGCGCTGGCAGAAACAAATGATGCCTGAACCGGCGCACCGTCATGCCAGACAGCTCGCGGCCTGAATGAGACGATTCGCCCCCTGTTTTGAGGTATAATCAGTAGCAATATGGCACAAAAAACGCGAGCGGGCCGCAACAGAACTATTGATTTGTCCCCTGATGAAAAGCCGCTCTATCGAAAGCACATTATTCAGCTAACAGAACCGGTAGAGATAGGTAAAATCACCAATAAGACAATCTGTCAGGACGTAAGCACGGCCATCGAGCTTCTGCCTGCCAGTTTTGTAGACCTGATGATTATTGACCCGCCCTACAACCTCCAAAAAACCTACAACTCAAATACATTCAAAAAGATGGACCTCAAGGATTACGCGTCATGGGTTGATGGCTGGCTGTCCAAGATGATCCGCGTGCTTAAACCGGATGCCTCAATTTACGTTTGCTGTGATTGGCAGTCGAGTTCTGCAATCTATGAAGTGCTAAACAAGTATTTCTATGTCAGAAATCGTATTACGTGGGAGCGGGAGAAAGGCAGAGGCTCAAAAACAAACTGGAAAAACTGTTCGGAAGACATCTGGTACGCCACTAACTCAAAAAATTGCAAGTTCTATCCCGAGCGTGTAATGATTAAGCGAAAAGTTATTGCTCCATATAAGGTCGATGGGGTGCCAAAAGACTGGCAAGAAACAAAAAACGGTAACTTCAGAATGACGCACCCCTCGAATTTATGGACCGACATCAGTGTTCCGTTTTGGTCTATGCCCGAAAATACCGATCATCCAGCGCAGAAACCAGAGAAACTCATAGCCAAGCTCATATTGGCAAGCTCAGACGAAGGCGATTTCGTGTTTGATCCGTTTTTAGGTTCAGGCACGACTTCGGTTGTGGCCAAAAAGTTAAAGCGGAAATACGCCGGCATCGAAATTGATGAGCATTACAGCCTGTTAGCCGAAAAAAGGTTGAAAGCCGTAGGCCACGATAAAGCCATACAGGGTTATCACGATGGCGTGTTCTGGGAAAGAAACAGTCTCAACGCCCAAAAGCAGAGCGCCAAAAAGCTTAAAAGCGCCACGCAGAAAGCAACGCTATGATTACCAGCCCCATAGTTGAAGTCCAGAAATTGACTCAAATCGGGGAGAATATCAAGGCGTTTTTAGATACCCAAAAAGGCATAATGTCCGCCAACACCATTTCAAGCCCCCGGGCGGTCGGTGATGCTATGCAGTCATTGCTTGAAGCTAACTTTGATACGCTGCTCAAAGGTGACATCAAGGACTACTCAAAGGACTTTGCCAGGCGCGCCATGGCCGATATCGCCTTTACCGACATCGAAGATTTTTATCACGTAGTAGACATCAAGACCCATCGCCTGGACACCGTTTTTAACATGCCTAATTTGACTTCTGTGGAAAGGCTTACGCGATTTTATGAAACCGACAAAAACTACTTTGACCTACTGCTTATTACCTATTCGGTCACCGATGATGATATAAAGATTGAGAAAGTGCAGTTCACGCCAATCGAAAACCTCAAGTGGAATTGTTTAACGATTGGGGCGCTGGGATGGGGGCAGATACAAATAGCTAACTCCAATAAAGTGAACACCGACCACTCACTGACGAGAAAAGACTGGATGATACAGCTTTGCGATACTATGCTCCAGTTCTACCCGAACGAAATCAGCAAAATAGGCGCACGAATAGACCGTTTTAAGGAAATCAAGGAGCACTGGACTCAAAAATCTTAAATAAGTACGGCGGCTTCAACTGCCGTTTCTGATGCTTGGAGGCGCCTGTCCGAACTCTATCAACTCCGCTCCAAATAGTTTGATTAATCAAAACTTGGAGGGCCCAGTGGGACTCGAACCCACGACACCCTGCTTAAAAGGCAGGTGCTCTAACCGGCTGAGCTATGGGCCCATAAAATCCCGGTGGGATTTTATGTAGACGCGAGCGAAGCGTCATTAGTAAAACTAAGCAAAATACGCAACGCTCGAGCCGGTAAATTAACTCCTTACATTATCTGTAATTTGCGCGAAAAGTCAATCAGGCTTTGTGGCCGTGGCCTTTGGCCTTGCCGCCGCCGGACTTGGGGCGCTGCATCCACAGGATTACCAGGCAGACAATGGCGCTGCCGGCGATGATCACGTTTTCGGCCTGTTGAGCATTCCACCACAGCGACGAAGCGATGATGTTGTGCGAAAGATTTGAGGCCAGCAGCGGCACCACCAGCAAGCCGGCCAGCAACCCCACGCCCACGGCCGGCAATATATTCAGCACCAATTTCGGCGTGCCGGACACCGTGCGAACCATAAAAATCGCCGTCAAAACGGCCGGCAGCAGCAGCAAAGCGATCTTGATATTATTATGAGTGGCGGCCACTGTAACCTCGCCGTGCGACGACGAAAAAGTGGTCAGCCAGGTGCTGGCGTCGCTGGCCACGAACTGCACCAGCACATTGCCGAGGCACAGGCTCAAAAAAACCAGCGCCGCGTTGATCCGCAGCACCATCAGCACAGCAGCCGGAATAACGACGATAGCGCCAAGGGTCAGTTCGGGACTCATACGCTTAACTATAGCATGAGCGGTAATGATTCTACCGAAGCTTAATCGGGCAAGTCAAAAGTCTGTTTGACAGCTTTGATGGTCTTGCGGGCCTTGGCGTTCAGGTCGCCGCCCCGCGCCATCGTTTTGCCGTATTTCACCACTTTTAGAATGCGGCGGCCGCGCTCCACGTTATCGCCTTCGGCGTGACGTGACATAATCAACATGGTATCTTCGCCCTTCAATACCCCGAGGCCGGTGGCCGGCTTTACGAACTCCACCTTACCGCCTTTTTGTTTATACAAACCGGGCTTTATGTAGCGCGGCATCACGAAGTCGCTGTCCAGCGGATTGTTCATCACCAGCAGCGAAACGGGCTTTTTATAGCGCAGACTGCTGCTTGGCAAAGCCGTCGGATCGGTGACTTTATACTCCAAGTTGCCGAGCTCCAGGGCGTGCAGCAGCATGAATGGAATTTTGCCGTTTTGCAGCTGCATATCGCTGATGATGTGCGAGTAGCCGGTCAGCCGAGCATTAATCTCGATGGCGTAGACCTCGTATTCCGGTGTAATAATCAGGTCCAACCCAAAAACGCCTTTGTAGCCGTGGCTGGCCAACTCCGAACCAACTACCGAAGCCATTTCCTGCGTCTGATGGTAGACGATGTCCGGATAGTCAACGCCGACCTCGCCGCCGCACCATTTGTTAGCGCCTTCCAACTTATTGTTGCTGAGATATTTGCTGTCGATCAACTGCTTCTGCACGCCGCCGCTAAACGTGCCGTGCTTGCTGATACAAACTTGGATACTGGCTGCCTCGCCTTTAATGAACTTGGAGACGACAATTGTCCGGCCGCGCGAGAATTTCTTGAGCGACTTAATGGCCGCCACATAGTCATCAGCATTTTTGATAGCGTAGGTCCCTTTCGAGCCCGACGATTCTTCGTCCTGCAACATGAAGTTGCCGTACTTTTCGCGCAGCTCTTTATAAGCCGCCGCCCGATCCAGCTCGTTCATATAGCAAATTTCGTATTCCGGCATGCGGATCAGCTCGGCAAATTCGTCGCGGAAGTAACGTTTGTTCTCGTAGGCGTGAGCGATGGTTGGCGAATTCATCAAATAAGCCAGCGGATTGATGGCGTAGGGCGGATCCATGGGCGAATACATCACAAATTTGCGGCGGCGGTCGGCCCGAAACATGTCGACGAATTTTTTGGAACGCATGATGCGGCTGACGTTGGTGCCGTACTGCTTGCGTCGGCCGAGCCAGTCAATCTTTCCGCGCAGCGGCAAATCCAGCAGCCAATCCTGCTTGATCTCGGTGATGATCCGAAAGTCATCAAACAAGGTATCATAAATCAAATAATTATACGGATCGGTGCTGACTACGCCGATCGGCGCATTCCGGTTATAATCGATAGCTAATTTCTGTACCATAAGCTTTTTCTCGTTCATTGCGGCCTCATCAGAGGCAAGCAGCTTAGATTAGCACGTTTATTTTTAATTTTTCAAGTTGATTTTCTGCTGTAATAACTTTCGCAAAAGCGGACGGGCTTCCGGCTGGCCGACCGCTGGCTGCGAATTAATTTCCAAAAAATAGTAGCTGCCCGTGTGTCTGTCTTGGATAACATCGACGCCGGCAATTTCCAGACCCAGCCTGCCGGCCAGCTTTTTCGAGGCTTTAACCACTTCGGCAGGCAGCCTGGTGGCGGGTAGCGTCTCAATCCGGCCGCCCTGAGAAGTATTGTGCAGATGGCTGCCGCTGCGGCCGTAACGGCGAAGCACCAGCACCTCCTCGCCAATTATAAGTACCCTGTAATCACAGTCATTTTCAATGTACGCCTGCGCTAAAAAATTACGCCCGGGATGTTGCTTGAGTGTGCTTGTCAGTTCATCGCTGCTGCGGATCAAGTAGTTATATCTGCCGCGCGAGCCGTTCACGGCTTTAAGAATGATCGGAAAATTCCACTCCTGCCCCACGATAGCCGCCATGAGCTCATGGTTTTCAGTGTACAACGTCGCCGGTGGTAACGATAGTTTGGCGGACCACAGATCGATAAGCTGCCCCAACTTGTTGAGCGTCCTATACGGCCCGTAGTCGTTCAAAAAGCCCACCCGATGATTTTTCAGGTAGCGACTGATGGCGCCGGCTACGTACGAATGGGCGATCGCCCCTTTGAAAATGACCAGATCATAGGCCTGGAGCCGGACCATATTCCGGCAATCAGTAATACTAAACTCCGTGTCCAGCCGCAAAGCAAGTTCGTCGTAGAAGCATTGGCTGAACTGCACGGCGCCTAAGCCGTCCGCGGCGTCGCTGAATTTCCGCGAGAAAATTCCGGCCGCTTCATAATCGGCCTGATTGTCGCTCTGTCCGCCAAGCAGCAGAACCCGCTTTGCTTCCGGCATGGGTCTATTTATAGCACTGCGAAGCGCTTATACAAGCAGAATTTAGTGAGTGGCGTGCAACACTCGGGTGTAGGCGACATATATGATAGCGGCCACGATCAGCAGGACGGCTATCAGGAGCGGGATGAAACCGGATTGATTGGAGCGGAGGCGGTGCATATAAGCATAATTATTAACTAGAAGTGAACGCTCTGCAAGCGCACCAGCGCCAACTAGGTATGCCTGCAAAGTAGTGCGTTTCACGCGGGCCGGCTTGTCGCCGGTCCGGCTGCACTCCGCCTGACCCTACTTTGCAGGCATACCTAGTTGGCGCTGAAGCTACGACCGGTCGAAATCCTCGAGCAGCCGCTTCTGCTGCTTGCTGAGTTTGGTCGGGATATCCACCAAAATAGTCACGATCTGGGCGCCGCGCGAGTTGCCGCGCAGGTGCGGCACGCCGTGACCGCTCAGCTTGAAGTCCGAGCCGGGCTGCGTGCCGGCCGGCACCTTCATGGTTACCGGCCCGTCAACCGTCTGGACCTCGATCTCGCCGCCCAGTGCGGCGGTAATCATATCCACGTGCTCCTCGCTCAAAATCAAATCGCCCTCGCGCGTGAAATGCTTATGCGGCTTAACGTGCACGTTTACATACAAATCGCCTTTCGGGCCGTTGGCGATGGCCTCGCCGTGCTCGCGCAAGCGGATGGTGGCGCCGTCGTCGATGCCGGCCGGCACCTTCAGCTGAATGGTTTGCTTGCGCACCTGCGTGCCTTTGCCCTTGCAAACGCTGCACGGCTTTTCCGGCACCTTGCCGCTGCCGTGGCACTTTGGACAAATGGCGGCCTGCTGAATATTGCCGAAAATGGTGCGCGAAACCGTCATCACCTGGCCCGAGCCGCCGCACTGGTCGCAGGTTTTCAGTTCATAACCCGGCTCCACGGTGGTGCCTTTGCAGTGCTCGCAGGTGTCCTGCAAATTCAGCGGCAAATCTACTTCGGTGCCGAATACGGCTTGCTCAAAGGTGATTTCAATGTCGGCTTCCACGTCGCGGCCGCGGCTTTGTCGTTGCTGCCGGCCGCCGGCCGCACCGCCGCCAAAAAAGCTGCTAAAGATATCGCCCAAGCCCAAATCGCCGAAGTCAAAGTTAACGTTCTGCCCGCCGGCGCCACCGAAAGGGTTGCCACCGGCAAACGGATTCCCGCCGCCCGCACCGCCCACGCCGGCATGTCCGAACTGGTCGTAGCGCTTGCGCTTTTCAGTATCTTTCAAAACCTCATAGGCTTCATTAATTTCTTTGAATTTCTCTTCGTCGCCGCCGCGGTCCGGATGATGTTCGATGGCCGCCCGCCGAAACGCCTTCTTAATCTCGTCCGCCGAAGCGTCTTTTTTAACGCCTAAGACTTCGTAATAATCACGCTGCGCCATAGGCGTCCGTTTCCTGCCGGATTGCATATTCCACCTGCTCAAAGACGGCCTCGGACTGCTCCGGCTTGATGCCGTAGACCGCTACAACCCTTTGCTCCAGCACGTCGCGTATGGTGGCTTCGACCGCCGCATCGTGATAGCCGTGCTTAATAAATAAACCCAGCACTCCCTTAACCACCGGGTCCTCGGCGGCCTGCCGCGTCGCCCACGCCTCGCGAGCCTCCGCCGGCACAGCCTCCCACAGATCGTCAGCACTCAAAATTTCACGTCCTCTGCTCATCGTTCTATTCTACCAACCTTCCGCGACTTTTCAGCTTATTCTGGCTTCCAGAAGATCTATTAATTCTTGCTTGTCCTCGGCGTTCGGCACCACCAAGCCGTTCTCAACTTGAAAATCTATAGCTTCTTCGACCTCTCGGCCATTGTCGTGCAGGGGGTCTACTTCCGAGCGCAGCACCCCCAGGATTTCACCGTTTGGCAGATACATGAACCTGCTGGCACGCAGCATGGCATCGGCGGGCGGCGCGGCGCGGCGGGCCGTATTAAGCTCGTAATAGGGCGTTGCCGTCGCCGGATCTATTGCCAGTTTCAGAGCGCACCTGGCCAAATACGGTTCGTATATAGTCCACGATATCCGGTTGCCTTCATGAAGCCTCACCTCACTCGTGAGCTTGGCTATAGCTCGCTCCGGCGACGACTTTCGAAACATATTACTCCTTCTGGGAGTCTTTGTCATCGACGACTTCGCCTTCCACGGCCTCGTCCTTTTTGTCGGACTTGCCAGCCTTGTCGGCTTGGTCATCGTCGGGCTTCGCGTCTTCCGAATCAGCTTCGGCCGCGCCTTGCTCATACAATTTGCTGCCAATCGGCATCAGCTTGTCGTTCAGTTCTTTGGTAGCAGCCTCCAGCGCGTCTTTGTCGGCCTTGTCGTCAGCCACGACTTTCTTGGCGGCCTCCACGGCGTCGTCGAGCGTCTTCTTGTCGTCGTCGGTCAGTTTGTCGCCGTTATCTTTTTTAAGTTTTTCGGCCTGATAGACGGCGCTGTCCAGCAAATTGCGGGCTTCCACCAGCTCTTTCTTGGCCTTGTCCTCGTCGGCGTGAGCCTCGGCATCTTTAGCCATTTTTTCGACCTCGGACTTATCAAGATTGCCCGAGCCGCTAATGGTAATGCTCTGCTCCTTGCCGGTGCCCTTGTCTTTGGCGGTTACGTTCAAAATGCCGTTGGCATCGATGTTAAAAGTCACTTCAATTTGCGGCACGCCGCGCGGCGCCGGCGCAATGCCGTCCAGAATGAAGCGGCCCAGCGACTTGTTGTCGGCGATCATGTCGCGCTCACCTTGAGCCACATGGACCTCAACTTGCGGCTGATTGTCGGCCGCGGTCGAGAAAACTTCGGATTTGCTGGTCGGGATGGTGGTGTTGCGCTCGATCAGCTTGGTCATGACGCCGCCCATGGTCTCAATGCCGAGGCTCAGCGGCGTAACGTCCAGCAGCAGCACGTCCTTAACGTCGCCCTGCAGCACGCCGCCCTGAATGGCCGCGCCAATGGCCACGACCTCGTCCGGATTGACGCCCTTCATCGGCTCTTTGCCAAAAATAGCTTTGACTTTGGACTGCACGGCCGGCATGCGGGTCATGCCGCCAACCAGCACCACGGCGTCAATGTCGCTGGCTTTGAGGCCGGCGTCTTTCAGCGCCTTTTCGCACGGCGCGGCCGTCTTGTCGATCAAGTCGGCCACCAGCGACTCCAATTTGGCGCGGGTCAGCTTATGCTCAAAGTGCTTGGGGCCGTCAGCGTCGGCCGTCAAAAATGGCAGGTTGATTTCAACTTCTTGTGCCGTCGACAATTCAATCTTCGCCTTCTCAGCCTCGTCGCGCAGGCGCTGCATGGCGGCCTTGTCTTCGCGAATGTCAATGCCGTGCTCTTTCTTGAACTCGTCGGCGAAGTAATTGATGATGACGCGGTCAAAATCGGCGCCGCCCAGGTGCGTGTCGCCATTGGTACTCTTAACTTCGAACACGCCGTCGCCCAATTCCAGGATCGACACGTCAAACGTGCCGCCGCCGAGGTCGTAGACGGCGATTTTCTCGTCTTTTTTGCCTTCTTTATCGAGGCCGTAAGCCAGCGCGGCAGCCGTCGGCTCGTTGATAATGCGCTTGACCTCCAGGCCGGCGATCTTGCCGGCGTCCTTGGTAGCCTGGCGCTGCGAATCGTCAAAGTAAGCCGGCACGGTAATGACGGCTTCGGTCACTTTGCCGCCTAAAAACGCTTCGGCGTCGCTCTTGAGCTTGCCGAGCACCATGGCGCTGATTTCTTCCGGCGAGTACTCTTTGTCGCCCATCTTCACCTTCACGCCGTTGCCGCTCTTGATGATTTCATAGCCCATCAGCTTGAGGTCGCGCTGGACTTCCTTGTCGCTAAACTTGCGGCCAATCAGGCGCTTCACTTCATAAATCGTGTTCTTGCTATTGGTTACCTGCTGGCGCCGGGCCACCTGGCCAACCAGCCGTTCACCGTCCTTTTTAACGGCCACGACGGAAGGCGTCGTGCGATTGCCCTCGCTGTTGGCGATAATTTCCGGCTTGCCGCTCTGCATAACGGCCATCGCCGAGTTGGTGGTACCGAGGTCTATGCCGATGATTTTGCTCATATCTATTATTCCTCCTATAAAAAGCTTCTATTTAGCAGTCTAAATCAACTATTCCCAGTGTAGTAAATTAGCACTCGTTAGTCAAGAGTGCTAATCGTTGTATTTATCACACTAGCGGCTGAACGTTGGATAGTTCGTCGACGTGGCGCGGGCCTTCGGGATAGCGCGCCGCAGCCAGCAGGTAGAGCGCTAGATCGTCGCGACCAAGCGGAATATCGCAGCTCACGGCCACGTCTAATACGGCAAGCATGTATCTGCCTTGAGTATCGGCCTCTGTTAATTCCGGGTGCTTACGCTCAAAATTCGCCTGCCTGGCGGCATCAATCACAAACTTGCCAAGTATAATACACGTTTCGTATGGAGTTTTATAGCAGTCCTGCCGCATCACTCTCCAAAAAGACCTAACGGAACCGGGAAGCTTTTTGCCCCCCTCTTTCACCATCTCCAAGCCTACTTTGACTTCGCTCCAGCCCTGGTCCGCGTCTGCCGCGGTCGTGGGCGTCCGCTCCGCCGCCTTTTTCCGCGAGGCTGAAAAGTCACCTTCAATCAAGCGGCCCATGTTCAGCCTTTGACTTTGACCATGGCGTGGCGGATGACTTCGTCGCCGAGTTTGTAGCCGGCCTGGAGTTCTTCGGACACGATTTCTGGGCCACCGCCGTCGCCGGCTTCGGCCGAAACGGCTTCGTGGTAGTGCGGGTCAAACGGCTGACCGACGGTTTTGATGCGCTCCACGCCGATGTCAGCCAGGGTTTTCTCGAACTGTTTGACGACGCCCTGCACGCCTTTGACATAATCATTATCTTTCAGGTCAGCAGGCACGTGCTTCAGTGCCCGCTCAAAATTATCGATGACCGGTAGCAAATCGGCCACCACGCTGGCTTTGACCGAAGACCGCAACCGCGCAATTTCGTCCTCGTGCCGGCGGCGCAAATTAACGGCGTCGGCCCGCTCGCGCTGCAGGGCTTGGGTTAATTCCTGGATTTGCTTTTGAGCCGCTTCGGCGGACGGCTTGCTGTTTTTAGGCATGGAAATTCTCCGGCAGAATGTTTGATATGGCGGCGATTGATTGCGAGGCGTGGGTCAGCGCTTCGGCGGCTAATAATCTTACGGCTTCCCTGTCGTAACCGGTCATGCACAGCTGCGTCATGGTTGCGTCGGCCCGCTCGGCGCCGGCAGCCATGTCGTAGGTACCGTCGGCTTTTATGTGAGGCAGGTACGCGCCGGTCATGGTCTGCGTCACGAAGCGCGCCTGGTTCTGATTGAGCGGCTGAGCGCGGCCCGAATCACTTGGTACGGCGGGGCTTTCCTGAATGTGGCCCCTGAGCGCCTCGGCATCAATGAAGGCACCGCGCAAGAGCTCTTTCATTTTTTTCGGACTGCGGCCCTCCGCCGCCAGCTCCGCGCAGACCCCGTGCAAGTCCTCGACAAACTCTTTATTGCGGCAATCGGGCGCGCTGCCTTCTTCGTAGGCGTTCAGCACCAGATCCAGTAGCCGGCTCTCGGCGTCGATGTCGGCTGGACGCGCGGCGCGGTTTCTAGCCCGCTCAGGCATACAATACGTCCTCCAATTCCTGGCCGGCGCGTGACACCAGCGCCATGACGTCGCGGTAGCTTTGGCGGGTCGGGCCGAGCGTGCCGATGTAGCTGCGGTCGCTGAACGGACTGCGGAAGCGGCTGATAATCAGACTGGCGCCGGCGCTGCGGCCGACCGGATTTTCGTGGCCGATGTAAACGCTGAGCGGCTCGTTCGGTGCGGCTTCGCGCAGCCACGGCTCGAGGTTATCGAGCAGCTGAGCGACCTGCTGCACCTGCATGGCATTCATAAATTCCGGCTGCCCGAACAGGTTGGACAGGCCACTGATGTACAGCTGGTTGCCGATGGTGGCCAGGCCGAGATTGTGGGTCAGTTCGACCAGCGTATCGACGGCGTTGCGAATCGTTCGTTCCGGCGCGCCGGCGTGCTGCACGCGAGCGGCCAGGGCTCGTTCGGCGCGAGCTTCCGGCAGCAGCTTACCGGCACCGGCGGACTCATTCAAATTATTAACGTAATAACGATAGCCCTTGTCGGTGGGCACGCGGCCGGCGCTGGTGTGCGGTTGACTGATGTACCCGAGTCGCTCCAGCTCGGCCATCTCGGCGCGGATGGTCGCCGAACTAACGTTGAACAGCTTGGCCAGCAAGGTACTGCCCACCGGACTGGCCACCTCGGCGTACTGCTCGACGATGGCGTTTAATATGGCTTGCTGGCGTTCGGTCATTAATAATCACCCTTTGAAACGTAAGTAATTACGGCAAATTATACCGCTTTTAGCACTCTCACGTCAAGACTGCTAAAATTGGTTCGTACTTTTAAGACGCATCGCTCGCGTCTACAAAACAGTTCACCGAACTGTTTTGCATCAAGGCTGCTAACCTGGGTCAGCAGCCGCTTATAAAGCTCGCCAAAATCTTTCTTCGGTCACTTGAGTAGGTTCAGGATGGGACACAAGATACTCTATCGTTTTTACGTCAGCAACAATCCGAGTCGCTCTGACGACACTCCGCATTACTTCGTAAAGCGGCAAAGTGTTGACGGGACTGCCTAAAATAAAAATTTCTGACGGAGTAACTATGCCTCGCTGTTCCGCTATCTCATCACAAATAAAACGTTCAGCCGCAAGCGAGGCCGGCATGATGGATTTGCCGGCGCCCTGATCGAGCCTGATGTTGGTTTGCATCCGGTCGTCTTCGGTCCCACCGTTATAAAATTCCTCTAGATTAATGGCAATGCTTCCCTGCTCGGACCGCGAGCCGCTGACACGGATCGTTTTGCTCTTATTTAGATAGGAAAAAGGTTCACCCTTCGGCAGCCACAAAGCCCTGGCACCAATTCTGCGCAACATGAGCCGATCAAGAAAAGCGGGTTTATGTGAAGCTTTTTCGGACATGATAACCCATTATCTGTCCTCATAAATACGATTGCAAGCGTTAGAGTTTTGCGAGGATTTCCCGGGCGAGAGCAGAGGCCTTTTCGACTTCAGAGTCGGCCTTTTTACCGTGGGCGATGGCGGCGACGGTTTTAACGGCTTCGTCGAGGTTATCGTTAATCACGAAATCGAAATAATCTTTGAGGAGCGCTTCGTGCAGTTCGGCGGCGGCGGTCTGCATGCGGCGCTTGATGTCGGCGGGGCTGATATCCGACTCCTTATAACGGCTTTTGAGCCGCTGCTGCCACACCTCGTAACTCGGCGGCAGGACGAAAATGGCTTTGACATTGGCGCGCAGCGCTTCGTATTCCCGCACGCCCTGGACTTCGATGTCGGTCAGGGCGATTTTGCCCTCGTCGTGGGCCGCCCGGATTTCGGCGGCGCTGGTTCCGTAAACGTTGCCGCTGTACAGTTTGGCCTCCACGAACGCGCCGTCATCGAGCATGCGCTCGGCCTGGCTCAGATCAATAAAGTGATATTCGCGGCCATTCTGCTCCATGACGCCCTTGTTTTCGCGCGGCCGGCGGGTGGTATGCGAGACGATGTGGTGGTACTGGCCGGTTGCCAGCAACTTGTGTTTGATGCTGTCTTTGCCGGCGCCAGACACGCCCACCAGCAGCACGATCGGCGTTTGGCGGATCAGTTCGACGGTGGCGGCGGACGGATGATACTGCGCCAGTTTGCGCTTGAGCTCGTCTGGATCGGGGGCGTTCATTTCAGTCAGTATAACAAACCGCGAATTAGTCGCGCTTCAGCATGACGGTGAAGGCTTCGGCCGGAATCTCCACCTTGCCGAATTTTTTGAGGCGTTTCTTGCCTTTGGCCTGCTTGGCCAGCACCTTTTTTTTGCGCGAGACGTCGCCGCCGTACAAGCCGGTGGTGACGTCTTTGCGGTAGGCGCTGAGGTCTTCGCGGGCGATGAACTTGCCGCCGATGGCCGCCTGCAAAGCTACCTGGAAATTCTGGCGCGGGATGACGTCCTTGAGTTTTTCGACGGTTTCGCGCCCCAGTCGCTGGGCTTCGGAGCGGTGCACCATAACGCTCAGCGCGCCCACCATATCGCCGGCCACGTAAAAATCCAGCCGCACCAGGTCTTCGGCGCGGTAATCGGCCAGTTCGTAGTTGAACGAACCGTAGCCGCTGGTCAGGCTTTTGAGCTGGTCGTAAAAATCGGTCAGCAAGTTGGCCAGCGGCGCCTCAAAGCTGATGACGGCGCGGCGGTCGACGTAGCTGATATTTTTTTGCTGGCCGCGTTTGGCGCTGATGAGCTGGATGACCGAGCCGACGTACTCCTGCGGCACGATGATTTCGCCGTTGATCCACGGCTCGCGGATTTCCTGGATTTTAGCCGGATCGGGCAGGTCGGCGGCGCTTTTGATGTCAATTTCCTCGCCGCTAACCAGCACCACGTGATAATCGGTTGACGGATTGGTAACGATTAGCTCGAGGTCGTATTCGCGCTCCAGCCGCTCGCGGATGATGTCCATGTGCAGCAAACCGAGGAAGCCGATGCGCACGCCAAAGCCGAGCACCGGCGAATTTTCCGGCGCGAATTGCAGCGCCGAATCGCTCAAACTGAGCTTTTCGACGGCATCTTTGAGCAGCTGATAATCCTCGCTGCTAGCCGGAAAAAAGCCGGCGTAAACGAACGGCTGCACGTCGCGGTAGCCGGGCAGCGCCGCTTCGGCCGGAGCGCCCGCCAGCGTAATGGTATCGCCAACTTTGGCCTGGCGGGTCGACTTTAAGTTAGTGACCACGTAGCCGATTTCGCCGGCCCGCAGACTTTCGCCCGGCGTCATTTCCGGCGCCAGCGCGCCGACTTCCAGGGCCAGGCCGTTGGCGGCAGTGGCCATCATTTTGAGCTGCGCGTTCCTGTCCAGCCGGCCGTCGAAGACGCGCACGTACAAAATCACACCGCGGTAATCGTCATAATAACTGTCGAAGATCAGCGCCCGCGTTTTATCGTCCGTTGAATTTTTGGGCGCCGGAATGTCGCGGACGATGCGTTCCAAAACCGCCTCCACGCCCTGACCGGTTTTGGCCGAAATTTCTAAAATTTCCGCGCGCTCGCAGCCCAGCAGGCTCATCACTTCGGCACTCACCCGCTCCACGTCGGCCGCCGGCAGATCGATTTTGTTGAGCACCGGAATAATTTTCAGCTCGGCCTCCATGGCCAGGTACACGTTGGCCAGCGTTTGCGCCTGGATGCCCTGGGTGGCGTCCACCACCAGCAGCGCGCCTTCGCAGGCCTGCAGACTGCGCGAAACTTCGTAACTGAAATCGACGTGCCCGGGCGTGTCGATCAGGTTCAGCTCATAGTCTTTATAAGACATGCGCACCGGCGCCAGCTTGATGGTGATGCCTTTTTCGCGCTCCAGATCCATTTTGTCGAGCAGCTGCGCCTTCATATCGCGCAGCTTTACGGTGCCGGTCAATTCCAGCAAACGATCAGCCAGCGTCGACTTGCCATGGTCGATGTGCGCAATAATACAAAAGTTGCGAATATGATTCTGGTTCATGTAGGCTCTTATTATAACAGAGGTAATCGACTATGAACTTGCGCTTATGAAAAGTATTATGGATAATGACGTTATGTCGGAGCTTATCGCTAGTGCAGAACAGGCCCTGCCTTCGGAAACGACGCTGGTGCCGTTATATCAGGAACTGTGGCAGAGTGAACGCAGTGTCCGCGCGACACATGAAGCCCTTGACGGCCATTCTCTGGAAGATACAATCGAAGAACTCGCAGCGACGTACGATGTACGCCGGCGGGGACCCGACACTCTCGCGGAAGGTCAGCTGGCAGCCATCGGCAAACAAGTCCTGACAGCTTTTTTTGATAAAAATGTCGCGCAGCACGTTTACGAGGTCTCTCTTGCGCAGCAACGAGAAACCCAACAAGCCATCTACGATGTGTTTACCGGTCTGGCCGGCAAGACTGTCATGATTGAGGCAGTTGGAGATAAAGAGCCTATCCAGTATCTAACTTTTAGTGACAGAACTCGGGAGTACGAGCATAAACGCTGGCTTTCACGGGCCAAAGCGATCGTACCCGGACCACCCCCTCTGGAACTGATCAAAAGTAATAGCCGCCGGCTTGAATTCAAGCCGGCGGAACGGAGGCGGCGATACGGTCATCCCGGCATATATATTCTTCAGTTGATTGATCAATACGACGGAAGTCCTACAGTTTCTCTGCGCGCCGAGAGCTAGGTGTAAGCTAGCATCGGCAAAAGTTAACGCTTGCTGTCGGGCAGGCAGTCCATGACGCTGACGTAGCGCGTTGTGGTGATGATGAGGTGGTCGAGCAGCTCGATGCCGAGAATGTCGCCGGCGGCCACCAATTGCTCGGTGACCTGAATGTCGGCGTTGGTAGCCTCCACCCGTCCGGACGGATGATTGTGCGCCAAAATAACCGCCACGGCGCCGCGCTCGATGGCCGGCTGAAACACCTCGCGCGGGTGGACAATATTGGAAGTCAGGCTGCCGATGGAAATAACTTCGTCGTGGATCACCTGATACTGGCTGTTCAGGTACAGGCCGCGCAACTGCTCTTTTTGACTGCTGCCGATGCTCTTCATATATTGGTAGGCTTGCTTGGCGTTGCGAACCTGCGCCGGTCGGCCGGCCTGGTTGGCGTAATAGCGGCGGCCCAACTCAAAACCGGCCACCACCTGGCAGGCCTTGGTCAGCGGAATATTGGCCGCCTCGGCCAGGCGGTGCGGATCCAGTTCGTGGCTGATGGTTTTTTCGCCATATTCTTTAAGGGTGCGCTGTGCCATCGCCAAAACATCCTCTTTGCGGCTGCCCACGCCCCAGATGACGGCTACCAATTCGGCCACCGACAGGCTGGCCGGACCGGCTTGCAACAGGCGCTCGCGCGGGCGTTCATCGTCCGGCAAGTCTTTGACGCGCAGCAAGTAATTCCGAGGTCCCGGCGCGCTAAAGAACAGATCATGATCCCGCAGGCCGTATTTCTGATTCGAAGCCACTGAAGCTGAAGCCGCTGACATAGCTATGATTATACCGCTTGTTTCAAAAAAGAAATTAAATAATTATTAACTTTGGCTTTTTTACAACTCTATTCTGATCGGTTTAAGCACCAGTTTGCGCAGACGCTCGAGCAGCGGCCGGACTTCATCCAGATCAAACAGCGCCGACACACAGATGTGGACCGTGAAAATAACGGCGGTGATCAGCGCCAGCTTGGAGCCGAGCGCCACGATACCGCGGTCGTTAATGCTCAACGGATACAGCGAAATCATAATAAAACCGGCCACCACGCTAAAGCCGGTCACCGAGATAATGCGCCACACGCCGCCCCAGAAGCGGGCATCGAACAGTTTGGGATCGCGGACCAGCATAATCACCGACAAAATGAACACCTCCACCGCCGCAACGATCGATTGCGCCAGCGCCAGGCCGGAAACGCCGTAGGCACTCGGCTTGGACAGCGTGTAGGCCAGAAAAATGTTCAGCGCGATCACGAAGACCGACACGAACAGCGGCGTGCGCGTATCCTTTTGAGCGTAGAACCAGCGCGAAATAATGGCGTAGACGATGCGGAAAAAGATGGCCACGATCAAGAAGCCGAAAACCGTGGCGATTTGCTGGTTGCCGTGCGAATAAATCAGGCGCGCCAGATAGCCGCGGGCGAAATAGCAAACGATAACCAGCGGCGCGCTGATCCAGATCATGGCCCGCAGTACCGTCAAAAAATCTTTGCGGAACAGGTCCGGCCGATGCTGGCTGAGCCGGGCGTTGAGCCGTGGAAAAGCCGCCGTGGAAATCGCCGTGCCCACAAGCAGAATCGGCGCCGTGCTCAAAATGTAGGCGTTGCTGTAGTAGGTGATGTTGCCGCTGCCGAGGCCGCTGGCCAGGTGCGTCTCGACAATGTTTTCCACCTGGTCCATGCCCTGGTCCAGCGAGCGCGGCGGCAGGTTGCGCAGCACGGTGTGGAAATCTTTGGTTCGCCAGAGAATGCGCGGATGCCAGTGAAAACCTGTCCGCCAGAGACCAAAAATTACCACTACTAACTGCAGAATGGCGCCGCCCAAGGCCCCAATACCTAATCCTTCTAGCCCGATATTATTCTTAAAGATGAATATGCTGGCGATGATAGACAAGTTATAAAACAGCGGTGCAATGGCATAAAAGAAAAAGCGGCCAAGCGTTTGCTGCATGCTCGTCAAAATACCCGAGACAGTAAACAGCAGCGGGTTCAGCGCCAAAAAGCGCATGATGGTGGTGGCGGTATCCAGCTGCGGCGGCGACAGACCGGGCGCCACCACGTGGTGAATCAGCGGCCGAGCAAACAGCAGGATGATCACCGCCACTATGGCCATGATGATGGCCAGGAAATTCATCAGCGAAGCCACCAGCTCCCAGGCGCTGCGGCGGGTGCCGTGGTGCAGCCGATCCGAGAGCACCGGCATAAAGGCCACGCCGAGCGCGCCGGCGGCCAGGGTGAAGAAGAAAAAATCAGGGATGGTGAAGGCCGCGAAGTAGGCGTCGGTGCTGTGCGGGCCGACCGTCGGGAAGTTGGCGTTCACCAGCTTGGTGCGCAAAAACCCCAGCAACTGGCCGATGAACGAGGTGGCCATCAGCAGCACCGCAACGTTGCCGATGCTCAGTCTTTTTTTCTTTTTGGCGGGCGCGGTGGAACTAGGGTTCATGATAATTAGTTACCCTCCAGTATAGCCCAGCCGCCTCCGAGATAACAGGTAATTTAGGCGAATTCTGCTTGGTCCGGATCGATATAGCCCTGGCGGACGCCCCATTCCAGCGTGGCTTCGCGGATTGGCTCCACGCGGCCGCGGATTTCGCGCGGATAGTCTATCTTTTTGTCGAGCTGGGCGGCTATGGTGCCCACGGCTTGCAGCCGCCACCACGGATTATGCCGGTCTTCGGCGTCACTTCGGTCCGCTAATTCTGCCAGTAACAGCGGCAGCGCCGCTTCCCTCAAAGCAACGACTCTGCCAAAAGCTTCATAGCGATCAAAGTTACCTGACCAAAACTCGGTGTCCGCGTCGAGTGCCGCCGAGTACTGCGCATAATAGCTCTTGATGTTTTCCTGGTGATTCGCACTTTCGCCAGTGGTCACAATAGTTACCTTCTACACGTTAGTACAGCGCGGCGGCGGCGGGCATCTTGGCGCCCTTGAGGGCTTCGGTGACTTCGTCGGCGTCGACGGTTTCTTTTTCGAGCAGGCGGTCTTTGAGGTTTTCCAGTTTGTCGAGATTGGCTTTGATGACGGCGCGGGCGCGATTGGCGGCTTCGGTGATCAGCGCCTCGACCTCATCGTCGATGACTTTAGCGGTTTCGTCGGAATAGTCGCGCTCGTGCACCAGCCGGTCAAGCATCATGCCGTCGTCCACGTGGAAGACCTGGTCGCGCAGTTTTTTGCCCATGCCCTGGTTGACGATCATGTCGCGGGCCAGCTCGGCAGAGTGTTGCAGATCGTTGCCGGCGCCGGTGGTGATGCGGTCTTTGCCAAGCACCACTTCTTCGGCGATGCGGCCGCCCAGGCCGCGGGCCAGCATATCCTTAAACTGGATGAGCGAGACGAATACGCGGTCTTCCGGCGGAATAAACCAGGTGACGCCGCCGGTGCCGCCGCGCGGGATGATGGTGACTTTGTGCACCGGATCGCTGTCCGGCAGCACGTGGCCGACCAGCGCGTGGCCGGCTTCGTGATAGGCCGTGGTCATTTTGTCGGCTTCGGTCATGACTTTGCTCTTGCGCTCCGGGCCGATGGCGACGCGCTCGAAGGCTTCGGTCACGTCGTTCTGGGTGATTTCGCTGTGCGAATTGCGGGCGGCGATAATGGCTGCTTCGTTGGCAATATTGGCTAGGTCGGCGCCAGAAGAACCGGCGGCTTTGGCGGCCAGCGCATCGAGATCAACGTGTTTGCTGAGCGGTTTTTCTTTGAAGTGCACTTTCAGGATGGCTTCGCGGTCCTTGCGGTCCGGCAGGCCGATGTTGACGCGGCGGTCAAAGCGGCCAGGACGCAGCAAGGCCGGATCAAGTACGTCGGCCCGGTTGGTGGCGGCCAGCACAATAACGTTCTGCCCCTGCTCGAAACCGTCCATTTCAACGAGGATCTGGTTCAACGTTTGCTCGCGTTCGTCGTGCCCGCCGCCCATGCCCGAGCCGCGGCGCCGGCCAACGGCGTCAATCTCATCAACGAAAATAATACACGGCGCGTTTTTCTTAGCCTTGGCGAACAGGTCGCGCACCCGCGAAGCACCCACGCCCACGAACATTTCCACGAACTCCGAACCGCTAATGCTAAAGAACGGCACGTTGGCCTCACCGGCCGCCGCCCGCGCCAGCATAGTCTTGCCGGTGCCGGGAGGGCCCACCAGCAGCACGCCTTTGGGAATGCGCGCGCCCATGCTGGCAAACTTCTTGGGAAATTTCAGAAACTCAACCACTTCTTCGAGATCCTGCTTGGCCTCGTCGCTGCCGGCGATGTCCTTAAAGACTACCTTGTCTTTTTCATTGCCGTACAGCCGCGCCCGGCTCTTGCCGAAACTCAAAGCCTGATTGCCCTGCCCCTGCGCGCTCCGCAGCATAAACCACAACAGGCCGGCGATCAGCAGCACCGGCACCACCGATTCGGCCACGCTCAGCCAAGCCGAGCTGCTGCTCGATTCCGGCTTGTAGGAAACGCTCACTTTGGAAGTGTTAAAACCCTGATCTTTGAGGCTGGAGTGGCCGTCCACATAAGTCTTCAAGGTGGCATGGTCTTCGCCTTTGGGTGTGATATTGAGCTCGTTATTATTAACGACGAGCTTGCTGTACTTGCCGCTGTTGGTGTCGCTGATGGCTTGGCTGGCCGGAATGGTTTTGAGCGTGCTCGGTTGATTGACGGCGGCGAAAACTATCAGGCCAAAGAGGATGACCAGCGCGATAAAGCCGGCGTTGCGCGCCCCCCGATTGTTGCCCTTGCCAGGTTTACGATTAGGTCGCAGTTGTTTCTTATCCATGGACATGTATTATACCCCCGCCAAATATTTTTTGCTAGCGCTCCAGACCCACGAGTGCCAAATTGTCTTGGCTGACTCTCAGCTTCACCGATCGCCGGACGTCAAACCGGCTGCCGGCGCGGGCCGTTTTGCCGCCGACGACCAGCCGCTCCAACGTCCGGCTATCGAAATCCCGCAGCCGATTTTGGCGCAGCCAGGCGGCCATTACTTCCATCGCCACCGCGTGTGGCAGGCCGGCAAAAGCTTGCCGAGCCATCATATTACCGCTGTGAGGCAAATACTTAACAAGTAAAGTATCGAGCTGATCATTGGTTTGCGCGTTCTTATTAATGAGGTCGGCCAACCGGCGGCGAGATGCCTCATCAAGTTTTGCAATAACCTGTCGCCGGACATAATTTCGCAAGTACGTTTCGTCCGTGTTGGTGCTGTCTTCTCGCCACTCCAGGCGATTTTCTCGTGCATATTGCAAAATTTTTGCCTTGGAGATAGTCAGCAACGGGCGCTCAATATCTTCGCGGCTGCGCAGCGAACTCAGGCCCCGCCGGCCGGTGCCGCGCAGCAGGTTGATGACGGCGGTTTCCAGCACGTCGTCCTGATGATGGGCCGTGACGATGGCCCTGGCGCCTGCCTGGCGCTTTACTTTTCGCAGAAATTCATAGCGGGCCTGACGGGCCTCAGCCTCGCTGGCCCGCGGACCCAGCCGGCCTTCGGCGGCATAAAACGGCAGGCCGTAGCGGCCGGCCAGCGCCTCAACAAACCGGCAATCGGCGGCCGAGTCCGGCCGGATGCCATGGTCAAAATGCGCCACCACCAATTCCGCTTCGGGCAGCGCCCGCAAACCATGCAGCAGCGACACCGAATCAACCCCGCCCGACACGGCAACCACGCATTTCCCTGGATGCAAACTCACTTTCATTGGTTATAATTATATATCGTGAAGCGACTTTATTTTATCCGGCACGGCCAAAGCGTTATGAACGTGCAAGGTTTGCGCGCCGGGCACATCGACACGCCGTTGACCGATGAGGGCCGCCGGCAGGCCAAGCGCGCAGGCCAAGCGGCCAAAAAACACGGCATCGACACCATTGTTTGCTCGCCCCTGTCGCGGACCCGCGAAACCGCCGAGATCGCCGCCCGAGAAATCGGCCTGCCGCCCAGCAAAATTCACGTCAATGCCCTGCTCATCGAGCGCGATTTTGGCTCGTTCGACGGCCAGCCCTACGATCCCGACCTTGATTTGGACGGTTTCGCCGACGTCGAATCGTTCGACGAAACCCGCGAACGCGCCAAACTGGCCCTGGAATGGATCGAAACGCTGGGCGGCACTAGCGTCTTGGTGGTCAGCCACGGCGGCCTGGGCCGCGCCATGCGCAGTCTGCTCAAACCGGACATCGACCGCTCCATAAAACTGGCTAACGCCGAGATCGAGCAGTGGCTATGAGCAACCACCCACGAGTCGGCGTCGGCGTATTCGTCTGGAAAGACGGTACATTCCTAATGGGCAAGCGGCTCGGTTCGCACGGCCACGACACCTGGAGCGTTCCGGGCGGGCACCTGGAATTCGGCGAAAGCTGGGAAGCGTGCGCCAAGCGCGAGGTCATGGAAGAGACCGGTCTGCGCATCAAAAACGTCAAACTGCTGGCCGTGACCAACGATGTCTTCGCGAAAGATAACAAGCATTACGTTACGTTGTGGGTCTATGCCGACTGGCAGAGCGGCGAGCCGACCATCCAGGAGCCGGACAAATGGGTCGATCAGCAGTGGCGCAGCTTCCAGACCTTGCCGGCGCCGCTCTTTGAGCCCTGCTGGACTAACTTGCGCGCCGCCAAACCTGAGCTATTCAAATAATTGCCGCCTAGATCGCTGGCCAACAGAGATAAATCATGCTATATTACCCCAGTTGCGAGGTCAATAGGCCGGGGTAGCTCAGTTGGTTAGAGCGCAGGACTCATAAGCCTGAGGTCGCGAGTTCAAGCCTCGCCCCCGGTACCAAAAGGAGGTTTTATGGAAGGAAGTTTGCGAGCCGAGCGGTTTCGTTGGGTCAGTTTTGAGGAAGACCCGACCGATCACGGCTTCATCACGCACCATCGCGACGAGCCGCTGCCGATAGCGCGCACCGCCCAAAATTATCATTTTTTTCACTGGAATGGCGAGTCGGCACAGTTTGAGCTGAATTATACCGGCTCCGCCGAGGTGGTCCATCTGCTGGATTTACACCTGGCAGCCGATGAACGCCTGCGGGCCGCCGGCAAACCGCCACGGCCGATTTCCTACTACGACAAGTCGGGCGGTTTCTACGATGCCGTCATCGTCCTCGACGTCAACGATGTCGAAAAAAATAAAGTTTTCGGCCCTAAACACATCGCCGTTTTTCAGACCGCGGACGGTTCAAGCAAGCCGTTCGCGGAAGCCATCGACGCCATTTATTGCCTGGGCTTGCCGTTGGCTCCGGACCAAGCCCCCGCCGTCGAATGAGCCGAATAATGAGCCGCGCAGCTGCTGCCGCAGCCGGAAGATTTACCATAGCTGAGCCACCAGCCGCCAGCTCCGGTTTTGATTTGGCGGAGTTTGGGAACTGGGGTTTATAATGGATAGCTATGCATTTTGATATCGGCATCACGGCGCTCGTTTTCAGCATCATCCTGGTGGCCGAACTGCCCGACAAATCGATGTTCGCCACGCTGGTTTTGGGCAGCCGCCTGCCGGCACTGTACGTTTGGTTGGGCGCGGCGGCGGCGTTTTTAGTCCAGGTAATCATCGCCGTGGCGGCCGGCAAACTACTAACGCTGCTGCCGCACCGCGCCATGGAACTGGTTATCGCGGCATTGTTTTTCGGCGGCGCCTTGTTGCTGTTCTTCGGCAAGCACGGTTTGGAAGAAGAATCCGACGAGCCTAAAACGCCGGCCAGTCATAATCCGCTCAAGGTTTTTGGCACGGCTTTCAGCATCATTTTCATCGGCGAGTGGGGCGATATCACGCAAATCGCCACCGCCAATTACGCCGCCAAGTACCACGATCCGCTGAGCGTTTCGGTGGGCGCCACGCTCGGTTTGTGGACGGCGGCCGGTCTGGCCATCGTGGCCGGCAACAAAGTGCTCAACCTTATTCCGGCCAAACTGCTGCTGCGTTTTATGGGGTTGGTGATGTTCGCCTTCGCCGTGTTGAGCGTTATATCGGCCTTCAAATAAACACTAGCACTTGCCAAAATAACAGAGCCCGGGCAAAACTCGGGCTCTGTTTGTGTGAGGCTACCTAGCCGAGCTAGGCGCTCACAGCTTCCGCAATAATCGGTCGATTTTGAGGATGTTCTGATTGGGCGTACTGGCTAGTTCAAAAGCCAGGCCGTTGGTGGACTTCATCGGTCACCGCTCCTTTTATGTTAGTGTTGAAAGGTTTTTGTTTGTGATCACGAACGTTATTTATTATACACAATTTTGATAATTTGTCAATTTGCGTACCTTTTTGTTCGCTGGATCTCAACTTAATAATAGCGCCGCGCGGCCGCTAGGCGCAAGCACTTTGGCCAACTATTTTGTTGTATTTTTGTCTGAGCGCGCCGTGACCACGAAAAATACCGCGGCAGCCACCAGCAGCACGACGGCGATGCCGATAAGCAAGCCGTTGGCATGATGTGTGGCCGAGGTTTTCGTGTCTTTTGCAGCCTGCTGGATAGTGCCCGTCGAAGCGCCGCTAACGGTTACGGTCGGCAGCGTTTGACTCTTTAGGCTGATGCCCTGCGCGGTGCTCGTAGAAAGCAGGCTCGAGGCCGTGCCCGGCTGGACGTTACCGGAGGCAGTCGCGTTGGTAGACGGCCCGACTGAACTTTGCGGAGTTTGCGTGTTGGTTAGACCGGTGGGGCTCCCATTGCCGCCGGTAATCGGTAGTGCCATTGGCCTTTATTGTATAGCAAAGCGCGCGATCCTTGTAGCTGGTTTAGCCCCTTTTTAGAATTTATTTGACTCACTCTCTTTTCCATGATGTACTTGCTTGGTGATGCGCTCACTTGAGATGCATGTTACACCGAATGAATCATGACAGAAATGTTACCTCACGAAGCAATTTCTTCCGCGACGATTGAAGCAGGCGCCCCTGAAGCGCCAGAGCGGCCGGCGGGCTACAAGTTCCGCCAGCTGGCACGAACCGCGCTGGCGGTGGCCGGAGTTTCGCTGGCGCTGGCGGGCAGCTCGGAAGCGGTGGTGCCGGCAGCTGCGGCGGCGGCAAAAGTGAAAGAACCAGCTGACACCACCTCGACCTTAGGACCTGTAGCCACCGCGCCGTTGGCGCCCGTTCCCGAGCCGTACGCGCCGCGAGTCGGCATTGCCACCGGCAGCTGGAACGATGACGGGCTCGGCAACCATACCTTATTCAAAAATATGGCCAGCGAGGGCTTGAGCGAGGTACGCCTAAGCTACCTGGGCAACGATTCGGCCGCCATGCGCGAAATGCGCGACGAAATAGCCAGCGCGCTGGCCAACGGCATCCAGCCCGTGCTCGGCCTGCCGGTCAATCTGGCGCCGCGGCAGGCAGCGGCTGTAGTCGACCAATTTCCAAACGTCAACGCTTTCGTCATCGGCAACGAGGTTAACAGCCCGCTTTTCTCCAATCTGACGCCCCAGCAATACGTCGACCTGCTGGCGCACACCTCGGCCGCCATACGCGGCGTGAGGCCGGGTGTGGACATCCGCGCCTTCGCCCTGGCCTCCAATTATCATCCGATAGCCTATCTGGAAGCGGCCAGCCAGTACGCCGAACAGGCCTACGGCGGCCTCCAAAACATCGCCACCACCATCGACGAACACGATTACGGCTCGCTGACGAGAGACGAGCAAAAGTTACAAACTACCATCCAAATTATTGGGCCGACGATGCCGATCGTGCTCGGCGAAGTCGGCTTTATTTTGGACGACGCCACCCACACCGGCTACAACACGCCGGCCGAACAAGCCCAGGACGAAATAGACCTCTACACCGACCTCCAGCAATATCCCGAGGTCAAATCAATGGACATTTTCCGCTACGAGGCCAATCCGACCGACCCGTTCGATACAGCCAACGTCGCCCAAAACGGCACGCCCCGGCCGGCTTATTACGCGCTGCAAACCATACTTTTGAACCGCTAGTTATCGCGGGCGCGGTGGCGCAACACTCTTAGCGAAACCGCGTAACCAACTCCCGCCGCCGCCACGAAAATAGCCACCACATCGCCAGGACCGGTGTTATTAAGTGACTGCTGATTCGACGAACCGGCCGCACCGGCCGTGCTACTCGAACCGCTGGAACTAGCTTGCGACGGCGAAGCCGGCTTGCTCTGCGCGGTTTTGGGATGGACGACCGGCGCCGGTTTGGGCGCGGGCGCTGGCGAAGAAGACGAGTGCACCAATATATAGACCAGCACGGCAATCAAGATTACTATAACGGTCCCGCCGGCAATAATTCGCCTACGATTCATGCGGCCGCTCCGTTAAAATGTTCAACCCCTCGACGCGCTTGACCGCCACGTCATCGACGTCAAGCGCCAAAACCTCTTTGCTCATAGCTCCATTATCGCAGATAGGCGTAGGGCCACAAGCATAAGCAAAATAAAACGGCCTCACGGCGAAGGCCATATGCTTATGAGATACTAGCCTGCCTATGCAACCTTAAAGCCTGAACCGGCAGGTAAACCTCGTCGTTAAAGTAGTGCTTAAATTCTTCACCATCTTCAATAAAACCATGTTTTTTGTAAAAACTACGGCTTGGATTCTTGGCAAATATCGTAACTCTCAAATCATTGGTCGTGTTTGCTATCAGATTATCTAGCAATTTTGCCCCGACACCCTTCTCGTTAAACTCATCGGCTACAAACACCCCGATATCGCCTGTATCTTCATCAATAGTGTTATACGTTAAGATACCTATTATTTTGCCATCTAAAACGGCCACCAAATTTTTACCCTTATTTTCCGGCTTATCAAGCATTCGCCTGTAGACCTCAACGTCTTTGCTGGATGGCGGTAATTTTGCCAGCGAATTGGCTAGAAGCTCTCGGGTGACACCGCTTTCAAGGTTAACGTAGCGCGCCTGCCAAGCATGGTTGCGTATTTCTTGCGCTTTGTAAGCATCCTCGTACATAGCCGGCCTAATTTTTACCAACTCCAGTTTCATAATCTCAACTATAACAAAAGCCCCGTTTTACTGGGGCCATAATGCTTATGCTTGGTTGAGTACGTGCAATCGGAATGGAACCTAATCGCAGGCGAGATTTACAGATGGCATAGACTTTCATGAGCAGCCTAAAGTTTTATTGGACGAAGGATATAGGACTGGAACCTACTCCTGGTTAAGAATCTGTAGCAACGAGCTGTATGTAGCATCTACATCGTTGAGGATTGGCTCAAGCTTAATGACATGCAGCCTATTACTCGCAACTGCCGTCATATTATCATGCATCTCTGCCAGCTTTGTTTCTCTACCTGAAGTATCAATAATGCCACCAGCACGGAAGCCACTAGGGTGACCATGAGCTTTCCCGCGAGCTACAAAACGCTTAATAGATTCTTCTTTTGGCACATCAAGCAGAATCTCAAAGTAGTCAGCGTTACACTCGTCTGCTAGTGTCTGGAAGCTATTAGCAAGTTCCTCTGTTTGTAGTATTTGTGGCACCACCACATCATGCCCCTCACTTAAAACAATTCGTGCCATCGATACTGCCAACTTTTTAGATAAAGGCCCAGTAATCTCTTTCTGCTCACGCCAATGACTTATCGTTGACCAGACGTTATCTATATCAAGGTTAAGCGTAACGGGATGACCTTCAGCATACTTTTGCGCCAGTGTTGATTTACCAGAGCCAAGCGGGCCATTCAGAACGATTAGTTTAGGCTTCATTGCTTCAATCATATCACTTCTACCTCTGTAATTACACTGGGGTGAGTTATGGAACCTAACAAAATTTCATCTTTATTGATCCCGGAAAACAAAAAGTCCTCCGAAGAGGACCGTAGTATCACTTGGTTGCGGGGGCAGGACTCGAACCTGCGACCTCGTGGTTATGAGCCACGCGAGCTGCCGCTGCTCCACCCCGCGTATCGTCCGCCAGGGGACGTAACTTTTGATCCAACACATTGTAGCAAACAGAGGTAAAATGGTCAACGCTGGCCGGCTAATTACTGTTGCTGCGGTGCAGAAAGAAATCGACCCACGACTGGAAATGGCGCTGATAGGCCGGCTGATGGTCGCTGGCCTGCGGCTGCGCCGGCGGCATGGCGGCGTCGCTGGTGTAAGCCAGCGCCACGTTGGCGGGCACGATCAATTCTTTTTCGCCGGGCGCCGCCAGCCCCAGGTTCTGCCGGGCGGTCAGCTCTAAATACTGATCGCTGTTCAGGTAATCATTCTGCAGGTCGAGATTGTTGTTCTCGAGCTGTTGCACGCTGTTCTGCTGCTTGAGCGCCGAGACTTTTTTCTGCAAGCTGTAATTGGTCTGGATGGTTTTGATGCCGCTCCAGCTGATCAGCAGCACGATAATCACAAACACTACCTGCCCCGCGAAGCGCGCGTCGCCGAGCCGCTTGATAAAATCCTGGAGTTTGTTTTTGTAGGTTTGTATTGGCATGCTTAACAACCATTACCAGTATATAACAAATACGGCTAACTGGCGTCGCGGCGCAAAAAGAGCAGCCAGGCAACCACCCAGGCTATCAGCAAATAAAATCCGAAAACCAGAGCCGCCCGACCGTAGCTCATAAAGCCTTGCGCGGCTGGCGGATGCGTCAAAATGGCGTTCGAAGCGCCGGTAAACGGCAAGTACACGGCCTTCGTTTTGAGCAACGAGGTAAACATCAGCTCCACCGTTGGGATGACGAACATCGTGACGATGGCGCCCACTTGGCTGCGCACCAGCACGCCGATTGCCAGCGCCGCCAGCAGCGAGGTCCAGCCGTAATACAGACTCCGCCACAGCAAGCTGGCATAGGGAATAGTCTGCGCCGCCAAGTGGCTGCCCTTCAGGGCAATGCCCACATACGAAGCTACCGGCGCCAACACGGCCACCGCCAGCGTAAGCAGCAACGCGTACATCGTGATGGTGATAATCTTGGCCGCCAGCACCCGACTGCGGCTGCTGCTGTTGGTCAGCGTGTAGAGAATGGTGTTGTAGCGGTATTCGTGGGTAATGAGCAGCAGCGCCACTATCGAACCCAGGATAATCGGTATGTTGGTGAGCGCGTCGGTGATGGTGTTGGTGTAATGATTTACATTCTGCAAGTCGGCTCCCTTCAAATGGTAGCCTTCCACGTAGCCCGCCAGGAAGATGGTCAGCAGCAGCCCGATGCCGGTAATAATGTAGGTGGAACGCACCGAACACAGTTTACGGAGCTCCGATTTTACGGCCGCCCGCATCATGTGATTGTCTCCTTGCCCTTGGTGGCGAATTCCTCGCTGCCGGCGGTCAGCTCCAAAAACGCCTCTTCCAGCGAGGCGGCTTGCGGCGCCAGCTCGTACAGCGGCACATTGTGCTCAAAAGCCAGCTTGCCGATGGCATCGCTCGTCATACCCGATATCTTCAGGCCGCCGTCGGCCTTATCCATAACCGCTTTTCGCGTTTTTAGCTCCCGCTCCAGCACCGAAAGTTTCGGCGAACGCACAAAAACGCCGGAGTGGCCGCTGGTGGCAATCAGCTTTTTCATGGGCATGTCGGCGATAAGTTTGCCTTTGCCGATGACCACCACGTTATCAGCCATCTGCGACATTTCGCTCAGCAGGTGCGACGAAACAAACACGCCGTTGCCCTGATCGGCGTAATCTTTCAGAAACTGCCGCAGCCAGGCGATGCCCTCCGGGTCAAGGCCGTTGGCTGGCTCATCCAGCATCAAGTATTTCGGCTTGCCCAACAGAGCCGCCGCGATGCCCAGCCGCTGGCTCATGCCCAAACTGAATTTGCCAGGACCCTTTTTGGCCACGTCGCTCAGGCCGACTTGTTCCAGCGCTTCATCCACGCGACTCAGCGGGATGCCGCCGGCGTTCGCTAAAATCTTCAGGTGCTGGCGCGCCGACCGCGTCGGATGAAAAGCTTTGGCCTCCAGCAAAATGCCGATGATTTTCGACGGCTGAGCATAACTATGCAGATTTTTCCCGTCGAACGTGGTGCGGCCGCCGCCCTTGTCCAGCCCTAGCATCAGCCGCATGGTCGTCGATTTGCCCGCCCCGTTCGGCCCCAAAAAGCCGGTTACCTTGCCGGTTTCCACCGTCAGCGAAATATCATCAACAGCAACTTTTTTGCGATACCGCTTCGACAAATGGTCCGACTTTATCATTCTTCCATGGTAGCAGATTTACGGAGCCCGGATTTTTGACCCTTACAGCTTTTAGCCCGTATCTGCTATACTCGTCTCTGTTAGCGATGTGTAGAGGAGCGCGGGCAGCTTAGTTTCACTGGCGGCGCTTTAGTACCTTTTGGAGAGCATGATCGTTGCTGATTTCACTGGAGGAGGTTTTGCTCTTTTGTATGTTTTACTCGCGACGCTTCGCTCTTTTGCTGGTTTCACTCACGACGCTTCGCTCGTGTCTACATAAAGCGCCACTGGCGCTTTATGGGGATGTAGCTCATCGGTTAGAGCAGGCGGCTCATAACCGCTTGGTAGTTGGTTCGATTCCAACCATCCCCACCATTCTTTCGACGTTAGAACTGTAAGTTGACAAATAGGGTAAACTAAAGAGATATATGAGTAAAAAGAGTTTCCGAGAAGTCCGCAGCCTGCGGAACAACCCTGAACTAGCAGACGGCATAGTTAAGGCCTTGGGCGGTGAACCGGACGAGTTTGTTGAGTCCTCCTTTGGCGCGGTACGCTCCGGCCCACTGCCTGACCCCGAGGTCACTGCACGTGAAGAGAAACAAATCACGGACAGCCTGGACCACGGCCTGATGGAGAACCGTAACGGCGATGTAGTTCGTGATGGAGAACTTCGCTGGGGCTAAGGCCCACTGGTGGCCTCGGTAGTCACTCGTTTTCAAACTCTCACCAACCCATCCAACCCCAACTGGTAGTCATCAGGAAAGCAGAGGGCCGTTAGGTGTAAGTTCTGTTTATTTTTCTGTAATATTTCCCCTTGGCAAAGTCCAGGCATTGTGATTACGCTTGAAATGAAAAAAGATATTAGTCAATATATTTGACTTTTTTCCGCAATGGGTGTATATTGATTTTAGATGAATTTAGTAAATAAAAATCAAATAAACACATGCCCACCTCACACGAACAGTCAATAACAGTGCCCGCCGAGCAAGCCACTGGCGCGAGCCTCGAGCATGGTGAGCCCGACCTTACCTGGCAGGAACACTTGGCAATCGGCGACCGCGCCTACGCCGATGCCGTAGAGATCGAGGAAGATCAGGGCCTCGACAAGGCCTTGCCTTATTACGAACGGGCCAGCAAACATCTTCTGGCGGTGACCATGACGGGTCCGCTTCTGAACGAGGGAAAAATCAACGCCGAGCCCGAGCCGGCCGATCCGGTCCGCCTGCTCAAGGTAGCCGGCAGCTTAGCCAAGCAGGCCCAGATGACGGACGAGCACGAACAGTACTCGACCGTGAGCAGCCAGAACGTAAACATCAAAGCTAACAAACAGCGGATCGCCGCCGAAACCCTGCAGCGCGCCAGCCAATTACTGATGGGCACGGAGATAGCCGCCGACCAGTCGGCGATGATTGCCGAATTCGACGTGGAGACGCCGGCCGAAGCCGTGGTTTTTGGTGCGGTCGAAGCCGCTAAAGAAACTGGCACGACGCACTATGTCTCCAGCCCCGACGCGCTGGTAGACGAGAGCACTCCCGAACGACTGGAAAATGAAGGCAAGGAAGCGGTCGCCAAATTCATCGGCGAACACGCCCTTGAGTCCGGACCCCAAGGCGCCGAGTTCGTGGCCCGGACCGCCGAGCTTGTTGTGGAAGCCGTCGAAGATATGACCGGCGAGCATAAACTGCCCCTGCCTTTGGCCGCTTAAATTATCTTAACTTGTTAAGAGTGATCTTTGAGTACCGCTAGTAATTCGTCTGTGCTGGCGGCGCGCATCAGCTGCTCGCGCAGCTCTTTGGCGCGGTCGAAACCGTTGATGTAAATTTTGCAGAATTTGTTGAGGGTTTGGATGGGGCGTTCGCGGTTTTGCCAGGTGGCAGCGAATAGTTCGACGTGTGTTTTATAAAGTGCAATCCGTTGCTCGGCGGTGTAGTTCGGCCAGGGGCTTTGCTCGGCGAAGGCAAACGGATCTTCAAAAATGCCGCGGCCGATCATGATGCCGTCGAGGCCGTACTTTTCGGCCAGCTCCAGACCGTGCGCGCGATTACGGACATCGCCGTTGCCGACCAGCAACGTAGCGGGCGCCAACTGGTCACGTAACTTGCGAACTTGGCCGATCTCGTCCCAGTGCGCCGGCACTTTGCTCATTTCTTTGCGGGTTCGGCCGTGAATACTTAACATGTTAAGCTTTTGTTTTAGGAGAAATTCCGGCCAGCTCAGGTCGATTTCATTAAAACCAAGGCGGGTTTTTACGCTCAGCGGCAGCTGGCCGTTCAGCCCTTCCCGAGTCGCTTCAATTATTGCTTTGGCTAGATTGCGGTCGGTGATGAGCGCGCTGCAGGCGCCGTTTTTGACGACGGTTTTGTCCGGGCAGCCCATGTTGAGATCGACGCCGGCGAAGTTGACGCTTGCCGGCAAGCCGAATTCGCGAGCGAAGGTGCCGTCGGCGATTTGGCGGGCCGTTTTATAAAAATGTTCCGGATTTTTGCCCCAGATCTGGGCAATCAAAGGCTGCTCCGCAGGCGTGAACTGCAATTTTTTTAGCAGCTTGGGCCGGCCCGGACTTTGCAGCCCGTCCACGTTCACGAACTCCGTAAAATAGAGGTCCGGCGGCGCGCAGCCGGCCACCACCCGGCGAAACACTGTGTCCGTCACATCATCCAGCGGCGCCAAGGCAAAGAAGGGCCGCGGCAATTTCTTGAAATCCATTACCGCTTATTATAAAGCAATTTAAGTAGTTCGGGGATTGCTGCCGGCGCGCAGGAATCTGCCCTGTTCGGCAATTACGGCCTGCTCCACGATATGCGGCTGGTCTGCTTCGCCGTAGCGGCGGACGCTGCGGCGGGCGGCCATGCTGCCCAGCCGCTGGCGCACACTTTTGCGCGGCGCCGAGTCGCCACTTATCTCCGCGACACGCTCAATGATCGCACTGTCTTCCGAGAGAGGCGCGAGCGGGTCCTCGCTTTCCGGGTTGCTATTCTGGGGGCCATGTATTTCTTCCATATGCGTTTACTTTACCCGACCAAGCTGGCGCGTGGCTGTAAAGAATCCGACTGCAAATTTACGATACGGGCTCTTTGGTCTTCAGAAAATGCCGGTACTTCCCAAATTCCTCGCCGCACAGCTGCAAAGATTGGTTAATTTTGCCTCTTTTGGCATCTATGTAATAACCCGCCCAGCGCGTGTAATTCTGCAAGGCGGCAGCCCGAGTTTCCGCCTCACTCCGATAAAAAGTCGAAACCAGCGCCCGATTGATGCCCGACCGAACAGTCGTGCCGTAGCCGAGCTGATGGCTCGCCACTTTTACGGTGTTGTGAATCGCCAGCGCCGACACCCGACGATACCAATCCATTTCACTGAGAGAAAGGTTTTCGGACACTTCCCTTCCGGCTGCCAACTCATTTACCGCTCGTAAAGCGATTCTCTCAATCTTTAACTCCACGTCCAGGGCCAGCAAGGCTTCTTTCTTGGAGCGCAGGCCATGAACGGTGGCCCGGCCGGCTGCGTTGGCAAGCGTTTCGGCGTCAAGCTTTTTGCTCGGCGGACGTTTTTCGTTAGCCTCGATGGTTTTGGCGTGGATATGCTTTACGAAATCCGAGGCGCTGCGGGCGATGGTGGTGAATTCATTGCCGGCTACGGCTACGCCCTCGTCTTTATGGCGAAGGCCTGGCAGGTGAATTGTCGGCTGTCTTTTGCCAATCGTAACCACTTCCGAGCGCTGCCGGCTGGTGCTTGGGGAAAAATATAAGCCTTTGGTTAAATTCTTGATTGAGGCTTTCTCAAAGTCCTCGCCGTGAACGTCGAGCGCATCGTCCCAAGTAGAACTTTTGGGAGGCTCCTCGGCCAAAGCCAGGCCGATTGCTCCCATGAACTCTACATAACTCATCGGCCGTTCCGGATCAAACCGCTCTTCGGGAAGGTCCTCGAGAAATAGCATGCCTTCGTGGGCATTGACGTACCGCACCGCGTCGAGCCGTTCCAGCAGGTGCGGCTGGACAGGTTCGATGGGCAGTACTTCTTGGCCTGGTAATGCTTGTAGTTTACTCATAATATCTCGCTCGAGTTATAGCGACTGCATATTGTAGTACTAAATGAGGTTTCTGGCAATGGGATTAGCGACGATCGGCTTTGCTACCCGGCAGAACGCGTAGGGCTCGGCTTTCATCCCATTCCGGCGGGCGCTGGCTTTCGGGTGGCTGGTCGGCCGCCTGTCGTTCTCGCCAGTTGCGCGGTTTGGGAGGCGTCCGCAGCGTGGCTGCGCGCTTGACGCCGGGAAGCGGCTTGTGGTCAGGTGTGACTAGCTCAAGACGGCCGGCAGCAGGTTCGGGAACTTCTGCAGGTTCGGTGCTCTGACCGATTTGATTGACATGGAACATCGGCTCGACCGCTTGCCGGCCCAGCGCCTTAATCCTGTCAATCGTAGCTGGCAAGCTTTCTAAAGTATCGTAGCCTAAATCACGCATGGTGTCTTCATTGACGCCGCGGTTGACATTTATATTATCGAACTCGGCTTGCGTAAGTTCGTGTCGGCTAGGTGTGTCCATAACAGATAGTATTATATCACGCTTATGCAAATTTGACAAGAGGCGGCGGGTATTTTATTCCCAGCGGAAAACGCGGAAGGCCACGGCGTAGATGATGACCGTCCAGGCGGCCATAATGCCCAGCTGCGAGCCCAGGCTGAACAGCGACTGGCCTTCGGTGGCGATCAGGCGCGCGCCGTCAATTACCGGCGTCAAAGGCATAAAAGTGGTGATGTGTTGCAGCCAAGTCGGCATCAAAAAGCGTGGGAAGAAGACGCCGGTCAGGAACATCATCGGAAAGACCACGATGTTGGCCAGCGGCGCGGCTTGGCGCTCGTTTTTGGCCCAGCCGCCAACGGCCAAGCCGATACCGAGAATCATGATGATGCCAAAGGCCAGGAACAGCGCCAGCTCAAAGTAATTCCCCACCACTTTCAGATTGAATACCAAAATGGCGACGATAAACATGGCGGCCAGCGACATCAGGCCAACCACGGCGTTGCCGAGCATGGTCGACATAAAATACTGCCAGACGCGCAGCGGCGTGGTGTGCAGGCGGCGCAGAATGCCCATCTTTTTGAGCTCCGGAAAAACGTTGATCGGGCCGAAAATGCCGGCGCCCAAAATGGCAAAACCGAGCAGCCCCGTAAAGGTGTAGTCAAACTGCGATAGGCTGCGGGTGTTGGTCTGCTTTTGCGTCACCGAAAACGGCGTCGGCGTTTTGGTCAGCTTGTTGTTGATGGCTTCGAACTGCGCCTGCAGTACTGAAGTCAGCGTTTGGGCCGCCGAGGCGTTGTTTTCCGTATAGTGAACTACGGCCTGGCCCGACGGCGTAGTTTGCTTGACGGCACCGAAACTAGCCGGCAGCTCGATGGTGGCGTCCAGCTGGCCGCGGCTCATCTGTTCGTTGGCCTGCTTAAAATCAGTAATCTGGTGGTTAACCTTAAAGATTTTCTCGGAATTGACCTGCTTGACGAATTGCTGGGCGAACTGCGAGTGCGACTCATTAATAACCGCCACGTTGAACGAGGTGCTCGAGTTTTTGCCGAAGATGCCGCCGAACACAAACAGGAAAATCAGCGGGAACAAAAAGGTGAAAAACAGCGCCGTGCGGTCGCGGAACAGCCGTTTCATATTGATGACAAAGAAGGTCCAGACGGTGTAGAGTTTGCGCTGCCAGGGCTTGGCTAGCGGCTTTAGATGGTCGGCGTCCGCCGGGCTTTTAGCGCCGCGCGACTTTTTAAGGACCGGTCGGCCGAGACGGATAACCAGTGCTATGGCAATCAGGATAAGTAGTAGCTTCATATCAGCCCCGCAGCTCCTTGCCGGTCAGATCGATGAAAACGTCTTCCAAGTTGGCCTGCTCCACCGGCTGTTCTTTGTGAAAACCGCGTTTTAGCAGCTGTTTGATGAGGTTTTTGGGCGTGTCAATGGTGATAATTTTGCCGTTGTCCATGATGGCCACGCGGTCACAGAGGATTTCGGCTTCGTCCATGTAGTGCGTGGTCAGGATGACGCTAATGCCGCGGTCGCGGACTTCGCGCACCAGGTCCCACAGGTTGCGGCGGGCTTGCGGATCGAGGCCGGTGGTCGGCTCGTCCAGGAAAAATATCTTGGGATTGTGCACCAGCGCCGCCACGATGCTGAAGCGCTGCCGCTGGCCGCCGGACAGATTTTCGACGTAGCTGTCGGCCTTGTCGCCCAGTTGCACTTCGTCGAGGAACTTTTTGGGATTGACGCGCTCGCCGTAAGCGGCCGCGAACAGGCTAATAAGTTCGGTGAGTTTGGTCTTGTCCTGGAAGCCGGGCGTTTGCGGCTGGACGCCGATCATGCCGCGGATTTCGAACGGCTTGCTGGCCACGTCCACGCCGTCGATGGTGGCGCTGCCGCCGTCAATCTCGCGCAGCGTTTCGAGCATTTCCAGCGTAGTGGTTTTGCCGGCGCCGTTGGGTCCCAAAATACCGAAGATTTCGCCTTTTTTGACCTCAAAAGAAATACCATCAACCGCCGGTTTGCCGTCATAAACTTTTTTGATTTTTTTGACTTTAAGAATCGTGTCAGCCATGCCTCACCATACTATCATCATAAACTTAACATGTTAAGCATCAAAAAATACCCGCCTCCCCCAAAAGAGAGACGGGTAAATTCTCTGCGGTCGCCCGATTACTTGCGCTTAACCGTCAGGAAGCCATTGCGCGGATTTTCGTTAACTTCCATACCAGCCGGCAGGTCAGTAGCCTCAGGCCGCTCGTCCTTGCTGAAGTAGTAAATAGTTTGCTGTTTACCACCGCGAAGCGTGACGTTCTTAGAATTTAAGTAGTACGTTACACCTTTAGAGTTAGTGTGCTTGTATGCCATTGCTGACTCTCCCTCTTCTTACCGTTATTAAGTGTACCCCTAACATACTCTGTTGGCTTTTTACTTGTCAACCCTTTACGGCCTAATTGGGCGCTTTCGGCTAACACCGGTAAACATAAGCGGAGCGCGAGATTGGCGTAATAACATGAGCATTTTGTGTTGCGCTGACCAGAGGGCTGTATTACACTATGTCAGTAACCATAAAAACTATAAGAGGTGGAGAAGAGAAAGTATGGATTTTACAAATCGCGGTCCTCAGCCCCAATCGGCGGCTCCGGCACCAGCTCCAAAAAGCAAACGAGAACGCAATAGTAATGGTAAATGGAAGCGTATTGGCGTAACGGTAATCGGGGCGCTGGTCGTCATTTTGATACTGGCCGTGATAGCCGTTGTCAGCTTCGGCGGCCCGAAGAGCGAAGACAAATACGTCGATTCCTCAAAACTACAGGCGGTATTCTTAAATACCGGCCAGGTTTACTTCGGCAACGTCAAAGCCTTGAACAACAAGTACTTTGTGCTGACCAACATTTACTACCTGCAGGCTACCGACAGCAGCGGGTCGAGTTCCAGCTCTAGCAGCACTAGCAGCAGCGCCAACAACATCACCTTGGTGAAGCTTGGTTGTGAGCTGCACGAACCGTACGATCAGATGGTCATCAATAGCGACCAAGTTACCTTCTGGGAAAATCTCCAGGACGGCGGTCAGGTGGCTAAGGCCGTCAAGACCTTCGAACAGCAGAACCCGAACGGTCAGAAGTGTGCCGACCAGAGCAGCAGCGCTAGCAGCAACTCCAGCAGCGCCGCTCAGAACGCCGGCTCCAACAGCGGCTCCAGCAATTCGAGCAGCAGTTCCAGCAGCTCCGGCCAATAAGCCGCAGTTAGCGAACGTCAATAACCCCTCCCGCGCGGAGGGGTTATTTTTTGGCACCTCTTTACTCGTGCCAAACGCGCCAGGTAAGATCAGGCGGCGCGCAGCCGGGCCGGTGACAGGCCAGGCGGCGTGAAACTCCCTGCTTGGTGAGCCAGGCCAGCTGCCCTGCCCTATTTTGAGTAATGCTTAAGCCAGCGGTTAAGCGCGAAGGCGATGATGAACAGCAGCCAGCTGAGCGCGGCCGCCAGCAGGCTCCAGCCGGCTAGGTCGGGCGACCAGCGCGGCGAGAGGAAGCTGAATTTATAGAGAGCGTCCGGAATGTTGGCCGGCGTTTGCGTGCCGCCGTGCGACTGGACGTACTGCTCGATGCAGGGCACGCGGTTGTGGCCGGAAAAATCGACCGGATCCTGCTGCTCGCAATATTTTTGAGCCTCGGTGTAGAGCTGGTCGCCGTTCTGAGATTTTTCCTGGGCCTGAACCAGCCGCTCGTAGGTATATTCCAGCTGAATCGGCGGATAGGCGGCGTTGGGGCCGCTGCTTAAGTTGGTGTTCATGTGGGCCGTGACGTAGGCCTGCAGATTGTGCAGCGCGCCGTTTACGTCGCCGTTGTTTTTGTCGGCCGCGTAGACGGCGCTGCGCAGCTTGACCATGTGCTCGTTGTTGGCCCGCAGCGCAAAAACGCAGACCACGGTGCTAATGACAGCCACCGCCAGGAAATACCAAGGTTTGACGGCGCGCAGCTGCGTCCAGACGTGATGGAGGTAACGTTTATTCATTCATTATGATTATACCTGCTCAGCGCCCGAATGCGGTTGCGGCGGTCGGCGGGCTCGGGTTAATCCGGCAAATTGTACAGCGCCTGCACTTCGGCGGCGCTGAGCGCGCGGTTGTACAGTCTGGCATCGTCCATGGAGCCGACCCAGCCATTAATGCTGCCCGTGAAGTTCAGGCCGCCAAAGGTGGGGTTCAGCGCCTCAGTGGCCGGCCCAAAAACAAGCACCCCGTCCCTATAGAAGTTAAGATGCGCGCCGTCATAGGTCGCCGTGAACATATGCCACTCCCCTACCGGCAAGCTGAAGGAGCCCGTGTTAGTGTAGGCCGTCCCGTCATACGGCGATAACCCGTATTCGAAACTTATGCCGTCACCATAGTTTTGGCTTCGTATGCCATAGAAGACGTGCGTGTTGGCGGCGCCCATAATTTCCGGCCAGTGATAGGTGGAATCTGCCGGCCGCATCAGCCATATGTTGTAAGTAAAACCTGACGAGGTGAGGTTGGCGTAGGCGCTCGGGCTGCCCACGGCGATCCAGCTATTGGTGTTGCCTGTTAGATAGGCTGTGTTCGGCTGGCCGCTGCGGCCAGTGGTCAACATGGCGCCATGGACCGTGCCGTTGTTGCTGTATGGCGTGGCATCGCGGGCGTTGCCAGCGAAGGGCCAGTAGCCGATCAGACCGGCTGTTAGGTTTACGCCATTGCCGGAGCCAGGCGGGCTGTAAAGATTTACTTGGGAATTGTAGGAGTCGTAGAGATCGGTGATGTCGCTGGCGCTGAGGGCGCGGTTATAGAGACGGACGTCGGCAACGGAGCCTTGGAGGTAGTGATTGGCGCTACTGGTTCCATCTTGGCCTATGATTGTCATCGTGGACGATCGCCAATTATTGCCAGTGGGCGTCACCGAATAATTAAGCGCCCCGTTCACATACAACTGCAGTTGACTGCCCGTCCACACCATAACGAGGTGATACCAGGTATTCGTGGAGTAGAGCCCGCCGCTGGCCCCAGTTTCACCGCCGCTGCTTATTTTGAACCGGCCGCCAGAAAAGCCGACGCCTACCCGATGCGTAGTATCCAGATAAAAGCCAAATGCCACCGGGAACACATTAGAACCGTAATTAACGGGTGTCTCTACCCAGCCGGCGATCGACCAGGGGCTGGCCATATTTGGGGCCGTATTAGCCGTGATGTAATTGCTCGCCCCATCAAAACTATAGGCCCCATTCGTCGTGCCCATGCGGTCTGTGGTTGGGGTTGGTGCAGGATTGCTGAGGGTGCCATTGTTTTGATAGGGTGTAGCGTCTTTAGTATTACCATTAAGCTTCCACCAACCGATGAGGCCTTTCTCGCCTTGGGCTAGGTTGATGCCTGGAGTGAGGGAGTTATGTTCTGGTGGTGAGCCGGTAGTTAAGTTAATAGCTGCATAGGCGCTGCCGGCAATGAGCAAGACGATG
>DASZWB010000001.1:0-213066 GCA_035546815.1 Saccharimonadales bacterium (SeqCode) | reverse complement strand
CGGAACCACGAAGCATTGTCCTGCTGTGCAGGGTTATAAGGTTGCACCCCCCCCCGCTGGAGGTCTGGAGACTACGTGAGAGTCAGTGAGAGTTGGGCGGGCAGTGATATCAACAAGGTCTCTGGTGCGGGGGTGGGGGTGCCGGCTGCTATCCATATGCCGTATTTTAGCATGAGCACGAAGCGCAGAGATTTTATGTCACAGCTCAGTCCGGCAAATTGTACAGCGCCTGCACTTCGGCGGCGCTGAGCGCGCGGTTGTACAGCCGTACTTGGTCAATAGTTTCGGGCACGGCGCTGGCGCCGGTTACCGCCGCAATCCCAAAATTGCCGCTGGTATTGAGCGTTTGGCTGCTCAAATTGGCAGTATGGCACAGCGCTCCGTCCTGGTATATCTTAGCTGTCGAGCCATCGTACGTGCCGACAATAAAATGCCAGGTACTAAGCGTAAACGAGGCCGAGTTGCACACGGCATTATGCGCAGATTTGCTGGCATCATCGACCCCAAAAACGACGTAAGGCCCCGAGCCGCCATCCCACGCATACAGCAACCAGCCGCCGGCCGCAGTCGCCCAGTTGTTATTGACGAACCGCTCGCCGGCCGCCGGTGCCGGAAAGGATGACATATACACCCAGGCAGCCACCGTTATGGCCTGTTGCGGCAACCCCGCCGCCGAGGTGTAAATTTGGTTGCTGGTGCCGTTAAGGGAATAGGCGTTATTCGCATTGCCAAAGCGATCGGCCGTCAGCGTGGCGCCACTCACTATGCCGTTGTTGCTGTAGGGCGTGGCATCTTTGGCATTGCCGTTGAAGGGCCAGTAGCCTATGAGGCCTTGGGAGAGATTGACGCCATTGCCGGAGCCGGGCGGCGAGTAGAGATTTACTTGAGAATTATAAGAGTTGTACAAGTTGGTAATGTCAGATTGGCTGAGGGCGCGGTTATAGAGGCGGACGTCGGCGATGGAGCCCTGGAAGTAGTCTACGCCGCTAATGTGTCCGATGAAGATAGCCGTGTTAGCGGGTGAAAGCACAGTTCCCGAGCCGCTGCCGTCAAGCTTGCCATTGACGTACACCCGGCCGGTTGAGCCGTCATACGTTGCGGTTAACAAATACCATTGATTGACCGATAGACTTGTGGCGCCGGCAAAGTTCATCGTGCCGCCGTCTTCTGAGCTCCAGAGATGAAATTTACCGTTAACGTTAATGCCGGCCCTGATGCCAATGTTCGGATAGGCCTGATCGGACAGCAGCGAGCGGTTGTAGCTGGTGGCCAGATTGGTGGGCTGCACCCACATGCTGAAACTGAACGGTGCGTTATTTGCGGGGATGAATTGGCTGTTACTGCCCACCGATATGTAGTCAGTGGTGCCGTTAAAGCTGTAGGCGCCATTCGTGGTGCCTTCGCGGTCGGTGGTGGGTGCTGGACTGCCGATGGCGGTGCCGTTGTGGGCATAGGGCGTGGAATCTTTGAGGTTGCCATTCAGCTTCCACCAGCCTATGAGGCCTTTCTCGCCTTGGTCTAGGTTGATGCCTGGGGTTAAGGCGGAGTGTTCGGCTGGTGAGCCAGCAGTCAGATTGATGGCGGCGTAGGCGCCGCCGGCAATGAAAAAAATCAATAGTGGTAGTGCTAGCAGTACTAGTTTTCGATGTTTTCGGAACCAAGTAGGAGTGTCTTGGTCGGCAGGGTTATAAGGTTGCACCCCCCCCCGCGTGGGGGTTTGAGGCCTGGACAGGTCTTAGGTGGGTTGGGCGGGCAGTGACATCAACAAGGTCTCTGGTGCGGGGGTGGGGGTGCTGGCGGTTCATAGAAGGTTTATGTGGGTTGTGGGTTTATTTTAGCATGAGCACGAAGCGGCCAGGTTGCTATACTGAATACATGCACATCTATTTTTCGGGGATTGGCGGCGCGGGCATCGGGCCGCTGGCGCAGATCGCTCATCAGGCCGGCTACCAGGTTTCGGGTTCCGACAAGCAGGACTCGCAGTACCTCGAATATCTGAAAAAACACGGCATCAAAGACATTCACATCGGCCAGACGCGCGCAGGAATCGCCAAAGTTCATGACGCCCGTCCAATCGACTGGTTCGTTTACACTTCTGCCCTGCCGCTGGAAAATCCGGACGCGCCGGAGCTGGTTTTTTGCCGCGAGCAGGATATCAAAACCTCTAAACGCGACGAGCTGCTGAACCGGATTCTCGAGGAGCAAAAACTAAAATTGGTCGCCATCGCCGGCACGCACGGCAAAACCACCACCACGGCCATGACGGTTTGGCTTTTCAAGCGGCTGGATGTGCCGGTGAGCTATCTGCTGCCGGCCAAAACTAGCTTCGCGGAAATGGGCGAGTTCGCCAAAGGTTCGGAATATTTCATTTACGAAGCCGACGAGTTCGATCGCAATTTTCTGGCCTTCGAGCCGTTTGTGAGCATCATCACCGGTGTTAGCTGGGATCATCACGAGATTTTTCCGACGCGTGAGGATTATCAGGACGCCTTCCGCGAGTTTATCGAGCAGAGCGAGTGGCTGGAAATGTGGCAGGACGATGCTGACTATCTGGGCCTGGAGCAGAGCGATCGTCAGGCTGTGCTGGACGCCGGCGACCCCGCAATTGATAAGCTGAAATTGACCGGCCGCTACAACCGCCTGGACGCCTGGCTGGCCGTGAAAGCCGCCCGGCAGCTGACCCGAAAACCGCTTGCCGAAATAGTTGACTTAGTCAACCAATTCCCCGGCCTGAGCCGGCGCATGGAAAAAATCGCGCCGAACCTGTACAGCGACTACGCGCACACGCCGGAGAAAATCCGCGGCGCCATGAGCGTAGCCACCGAAATGGCCGCCGAGCGCGGGCAAAACGTGGTGGTGGTTTACGAGCCGCTGACCGACCGGCGCCAGCACTACATGATTGATGCCTACCAGGACTGTTTCGACGGTGCCGCCAAGCTGTACTGGCTGCCGAGCTACCTGGCGCGCGAAGATCCGCAGCAGCGCGTCATTCCGCCAATCGAGCTGATCATGCACTTGAGCGACCCGTCAATTGCCGAAGCTGCTGAGCGCAACGCGCACCTCAAACACGTCATCGAGCGGCACCTCAAAGCCGGCGACATGGTGGTGGCAATGGCTGGCGGCGGAGGCGGCAGCCTGGACGACTGGCTGCGCGCCGAGTTTAAGCGTTAGCTCCAGCCGAATTCGACATAGGTTTCGCCAGATTTGATGGCGGCCAGCGCCTGGCGCGTGCTCGGCGTAAGTTTTTGCGGCAATTCATCGAGGCTGAACCAGCGGATCTCGTCGTGCTTCTCAGGCTCGGCGTTTACCGCTTCGCCCTGCCAACCTGAAACCTCGAAGCAGACGCCTATGCGAACTTCATGAATATCTGGTTTGAATTCATGCAGGGTTACCGCGTGACGAAACTGATCGCGGGCGGCTTTGAGCCCGACTTCTTCCTCGAGTTCGCGCTGAGCGGCCTGGATGAAGCTTTCATTCTCTTCGACGTGGCCGGCTGGTAAAGCATAGTGTCCGTCCATCCAGCCGGTGTGGCTGCGCAACACGAAAAGGACTTTATCGTGACGGCGCACCAACATAAGCACAGCCGGTATGTTGGTAGTCCCGCTCACCGGTTGTCGCCTGAGCCGCCAAGCACGCCGCGCTGCTTGCGGCTTTGCAGTTTGTCGAGATTTTGCTGAGCGATGGCGTCCATCGACACGCCGAGGTGGTCGGCAAAAACGGCCAGGTACCACAGCACATCGCCGATTTCTTTGGCCAGTTCCTGCTTGTCCTCGGCCGACACTTGGCCGTTTTTGTCGCGGATGATTTTTTTGACTTTTTCGGCGATTTCGCCGGATTCGCCGTTGATGCCGAGCACCCAGTGCAGCAGATCTTTGAATTCATCGTCCGAGGACAGCACGGTCGTCAGCGCTTTTTTCTGGTATTCATCAAGCTTCATGATAGCTCCCTTCCTGATTCACTTATAGTAACAGCTCCCTGGCGGATAATTTCGATGGCGTCGTCGACGACGCGAATAATGGTGGACGGCTTTCGAGCTGACAGGTCGCCGCCGTCGGCGTAAAAATCCACTTGGTCGCCGAAGTATTTTTTGGCCTCGCTGACGGTTGTGGCCGGCGGCTGGCCCGGCTGGTTGGCGCTGCTGGTGAGCAGCGAGCCGGTTTGAGCGAGCAGCGCCTGTAAATTTTTGTCGTCCGGAATTCTCACGGCCAGGCTCATTTTGCCGCGGTGCAGATAGCTTAGTGCCGGATCGGCGCACGGAATGATCACGCTGACCGGTCCGGGCCAGTACTGCTCCACGGCCGTCAGGTAACGACGCTTCAGGCCCAGTGATTCCAGCTGATCAATATCGGCGGCAACCAGCGTGCCGGGCTTAGCCTCGCGGCGTTTCAATCGGTAGAGGCGTTCGACCGCGGCTTTGTCGGCGGCGCGGGCCACCACGCCGTAGACTGTGTCGGTCGGGATGACGCCCACGGCACCGGCGGCTTTTAAGTGGCGCGTGGCGGCTTGGCTGTTCATATGCCCTTCATTGTAGCGCACGGCTTATTTATTGGTTTGGAGGTAGGCGTAAACCGCCAAGATGGCCAGCCCGAAAACAATGATAACCGTGGCGGTGATAGCCAGGCCGACGCCGTTGCCGCCGGCACTTTCTGGTGGTTTGGCCGGCGCGCGTTCGGCGGCCCGGGCGAGCTTGGAATTTTTTGCGGCTGGCTTGTGGCTGGCAGCGGCCTGCTGAGATTTTTGGTCGGCGGCGGCGAGGGCGTCGACCGGATCGACTGCGGCTTCAGCCGGCCGAGTTTCGGACTTTTCTTCTTTTTCGGCCGGCGGTGCCACCACATCCATAACCGGCGTTGGAGCGCCTGCGGGTACGATCGCGTCTGCCATGGTTTTAGTCTCCGAATTACTGGTTTTATTTTAGCATAAACGAGATGTCTTGAGGGGATCGCCTCACAAGCGCAGCATTGTGCCGCGGCGGTGAATCAGTCCTTCGGCGGCAAGACTGGCGATCACGGCATCGAGGCGCTCGTCCTTGATTTCGGTTCGCAATTCGTCGAGCTGGCGCGGACCCTGGCCCAGCGTCCGCAGCACCTGGCCGCGGACTTGCCGAAGCGAACCTTCGAATTTTGATTGTTTGGCGTAGCTTTGGCTGTGGCGGTTCAGGTTGCCGACGGTTTTCTTGAGGTGCGTGCCGTAGTCCATCAGCGCCCAGTACCACTCGCGGGACTGCTCCTCCGGCAAAGTTTTCTTTATCAGTTCCGTGATTTCCTTGTCCGAAATGGCTGTCCGATCATTAAAAAAGTGGTGGATGAAAACGGTACGGATATTGGTTTCCACGAAAACGACCGGCCGGTCGAAAGCGTAGGCCAGGATGGCGCCGGCGGTGGCGCGGCCGATGCCCGGCAGCTTAACCAGTTCGGCCTCTTTAGCTGGGAAGCGGCCGCCGTAATCGCGCGCCAGCTGCCCGGCCGCCTGCCACAGAAATTTGGCGCGGCGGTTGTAGCCCAGGCCGTTCCAGACTCGCAAAACATCGCCGAGCGGCGCGGCAGCCAGCGCCTCCACCGCAGGAAACCGCTCCAAAAATTCCTGATATTTTACAATTACCCGCGCGACTTGCGTTTGCTGCAGCATCAGCTCGCTGACCATAATTCGGTACGGATCGAACGAGCCGTCGGCTGACGGCCGGCGCCACGGCAGATCGCGGCGGGCATGCTGGTCGTAATAGCGCCAAACCGTGTTTTGAAAATCTTGCTTAATCGTCTCGTTCATCGCGCCTACTCATTGTATTATTAATCAAGCCATGCTTCAGTATTTTTTGCGGCCGGCCAAGCGCTTTGCGGTGCTGGTGCCGGGCGTTATTATTGCCTACTTCTCGGTTCGAAATATTTTTCCTTATTTCGAGAACCGGCTGCCGGCGGCTGTGGCGATTTTTATAACCTACGTGGTCGGCGCTTACGTCTTGGTGCCGGCGATGATCCGCTTGCTGCGCGTGCTCTGGCCGCCGAAACACCTGCCGCTGTACTGCGTGACGCCGGACGGCTTCGCCTCCGATCCGCTCAATATCGGCATCATCGCCACCCGCGACGAGCTCGTCAAAGTCATGGAACAAACCGGCTGGTACGTGGCCGATCGGCACACCGCGCGTAACGTGGCGCGGGTAATTTTTTCGATTGCCACGCATCAAACCTACCGCCGTGCGCCGGTCAGCAGCCTCTATTTGTTTGGCCGCAAACAGGACATCGCCTTTGAGATACCGACGGGCTCGCTGGGCGGTCGGCATCACGTGCGCTTTTGGGCTACCAGTTACCGCGGCGGCGGCCGGCTCACCATCCAAGGCATTCATTGGCACCACCGCCGGCAGCATTTGCAGCGCGACAATTTGCTGTGGGTGGGCGCAGCCTCGCTCGACAAGGGCCTGAATGTTATCCGTCATAACCTGCAATTAACGCACATGATCGACGCTGACACCGACCAGGAACGCGAGCTCATCGTGCGCCGGCTGCGCCGCCAGGGCCGCGTGGAGAGCACCGAAAAAGTGCGGCTCGACAATCCCTACCGGCTGATCAACCGCACTTGGCGCGGCGCGCTGCACACCGACGGCACTATGACCGTCGTGAAACTGAAAAAATAGAGCGACCGCCGCCAAAAACGCTTAGAGCCCGCCATAACCGTAGCCGTAATTATTGAGCTGCGGCACCGGCTTGTAATAGTAGCCGATTTTGAAAGGTTGCTGGCCGGTCTTCAGCCCGTCAGCCGGCACGAGATACAAGTCCGTGTCATCCTTGGAAACTAAGAGATAATCGTCGCTAAACCAGCCGTACGGTTGATAGCCGTCCAAGCCGGTCAGGACGGTGCCGTGCTGCGAGGCATCGTCGCCCACAAACAGCTCGGTCTGGCCGTTTTGCTGAGCGCTCCACAGCGTCTGCTTGCCCGACGGCGACAACAAGTATGTCGGATAGCTCCGCAGCAGCGTCGAGTGGTCAATGCTCACCGTGTTAACGGCCTGGTTGGCAAAGTTGTAGTAGGTAGCCGAGTTGGTGGCGCTGCTATCGGCCTCGTAGTAAACCGCCTGCGGCTGATAGTGCGCCGCCAAAACGTAATTCAAACCGGCCGCGGGGTAGCTCTGATAGTCTTTTTTATTTTGCCCGTCCGGCTGGACGGCGCGAATGGTGGCTTGCTTGTTGCCGACATCGCCGCCGCCGGAATACCACTGCGTGTTGTAAACCAACAGATTGTTGAGCACGTAAAAGTTATAAAATTCCTGGGCGATGTAGCCGCCGCTAGTGGCTTCGGCCTGGGTCTGATCCAGCTGATTGGGCTGCTGGTTGTCAGCATCGTAGCTCTTGATTACTTCGTGGCCGGTTTGCGACTGCGGCACAGTGGCGCTGACGAAATCGTACATAAAATTATGCCCCGACCAGCCGATGAGATTGAAGGTGCCGTTATTACCGTCGAATTCGGTGACTTTATCGTCGCTGGTGTCGATGAGGTAGAGCGCCGGTCGGCTGCCGTCGCGGCTGCTTTTGAGTACCAGATAACGCCAGTCGCGCGTGGCCAGCAAGCTGGTGGTGGTCGGGTCTTCTTTGCCAGTGCCGGCCAGTACCGTTTGGCGGTCGGAACCGTCCAGATTGCTCTTGACGACGTCGATGGTGCCGCTGACATTAGATAGAAAATACAGGTGGCCGGCCGGTACCAGCTTAAAGCTGTTGGCCGGCAGTACGCTGTTAGTTACCTGAATAGTGATCTTAGCTGTGTTGTAATTTTTGCAACTAATGGTGGCGCTGTCGGTGTTGGCGGCGGCCGGCAGCACGATCGTGGCCTGGCCGCGGGCGTTCGTCTTAACGGTGGTTTTGAGCGCCGTGATCCGGGCGTTGGCCAGCGGCCGGCCGGTAAATATATTGACGACCGTGATCGGCACTTGGCGGCCAGTGGCCACCAGCTTAACTTTCGGCTTGGTTGCCGCCTTCAGCCCCACAAATGTTTTGGCGCGGTACGATTTGTAATACTGCTTGCTGACCGTCAGCGTGGTGCTGCCGGGCGGCACTTTAAGCGTCGCTTTGCCGTCGGCGTTGGTGGCCGCCGACACGCCGTGCAAATTAACCTTGGCTTCGCTAACCGGCGTGTTGGTTTTGCTGTCGATCACCACCACGTTAACCTGCTTTTTTATGACCAGACCGAGCAATTTGTAGCGCGTGACCGGCAGCGCCAAGGCCAGCAGAATCAGAATGACGATAACGCTCCAGGTGCGGCGGCTTTTTAGCAGCCGCTTCAGTTTAGCTTTCCAGCCCGACGGCTCCGGCTGGCTGTGTTTGCGGCCCAAGGCGTCTTGCACGGCCAGCATGGTGTCGGCCTCGTGAGCAGCGATATCGTCCACGGCTTTGTCGGTATCGGCGTCATCAACCTGGGTGGTTTGGTCGCCCGGCGAAAGCTCTTCGAGCGTGGGTTCAGGTTGTTCGGAGGTGGTTTTGGGCTCTTCGGGCGCGGACTCCGCAGGTGCGGGTTTCTCGGACACTTCCGCCGCCGCTGGCTGCTGATCAGCTGGTGCGACCGGAGAGGCTTCCTCCGGTTTGCTCGCCGCCACGTTCGGGGCTAGTTCGGGCGCCGTCGAGGGAGCGGCCTCATTTGGCGGCTGCTCGGGCGGCGTTTGCTCGGGCGCGGGCGATGGAGTGGTTTTTTTGCGGGCCATAATGCTTGTCCTTAGTCTAGCAAAAACCGGCGACTAATGAGCCGCCGGTTCGCCGCTTGCGCATTATTTACCCCAGGTGTCGCAGCAGGCCCAAAGCCAGCGCGTTCAAACGTTTTTTAGGACCGATGTGAAAAAACATGCCGCTTTCAACCTCTTTGTTTCGTTAAGCTTACGCCTATCGTACCGCTCCGTTGGTCGGCCGTCAAGGCTGAATGTCCGGGCCGTTGGTGCTGCTGAACACCAAACCGGCCTAACGATTAAACAGTTGATGGCGGGTTGGCGCGGCGGCTTAGCGATTGACCGTTGACATGTCGGCGTAGCGGTCGCCGGCGGTGGCGCCTTTCGGGGCGGCCTCGTCAAGCCGCTGCAAATCTTCGTCGGTCAGCTCCACATCCACGGCGCCGATATTTTCCCGCAGGTAATTGATGTGGCGGGTGCCCGGAATCGGCACGATGTCGTCGCCCTGGGCCAGCACCCACGCCAGCGCCAACTGGCCGGTGGTGCAGCCTTTTTCTTCGGCCATTTGCTTGACCTTTTCGACCAATTCGAGATTTTTTTGGAAATTTTCACCCTGGAAACGCGGGTGGTTTTTGCGAAAATCGCCGGCTTCGAAGTCGTTAGGCGATTTGATCTGGCCGGTCAGAAAACCGCGGCCCAGCGGGCTGTAGGCCACGAAGCCGATGCCGAGCTCGCGCACGGTGTCCAGAATTTCGTCTTCCGGGTCGCGCGACCACAGCGAGTACTCGGTTTGCAGCGCCGTGATTTTGTGAACTTTGGCGGCCCGCCGAATGGTGTCCGGCGCGGCCTCGCTCATGCCGAGATAACGCACCTTGCCCTCTTCCACCAGCCTGGTCATCTCGCCAATGGTGTCCTCGATGGGCACCTCCGGGTCAACGCGGTGCTGATAATACAAGTCGATGTGGTCAACGCCCAGCCGCTGGAGGCTGCCTTCAACCGACTTGCGCACGTACTCCGGCCGGCCGTTCACCTGGCCGGTGCGCTGGCCGTTTTCATCAACTTCGTTGCCGAATTTAGTGGCCAGCACCACCTGGTCGCGGCGGCCTTTGATGGCCTTGCCGACCAGTTCTTCGTTGCTCCACGGGCCGTACATGTCGGCCGTGTCGAGCAGCGTGACGCCGTTATCGAGCGCGTATTGAATGACTTTGATCGACTCGTTGTCGTCGTGCGCGCCATAAAAAGCGCTCATGCCCATGCAGCCCAGGCCGATGGCCGAGACTTCCAGGTCGCCCAGTTTGCGTGTTTGCATAGAAATATCCCCCTTCGAGTTAGGTTGTCGCTTATACTATACAAAATATACCGAAGCGGCGTCTGTAATATTGGCCACTCCGGAGCGTATATCCTGAAAGCAAGTAAACAATTTAATATAAGATAATAAACTACTGTCGTCGTATAATAGCTGCTACATGAGCAACGCGGAGAAAGTGTTTGAAAAATATATAAAGGGGACTCCTCCCCAAGCTATTGTTCGTGATCTAACCATCGTGTTCTGCTCGCTAACTAATGCCGTACAACGCGTTTGCAAGTTTCGGGTAGCAAACGTTCACATAACTACTAAGGTGCTAAAGAAGAACTACGATAAGCGTACCGCTCAAGAAAATGATTTTTTATTAAAAAGCGGCTGGAAAGTCGTGCGCATACCGGATGAGATATATTTGAACAAAAGCGCTAAGCGTGGAGACTATTTATTTGCTAAAAGGATAAACAACGATTTGTACGTTGCCTCTATAGAAGTTGAATTCTCAAATAACATTGAGACTTTGTATGTCGTATCAATGTTTAAGGTAAGGAAAGAATCGTATTTATCAAATTATAAACTTGTTTGGAGCTGGAAGGGCGGCGAACCTTCATCGTAGTACGTTCGATGTCTATGTAAGACCTAATAGTACCCCGCAGTAGAGCCATTCCTGCTTTTCAACTCCAAACAAATTTACAATTTTTTTATTTTGCCATTCTGTCAAAGAACAAGCATAACAATATTGTAACACTGTTGCAAAATAATGTCAACTGTCAAGTGTCTCGACTGCATTATATACTATATGAACAACCCGGGTAAAAAATATTCGATCGAGATACTTCCTTGGAAATGGCACTTTCCGCGACTGCTCTATTGCGAACCTGGTACGTATATGTTTAGATAACAGCAACGTGGCGGTCACGCGAGAAGAGCCATGCGCCCCGTTCGGCGAACGACATGGCGGTGACATCCAGAGCCACTAAGAACGGATCTTCATCAACCTAAACGGAGATTTCGTTATGGCACACCAAAGCGTTAGTGCCCAGGAAGCCAAGAACTACCACGAGAACTCGCTGAAATATTGGCGGTCGTGGGGCTCGTGGTTCAGCTGGGGTTCGCCGGTCGGCTTGGGATTGTTCTTCATCTCAATCGCCTTCAGCCTGTGGCTGCTCAGTCAGGCCTTCGGCTGGAACTAAGCCATTAAAAAGCGGAGCCCGAGAGCTCCGCTTTTCTGGCCTGGGTAATTTATGCTACACTATGAATGCTTACGAAAGTGACGCCTCTGCGCGTCACTTTTCGTTTTTCTCCAGCTCATTGTGGATGGCTTCCATGATCTTGCGAGCATGTTCAAATGAGACACCGACGCGCGCCACAACATTAAAGTTGTTGGTCGGACCCAAGCGTTGACCGAAGTCGAAAACCATACCGAACGGGCTGGTTGTTACACTCATGGCATCGCTGTACAGGACCGGCGTGCTAGGATTTAGATTCACGCTGGCCTGCTGCGGTACCTTTTGCGGAACAGCTGACTGGTTCATGAGCAACTCCTTCCCCTGGGAATTTAGGTTGGTAAATGGACCGCCAGGCCGCCCGCTGAGAGCCCAGATCTTTTGGGCGTGCTGATCGTCCATGGAAAATACCTCTATGAATTTTTGCAAAATAGGTTCAGTGGGTTGATAGTGGCCATTCTCTATCTTCGAGATCAACGTCCTGTCAACAGCCAGTTTTTTACCCAGCTCCGACAGCGACAAGTTGTGTTTTACCCTCTCTTTTCGCACCATATTACCCATTTTGTTAAGGTCTTTCATGTAGTACCTCCAAGCTTAAGTATAATCTGGTGTTGATTTTATTGTCAACAGTTTATCAACAGCCTAGGGGCTGAGGCGGTTGATGTCGCGCGGGAAGAGGATGGCTTCTTTGACGTTGTTCAGGCCGATGGCTTTTTCGGTCAGGCGGTCGATGCCGAAGCCGAAGCCGGCGTGCGGCGGCAGGCCGTGCTTGAAGGCGGCCACGTAGGGCGCGAAGCCGGGGCTTTTCGGGTCGATGCCGGCGGCTTTCATCTGAGCTAGCAGATTTTCGTGGCGGTGTTCGCGCTGCGGCACGGTGGAAATTTCGATGCCGCGGAACAGCAGGTCGGCCGAGCGGGCCGAGCCGTCCTCGCCCGCCATGTGGTAGAATTTCATCTTGCTCTTCGGCAAGTCGGTGGCGAAAACCGCTTCGCAGCCGTCGTGTTCGCGCGCGTAGTCGCAGATCCAGCGCTCTTCTTCGGGCGTCAGGTCGGTTTCCTGGCTGGTGTCTTTGCCGGTTTCTTTTTGGTACATTTCGTGGATTTGCTTCATGGAGTAGCGCGGGAAGTCCGGCTTCAAAACCAGGTCCGGCGCGCGCAGTTTTTTGAGGTCTTCGGCGTGTTCTTTATAGAGTCGGGTCAGCACCGTGAAGACCAGTTCCTGCAGCAGTTTTAGGATGTCGTCGTGGCCGTCGATGAAGCCCATCTCCACGTCGAGCATGGTGACTTCGGATACGTGGCGGGTGGTAGCGCTCAGTTCGGCGCGAAAAGCCGGGCCGATTTCGAACACCCGCTCGAAGACGCCGACCATAATCTGTTTGTAGAGCTGCGGGCTTTGCGCCAGCGTGGCTTCCTTGCCGAAATAATCGAGCCTGAAGACCTCGGCGCCGCCTTCGGCGGCGCCGGCCACCAGCTTGGGCGTGTTGATTTCCACGAAATCGCGCTCGTACAGAAAGTCGCGGATGTAGCGCAGCAGGTCGCTGCGAATCCGGAAAATCGCCGTTTCCTGCAGGTTGCGCAAGCCGAGCACGCGGTGGTCGAACAGCGTGTCGAGATTGTCGGGCTTGTGGCTGAGCGGCTTGTCGATTTCGATGGGCGGCTCGTCGGTGACCGGTACCAACACCTCCAGCTTGGCATCGTGCAGCTCGGCGCCGCCGGGCGCCCGCGGCTCCTCCACGGCCGTGCCGTCCACCGCCAACACGGTGCCAATTTGCAGGCCGCGCAGTTTCTCGACTTCGTCCTTATTATCAATCACCACCTGCACAATGCCGCGCCGGTCGCGCACGTTAATGAACGTCAGGCCGCCGAGCAGCCGTTTTTTGTGCAGCCAGCCTTCGATGTGAACGGTTTTGCCGACGTGCGACTTAACCTCGTCGCTCAGAATTCTCATAATCCAGCTATTTTACCACTTCGTCATCTGTTTTAACAGGGGTATCAGCTGAGGCTGGAGATTTTTCGGCTGGTTTCTCGGCCGCGGCGGCCTCTGCTTGAGGGTGAGGTTCTGGTGATTCGGCGGCTTTTTTGTCTTTCCCAGCCGGCCGAGGATGACGCAGCGCCACGGCCGCTTTTTCGTGATATTGCTCGAAATCCTCGCCCGGCACATGCCCGAGCAGCTGTCGCAACAGGGCGTCGATTGAAATGATGCCAACGTAGTCCGCCGAGCTGTCAACCACCACAAACAGCGGGCAGTTAGTGGTGAAAAAGGCGTGCAGCGCTTGGTCGAGCGGGTCGTTTTCGTTCAGATAATAGACCTCTTTGTCCATCAGGTTTTTGACCTGGCCGCTGCTCTTTAGGCTAAGCCGTTTGAAGGCTAGCAAACCGACAAAGTCGCCCTTGGCGCTCTCGCGCACCAGCAGGTAGCCCTGCCCGTTTTTGTGCAGCTCATCGATCAGCACCGGCCCGACGGTGTCGCTGGCCAGCGCCGTTTTGACTTTTTTGCGCGGCGTCATCACATCGCGCACGCGCAGCTCGCCGAAATTGAGGGCGCGCTTGGCGATTTCCAATTCCTCGTCGCGCACGCGGTTGTCAGTTTGGCGCTGCTGCTGCTCGATCAGCGCCAGCATATCCTGACGCTCGAACAGACCGGTGTGAGCTTCGGCGGTGTAGCTTTTTTGCACCACAGTCGTAGCGCGGCTGAGCGGCCGGTGCAGATAATGCAGCAGCCAAACAACCAGCGGCGTTACCAGGCTGGTCAGGTTCATGCCGAGTTTGGTGACCCGACTGGCGGGCAGCCAGGAATGCACCGCCCACAGCAGCGCGACGATGGCAATAAAGCTTATCCAGGCCGGCGCAACCTGTGCCAGCAGCACAAAAGCGCCGGCCGTTGGCAGTCCAATCCAGGCCCACAGCAGACCGCGCAAGCTGCCGCCATAAGCCACTGCCGGATACAGCCGGACGGCTAACGGGTCGCGCGCCTCGGCGCGGCGCTTCAGCTCGCGCGCCGGCAGATAATAGTAGGTTTTGCGCGCCACCACGCCGTAGATGGCGATGAGCAACAGAATAAGGGCCGCCAAGTAACTATTCATGCCTCTTTAGCTTATACGCCGCGGGCAAGATTGAAAAGCCATTCCGAAGCTATATATTGTATACTGGGTTTACATAAAGTGAATCAGGAGTTTTACGGGCATGTCCAAACAGTTCTTGGCGATACTCGCGGCAGTTATCATTGTGCTGATCGGCGTTTTTGCGCTGACCAACAATAAATCATCAAACGGTTCCAAGTCGAGCTCCGGCACGCCGACCAATCACGTCGAAGGCAAAGGCCAAGCCGGCGTCAGCTTGGTAGAATACGGCGATTACGAGTGCCCGTATTGCGAACAGTACTACCCGATCGTCAAGCAGGTACAGGCCGAATTTAACGATCAAATCACCTTCCAGTTCCGCAACTTTCCGCTGACTTCCATTCACCAAAACGCCTTCGCGGGCGCCCGCGCCGCCGAAGCCGCTGGCTTGCAGGGCAAGTTCTGGCAGATGCACGACACGCTGTACGATAATCAGGATCAGTGGGCGCAGGCCAGCGATCCGACCAAATATTTCAACCAGTACGCGCAGCAGCTCGGCCTGAACCTGGCGCAATTCCAAAAAGATTACTCGTCGACCAAAGTCAACGACCTGATCAACGCCGATATGGCTGCCGGCAACAAGCTCGGCGTCGACGCCACGCCGACGTTCTATCTCGACGGCAAGCAAATTAACGTTAGCGCCAGCGTTTCGTCATTCGAAACCCAAATCAAGAACGCCATTGCTCAAAAGAGCGGCAAATCGAGCGCCAGCAGCACGCCCGACACCGGCACCACCAGCCAAAGCACCGCGCCCAAATCCAGCAGCAGCTCTCAGTAGTGCAGGTACTGGCGCCAGGCCGGTTTTTCGACGCGCACGGCCACTTTCTGAGCCGGCGCTCTGGCAATTTTTATTTTCACGGACATGGTCCACCTCTCGAGCGGCGGCACGGGCCGCCATCACTTTTTGTTTTGATTGTTTTTTATCTCCCTGACCGCGGCTAGGGCGGTCAAAAGCAGGTTTTCATGATAGCAAGCCGCTTATGGCTTGTCAACGCTAGCGGTTTCGGCCAGCGAAATGTACAGCCAGTTTTGATTGCTGTACTGTTCGACGCTTTTCAGCAGGCCGCGGATCGGCTGCCGGCGCCGCAGCGCGCCGCGCACTTTGCCGGATGAAATATCGGGCGCGTAGCTATTGATAACCGTGTGCGCCCGCGGCACAATCGGCCAGCTGCCAATCAATGCCTGAATATCCGCGCTGTCATCCTGCCAGCGGCAGCCCACCACCAGCTCAGCCTGACTTAGCAGGCGCTCGGCTTGCGGCCACGACGGCAGGTCGCTGATAGCATCGGAGCCAAACAGAAAAACCAGCTGGCTGCGGCGGAACTTGGCTTGCAGCTTTGGCAAGGTGCGGACCACGCTAAAGCTGACATCGTCCAGCTCCAGTACCTCAAATTTGGGATGCGGCTGAACGGCCTTTTTGAGCATCGCCACGCGGTGGCCAAAATGCTCCACGCCACTTTTATGGCGCGGCCGCCGCTCCGGCAAAAAATACACCGCATCGAGGCCGGCCTGCTCCAACGCCTGCAGCGCCAAGCCGATGTGCCCGGCATGCACCGGATCGAACGTGCCGGCGTAAATGCCAATCCGCTTCATAGAGCAGCTCCCTGCCGAAGCCGAGCGGCAGTTCTTTCAAACAAACGAGCTACTTTTTCGCCGCTCTTATGCCTGGAATTAAACTGCGTCAGCGACAAACCGTCCAATTCTTCGTAAAGCGTCCGGTACATCACGGCAGCCAGCTTTTTATCCCACGCCACCTTTGGATAAGCCGAATCAAGTGCACCCATGGAACAGCGTTGCCCGCCATCAATCCCCATGCCTTCTATCTGCCAGCCATAATGCCTGATATATGTGGCAGCTCGCAGAAAAATATTTGCAGCTTGGACATTGATGTTTGGTCTAGATTTCAAGCGGGCCTCCTTCGCAGCATTTGGTGGGCATGTGACAGCTCGGGCACATGAAGTGACCGTGCACCGGTTCGATCGGATAAAATTGGCAAAAATCGCAGAACAAATACGGCGATTTTTCCTTCACCATTTCGGCGTAAGGGTCGTAATCTTCGGTAAGGTTTTGGTCGTCATTCGTCATACTTTAATTATACGCTGCAGGCTTAGACTTTTCTGAGCTGCGAAAGTTATTTGCAGGCGACTTTGGCTTTGCAGCCCTTATGCTGGCAGGCGGTGAGCAGTTTGCCGTAAGGGCGGCGGTTGTGGTGGCCGTTTGGACAAGTAAAGGTTAGTTTGCCGTGTTTGTCGCCGCCAAAAATTGAGCTATGAACTTCGGCGCCACTGGCCTGCATAATGCCCGCCTCGCCCATCATCATGCTGAAGCCGCCGCCGCAGCCGACCATCACAATTCCCTTTTGCGCGAAATCATTGAAGGCCGCTTGGGTTTCCTGCTCCAACAAATGGTGTAAGTGAGGGTCGGCCAGGTGGCTCATATAGACCTGTCCGCCCGAAATATGTGAGCTGGCCTCGCCTTCGATGCGCTTTTTGAAGGCCGCCCAGACGCCGTAAGTGTGTTTTTTGACGGCGGCTTCCAGAGCGGGCGGCGTCAGATCGCGCTTGGCGATAGCTTCGAGCGTATTTAAGTGATACTCGATCAGGTCGCGGTGCCGCTGGATGTCGTCCCAGGCGTTTTCCTGGCGCTCGGCATCAGCCCGTCCGGCGTAACGCTCGACGCCGTCCTTTTCGTAAATCGCCGTGTCGTAGGCCGCCACCAGCGTGTCCATGTCGACAGCCTGGTCGGACGAAGCCAGGCGCTCCACGGCCGCAAAACCGTCGGCATCGCTCAGATCAACGGTTTGCGACTCCAGCAAAACCTGGCCGTCTTCCTGGCAAGACGCCAGATAGATAAATCCCATTTTCCGGTCCGGCTGGCGGCCGCACGACTGCATGAAAGCCGCGCCGTATTCAGCCTCCCTATCATGCTCATAAGATGAATACCAGGCGTGCTGCTCGCTCGGCTTCAGGCCGCACATGAGGTTGCCGTTGACCCAGTCTTCGTTCGCTCGATCGGCCAAAAACGCTCTTCTGTGGTCCTCTTCGGCTTCCGCTTGCGCGGCCTCCAAGCCGGTTAGCAGCAAGCCGCTGTAATTTCTCCAGGTGCCCTCATGAAAATAGACTATGGCTTCATTTTGACGCTTTAATAAGAAACGGGTGCGGGAAGCTTTTTTGACGCCTTCCACTAAATAACTCAGCTCTTCATCGCAGACCTGACCGCGCGTTTCCGGCTGGATGCCGTCTTCGAATTGCTCGATATCAAAGCGCAGGCGGCGGACACTGGCCACCGGATCGTAGCTTTTTAGTTTTTCCGCAGTTGGCTGCTCGGCCAAAGTTTCGTGCATAAAAATACCCTCTGCTCTGGCGAGCGAGGGCGAAAATCACTGTCTTTGCTCCTGCTCGAGAGACTTTGTTAGAGCTGTATCGGACTTAGACGACCATGGTCGACATCACCGTTGCGGCACAGTTTCCGAATCGCACGGAATTCCAGCTGTATGTTTGTTAACTCCACCTGAGTTACATTTAGCATAGCACCGACTAACGGCGCTAGATATAGTATTAATTACTATGATCACCACTCCAGGGGTAGCGTAGTTAACGCCCAGGATCTAAGCACTTCGACGCTGCTTGAGGGCGGTCAAGCGCGGTATGAAGCTTTGGGCGGCGCCTTCCAGGCCGAGCACTTTGAGCGCGCCGATCAAGACGTACAAGTGATCCAGGCTGGATTCCGCCAGCTCGGCGCCGGACTGCTCAACCTGCTGAAAAGCGTGCTCCACCTTCTCCACCAGCCACTTTTCTTCGCCGGCCGTTACCTGATTGGAGGTAATCTTTTTTTCGTCGGCGCCCACTACTTCCAAAGACCGCGCCGAGTGGTCGCGCTTGCGGATATGCCCGCGCTTAATCAGATTGTTGACGTGCAGCGACACCGTGGCCACGGAATTATAATTCAGCCCCTGCATAATTTCGCGGTAGCTCGGGCTGTAGCCGTGCTCGGCGATGAATTTTTCGATGAAAGTCAGCAGCTCTTTCTGTTTTTTGGTCGGCCGGACGGCTTTTTGGCCCGCTGTTTGCTTTTCGTTCATGCTTATATTATGCCACACGCTTCCTTTTCTCTGCTATGCTGGGCTGATGAAGGTCGTTTTCATGGACCGCGATGGCACCATCATCCAAGATCCTCCCGATGAAAGGGTCGACAGCGTGGAAAAAATCGAATTGTTCCCAGACAGTATCGAGGCCTTGAAACTTTTGGCCGAAAACGGCTTTAGCGCGGTATTGATTACGAACCAGGCAGGAATCGGCGAAGGCCGCATCACCGAGGACGAATTCTGGAAGATCCACGAAGCGATACTGGCGCAGCTAGCTCCCAGCGGCATCAAATTTCTAAAAACTTACATGAATGGGGAGCGGGCCGGGCCAAAAGCCACCGAATGGCGCAAGCCAGGTCCGAAAATGCTCCTTAAGGCCGCGGAAGATTTGCATCTTGATCTCAAAGATATTTACATGGTGGGCGATAGCCAGTCAGACATAACGGCTGGTATTAACGCCGGCTGCAAGGGCAGCATCCTGGTTGAGACGGCCCGCAACAAAAAAGTGGTGTCCCCCGATGCAATTTATTCTGCCGCGAACCTTCTCGACGCTGCCCGCTATATAATCACTAATAGCTAGCCGGTCTTTTTCTTTTCGGGAAACACCCAATACTTGTACCATAGCCAGCTCCAGACGGTGAAAAAGCCGGCGGAGATGAAGAAGCCGATGTACGGCGTGATGCCGATAGATTTGAGGCCCCAAATGATCAGGTAGTCCAGCACGAAGCCAACGCTTTCGATGATGAGATAGCGGCCGGCGTGTTGCATTTCGCTCAAATGCGCCTGATCGGAAAATGCCCAGAAGCGCTGTACTAGATAGTTTAGCGACCAGCCGATGGCGTCAGCGGCGATCTTGGAGGGCAGCCAGCTCCATTTGAAGCCGGAGTAACAAAGCGCGAAGACGGCGTAGCCGACCCAGAAGTACACACCGCCACCAGCCATGTATTTGGCGAAGCGTTTAACGTCGATAGGCTTCACGCTGTTTTTTCGCCTCCGGCAGCGGCACCATGGCCACGCCCGCCAGCCCCCACCACACATAGGCCAGTGTGTCGTCGGCCCAGGCGTGTGACAGCAAATTGATAAAACTGATGCCGATCATGCTGCCGTAGAGCATCACGGCCAGCGGGTCGCGGCGGCGCACGTACAATAAATAACCGACGCCGGCATTGATCAGCAAGAATAAAATTAAGCCGATCCAGCCGGTTTCCTGCGCGATTTGCACGTAATAATTCTCGGCAATGCGCGGCGAGTGGTTATTGTAGATGCTGGCCGGGCCGGCCGAACCCGGACCGCGGCCGAACGGCTGGTGCCAGACCTCGCGCAGACCGTTTTTGAGGGCTGCCCAATGGCCTTCGTCGGAAGTCGCTTTGACGGCTGAGTGCGTTTGCGTGTGCGTGAAGTAGTTTTCGAAACGTTCGCTGTGATGCCCCAGGGCGAACACCGCGCCGCCCAGCACAATCAGTGTGGCGACCACCAGCAACCCCGGCTTGAGGTGCCGCCGGTCGAGCAGCTGGATGGAAACCGCCGCCACGGTCAGCACGGCGCCAATCCAGGCACTGCGCGAAAAGCTGAAGAACAGCGTCAGCCACGAGCCAATGTACAGCGTCACATATGGCCAGCTGCGGCGGCCGGAAATAATCAGACCGGTCAGCACGCTGATCGGAATTAACAGATAGGCGCCGAGCGGATTAGCGCCGCGCAGGGTCGATAAAATCCGCACGTAGTGCTGGTTGTGGTTGATGGTTTCGTAGGGCTGGATGGTGTTCGGCCCGTAGCCGAAATGGCTCAGAAAATCATGCGGCAGCACCAGCGCCTCGAGCAGCCCAAAGATAACCACTATGGCGGCCGGCAGCAAAATCATCCACTGCCAGTTTTTGCGCAGCCGCGAGGTGCGCAGCGCCACCGCCCAGGTAATCAGGAAAAAGATCAGAAAGCGCAGGTCGAGAATCCAGCCGTAGCCCATGGCTTTGGCCGTCACGGTGTGCTGGTGCAGCGCCACCAAGCCCCAGCCGATGTTCAGCGCGATGTAGAACATTACCAGCCAGGCCAGTTTTCTGGTGAGGGTGTGGCCGCGGATTTTACCATCGGTGACTACCAGATACAACGTGCCGACGATGCACAGCAGCAAAAGCGCCTCTTTCCAGAGGCGCAGCGCCGTGTAATGGCCAATCAAACTGGCGCCCCACACCGTCAAAAAAGCGTGCAGCGGCATAAGCAGAATCATCAGCATGCTAAAGCCGGCCACCAGCCACAAAATACGGTACTTAAGGGTATGCGCTCTCATAAATGCTACAATTTAGTATACCGGTTGCGCGGCCGACAGGTATAGTGTCACCTAAGATAATGAAAAATAACGCATCCCTGCTGTACAATTTTTGCCTGGTGGTGGGCGATGCCATTGCCATCACGCTGGCTTTCACGGTGGCTTACATACTGCGCGTTTCGCTGAGTCACAAATCGGTCAGCTCGCCGGTGCACGCGCATACTTATATTCTGGCGCTGGTCAGTCTGCTGCCGTTTTGGATCCTGATTTTCGCGCTGCTCGGCCTCTATAATTCCCGCGTCTACAACAAGCGCTTCAGCGAGCTCGGCCTGCTGCTGACCGGCTCGTTTATCGGCATCCTCTTCGTGATTAGCTATAGCTACATCACCGATACGACGATTTTCCCCGCCAAACTAGTGACGCTTTACGGCTTCGCGCTGGCGTTCTTTTTCGTGCTGCTGTTTCGGACCATCGCCCGCGGCGTGCGGCGCGAATTATTCAGCTACGGCATCGGCATCAATAACGTGCTGATTGTCGGCGACACGCCGGTGACGCACGAGCTGGTGCGCTCACTGGCCGATGTCGGCACCACCGGCTACCGCGTGCTCGGCATTATCGGCGGCGTCAAGCATCCCGTCCGTTCAAATATCGACTGCGCGGTTTTTAGAGATTTCGCCAGCGCCCGCCATGCCCTCAGGAACAAGCAGCTGCACACTATCGTGCAAACCGAGCTGTACGTTGCGCCGGCCGATAACGACGAGATTTTGACCTACGCCCAGGAGCACCACATCGCTTACCGGTTCGTGCCCGGCAACAGCGAGCTGTTCGTCGGCAACATCGAGGTTGATCTGTTCCAAGCCGTGCCGGTGATCGCCGTGCACCAGACCGCTTTGACCGGCTGGGGCCGCGTGGTTAAGCGGCTGACCGACTTGGTGCTTGGCGGCTTGCTGCTGCTGATCGCTTCACCATTTATGCTGCTGATTGCCTGCGCCGAACTGCTCAGCGGCAGCGGCTCGGTCTTTTTCCGCCAAACCCGCCTGACCCGCTTCAACCAAAAATTCAAGGTCTTCAAATTCCGCAGCCAGTACAAAAAATACGACGGCACCACGCCGGAAGAAGCCTTCGCCAAGCTGGGCCGGCCGGAGCTTATTAAAACCTATCGTCAAAACGGCGACTTTTTGCCAGACGACCCGCGTGTTACGCCGCTGGGCCGCTTTTTGCGCCGCAGCAGCCTGGACGAGCTGCCGCAACTGATTAATGTGGTGCGCGGCGACATCAGCCTGGTCGGGCCGCGCGCTTTGATCCCGCAGGAGCTCGACATTTACGCCAAACGGCACGCCATTTTGAGCGTTAAATCCGGCATGACCGGCCTGGCGCAAGTCTCCGGCCGGCGCAATATCAGCTTTGAGGAACGCCGCAAACTCGATCTGTATTACGTGCAAAACTGGACGTTTTGGGGCGATTTGGTGATTTTGGTCAAGACCATTTGGATCGTGCTGTTTCACAAGGGAGCGGTTTGATGGCCGGCCGCAAAGTGGCGATTGTGTGCGACTGGCTGCTCGGCATCGGCGGCGCCGAGCGCGTGGTGCTGGAAATTCACAAACTCTACCCGGAGGCGCCGATTTACACCTCGCAATACGACGCCTCGGCGCTGGAACTGTTTCGCTTTGAAGGCACCGAAAATCTCGACGTCCGCGCCAGCTGGCTGCAAAAACTGCCCAAAAGTCTCAAGAAATTTTTGCCGCTGCTGCGCGCCTGGACCTTCAGCCGGCTGGACCTCAGCGAATACGACTTAGTGATATCAATCAGCGGCGCCGAAGCCAAGGGCGTCAAAACCGGCCCGCGCACCACCCACATTTGCTACTGCCACTCGCCAACGCATTATTACTGGAGCCGCTACGACGACTATATGAGCCGGCCCGGCTTTCCAAAAGGCCTGAACTGGCTGGCGCGGCTCGGCCTGCGGTTGTGGGTCGGACCGCTGCGGCGCTGGGACAAGCGAGCCGCCGGTCGGCCGGATTACATGGTCGCCAACTCCACCCACATTCAGGAAATGATCAAAAAATATTACAAACGCGATTCGGTCGTGGTGCATCCGCCGGTGGATACCGACCGCTTTAAGATCACCGGCAAGCCGCCGCTGCGCCACGGCTTCGTAACGGCCGGCCGGCAAACGCCGTACAAACGCATCGACCTGGCCGTGCAGGCCTGTACCGAGCTCGGCGTGCCGCTGGTGGTCATCGGCAACGGCCCGGAGCACCGCCGGCTGGAGAAAATGGCCGGCCGCAACGTCACCTTCCTCACGCAGGTCAACGACAACGAAATCGTCTCGCACTTCCAGACCGCGTTGGGCTTTATTTTCCCGACCAACATCGAGGATTTTGGCGTGGTCGGCGTTGAGGCCATGGCCGCCGGCACACCGGTCATCGCCTACGCCAAAGGCGGCCCGCGCGATTACGTGGTGCCGAACAAAACCGGCCTATTCTTCGAAAAACAAGACGCCAAATCGCTCGTCAAAGCCCTGGAAACCGCCCTGAATAAAAACTTCGACTACCAAGCGATCGCCCAGCAAGCCCAGGCATTTTCGGTCGCCAGCTTCCGGCAGAACATGCGCCAAACCATTGCCGACTGCCTGAAAAGCTAGGGATAATTGCCGCTAAACGGCTTTGACGATGCCTTCGATGGCGTAAGCCGTGTCTTCCCAGTTGCGCACCGAGATGCAGTCGATGCCCATTTTGTAGACAGCGTAGTCGTTGCCGCCCTCCACAATGCGGTCGCCCATGTAAAGAATGTCCGCTTTTTCCAGCTTGGCGGTTTGCATGAGCTTTTCCATGCCGTAGGCCTTGTCGATGCCCGGCTTAGTCACATCAACGCCGGTCAGACCGCCCACGCGCACTTGAAATTCCGGAATTTTCGGCGCCACCACCTCGCGCAGCTTATGCTTTTTACTGTTGTCTGGATCCCACGCTTCCTTAATACGCACGCCTTCGTCGCCCAGTACATCGACGATGTCCTGACCAAACACGCTGACCGTGATCTGGCTGCCGCGATCCTCGATCACGTCGCCATACGTTTTTTGAGCCTTATGACCGGATTCTTTCAGGCCTTCTTCCAAAGCTTTGATGATTTTCTTTCGCTCATCAGCCGTAAAATCCTCGGCATATTCCAGCCGCCATTCGTGATTGGCCATGTCATAACTGTAATAACGCGTGCCGCTGGTCGGCATCAGGTGCAGTTTTTTGAGGAGCTGCGGGTCGTCGGTAATTTGCGTTAAAACCTGCCGCTGAAAAAGCTCGTATTTGCCGCCGGAAATGATGCAAACTTCAAAATTTTCCAGTAAGCGGTTGAACAGCTCGGCCATGCGTTTCGGCAGCGTCGACTTGCTCGGCGCCAGCGTTCCGTCTAAATCAAATGCGATGAGTTTTTTCATATGCCTCCTTATTATACCTGCTGTTTCGGCTGGTTGTTCCAGCGGTTTAGGAACCAGCTACTGGACCATTTTTTGTCCTCGCCGACGCCAAAAACTATCTCAATATTATTCTGCCGGCAAACCTCCCATTCGGGCAAGCTGGCCTTGTCGACGCGGTCGCCGCCTTTGGTGAACACGTCCGGCTTGATGGCCGCCAGCGCCTTTGAAACGGTCTGGTCATTGTCGATTTCAAACGGAATCACGTAATCGACGCCGGCAATGCCGCTGACGATCAGGCTGCGCGTTTCCAGATTTTGGAAGGGCTTGCCTTTTTTGGCGGTCAGAAAGGCGTCGCCGTTAACGATGACTACCAAGGTGTCGCCATATTTTTTGCTTTCGATGATGCAGCTGATGTGGCCCGGGTGAATCGGGTCGAAGCCGCCGCTGGTAGCGACGATTTTGCCCAGCCCAGGCCGCAGTTTGTCGAACTCATCGAACGATACGATTGGCGCTCCCCAATCCGGACTTTGGATGTCGTGGTTCACTGCCCTCGATTATAACAAACCGCCAGCTGGCAGCAGGTAGCCTCGCTCGAATTGCTATTTTTCAAGTCCGCCGCGAACCGTTATAATGAGTCTGCCTATGCAGAACATACTCGTCACCGGCGGCGCCGGTTTCATCGGCTCCAACTTCGTCCGCTACGTCTACCGCGAACGCCCCGACTGGCACATTACCGTCTACGACAAGCTGACCTACGCCGGCAACCAGGCTAATATCGCCGGCCTCGACGACAGCCGCGTCAGTTTCATCCAGGCCGACATTTGCGACGAGGCGGCCATCGACCAAGCCGTGGCCGCCTGCGACGCCGTGGTCCATTTTGCCGCCGAATCGCACAACGACAATTCCCTGCACTCGCCGCGACCGTTCATCGACACCAACCTGGTCGGCACGTACCAGATCCTGGAAGCCGTCCGCAAGCACGGCAAGCGCCTGCATCACATTTCCACCGATGAAGTCTACGGCGATTTGCCGCTCAATACGCCCGAAAAATTCACGCCCGACACGCCGTACAATCCGTCCAGCCCGTATTCGTCCACCAAGGCCGGCTCGGATCTGCTGGTGCGCGCCTGGGTGCGCAGTTTCGGCGTGCAAGCCACCATCAGCAACTGCTCCAATAATTACGGCCCCTACCAGCATGTTGAAAAATTCATTCCGCGGCAGATCACTGAGATTTTGGAGAGCCGGCGTCCCAAGCTCTATGGCGACGGCCTGCAAGTACGCGACTGGATTCACACCGAAGACCACTCGTCCGGCGTGCTGACCATCCTCGAAAAGGGCAAATCCGGCGAAACCTACCTGATCGGCGCCGACGGCGAAAAGAATAACAAAGAGGTCGTGGAACTCATCCTGGAACTGATGGGCAAAAACAAGGGCGATTACGACCACGTCAGCGACCGGCCGGGCCACGACCAGCGCTACGCCATCGACGCCACCCGCTTGCGCGACGAGCTCGGCTGGCAGCCAAAATACACCGATTTTCGCGCCGGCCTAGAGGACACCATCGACTGGTACCGGCAAAACCAAGCCTGGTGGCAGCCGCAAAAAGCCGACACCGAGGCCAAATACCAGGAGCTGGGACGATGATTGAGCCAATGCGAGCCGAACCCACCAACCTCGAAGGACTTTGGAAGCTAAGCCTAAAAGTTATTCCCGACGAGCGCGGTTCGGTGATGGAATTTTACCGCCAGTCTGAATTTGAAGCGCTCGGCTTGCCCAGTTTGGGCGAGCGGCCGCAAGTCAATGCGCCGCTGACCGTGAAGGGTGCCATTCGCGGCGTCCACGCCGAAGCCGCTCATAAATTCGTGGCTGTGGCCGGCGGCAAAGTTTACGCCGCCATCGTCGATCTGCGCCCCGATTCGCCGACCGCCGGCCAGTGGCAAGGCTTTGAGCTGGAGCGCGGCCAAGGCCTGTTCGTTTCCAAAGGCCTCGGCAATTCATTTCAGTCCATCAGCGACGAGCCTTCGGTTTACCTGTATTATTTCGAAGCCGAGTGGCAGCCCGGCATGCCCGGCGCGGCCTGCAACCCGCTGGATCCTGACCTAAACATCGACTGGCCGATCAAAGCAGGCGAAGGCATGATTCTGTCCGAAAAAGACCAGGCAAATCCGAGCTTGAAAACCGTGCTCGGCAACCCGTCGGCCGCGCCCGAAGCGCACGAAGAAAAAAATCGGACCTACGAAGACAATGAATGATTCAGAATTTTTCATCGTCGGCGCCAACGGGCAATTAGGCAAAGCTTTACATGTTAAGTATCCGCGGGCTCGGACGGCCGACGTCAGCGAGCTTGACATTACCGATGCCGACTCAGTCGCCAATTTTGATTGGAGCGGCATCAAAGTTATTTTCAATGCCGCCGCCTACACCAACGTCGACGGCGCCGAAAGCGAAGACGGCAAAAAAGCCTGCTGGGCAGTCAACGCCGACGGCGTAGCCAACCTAGCACAAGCCGCCGCCGAGCACGACATTACGCTGGTGCACATTTCCACGGAATACGTGTTTGACGGCCGCCAGAGCCCGCACACCGAAGACGAGCCGGCCTCGCCGCTGTCGGCATACGGCAAAAGCAAAGCCGCCGGCGACCTCGAGGCGGCCAAGGCGCCAAAGCATTATATTGTGCGCGTTTCCTGGCTGATTGGCGAAGGCAACAACTTCGTGCGCACCATGCTCGGTCTCGGCGCCAAAGGCATCGAGCCGAAAGTCGTGGCCGACCAGATTGGCCGCCTAACTTTCACCACCGAGCTGGTACGCGGCCTCGACCACTTACTAAGTACTCGGGCGCCCTACGGCGTCTACAATCTCAGCAATGAGGGCGAACCGGCCAGCTGGGCCGAGGTAACCCGCGCCGTTTTCGAAGACGCCGGCTACGATCTGCAAGTTTTTGACACCACTACCGAAGCATACTTCGCCGACAAACCGGCAGCCGCCAAGCGCCCGCTGCTAAGCACGCTGGCGCTTGATAAGATCGAAGCGCTCGGCTTCACACCGCACGACTGGCGCACAGATTTACAGGAATACATCAAAAAGGAGCAAGCATCATGAAAGGCATCATTTTGGCCGGCGGCTCAGGTACGCGGCTTTACCCCATCACCAAAGGCATCTCCAAGCAGCTGATGCCGATTTACGACAAACCGATGATTTACTATCCGCTCGGCACGCTGATGCAGGCCGGCATCCGCGACATTCTGATCATCACCACGCCCGACGACCAGCCGCAGTTTCAGCGCCTGCTGGGTGACGGCGCCGAGCTGGGCATCAATCTTGAGTACGCCGCCCAGCCCAAGCCCGAAGGTCTGGCGCAGGCTTTTATAATCGGCGAGGAATTCATCGGCAATGACAAAGTGGCCCTAATTCTAGGCGACAACATTTTCTACGGCGAAGCGTTCGGCGACAGCCTGCAATCCTGCGTTGACCCCGACGGCGGCGTGGTGTTCGCTTACGAAGTGTCCGATCCGGAGCGCTACGGCGTGGTTGAGTTCAATGCCAACAACCAAGCCGTGTCCATCGAAGAAAAACCCGCCCAGCCCAAATCCAACTATGCCGTGGTCGGCTTGTATTTTTACGACAACGAGGTGGTCGAAATCGCCAAAAATATCCAGCCCAGCGGCCGCGGCGAACTGGAAATCACCACCGTCAACGAAGAGTACCTAAAACGCGGCAAGCTCAAAGTGCAAACCATGGACCGCGGCTCAGCCTGGCTGGACACCGGCACGTTCGAGTCCATGAACGACGCCAGCGAATACATCCGCGTCATCGAAAAACGCACCGGCATCAAAATCGGCTGCATCGAAGAGATCGCCTTCCGGCAGGGCTATATTAATAGAGAACAGCTGGCTGCCATCGCCGAGCCGCTCAAAAAATCCGGCTACGGCGAGTACCTTCTGGCCCTTTCGGACTAGCTATGACAAAAGCCAAGGAGTTTACGCTTTATCTGTACCGGCATCACTTTGTACGATACCTGCTGGTCGGCGGCACCACCTTTGTCATTGATTTTGGCATACTCGTTATTCTGCATGGCCATCTTAAATTAAATCTAGGCACCTCCGCCTCGGTTTCTTACTGGGTCTCCATCATCTACAATTTTGCACTTAATCGCTACTGGACATTCGACTCCAGAGAAAAAGACAGCCTCGCCAGACACATTTCCACCTACATGATTTTGCTTATCCTCAACTACTTGTTCACCGTTACTTTCGTGAGCGTGGTTGGGGCGCACATAAACTACATTATCGCCAAGGCACTAGCTGTCGGCATTCAGATGATCTGGACCTATCCAATTTACAAAAAATATATATTTGTCGCTCAAGCTAAGACTTCTTGAAAATAGCTAATGGTCTTGTCAAGGCCGTCCATTAAGTTAATGCGCGGTTCCCAGCCGAGCTTCTGTTTAGCTAAACTGATTACCGGCTTGCGCTGCAGCGGATCGTCGCCCGGCAGCGGATAAAAGGTAAGCTTTGACTTGCTGCCAGTCTTTTGGAGCACTATCTCAGCCAGCTCTTTAACGGTAAACTCGCTCGGGTTGCCCAGGTTTATAGGTCCTTCTTCGCCGGAATCAATCAGGGCGGTGATGCCGTTCACCAAGTCGTCTACATAGCAAAAACTGCGTGTCTGACTTCCGTCACCATATACGGTCAGCGGTTCATCTTTCAGGGCTTGGACGATAAAGTTAGAAACCACCCGTCCATCACGCGGATCCATGCGCGGCCCATAAGTATTAAAAAAACGGGCGATAACGGTATTGGTGCCATATTTTTTGCGGTGCGTCCAAATCAGCGCCTCGGCGTAACGCTTCGACTCATCATACATGCTGCGCGGACCGTAACAATTCACGCTGCCTTTGTAGGTTTCCGGCTGCGGATGCACTTCCGGATCACCATAGACTTCGCTCGTCGAAGCGTGGAAGAAGCGCGCTTTATGTTTGCGGGCCAGCTCGAGCATGCGCAGCGTGCCCTCCGATCCAACCCGCAACGTCTCCAGGCCGAGGCGCTGGTAATGTGGCGGGCTGGCAGGTGAAGCCATGTTAAGAATGATGTCGAACGGCCCCATAACAGTAGCCGGCAAATCCTCGGTGATGTCAGCTTTGACGAAAGTAAATTTTTTATTTGCTTTGAGATGCTTTAGATTGGCAGCCAAGCCGGTCGACAAGTTATCTATTCCAACTACCGTGTCACCCTGCTCTAGATAATAATCGCAGAGGTGCGACCCCAGAAAGCCGGCCGCCCCAGTAACAAGAATCTGCTTGCTCATGATTTAACCGTTTGCCGGCCGATGCTTTCATAATAAAAGCCGAGTTTTCGCATTTCCGTCGGTTCGTAAAGATTCCGGCCATCAAAAACAACTGGCTGTTTGAGCGCTGCCTTGATACGCGTGAAGTCCGGCGAACGAAAAGCGGTCCACTCGGTGGCAATCAGTAAGGCGTCGGCATTATCCAGCGCGTCAAACTCTTGTTTTGCCAGCTTCAGTCCCGTTTTGCCGCGGTAGTGTTTTTCGACGTTTTCGCGCGCTTCGGGATCATACGCCGCAATCGTCGCGCCGGCAGCCAGCAAGTCATCGATCAAGTAGAGGGCCGGCGCCTCGCGGATATCATCAGTGTCGGGCTTGAAAGCCAGGCCCCAGAGAGCAAATTTCTTGCCTTTTAGGTTGCCTCCATAATAGGCTTCGATACGCTGGAACAGCACCCTTTTTTGCGTTTCGTTGACAGTCGTTACAGACTGCAAAATTCTAAAATCATAGCCGTGATCGGCGGCCGTCTTTTGCAGCGCTCGAACATCTTTCGGGAAGCAGCTGCCGCCGTAGCCGATGCCCGGAAACAAGAAACGTTTACCGATGCGTTCGTCAGCACCCACGCCCAGCCGCACGGCGTCCACATCGGCACCGGTCAGATTGCAGAGGTTGGCTATTTCATTCATAAAGCTAATTTTGGCCGCTAGGAAGGCGTTGGCGGCATATTTGGTCATCTCAGCCGAGCGTTCGTCCATAAAAAACAGCGGATTGCCTTGCCGAACGAACGGCGCATACAGCTCCTTCAGTTTCTTACGGGCTTTTTCCGAACCGGTGCCAATGACCACGCGGTCCGGCTTCATGAAATCTTCCACGGCAAAACCTTCGCGCAGAAATTCCGGATTAGATACCACATCGACCTTGACCTTGGCGTTTTTATCGATGGCCGCCTGAACCTTCTTGGCCGTGCCAACCGGCACAGTACTCTTGTCTATCACGATAGCGTAGTGATCGAGTAGCTTGCCGAGATCATCAGCCACGCCAAGTATATATGACAGGTCAGCCGAACCGTCTTCGTTCGGCGGCGTGGGCAGCGCCAGGAAAATTATCTCGGCGGTTTTGACAGCCGCTTTAAGGTCTGTCGTGAACGACAATCGTTTTTCATCAATATTCCGATGGAACAGTTCTTCCAGCCCCGGTTCGTAAATCGGTACGTGACCGCGGCGCATATTCTCGATCTTTGTTTTATCAATGTCAACGCAAACTACCGTGTTGCCGGCCTCGGCGAAGCAAGTGCCCGTTACCAACCCCACGTACCCCGTGCCGACGACTGTAATTTTCATGGTTTGTATTATTCTACCATTGATGCTCAGATTGACCGAAACCCAGGTTATTCCCTATACTCTACAGTAAGAATTAAGTAATACGAGGGATGATATGAAAACAGTGCTGGTTACCGGCTCGGGTGGTTTGATTGGTTCCGAGGCGGCTAAATTTTTCGCGGAAAAAGGTTTTCAGGTGGTTGGCGTCGATAATGATATGCGCAGTTACTTTTTCGGCAAGGAAGCCAGCACCGACTGGAATCGCCAAAAAGTCGAAAAGCAACTAAAAGACCAGTACATCCATTACAAGGCTGATATTCGCGATAACGAAGCCATCGAAAAGATTTTCAAAAAGCACAAGTTTGACGTCATTATCCACACGGCGGCGCAGCCATCGCATGACTGGGCTGCCCGCGAACCCTTTACTGATTTTTCCGTCAATGCTAACGGCACGCTGGTGATACTGGAAAATATGCGTCAGCACTGCCCGGAGGCAGTATTCATCTTCACCTCAACCAACAAAGTCTATGGCGACACACCAAACCGTCTGCCGCTGATTGAGCTGGAAAAGCGCTGGGAACTGCCCAAAGACCACCCGTTTTATAAAGGTATCGACGAATCGATGAGCATCGACGACACCAAGCACTCCATTTTTGGCGCCTCAAAGGTCGCCGCCGACGTGATGGTTCAGGAATACGGCAAATATTTCGGCTTCAGGACGGCCGTCTTCCGCGGCGGCTGTTTGACCGGCCCCTCGCATTCCGGCGCCGAGCTGCACGGTTTTTTGGCCTACCTCATCAAGTGCATCGCTTCCGGTAAGAAGTACACTATTTTTGGATACAAGGGCAAACAGGTGCGCGATAATATTCATTCGCACGACTTGGTCAACGCGTTTTGGCATTTTTACCAAAAACCGCGCTCCGGCGAAGTCTACAATATGGGCGGTGCCCGGCAATCAAACATCTCAATGCTCGAAGCCATTGAGAAGATTGAAAAATTGCTTGGCAAAAAAGCCAACTACGAACTCTCCAAAGAAAACCGCATCGGCGACCATATTTGGTACATCTCGGACGTTTCAAAATTCAAGAAACATTATCCGAAATGGGATTTTGAATACGACATCGACGCCATACTAAAAGAAATGTGCGCCGCGGTTGAGGCCAAGGACTAGTCCGTGAACTACAAAAATATCCTGATTACCGGCGGGGCGGGCTTCGTAGGTTCTAACCTGGCACTCAAGCTCAAGCGTGATTACCCCGATATCACCGTCACTGTTTTAGATAACCTGAAGCGGCGCGGCTCGGAGCTATCGCTCAAACGGCTCAAAGCCGCCGGCATCGAATTCGTCCACGGTGATATCCGAAACCGCGAGGATCTGGTTTTCGAAAAGATTGACTTGCTGCTGGAGTGCTCCGCCGAACCATCAGTCATGGCCGGCATCAACTCCTCGCCCGATTACCTCATGAACACCAATTTGGTCGGTACACTGAACTGCTTGGAGCTGGCCCGTCAGCACAACGCCGCCTGCGTCTTCTTATCGACCAGCCGCGTTTACCCCATCAGTTACATCAACGGCTTAAAATTCGAGGAAACGGACAGGCGTTTTGATATTTTGGACGGCCAGGACATTCCTGGAGCCTCCTCCAAAGGCATTGCCGAGAACTTCCCGCTGGATCGAGCCCGCTCACTCTACGGCACCACCAAGCTCGCTTCGGAGTTAGTGGTGGCAGAGTACGTTGATACTTACGGGCTTAAGGCCATCGTTGACCGCTGCGGCGTCATCACCGGCCCCTGGCAAATGGGTAAAATCGATCAAGGTGTCTTCGTGTTGTGGGTCGCCAAGCACTACTTCAAGCAGTCGTTGTCTTACATCGGCTACGGCGGCGCGGGCAAACAGGTGCGTGATTTTATCCATATCGACGATCTATACCAAGCCATCAAGCTGCAGTTGGAAAATTTCGATGATTATAATGCCGGCACATACAACATCGGCGGCGGGCTGGAAAACAGCGTCTCGCTCCGCGAGCTAACTGCTTTGTGTGAGAAAATAACCGGCAATACCATCGAGATCGCTTCCGTAAAAGAAGACCGTCCGGCCGACCTGCGTTTTTTCATCACCGATAGCACGAAATTCCTCGAGCAGTCCGGTCTCAGCTGGCAGAAAGACGCCGAAGCTACCGTACGCGATATATATGAATGGATCCGCGACAATGAAGCGGACTTAAAACCAATTCTGGCCTGACATGAAGCTTTCCGTCGTCATTCCTGCCCATAATGAAGAAGGTTCCATTGAATCAACGGTGCTGGCTTTTCATGAGGAATTAGCACTACAAAAGATAAGTCATGAAATCCTGGTAGTAAACGATAATAGCAAAGACAGCACCGCACAAATTCTTAAAGATCTCAGCAAAAAAATCCGTGAGGTTCGCTATATCAATAACAAACCGCCTAACGGTTTCGGTTTCGCAGTTAGGGCCGGACTTAATAATTTCAAAGGTGACTGCGTAGCCATCGTGATGGCTGACATGTCGGACCGGCCGATCGATTTAGTGGCCTATTTCCGCAAAATGGAGACCGGCAAGTACGACGCAGTGTTCGGCTCGCGCTTTATAAGAGGCGGCAAAACCATCGATTATCCCCGTAACAAAATTTTCCTAAACCGCTTTACCAATAATATTATCCGTGCTTTGTTCGGCATTCGATACAACGATGTTACAAACGCTTTCAAGCTTTATAAAAAGGAGACTATCGAAGGTTTGCGGCCTTTTCTTAGTCATCACTTTAATTTAACGGTTGAGCTACCGCTCAAAACCATCGTCCGCGGCTACAGCTACACGGTGGTGCCGAATTACTGGACCAATCGCGCCACCGGCGAATCAAAATTGAAAATCAAAGAGATGGGCAGCCGCTATTTCTATATCATCTTGTATTGCCTGATCGAAAAATGGCTGTCGCGGGGCGATTATAAGAAAACCTTAAAGAGCGGGGCCTAGTGAAGGATTTTGTACTGTCCATCTACGCCGATCGTTTCGACAAGGATGCCGATAAACGCGATGTCATGTGGAGAATCCTGTGTAGCGATTATTTCCAGAAATTCATCGACTCTGACCACACAGTCCTGGATCTGGCGGCCGGCTACTGCGAATTCATAAATAACATCGACTGCAAGAAAAAGATAGCAGTCGATCTGAATCTGACCACCAAGAAAAAGGCCAACAAAGACGTCAAGGTGTATCAAACGCTGAGCACCAACCTGCCAAAATCACTGAGCAACAAGGTAGACGTCGTCTTTACCAGTAACTTTTTTGAACATCTGGACAGCAAGAATGAGTTGATCGATACACTCAAGGAAGTTCACCGCGTACTGAAACCAGGCGGCAAACTGTTGGTCTTACAGCCAAATATACGATTGGTCGGCTCTCAATACTGGGACTACGTGGACCATACTTTGCCGCTCACCGAAAGGAGTCTGTACGAGGCTTTCCTGTTAACCGGCTTCAAACTTGAATACCAGAAGATCCGTTTCCTGCCTTACACTGCGAATTCCAAGATTCCTGCCTGGCCTCTGCTTATAAAGCTGTACCTGCGCTTCCCGCCGATCCAGTTGTTCATGGGCAAGCAAACGTTCGCAATTGTTAGCAAAATTTAATAACCGGCCCAGTGCTTGTCTTTAATATAGTTCAGATCATTGATGCTGACACCGGCTCCGGGGATAACCACCAATAGGCACTCTTTCGTCGGATTCGCCTGATGTGTGCAGCTCTTTATTACCTGCATGTTTGCCGACCTACTCTTAAAACCACTAAGGCCTTGGACGTCCGACACAATTATCAGCACGGCGCTGACCACTGCGAATGCTACATATGCTTTCTTGGGGTGCTTCGATAGGCTAATCACTGTAGCAATGAGACCCGTTAAACCGACATAGAAAAGGAGCGAGGTTGCTGTGTAGCGGCTTGATACCGCTTGTTCAAGGCCAAACCCGACCCGCGAAATCGTGGTGATAGCATCCGCCATCAAACTAAACACCAAAAGAGCTATCCAAGGAAGAAACTTGGCAGTATACATCCGCCGGCGCCACAAAAATATGCCCGCGGTTATCATGAGGACTACCGCTGCGAGTCCCGCTGCTCCCGCAACATGTACCTCGTCTGATAACGGGCGACCGATATAAACAAAAAAATACGCAACAACCTTAATCGGATGATGGAACAGATAGGAGGTAGGCGTGCTGTCGGGCGGCTTAGTATAGTGGAAATAGTAGATAAATATCAATAAAAGTGAAAAAGCTGCCCCCCCCACAACATAGTTTCTCTTTACCTTTCGGACCACAAGCCACAGGAGCGCTATTGGTAAAACTAAAGCGCCGCTGCCGAGTGAAAACGTAGCGATGATCGCCGGTATGCCTATCAAGCCGAAGCGATAGGCATCCTCTTTTCGGGACACAAAAAGATCTACCAGCAACAGTGTCATCAGGACTGAGGCTATGCACATGAACCATTCAATTTGCCATCCCCAGAGCCAATTCTCCCACTGGACTGTACTATAAAACCAGAACGAGACGAGAGTGCTCGTAGCTGCGGCCAACGCCTTATTCTGAATCGTTCTCCAGACGAAGGCTACCAAGACCGCCACAGATATCAACGATATTATCAAATTACATATCATCAAGGCACCTTGGTGCCAATGTGTCAGATAGGCTACACCTATTATGGCCAACCGCGGAAAGAATATGCGGTGTTCATTATGCTGAACCCACAAATCACCAAACGAGAGATTTCCTTGGTCAATGTGCTGAAAAATCGAAACCATCGACCAGTCATCGCCAAACGGCACGTTGACACCATAGTGAAAGACCAGCGTGGCTATGATAGCGAACGGCAGCAACACTCCTATCAATGTCAGTACCAGATATTTTCTATCGATCCGAGATAAAAGCTTATGCTTGTTGTCTGCTTTCATCGGTTTTGCCATTTACTTAATACCCTGCCCAGTGCCTGTCTTTGACGTATTCCAGTCTCGGACTCACTATCCATGGCTTGGGGTACGTTTGAAATAGACAGTCTTGGGTCGGAGGATTAGCATGAGTACAAGCCTTGGTCTGTTTCAGCAACTGGGATTGGCTGCTAAAGCCGTGAAAACCCACCGCGTAACTGGATATCATGATCGGCAACATCAAAGCCATTAGGCTGCCTACCCAAACAACCTTCGCATATTTCTTCAGGCGCGATTCGTTCAGCAGCATTATTGCCAGCACAACCAAGCCGATTACATAAAGCAGCGAGAAGGCTGTGTACCTGCTTTTGTATACCAGGTCTATTCCGTAGCCTAAGCGGCCATAGGCCGTCGATAAAATACATAAAAGGCTATAAATGATGAGGGCAAGCCACGGTGCATAGGCCCGTATATTATTCCGCCGATACCATATAAGTACCGCCACCGGCACGAGCGCTGCAAGCAAGATACCGCCCACCACAAGCGGTAGCTGCAAGCTGCCAGGAAGCGCCGTCTGCAGACCGCCGCCTGAGAACGATCCGACAGGGCCGCCTAATAACGCAATGAAGAACTTGATAAATCCAAGCGGATGGTGAATAAAGAACTGCGAAGCAGAACCGCTAGGCGTCGGCGTTTGAGAAAGATGGTAATAATACAGCCCGATAGAAATCAAGCCAGCTAAGGACCAGATTTCCAATATTTTTTTCTTTTCCTTATTAAGGATTAGCAGTATCAGGCCGGCGATCCACGAGAATAATCCACTCGCTAGTGAAAAAGTACTTATAAATGCCGTTAGTCCTGCAAATAAAAATAGAAGATGCCTCGTCCGTTCGGTCTTGGCATCCGCTCCCTTGGTTATCAGAAAAAGAGCCGCTATCGCTCCCAAGTTAGTCATAAACCAGGCAACTTGCCCCCCCCAAAGCCAATTTTGCCATTGAACCGGTGAAAAAAACCAAACCGACACTATAAGCGCGGCACATATGCCTAGCCAGTAAGTTTGAATGCTTCTTTTGATTAATGAAAAAAGCAGCACCGCAGTAACCAGCGCAAAGAAGGCACTGATGAACATCTCAATAAACGTATTCCAATGCGTTAAATAAGCGTTAGCAAGCAGTACAAGCAGCGGGAAAAATATGCGATGCTCGTTGTGCTGGTGCCACAAATCAGCAAAACCCAAAGAATGATGGCTGGCCTTTTGAAACAGCGCAACCATATCCCACTGGTCCCAAAACGGTGTATTGACACCGTAGTGAGCAATCAGCGTAAGTATAAAAATTCCTCCGAGTATTAGAGGAAAATAAAAAAATATTTTGTAAAAAGTGCTTTTTTCGTTTTTTGCACTCATCATCTATCGAGTATAACAGATTGTTTATTTATCGCTTTTCACTGGTATTTATTTCTGCAAAAGGATATAATTAAATCATCCGAATTGCTAAAATAAAAATACAATGAAAACTATATTGCAGAGTCACAAGAAGAAGGTTTTGATAGTCTGCCTGGCTATCTTGTTGGCTGTAGTTATAGTGGGAGCGCTTAAGTCGTTCGACGTGGGGCCTTTCCATAAAAAAGTTGCTATGACCGTAAGCGGTACGTCTTTTAATACAAAAGGCGAGACCGGCAAAAACTCTGGCACTTCCGCTTCAAAACAAACCAACTCTGGCACCACCGATAGCGACGAGGAATCCTCCAGCTCAAGTAAGGCCGCGCCCTCGGCCCAAACGCTCTTTACCCCCACGGGAGAGTTTATTAGTAACCATTCTCCTAACCTAAGCGGGTCGCCGGCTCCTAACACCGAGTCTTCAGTTTGCAATACTACACCCGGGGCAACTTGCCAAATCACCTTCACGATGGACAGTACAACCCGCTCCCTGCCTGCAAAAACCGCCGACGCTAACGGCTCAGTCTTTTGGAGCTGGAACCTTCAATCTGTCGGCTTAACCGCGGGTTCGTGGAAGGTTCAGGCAATTGCCAGCCAAAACGGACAAACTAAAACAGCCTCGGACGCTATGTTACTGGTGGTAAAACAATGAAAAAACTATTCTCTCTTGGCTTGATGCTGCTAACGGTCTCTGCTCTGGTTTTTTCCGGCATAGGCCACGCCAGCGCCGATACGTTCAATGCGAACGACATAATGGACGATTCTATTTTTAACAATTCAGGCACGCTTGCGGTCGGTAATATTAATGCCTTCCTAAACCAGTTTCCGAGTAGCTGCATTAGCCCCAATAATGGATTCTCTTCACCCGATCCGACCGGTTATTCGCCTTCCCAGGGATTTACGTACGGAGGCAATGTTTCTGCGGGTCAGGTAATATCCGATGCCGCTCAAGCGTACGGCTTAAATCCGGAGGTTCTTATTGCTACGCTGCAGAAAGAGTCATCGGTTGTAACCGGCACTGCTTCGTACCACTGTCAGTATATTAATACCGCCATGGGATACGGCTGTCCCGATAGCGGCAGCTGTCCGACCGATCCCGCGACAATGAGTGGCTTTAGCAAGCAAGTTATTCATGCGGCCTGGCTTTTCAAATTTGGCCAGCAACGAGCCCTTGGTAATGTCGGCTGGAACGTTCAGCTGAGTAATTACCCTGCGGCTGGGGATCACTGGGATAATTCTGACGACCCCGCTACCTGTTACGGCGGGCCCATGACTCAAGGTATATTAAGTAGAGGCTGCGGACAGGCCGCAACCTATTTTGACGGATACACGACCATTGACGGTTCGGCCGTCCACATGAACAGTGGCGCCACGGCCGCATTATACTGGTATACTCCTCATTTTTCTGGCAATCAGAATTTCTTTAACATTTTCACCGGCTGGTTTGGCAGCACCACGCTTCCGTCTGCCTTTAAGACGCCATCAAGCTCTACGGTATACGTTCAAACTAACGGCTATAAATTTACCGTGCCGTCTATGGCCATGCTGCAAGACTACGGGATCAGTCCGGGTTCTATCCAAACCATATCGCAATCAAGTGCAGATTCTATTCCAACTCCCGACACCGCGTCTACAGGCTTGAGCACCAGCCTAGGCTACGTAGTGAAATCACCGTCCGACTCTGATGCTGATGGCGGCGCCGTCTACTTAATAAGCGTTGGCACGAGATACTCCTTCAGCAGCATGCAGGAGCTGAGTGATTATGGATTCAGCACCAGCAGCATAAATTATTTGCCGCTTAACTACATAACGTCGCTCAAGAACGGCGGCGGGTTAAGTTACTTCTTTGGCACCCCAAGTTCAAACGCATTTCAGGTTTCAAGCGGAACAAAACGAATAATTTTCGACTCCTCCGTATATAATTCTCTCAACCCTTCAAATGTCACGAGCTTTTTGAGCGACGGAACGGCTAGTATTATTCCCTCGGGCTTGCCGATAACCAACCGAGAAATTTTAGTTAGCAATACTGCCGGAACAGTCTACCTGCTAGATAACAATACATATTATGTGCTGCCTTCTATGGATACCTATAGTTGTTGGGGCTTCAATGGACCGCTGGGCACGCCGTTATATCGCCTTGTAAATGACAGTTATATTAGCTCAGTGGGCACCCCGAGCGGGCTGGGTTGTCTCTACAACACTGACGCATCAACAACCTACACCTTGAACGGTTCTAACAAAATTTTGATCCCGAGCTCGTACGGCATCAGCTCGACAATCCCCAACTCGGACCTCCTAAACTTGATTAATAAACTTCCCAGTCGAAGCAGTAGTTTAAGTAAGGTCGTGAAGGGCCCTAGCTCGGCTACTGTCTGGTATATCGAAAATGGCGTTAAAAAATCCATTCCTTCGATGACAGCTTTTAACTTGCTGGGCCTGAACTTAAATCAAATAGATACGATTAGCGATAGCGCTGTCTCGGCCATTCCTACGGGCGGAATGAAACTAGCGGTCGGCGAGGCCGTGAAAACAGATGATAATGGTGCAGTCTTCGTAGTTGACTCCGACGGCTCCAGAATATCTTTCGCGAGCGGAGATGACTTTTCAGCATATGGCTACAATTGGAACTCTATAGACAGCTTCCCCTCAACTTCCCTCAATTCTTACTATCCAAGTACGGGCACCTCCATCAGCCCATATTTATATGATCAGACTACAGACAAAGTGTATTTGATGGGATTAAGCGGCTGCTACTCTTTGGACGCCTCCCAGCTCACGAGTTTTGGTCAGTCTCAAAGCGCTATTCAAGCCGGACAATCGTATTCCAGCAGCATATTCCCCTATGTTTCTTTGAGCTCCTGTAAGCCTGTAAGTTTATTTGTAAAATCATCCAGCCAAGGAACCGTCTATTGGGTGGACAGCGGACAGAAACACCCATTTACCAGTTGGCAGTCGCTGCAAAGCTACAGCAACCAATCGAACCCTAATGTAATTACCCTCAGTAGCACCACCATAAACAGCCTCCCTACCGGAACCTCGCTTTAAGGCTTGAGGGCGTTGTTTCCACCCTTATTAGCGTGTAAGATTAGAAGAACGAATGGTCAGAAAGATACTGAAAAAAGCGCAGGTGGGGAAAAAAGTACTTGCCGAACAGGGTGTGCTTGGTTTCTCTATCGTTAGCCTTCAGTATCTGCAAAAACGCACGCGCAAGGCAAAAATCGTAGAATCAAAAGGCCAGATTTACACAAAAGCCAGATACGAAGACATCCTCAAGGCTGACTTGGGCAAGCCAAGAGAAGCCTGGCCGGGAACTGGCAAAAAAAATCTCAGGTTTAACTGGGTGATGCCTCCTCCCGGCAAAGGCAGCGGCGGTCACTTAAATATATTTAGATTCATAAAGTTTTTGGAAGATGCCGGCCATGAATGCCGCATATATATGTACGCCCCGGGCTCAGAAGCACCAGTCGGAGCCGTAAAGGCTATTATGGGAGATTCTTATCCTGAACTGCGGGCAACAAAAGAAATGTCCTGGCTCTATGAGGATACCCACATGCAACCTGCTGAAGGTATATTTGCCACTAGCTGGGAAACCGCCTACCCCGTATTTAACTCCAAGCAGAAGGCCATGCGTTTTTACTTTGTTCAGGATTTTGAGCCGTATTTCTACCCTGCCGGCAGCTTCTATGCCTTAGCCGAAAACACCTATAAAATGGGTTTTTATGGAATCACGGCTGGGGGCTGGCTCTCCAAGAAACTTTCCTCTGAATATGGAATGCCGACAGAACATTACGATTTTGGCAGTGATAAAACTCTCTACTTTTATAAAAACAAAGGTCGGCGTAAAGAAATTCTGTTCTATGTGAGGCCGTATACCGAGCGTCGCGGTTTTGAGATTGGCATAATGGCTCTTGATTTGTTTCATCAAAAACATCCCGACTATAAAATTAATCTGGTCGGCTGGGACGTGTCTCAATATAGCATTCCCTTCCCGTATACGAACTTAAAAACCCTTGAGTTACACCAGCTGAACGACTTGTATAACCGTTGTGCAGCCGGACTCGTATTATCATTTTCAAACATGTCTCTTTTGCCGCTCGAACTGCTCGGCAGCGGCACTATCCCTGTCGTTAATAAGGCAGATAATAATGTCCTGGTTTCAAATAACGAATATATCGCATACTCCGCCGACGATCCCATTGCCCTTGCCGACACGTTGTCCCAAGTGGTTTCCAGGAATGACGGCCCGACATACGCCCGGAAAGCGTCTGAGAGTGCACACGGTGCTGATTGGGCAGATTCGGGCAGGAAGTTCGTCAGTGCTGTCGAGAAAGCTGTGAAAACCCATGAGTAGAATAGTTATCTTTGGGGCTAATGGATTTATTGGCCGCAACCTTACCGAAAACCTCGCCAAGAATAAGCAGGATGAAATCATCGCCTTTGATAGGTTCTCCGACTATCAACGAGATTCTGGTCATCCTTTCGACGCTCACAGTAATGTCCGGGTGGTTGCCGGCGACTTTCTTAACCGGAATGACGTCTCAGCGGTGCTCGAAAAGAACGATTACGTGTTTCACTTGGTATCCGGCACAAATCCAGCTACTTCGAACGATGACCCCTTTATCGATATTGAAATTAACGTAAAAGCTAGCGTGGAACTTTTCGAAGTCTGCGCCAAACGCAAGGTGCAAAAAGTTATCTTTTTATCCTCTGGCGGAACCGTTTACGGTGATATTAACAGTAACAAAATAAACGAGTTAACCCTTCCCGCGCCGCGCTCACCCTACGCAATTAGCAAACTAACCATCGAACACTACTTGCGCTACTTTAAGTATGTTTCGCAACTGGATTATATCGTTTACCGCGTAGCTAATCCGTACGGCCCTGGCCAAAATATTCAGGGTAAACAGGGCGTGATACCGATTTTCATGCATCAAGTTCTCGCCGGCGAGCCGCTTACTGTTTATGGCGACGGCTCTATGGTGCGGGATTACATATATATTTCCGATCTTATAACCATGATTGTCGGTTCGTACAAAAAAGCCAATTTATATAATGAATACAATGTTGGCAGTGGCGGTAAGGGCGACAGCGTTAATGAAATCATCGCTCTTGTAGAGAAGTGCGCCGGCAAGAAGATTGCAAAGACCCACTTACCTACTCCGTCGACTTTTGTACATAAATCAGTGCTTGATACCACACGCTTCCGTAAGGAATTTGGGATTTCACCTGAAGTAACTTTGGAGGATGGCATTGAAAGGACTTGGGACTATGTCAAAGCAATCTCCTAAGTATGTATCGGTTTTTATTCCCACTTTCAACGGAGAGAAATATCTAGCGGAAACCATTGAGGTTGTGCTCGGACAGGATTTGCCTCCGGGGTACCAGCTGGAGTTCTTAATAACGGATTCCGGGTCAACCGATCAAACATTGTCTATTCTTGAAGGCTATAAAGACCATGTGAGCCTAACGCAAATCTCCAACTCTGCTTTTGGGCACGGAAAAACACGCTCCCAGGCGGCTCATAAAGCAAAGGGGGACTTCATATTATTCCTTTCTCAAGATGCTACACCCGCTAATAACCGCTGGATCATTAATATGCTGGAGCCCTTCTTTTTAAGCGAGAAAGTAGGCTGTGTTTTTGGCAAACAAAATCCCAGGCCTGATGCAGCCGCAACCATCAAGAGGGAGGTGAGCAGCGTTTTCGGTTCGATTGGGGCGCCTGATTCCTTAATTATTCATCGCTATAAATCCCTCGTCGATCAAGCCGCCACCAATCCGGTGAATACCTTTTTCTCCGACGTTAATTCGGCGGCCAGGAGAGATTTGCTTGTAGGCAAAGTGCCTTTTCGCGATGTGCAGTACGCTGAAGACCAAGCTTTGGCCGAAGACATGCAAAAAAAGGGTTACCTCAAGGCTTACGCGCCGCTAGGTGAGGTGTGGCACTCTAATGAATACTCGGTTAGAGAATATTACGGGCGAAAATTTGATGAGTACATTGGCCTGCAGGAAAGCACTAAGCTTACGCTATCTCCCAGTCTGCGGAGTCTTTTGTTGGGCTGGATCCGGCCTACCCTCGCCGACTATACTTTTATCAGGCACGACCCTGACTACGGCCCTAAATCAAAACTGCTCTGGTATCTCAAATCTCCTTTTTATAATTTGGCTTTGCAGGGCGGTAAATATCAGGCGGCTCGCCATTTTAGTAATCTGTCGGCTCGACAGAAAATTTCTTTGGAAGCAAAATTACGAAGATAGCTTTGAGCGGCGTTTTTGATTTTTAATGTGTAGCTCCGACCATTCAGGGATATTATCGGACCTGTATTCTATTTGCCTGACTGTATCCGGAGCAATTTCATATATTTTTTTACCGTCAATTTCTGGGACGATGCAAAAGACCCTCTCCATGGCGTGGGCCAATGTCCCGTCTACTCTGCCTTTTTCCCGTTCAAAATCAGCCACACCAAAGTTACTACGAAATATTTCCGATAAGGCATCGGCGCGTGCCCAAAACATCGTTCCGGCAAAGAACCCGTAGTTCTGTCGTTCTTTATTGTGCACATCGTTTGCTATGGCTTTAGAATATATTTTTTTGAGTGCTTTGAATAAAAAGTAGGAGTTTGCATCGTAATTCACGGTGAGCGGAACATACTGATCAACCGGCCCAATAACACCGGTCGTCGGCTTCTCTAAGGTTGCTTTTAATGCTGAGATAGAGAATGAATCACCTGGTATAAGACACTCGAGCATGGACTGAAACCATGTATGTCCATCATCTCTATGCGGTGATTTTTTAGAGTGTAGCTTGAGTATGTATTTATAGCCGGCCGCTTCAAGTTTTGGCGCCACTCTCAAGAACGGGAGAACATCTCTGCCTCGGTTTGGAACTGTAATAATATGAGCATCGGGGTATTCCTTTCGAATTATGTCCGTGCTTTCTTTGTCGTGCCGCGGAATTGTAATAAAAAGGTCAAACGACAACTCTTTTTTGAGAATAGCAAGTCTCTTCTGCAGCAACGGCCAAGTATCGGCGTAATAAAGATGTATCAGTACGGCGGTCTCGGTGTGCGGACTTCTCTTAATATCAAGGGTGCGCTCCGCTTCTTCATACGCCTTGATTTCGTCTCTAAGCTCTCCGTATTTTGAAAGCTGAAGGCGGGGATTTCTAGTGGCCCCATAAATATATATGCGAATTTTCTGCCGTATAGTCCAAACCACCCCATTTATCAATCTAAGCGGTAGGGTAATTCGCCAGCTTATGGAAGAGATTAAACGTGCCTCTTTGTGTAAAAGTTCATCAATTTCCCGGTTCAACACATCCTTCTCTTTTTGAAAGGTTTGCTGGTTGATCGCTTCCACGTCTTTTATTTGCGCTTCGATAGATTTGACGTTAGGGCTAACGAACGGGAGCTGGTCTTCGTGCAGCTTTGAACTCGGATCAAAGCCCGCTTTTCCGATAAATTCATACGCGCTTGATTCGACGTTCTGATTTCTACGGAAAAATTCTTCGCTTGGTTCCAGACCAATGTTATTTAGCTGATGGGTAACGACTTTTTTGGGCAGGTAACGCTCTACCCAATCAAAATGCTCAATGGTGTAGCCGGCATTCTTAAAGATTCTCTGTACCTCTTGGCGGTCGTAATAATGAAGGTGCGTTTTGTCTAATAGCCCCGTTTCCCCGTATACAAAACGTCCCTCCAGCAACATTAATCTGGTTGCCATATGAGCCATATTAGGAATTGAAAAAATGACTACGCCGCCAGGTTTCAATGATTTTTTTATTTTTTCGAGCGTTTTTACCGGATCAAGCAGATGCTCCAGAACGTCAGCAAATATTATGCAGTCGAACTTGCCTAATTTTTGTAAGTTCGCCGTTTCGGCATTCATAACATAGGCATTTGTAAGTTTTTTCCTCGCTTTATTTACGTCGTCTTCATCGAGATCTATGCCCGTGACCTCACATTTTTTTTCTTTTATAAGTTCTTCACCAAGATTGCCGCTGCTGCAGCCAATGTCCAATACCCTACTCCCTTCAGGTACCATCTGAATAATTTTATGCCAGGGGGTATTTACGTCATCGTTATAAAAATTATCTGAATAGTTTGACATATTATTTAAGATTCCAGGTGTGTTTAAGCGCCGTTATGCCTTCCCATTTTAATGATGGCTCTTTTTGGATTGTAAAGTTGGGCCCGTTATCAACGAATTCAATTATATCTTTGTCCGTATTGCCAAATACACCTATCTTAAAATGATAGTTGCCCGGGCCAAGTAAAGCATCGAGAGTATAGTCAATCCTCTTTTTATTCTTTAGCGTAACTTTATCAAGCAGTGTGTTGGCACCAAAAACATACTCTCCGGCATTTCCGTACACGGCCACGCCAATGTTTTTTGGCATTTCTTTGCAGCGCGACCAATCAATTGATAGCTTAATGGCATCTCCGTATCGGAACACGTTGCCATCTATTTGTGCCTTGACGAGGTGGTTTTCCGATCTCAATATAGCTTGCTCGGCCATACTTTTACTTATTGCTTCATTGTTGAGTTGCGTGTATGCTGTTGCAACTTTGCTTGGATCACCTTGAGTTATTAACTTGCCGTTGTCCAGTAACATAGCCCTGTTACAAAAACGTTTTACCGTACCCATGTCATGAGTCACCAGCACCACCGTCTGCTTGTTAGATTTGTAGCTTTCGAAAACGTCGATGCATTTTTTTTGGAAAGCTTCGTCGCCGACGGCCAGCACCTCGTCCAGCACCAAAATATCGCTCTGCGCTCTAATGGCGATGGAAAATGCCAGCCGCACCTGCATGCCCGAGGAATAGTTTTTGAGCTTTTGGTCCATGAACTTTTCGATCTCCGCGAAGGCCACGATGTCTTTGTACATGGCGGTCATTTCCTTGCGTGAAAAGCCGAGCAGCGCACCGTTTAGAAAGACGTTTTCACGGCCGGTTAATTCCGGATTGAAGCCGACTCCCAGCTCAATGAAGGGCGTAAGCTTGCCGTTGACCTGAACCGTACCGGCGCTCGGCGTATAGATGCCAGCCAGCAGTTTCAGCAAAGTGCTCTTGCCGCTGCCGTTGCGGCCGACGATGCCAAAAAACTCGCCCTTTTTAACCTCGAACGACACGTCTTTGAGCGCTTCCTGGAGCTCAAAGCCTTTGTTGCGCTTGTAGAAATTTACGACGGCGCTTTTTATGGAGCTGTTTTTTTCGTGCGGCAGCTTGAAGGTCTTGCTGACGGCTTCAACCTGTATGGCAATGTCATCCATTATCAGATATTCTCCGCAAAATACTTAGATTCACGCCGGAAGTAAGCCAAGCCGCCGATCAGTATCAACACAACCAGCACGAACGGAATAAACATGTACCAGCCGTGGTCGAAAATTCGGCTGGTGGTTATGTTGAGTTGGCTGTGCGTGATTGCTACGTAACGGGCGTCCTGAATGGCCTGGGCCATCGGGTTAAGCAGCAGCAGCTTCTGGTAAGTAACGTTCGGCACGATGGTGATCGAATAAAGGATCGGTGTCAGATAAAAACCGGCTTGAAGCACGACCTCCCATATGTAGCTGATATCCCGAAACTTTACGAAAGCCGCCGACAAAAAGAGCGAGCAACCGAGAGCCAGTATGTAAACCTCGAGCAAAAGCAGCGGCAGCAGTTCGATGGTATCCAAAACGCCTACGTGATTGAGCGCCATAAATACCGCTACGACGACTAAATTAAGACACAGGTTGATGAGCGCCGAGATGCTGCTAGCAAAAATGATCATCCAGCGGGGGATGCGGATTTTACGGATCAAATCGCCGCGGCCCACTATCGCGCCCAGGCTTTGCATAGTCATTTCCAGAAAAAAATTCCAGATAACGATTCCCAGCAACAGATAAACCGGAAAGTGCGGGATGCCGGCACCCGACTTAAGAACCCGCACGAACACCAAGTAGAGAATTATAAACAGCAGCAACGGCCGCAGCAGCGACCAGGCGTAGCCCAGCACGGAGCCTTGGTAGCGCAGCTTGAAATCGGTGCGGACGAGCTCGGCGAGCAGGGCCCGGTTTTGCTTAGAAAATAAGCGTTTCATATGAAGATTGGTGTGTATTCCTTTGGTGCGTCACATTTTATATGTGAGTGACGCTTCGCCCTGGGTCTACAAAACACGCCGCGGCGTGTTTTGGGGTATTATAGAGGAAATGAACGCTTCCGTCGATACGGTCGACACAATCGATACAAAGGTGGCCGTGGTGGTGCCCAATTGGAACGGCGCCGACCAGCTGGGCGCCTGCCTTGATTCGCTGCTGGCTCAGTCTTTGAAAGCCCGCGTCATCGTGGTGGACAACGGCTCAAGCGACGGCTCGCTGGAGCTGCTCGAAAAATACCCGTCGGTGGAAGTTATACGGCATCAGAAAAATCTCGGTTTTACCGGCGGAGTTAACACCGGTTTTAAGCGGGCGATGGAGCTCAAGTTGCGCTACGTGGCGGCCTTCAACAACGACGCCGTGGCCGACAAGCACTGGCTGGAGCAGCTGGTGGCGGCGCTCTCCCAGCACCCCAAAGTCGGCATCGTGACCTCCAAAATCCTCACCGCTGACGGCAAAAAAATCGACAGCACCGGCGATTATTTAACTGTTTGGGGATTGCCCTATCCGCGCGGCCGCGGCGAATCCGACATCGACAAGTACGACGAGGACACCGAAATTTTCGGCGCCAGCGGCGGCGCTAGTTTGTACCGCGTGAGCATGCTGGAGGCAATCGGCCTGTTCGATGACGACTTTTTTGCCTACTACGAAGACGTTGATCTGAGCTTCCGCGCCCAACTGGCCGGCTGGCAAGTCCGTTACGAACCGCGCGCGGTGGCCTATCACCGCATCGGCGCCACCAGCGGCAAAATCAAGGGCTTCGCCGCCTACCAAACCATGAAAAACCAACAGATCTTGCTCTACAAAAATCTGCCGCGCGGCCATCGCGGCGTCATTTGGCGGCGCTTCACGCTGGCGCATACGCTATTTCTGCTGCGGGCCATCAGCCGCGGCCAGGCTTGGCCGGCCATCAAGGGCGACTTGCGCGGCAGCTGGCTGATTCTCAAAAAATCCGGTGAGCGCCGCCGCATCCAAAAATCGAAAAAAGTAACTGACGAATACATCTGGAATATGCTGGTGCACGACCTGCCGCCAAACGCCCGCGCGCTGCGGAAACTGCGGCGCGGCTGGTGGCGGCTGCGAGGCAAGCAGGCATGAAAAAAATCGTCATCGACGCTCGCGAATCGGGCACCAGCACCGGCCGTTACGTTGACAAGCTCATCGAATATCTGGCTAAGCTCCAGCCGGCTTTCGAGATAGTTGTTTTGACCAAATCGCATCGGCTGGCGGCGCTGCGCGAACTGGCGCCGGCCTTTGACATTCAGGCCGCCGACTTCAAAGAATTCACCTTCGCCGAGCAGCTGGGGCTAAAAAAGCGCCTCAACCAGCTGCGCCCCGATCTGGTGCATTTCAGCATGACCCAGCAGCCGATTTGGTATCATCACAAAAAACTCACCACCATTCATGACCTCACCACCGCCCGCTTTCATAATCCGGACAAGCATGTGCTGACGTTTTTTATCAAGCAGCTGGTTTATCGCCACGTTATTAAGTCGGCGGCTCGCAAATCCCGAGTGGTTTTTACGCCGACCGAGTTCGTAAAAGACGACGTGGTAAAATTTACGGGCGTCAGCCCGGACAAAGTGATGGTGACCTACGAGGCGGCCGACGCCATCAGCGACAAAGCCGAGGTGGTACCCGGCCTGGTCAGCAAACGCTTCCTGCTGTATGTCGGCCGGCCGACGCCGCACAAGAATCTGGAGCGGCTGATCGACGCCTTCCGCACTTTGCGGCAGCAACACCCCGAGTTGTACCTGGTGCTGGCCGGCAAAAAAGACCGCAACTACGAACGGATCGAGGACATGGTGCGAACCAGCGCCATAAAAGGCGTCTATTTTACCGACTTCGTGAGCGAGGGTCGCCTGCGCTGGCTGTACGAACACTGCGCGGCCTACGTTTTTCCGTCTTTGAGCGAGGGTTTCGGCCTGCCCGGGCTGGAGGCGATGGCCCACGGCGCGCCGGTGGTCAGCAGCAACGCCACCTGCCTGCCGGAAGTCTATGGCCAGGCGGCGCGCTATTTTGACCCGACCGATACGGTGAGCCTGGCCGACGCCATCAACGAAGTCTTAAGCGACAAAAATTTGCGGCGGGAGCTAACCGAGAACGGCCGTAAGCAGGTCAAAAAATATTCCTGGCGGCGCATGGCCGAGCAAACGCTGGCCGCCTACGAAAAAATGCTCAGCAATTAAGGACTTTTTGGTGATTGGCTGCTCAGACTGACCTTTTGGGCGATTACCGGCGTGTTGTGCGTCGATTCCAGCGACAAAGCGGCCGAGCTCGACCAGCGCCAGCTGCTGTTCGTCTTAGTTACATACGTAATGAGCCCGCCGCCCTGCAAACCAATCACGACCACGGCAGCCAGCACGGCCACCTTAAGCTGCGGCCTATGTTTGAGCGCTTCGGAGTAAACTCGCGCGCCCAGCACCATAAATATCAATAAGACCGGCAGCAAGTAACGGCCCTGGATGGCGATCGGCATGCCGTAGGTTATGAAATCGCTGTAATTTTTCAGGACAAGGCACGCCAGATACACCGCTGACACCGTCAAAATGATGACCGTGGCATAGCCCGCATGTTTTATTTTGCGCCACTGCAGCGTCAGAAGCACGCCGCCCACTCCCACCACCAGCGCGGCGCCGGCGATCAAACGGCCATCCGGATTGACCGTGGCGCCGCCCTCATTGCCGTCAAGCACGGTAAACAGCTGCGTGCCGCTGATTTTTGTCCAAGCCCTGGCAAAGGCCTTGGTTTGAGCCAGATTGGCAACCGGCACATGCGAATGCTCCAGCTGATAGTTCCTGGCCCACGGCGCGTATTGCATACAAGGCGCCACACCCATCACCTTGGCGCAATCCGGCATCGGCGAGCCATAGGCGACCTCATTGTAGCCAAATCGCCAGCCGAAAAGACCGGCGCTCACCACCACTAAGCTCAGCAAAGACAATTTGGCGGGTCCGGAAAGAGCTGCCAGGCCGGCCTGTAAGCTCTTCCTAGCCCGTTGTTTATTTTGCAACACCCAGCGAGCAGTAAAGAGGGTCACCAGGCCGAGAATCGTCAGGCAAATCGGCACAAACACAAACTTTACTTGCGCACCCAGCAAACAGGTCGCCACCAGCAGCGCCAAAGTCGTAACATCAAACACGTTGTGCTGTCTTAATTTCTCTATAAACCTCAGACACAGCAGCAAGGCCACCCCCATAACTGGAAACAGCAGGTTGTCATAGTTAATTTGAGCGGCGGTAAATGATTCGAGCGGCAACAGCGTAAATATCAGCAGCGTTAGGTTGATCAGAGCATTTGACGCCCTGGTGTAGCGCAAGACTCTCTTAAACGCCACCAGACCGCCGACAAACAGCAAAATATTTATAAATCGCAAGAACACGATGACGGTAAAAGTGTTTTGCGTGACGGCGCTAATCAGCCGGTAAGGAAAACTCAGCAAATAGTGATACAAGTACGACGGATCGGTGGCCAGGGCGCCGTATTGGCCGGTTGAATTTGGCAGATGGCTGAAAAACGGGCTCCACTGCTGGGCGTACAGCTGCGTGATACCGAGGTGATAGCTTTCGTCAAAAGCCAGCGGAAAACCGCTTTTGATGGCAATGTAGCCGGCTTGCAGCACAAACAAGGCGAGCGTGGCCTTAAAAAACAGTTTGCTGCCTACGATGTGCTTTGTTTTGGTGTACAGGCGCGAAGCCTGGCCGGCTGGTGGCGTGTTACCCTCAGGCATAGCTCTTATTATAACTAGCCTCACAACCTTTTAACACCAGGCAGTCTTGGTTGTGCCCAACCCCCAAAACCCCATGGGCCCCATCACTCCGGCCTCCGCTCCCGCCGTACTCGCCAATGGCTCCGTGCGTCGGGACCCCCTTGCCACCGTGCCACCCAAGGTGGTTTTGGGGGTTGGGCACCCTATAAAGTTGACTGGTTTAGGTCGGCCTGAGCACGATGTGCCGGTCGCGGCCTTCGCCTTCGGAGTCGCTGGTGAGGCCGTATTCGGCGGCCAGTTTGTGCACCACCCGCCGGTCGGCGGCGTTCATCGGCTGGAGATCCATCGGCTGGCCGCTGCTCTGCACCTGCTTGACCCAGGCTTCGGCCCGCTCGCGCAGGCGGTCGGCGCGCTGTTTTTTGTAGTCGGCAATGTCGACGTTCACCCGATTATGCTGGTAATTATTGTTTTTGAGCGCTGTGCTGGTCAGATATTGCAGCGAGCGCATATTTTCGCCGCGCTGGCCGATCAAAAAGCCGTTGAGGTGCGTGCTCGGCACGTTGAGCTGAATCACCTCGTCGTCGCTGGTAGCGTACACGTCGGTGTTGAGGCCAAAAAACGACAGCAAGTCTTCCAGGTATTTTTTGGCGTAGACGATGGCTTCTTCGAGCGAGTCGTTGGATGAGTCGTTGGATGAGTCGTTCATTTCTTTTGCCTCCGCCGCTTCGCCTTCTTGGATTTTGATGCGCCGTCGGCCTTGGCGACACCAGCGGCACCTTTTTTCTGGGCCGTTTCAATAACTTCGGCTTCCGGAATGCGCTCCAAATCTTTCTTGGTTTTTCGGCCGCCCTCGCCTTCCATTTCCTCTTCGTCGCGGCGCAGCACGATGGCCTGCTGGATGTACGCCACCACGCCGCCGGTCAGCCAGTACAAGCTAAGCGCCGACGGAATATTAACCGTAAACAAGAAAATCATGGCCGGTAGCAGGAAGCGCGTGCTGCGGCCGACGGCGGCGTTGATTTCGGCCTGATCGGCCTGCTCGCCCTTGTTAGCCTGGCGCAGAATCTCGCGCAGACCGCGTGAATTTTCATCGGTGGGCATCAGCTGTTTAGCCTGATAATACTGGGCCACGGCACTGCCCAGCACGATAATCATGGCCGGCCAGTACACCCCGCCGCCTTTGGAGCCGAGCGCCGACTTGCCGAGATCAACGATGCCGAACAGCGTGTTGTCAAACAGATGAATGTTGTGCGCCAGCTCCTTCATCCAACTGAGGTGCTGCAGGCCGGGATAGGCAAAACTTATCAGCTGGTGCGGGTTGTCGATTACCCGGCGCAAACCACTGTACAAACCAATCAAAATAATCAGCTGGATAATTAAAATCGGGAAGGTGCCGATGGGGTTGATGCCGCGCTCTTTGTAGAGTTCCATCAGCATTTGCGACTCTTTTGAGCGGTTGCCTTTGGTGGCTTTTTTGATGCGGCGAATTTCCGGCTGCAGCAGGCGCATCACCTTGGCCTGGTGCAGCTGGCGCTTGACCAGCGGCCAGAGCAGCAAACGGATGATGACCGTGAAAATAATCAGCGCCAGGCCAAAGTTATGCCCCGGCAACAGCGCGTACACCAGCACCAGCAGGTTGAAAATCGGCTGAACGATAATTGTCGTAAACATGTGAGGTTACTTCTTCCTTTGCCCGTCTTCCGTTACTCGGCGTTTATTAACTATAGCATGTCCGGCGCGGCTGACCGGTGTTTGCGGCCCGCCGGACGGTTTGGCGGCGGCCTTTTGGAGCAAGTTTTCGACGGTGGCCGTCAGTTGGGCGGCTGGCATCTCAGCCACTTGCTCGCTGAAGACCGTGAACACCAGGTCGCGGCGAGCGGTGAGGCGGCTATCGGCCCGCCGGATGATTTCGTACAGCCGCCGGCGAATCCGGTTGCGCACCACGGCCGACTTATGAACTTTGCGGCTGACCACCACGGCCGCGCGGTACGGCCGGCCTTCTCTCCGCTCAAGATATTTGAGTGTGATAAAAGGCGCGCGCACGGTCTGGCCGCGGCTATACACCACACGCAAACTATTGTGGCCGTGAAAACGGTGTCGGACACTGATCATAGCTATAGGGTAGCGCCTTTGGCGGCAGCAGGCCACCTCTCGGGCCGGTTAAGCCGAGACTTTGCTGCGGCCCTTTTGGCGGCGGCGCTTCAAAACGTTGCGGCCGGCCTTGCTGCTCATGCGCTTCAAAAAGCCGTGTTCGCGGGCCCGCGAGCGTTTTTTGGGCTGATAGGTTCTTTTAGGCATGACTATATCCTACGGTATATCCGGTGATTTGTGAAATGTTTGCCGGAGGCGGCCAGCTTGTTCAAAGCCAGCGCGGCAGGTTAATCTTTTTAGTGAAATTAACAATATTTTCCCGCTAATTGGGGCCAGTTATCCACCCAGGAAGAGGAATTTTCCACAATTTTACAGGGGTGACTTTAGCTTGTGCATAACTTTTTCTCTGTTAGTGGAATTTCTTACATGTGCTGCCCGCGAATGTTCAGAAGGTGTGGAAAACCAGCGCCCAGTCGTTTATATTAGAAAGGCATGAGCAGGAGGAAGGATGCAGCAGGATAGTCTGTGGCAAGCCGTTTTAGGGGAAATTGAGCTGTCGGTTTCGCACGCCAGTTTTATGACTTGGTTTAAGAGTACCTGCCTGCTCAAGCAGTCCGGCGACACTGCCGTGGTCGGGGTGTCGAATATTTTTATCAAGAATCAGCTGGAGAGCAAGTACGGGAAGTTGATTTTGGAAACGCTGCGCAAGCACGGCATGCCGGTCAAACACATCAGCTTCAAGATTTCTTCTCTGGCGGCGCCGAGCAAGCCGGCCGAAGACAGTGCGCCCAAAACTACCGCCTCGGCGGCGGGTCCGGCCGGCCAGCAAACCATCACCGGCACGCAAACTTCCCGCGGTCCGGCCGGCAACAGCTTGTCACACTCTTATCGGCAAGGCCTCAACGAGCGCTACACCTTCGACAACTTCGTGGTGGGCGACGGCAACGAGCTGGCTTTTGCGGCCTGCCAGGCCATCGCCGGTCAGCCGGGCATCAAATATAACCCGCTGTTTTTGTACGGCGGGGTCGGCATCGGCAAAACTCATCTGTTGCAGGCGGTCGGCAACACCATCGCCGCCAAAAACCCCAAAGCCAAGGTGCTCTACATCTCCACGGAGCAGTTCGTGCAGGAGTTTGTGGACGCGCTGCGGCTGCGCAAAACGGCCGCTTTTGCCGGTTACTACCGCACGGCCGACGTGCTGATTGTGGATGACGTGCAGTTCATCGCCGGCAAAGACAAGATGCAGGAAGAGTTTTTCCATACCTTTAATGCCCTGCACCAGGCCAACAAACAGATTATCATCAGTTCCGACAAGCCGCCGCGCGAAATTCCGACGCTCGAGGACCGGCTGCGCTCGCGCTTTGCCGGCGGCATGAGTATCGACATGCAGACGCCGGATTACGAAACCCGCTGCGCCATCGTCCAAACCAAGGCCCAGGACCACAGCGTTGTGCTCGAGCAAGCCGCCGTGGAGTATTTGGCCAACAATTTTCAGACCAACATCCGCGAACTGGAAGGCGCTCTCAACCAGCTGCTGGCGTTTTGCGAAATGCGCGGTCTGGAGCCGACCCTGCCGATTGCCTCCAGTTTACTGGGCGCCAGCAAAACTCGCCCTAAACACCTTAGCGCCAAGCAAATCATCGAGCGCACTGCCAAACATTTCCAAATTCCCCTGGAAGATATCGTGGGGCCCAAGCGCGACAAAGACATCGTGGTGCCGCGTCAGGTGGCCATGTACATGCTGCGCAGCGAGCTGCACCTCAGTTTTCCCAAAATCGCCCGCGAACTGGGCCGCAAAGATCATACCACCGCCATCCACTCGGTCGACAAAATCGAGAAAGAGTCGCGGCTGGACCCGAATTTGCGCATGGCGATTTCACAAATCAAGGATCATTTGTATGCTTAGTTTTATGGTCTGGTATTGGGGAAAGCCGGTGGCTAAAGCGGGTAAAAAGCCTGGTCGGGCCGTTGGATATGTTGGGAGTGCTCTCAGCCTGCTGTGCAAAACGGCCAGTTTTTACCAAATTTTCACACGTTTTTTCCAGCCCTTTACCCACACCATTTTCGGCATTTTGACCGCTGTTAACGGACTCTTTTTACCCACTTTCCACACCACCAATAAAGATAATAACTACTTAAATAAACCATATTATTGCTAGGAGGCTGTGTATGAAACTGCAAGTAACTCAAGAAAATCTGAACCGCGCGCTAAACTCGGTAGCTCGGGTCGCCAATAGCCGCGGCACTTTGCCGATTTTAGCTAACGTGCTGATAAAAACCACCAATAACCGGCTTAGTTTATCGGCCACCAACCTGGATATCGCCATTACCCACTACATCGGCGCCAAGGTGACCGATGAAGGCTCGATTACTGTGCCGGCGCGCCTGATGCAGGATTTTGTGGGCAGCTTGCCGCAGGGCGTCATCAACCTTGAGCTTCAAGAAAATAAACTGCACGTTACCACCGATCAATATAATTCGGTGGTTAACGGCATTGTGGCTGATGATTTTCCGGCCATGCCGGCCATTACGGACGGCAAGAAGTGGAGCGTCGACGGCGCGGCCTTCAAAAAGGGCTTGCAGCAAGTGGTGTTTGCCGCTTCCAACGACGAAACGCGTCCGGTGTTGACCGGTGTGCTGCTTCAAACGTTTGAAGGTAAATTGTACATGGTTGCTACCGATAGCTACCGTTTGACCGAGAAACAAATCGGCGCCAACAAAGAGGAGATTCAGCTGCTGATTCCGGCTTCGGCGATGCAGGATTTGCTGCGCGTGCTCGGCGACAGCGAGGACAAAGTCCATATCACCAGCGGCGAGCAACAGGTGCTGTTCCAGGTTGGCGACGTCGAACTGGTAACGCGCCTGCTGGACGGCAAATATCCTGATTATCGCAAACTGATTCCGGCCAAATTCACCACCGAAGCCCGGCTAAAACGCGCCGATCTGGTGAATGTGGCCAAGGTTTCCAGCTTGTTCGCCCGCGAGAGCGCCGGCAGCGTAACCATCGAGGTTGACGAGGGCGCCAAACAGCTCAGCATCCGCTCGGTGGCCTCGCAGCTCGGCGAAAATACCGCCACCGCCGAAGCCAAAGTCAGCGGCAGCGGCAGCATCACCCTTAATTCCCGCTACTTGCTTGACGGTTTGAACGCCTTGTCCGGCGACGAGGTGGTCTTTGGCTTTAACGGCAAACTGGAGCCCACCCTGCTCCACGATCCGGCCAACCCCGACTACAAGCACATCATCATGCCCCTGAAGAGCTAAACCGATACAATAGAACTATGATAGTCGATCTGCGGCTGCAACGCTTCCGCTCGTACCGCGACGCTTCGTTCGAGCTGAGCCCCGGCGTAAACATCGTGGTCGGGCCAAACGCCAGCGGCAAAACCAACTTGCTGGAGGCGCTGCTGGTGCTGGCGCGCGGCTCTTCCTACCGCGCCAAAGACAGCGAACTGGTGGAGTTTAATAAAAACTGGGGGCGGCTGGATGCGCATCTTGATGACGGCATCCAGCGGACGGTCAAGCTGACTGTCGAGCCGCAACCCAGCAAACAATATGAGTTGGCCGGCAAATCCTATAAGCGGTTATTGCTCGAGCACACGCTGCCGGTGGTGCTGTTTGAGCCCGAGCACCTGCGTTTGTTATCCGGCGGTCCGGAACGCCGCCGCGACTATCTCGATGACCTGCTCGAGCAAACGGTAGCCGGCTACGGCCCGCTGCGCCGAAAGTACCGCCGCGCCCTGGCCCAGCGCAACGCCCTGCTCAAACAGCACGGCCGGCCGGCGCAGATTTTTCCGTGGGACGTGCGTCTCAGCGAGCTGGCCGGGCAAATTGTCCGCGAGCGGGCGCGGCTGGCGTCGCGGCTCAATAAAGAGCTCGGCCCGCTCTACAAAAAACTGTCTGGTACCAAAACGAAGGTTGGCCTGTCATACGACGCCCGCTTTCCGGTTGAGAATTACGAGAGCCGACTGCTGAAAGCGCTGGAGGCTGCTTTGGAGCTGGACGTGGCCCGCGGCTTCACCGGCGCTGGGCCGCACCGCGAAGATTTGCTGGTGACGTTTGGCGGCCGCCCGGCAGCGGAGACGGCCTCGCGCGGCGAGGTCCGCACCGCCGTTTTAGCGCTCAAAATCATCGAACTCAAAATCATCGAAGCCGCCCGCGCCGCCACCCCCCTGCTCCTGCTCGACGACGTTTTCAGCGAACTCGACGGCCGCCGCCGCCACGCCCTCACCGATCATCTCGCCCCCTACCAAACCTTCATAACCACCACCGACGCCGACACCGTCCTCGGCCACTTCACCGAAAGCACCAATATTATCCCGCTTAGTACCACCAAATGACTAGTCTTTGTTGGTGGTCACAGGTGTGACGACATATTGGAAGGTGGCGGGGTCAAGCTTGAAGTATCGGAGTTCGCTCTTAGTAGCCTCTAGACACAAATCATTGCTTGTCTGAAATTGCGGATAGGTCGTTAGAATCGTGGGAGTGGTGAAACCAAGGTAATTCAAAGTGCAAACCCCGACCGTATCAGGCATGAGAGCACTTAATATAGACGATGTTTTAGAAGCGTTCTGACCAGCCGTGCTCACTTTGTATAGTTGATTTTTGTCGCCGGCAGCTACCGAGAAATATATGTATGGACTGTCGGTTGCGGGATAAATGCCACTTATAGAACTTCCAGTAGGAAGCGAAGTAAGTTGACGTGCCGTTTTAGCGTTAATGTCGTATACCCATAGCTGATTGCTGATCGTATAGAGCAGATGAGTATTATCTTGCCAAGCAAAGACGGTCGACGACGAGCTGACCGGGGCTGAACCAATCTTTTTAAGCGACCCATCTAATATATAATTGCTTCCTTCGCCACCTACCATAAGGTGCTTGCCGTCAGGAGCCCACTCCGCTTGAGTGGCCGTGTAAGCTGTCTTGGTAACGTTACCTGTATCATCAACTACTACCAGCGAACCAAGACTACTGTTCTGGTTGGCAGCGATTACAGCTACCTTGCCAATTCCTGCCGCGAGCCCCAAGTTTTTACTTACCGAGCCGTAAATTTTAGTAAGGTTCGAGCCTAGCTTGCCAGCGTAGACATCTCCTCCATTGCTAACGTAAACGGTGCCGTCAATTGAAACGCCATAGGAAATATCACCGTTTAACGAGGGAGTGAACGGTAGCGACAAAGGGCTCAACGAAGTTCCTGATATGATATATAAGCCACCACCGGAATTACCTACACTTTGAGCTATTCCTTGCCCGGGCTTGACCCACTCGGCACTCGACAAAGAATAGTTGGTAAACGGTCTTGCCAGCCCGCTATCTCCAGCTATCATCAATTCTTCAGACGACGAATCAATGAAATAAAGCTGTGAACCGTTCGCCGCGACACTACTCGCTCCTTGGCTATAGACAAGCCAAGGCGAAAGAGCCTTGGCTGGTTTTAATGATATCCGTGACGTCCTTCTTGCGTTTACCGTAATATGTTGACCGGTGCCATCTGCTACCGATTTACTGTAGACCGTAACGTCATATGTACCTGGTTTGACTCTGATTGATAGCTTACCCTGCGTCTGTTTTATGGTGGCTGTGCTTCCGCCACTGACCGCTTTGGCGATTTTAATGTAATTATTGGAATCGCCGGTAGTAACAATTACCTTGCCGGTAGTCAGATATTCATATGTTTTGTACGCGGCAAATAATATGAAGATGCCGATAAGGACCCAGATCAAGACTTTTCGTAAGTTATATTTTTCGGCTAACATACGGCTGCTTTCATTTTTTCATCCTATAATTACTATATATCGTTATGATGGAGGCTTGATGCCGTTAAATTCGAAATGCATGAAGTCTTTCACAGACACCCAGTCTCCACCCCAAGTGAAACCATGATCATGGAACGCTTGGATGTATGCCTGGGGCATATCGTGAGGTAACTCTGCTCCGTCTCCCGACCATGGATTGGTATCCCAGTTGATGTCGCAGGCAGCACCATAGGTATGATAACTCAGAAGGCCTATATTCGAGCTGCCATTGTCGGAGTCGAAACGATAGCAACCCATCTCTGTTATCTTATAGTCGACATGTTCGGATTGTAGCTGATCGGCCACCGCCTTCAAACATGGCGCCACTAATTTGTTGACCTGTACAGAATTTCCTAAAAAGTCGACAGTGGTGAGATTGGCGTCCATTTGGGGGTGGCTGCTGGCAGTTCCAGGGTCACCGAAGATTTGTGTCAATTGCTGCTGGGTATATTCTTCGCCTACTCCGTGTACCGATCCCCAGACAGGAGCTGTGACCGAGCAGTTGTCGGTGGGCGTAGGGCTGGTGCCTGAAGAGCAGCTCCCATTATTAGAAGCTGTGGCTACGCTGCTATCGGCCCCGCCACCGTATTCTGATAAAAGCTTTTTAGCATTCGTTTCGCGGGTACTCGGATCGACACCGGACACTTCGTAGTCGGTATTGACGGTATCGGCGGCCGCGGCAGGGTCAGAAGCGTTCTTTATCTGATTGAGCACGCTCTTATAACCGCTGTTGAGCTCGTGCCAGGCGAAGTCCAGCTGGGTAGCTAGATCATCCTCTTGCTCGTTATGGCTGGAAGCGAATTGTTGTAGCGAGGTGAGTCGATCTCCGAGCCACTGAGCAATACCGTGGGCACCAATACTATTTGTTATGCCCGGTTGGAGTTGTTCGGTGTTACCGCCCGACTCGGACATAAAATTGCCTACTAAACCTGCCGCGCCAGCCGGAGATATGCCTTTGGCTAGGAAGTAATTGAAAGCTTTTTCAGCCGGCGTGCCACCGACAAGGCCGCTGTCCGTTGTTGACACGTCAGTGCCCGAGGTGTCACTCGTACAGCCACAACTAACCGAACCGCCAGTTGTCGTGGGGGGCGCAGGTGTAACGGTGCCACTACCGAACTCGCTTAGGAATTGTTTGGCTGAAGCGATACGATCAGGCAGTGAACCGGACTCGTCAGCGGGACGTTCAAAACCCAAATAAGGACCACCGACATTCTGATTGCCTTGATAAGCGGTCGTGGCGTCCTCTATGGTTTTTGTGTTTAAGAATTGTTGGCCGAGACTCGCTGGGTAATAATTAGGAGTTTTTCCTTGTATTTCAGCAAGAATGACAGCCGCTTGAGTTTCTGCCGTGTATGGCTTACCACTAATTCCTGCCTCTTTCATTTGATCCAGCAAACTACTTCCAGGTGTCCAGCCAATAAGACCATAGCCATACCTGCCGGCTGCGGTTGGGTCTTCGCTGCGCGGGGGTAGCCCAGGGATGTTCTCAACACTCTCAGGATCCCATACACCTTCGTGTGCGATGTTGCCCATAACTGCCGCGGCATGCAGGGGATCTATGCCTCCGTTAATCAGCGTGCTCCAAACTACTTGCTGGACTGCTTGGGCGGGTTCGGTTGTTTCACCCGATGACGTATCTACCGTACCGGTTGTTAAACCTGCTGACCCGTCGCAGGCGTCGGCTACCCAGTTTGGATATTCGTTCACAGCTTTCTGTTCAGAAGCCGAGAGAGAGTCCGCGAATACTGGGTATGCCGTTTGTGCTAACAGGCATATGACAGACAAACATAGGAATAGAAAAAGTGTAAAGCGTTGTATCGTATAGTTCATCACTGCCCCACGTTACCTACTTTGCCGCTGAACAATGGATCCATCCAGCCTACGTAAGAATGCGCCCAGCTTGCGGTTTCTATGGCAGAAGCAGGCTGTATGCCCACACTGCCCGGGTCATTAAAGTCCGTAGAAAACACCAGGTTATTGCCCAGGTAAATAGTGATATGGCCATATTGGTCACCTGGGATGGTATATATCAGCAAGGCTCCGACCGGCGGATTGCGGTCGCCAGGGTGAGCGTGTCCACTGGCTAGAGCAGCAGCCCAAGCGCTGTCTGGCCCTGGGGGGCCATTCGGATTGGGATTCCCGAAAGGATCCGCATATTGGCCTCTGTGGCCGAGCCATGCCATTTCAACCGCACTTTCGCATTTACCGGAACAACCACCAATCGATGCACAAAATGCCGCCGTATCGGCGTTTTGGGTTTTGCCGACTTTTTCAACTTCCGCCAACATCTGTTGAAGGCCGGGGTAAGCCGGGTGACTTGTATCAGTAGTGAACTGGCCACTACCGTTACCCGAAACGCCTGTTGTCGGTGGGTTCGTGCCCGTACTGCTTCCTGAGCCGTTTTCATCGGCTAGGTCATCGCTTGTCAGGTTGCTGGTGTCCATATAGCCGCCGGAAGAGCCAACAGTATTTTTGATAAGCAGGCACTCGTTGCCGGTGGTGTTTTGCGGCATGCCGCTGGCCGGGTCCTTGCTGGTGGCGGCCTCTTCATTCCAGGTGTTGTTGTTCATGTAGGCGTCGCTGGCATTGTCGTTACAATTGGCGTCCCAGTAAGCCTGTTGCTGCTGGGCATCGCCGAGAGCGGCTATTTCATCAGGTGTCCAGCCTTGAGGGGTAACGCCGAGGCAATCAGTGCTGGTCCCGGCCACTGCCGGACTCATGGCGCAATCCTGCGGATCGGCGCTGGCTTTACCGGAGAAAAGTGATCCGAACCCATGCGTGATGGAGCTCAGGGGGTTAAGTATGCTGGCAAAACTGGTCTGGACAGCCGCTTGTTTGCTGAGCGGCATATCCATCGCTACTTTTGATATCAAAGAATATTGGCTGTCAGTGCTAAACATACGGGCGAAGAACGGTTGATTATCGAACTGCTGTTTAGCTTCATTTTCCTGCTGGCTCATAATGTCGGCCGCTTGCTGAGGAGTGAGCACGTGGCCGCCCAGTTCGGTATGGGCGTTATCGTTGCCGGCAACGTCGGCGCCGGCGGCCATCAGGTCGAAGGTTCGGCCGCCGCTCATGTTGCTGCCAAACGGGTTCGGGATGAGCTGGTTAACAAGAAAGTTTTGAAACGGCTGAATCACACCCGAAACGAAACCAGAAATACTATCCATAGCCGGCGTTACGCCAGGTATTTGTTCTATGGCGCCGGAAATCCAACTTCCTACGGTGCCAAAGACCTTGCCTACGGTACTCGACCAAAAGCCCGCAACGCCGGTTATGACGCTAAGGGGCGGAGTGTTCAAGGCGGTGTGCGCACCATCGGCCAAGCTATTGCCGGTTCCCAGTACTTCCTCTGAGCAAACCAGGCCGCTTGGAGCCGAGCCGTCGTTGCATTTATATTGATTTGAGGTAGTGGTAGAGTCGCCGGAAGAAGTAGAGTCGGCATAAGCCTTACCTGGCAGAAGTCCGCTCAGGAGCGAGGCCTGGGAGTTTACAGTGCCTGTATTATTGCCGTCGATTAAACTTTGGTATAACGGCGTATTTTCGGCCGAAGCGGTACCGCCGACTTCCGGATCTGAGGCAGCACCATTATTGCCATCACCCAGCGAATTAACCATCGACCCCACCTCCGTGGCGTCGGCGTGTCCGGTATGAATTTCGTCGGCATAGCTGCGGTACATCATGTAGAGCTGAACAGCGGCTCCGGAATTTGCGATATAGGCAAGCGCTTTTAGTTTCGGGCCAGCATGGTTGATGGCCGTAATCATGCTGGCGGCTTGGTTGGCCCAGCCAACTATCGGCACGGCGGTGGTAACTTTGTCACTTATTTCGGCGAGTCCTACTTTTTCTAGCACCTTTTCAATGAGGTAGGCTTGGAAGCCTTTTTCGGAAATTGTATTGTAATCTGAGGTGAGCTGATCCGCCGTCTCCGAAGCGGCCTCTTCCACGGCCTGTTGGCCGTCTTGCTGAATGGTCTCTTGGACGGAACTTTCCGGCGCTCCTCCCTCCTCCGCGTTTGAGCCCTCTTGTGCTTGCTGAGGGTCTGTTTTATTAGGATCGCAACTTGTGTCCAGCAGGCATTCCAACACGGTGCCCATTGTGTCGGTCCGAGGTTTTAGCACTTTTTGCACCAAGTAAAGTTGAGCGGCCTTCTTTTTGGCGTCGACCTTGTCTTGAAGCGGATCGGTCACGCCACAAAATATCATGCAGCGGCGCAGGCCGTATTTTTCCTCGAGCAGCCGGCCGGTTTTGTAACGGATCATAACACTTTTCCACTTGGTTTCTCCCTCTAAAGCATCATCAAGGTAAGCGGTTATAGCTTTGCGGGCTTCCGAGCGGCTGTTAAATTCCTGGTCCAGGCCGCTGCCGTCCTCCCCGATATTGATGCCTGCGGAGTTGCTCGAGGTTTTCATCACCCAAGTGTTCCGACCGCCGATGTTTTTATATTGGAACTCAAGTCCGTAATCGTCAGCTAATTTATTTTCGAGCCGGGCGTTGGACCAAGTTCGATATAAGCTGCCAATTGGCCCGTCGCCAAAATCTTTAGGCGTACAATTCTTACTGCGGGTAGTGCCGCAACTTTTGTAGGCGGGCAATACTTTTTTCATGTAACCCTTAAACAGTGTCTGCGTTTCTTCCTCGACGGCGCTGTTTGAAGTGCCCATGAAATGGTCTTGCAAATTAGTGACGATGTGCTCGATTTTTAGGGGGACAAGCATTAGGAAGCCGGCTACGACGATGGTGGCTACGCCAGCAGTTGCCCCACCGGCCAAGGCCACTTTTTTGCGATCCCTGAGTGCTCTTTTGATCGGTTTAGCGATGCCGAGTTTAGCATTATTTTTGTCTTCTGGATTAAAAAGCCCGGCTTTGGCTGCGCCACTAAATTCTGCGAGCGCCAAATTAGCGCGGATAGCAGAGTTTTTGCGGACTTCGTCACCGCTAGGATTGTAAAAACCATCATCGTCTTGAGTCTCGGAATCGGCAGAAGCTTGCTTTGAGCCGCCAGCCACCTCATTTTTAGCTCTTTTTGAGCCAGACGAACTACGCACCCCTTCTTCAAGCTGTCTTAAATCGGGACGCGTTATAGGCTTCTGATCGTCATCATCATAGACTGGGCTGGAATTGGCCATGTTTATTTCATCGACTCACTACGTCTTTACCGGTTCCATTATACTCCAGATAAGCGTAAGAGTTAAAAAATCGTCTGGCGAGGATGGCAAGTTTACTGGCCGCTGCCGCTGCTGCCCGGATACAGGCGGTTGCCGAGGTCGATGGTGCCCTGGGGTTGGTCGAAGTCGCCGGCAGGTTGGCCACCAGCGGGCTGGCCGGCGGCGCCGAGGTCGACGCCGGCTTGTTGGGCGGCGTTGATTTGCTGGATCTGGCCCGGATTAGTGGTGATGAGGCTGGTTTCGGTCGGGCTGGCGACGACTTGGATGTGCACGTGATTCTGACCTGCAAAAAACAGCCCTTGTCCAACCGGGAACTGGCTGAGGCGCTTGCGCTCCTCGCTCGTCAGCTTAAACACATCGGTCAAAACGTCCACGGCGGTCGGCGACTGCTTCAGTAAAAATTGCATCGAGGCGTTGGCCACAATAGCGCGGCCCATCCGCGAACCCATGAAGTCTTCGACATCCTGGGTAACCGTGGTGACGCCCAAATTATACTTGCGGGCGCGCTTGGCCAAGCTAAACAAAAAGTTGGCGGAATCTTCGTATTTCATCAGCTGCCAGGCCTCATCGACGATCAGAATGCGGCGTTTTTGGTCGGTTTTAGTCTTGTTCCAGATGTAATTCAGCACGATGTACATGGCCACCGGCCGCAGCTCGTCCTCCAGATCGCGCAGATTAAAAACCACTAGCGGGTTGTTGATGTCGATGTTGCTCTGCTGGCTAAAAATACCGGCGAAGGTGCCGCTGGTGTACTTACGCAGGCGCTGAGCCAGCTGCGGGCCGGTGCCGCCCATGTGCAGCAGCGTGTCGTAGAGGTCCATGATGGTCGGCGGCACGCCGGTGTGGGTCAGCGGGTCGTTGGTGATGCCGGCTTTGGCGTAAGTTTCGATCAGCGCAGCGTCGAGGTCGGCTTCCTCGGACGGTGCCAACGCCGGCATCAGCGCCGCGTTGCCGCCGACCATCTGCGTTTGAGCGCCGCCCATCATCAGGCGCAGCAAGCCGTGCAAAGTAATCAGGTTGGAGCGCAGCGCGTTGTCGGCCTCTTCGCTGTCAACGACTTTCGGCAAGTCAAACGGGTTGATGCGGGTGGTTGAGCTGAGGCTCAGCCGCACGTAAGCGCCGCCCACCGCTTCGCACATCCGCTGATACTCGTTTTCCGGGTCGATGATGAAGATTTCGGTGCCGAACATCATGCTGCGCAAGGCCTCTAGCTTCACCGAAAAACTCTTGCCGGCGCCGGACTTGGCGAAGACCACCGAGTTGCCGTTTTCCAGCGAGAAACGGTCAAAAATCACCAGGCCGGAATTGTGCATGTTGATGCCATACAAAATGCCGTTGTCCTGACTGAGGTCGGCGCTGGTGAACGGGAAGCTGGTGGAGAGTGCGCCGGTGCTCATGTTGCGGCGGATTTGCAGTTGATCAACCAGCTGCGGCACGGTGCTGTTGAGCCCCTGCTCTTGCTGCGAGCTGGCCGGCTTGCTGTAGACCAGCTGCTGGCCGAGCATCGACTCAACCTTATGGCTGACGTACTCCAGCTCGTCCATGCTGCCGGCGTAAATCGTAAAGTACAGGCCAAAGCGGAAGAAGCGCTCCTCGCCGACCTGCAGTTTGTCGCGGATTTCCTCGGCGTCCAAAATGGCCGCCTGCTTGCCCGGATCGCGCACCCGCCCCTTCTCGGCGTCAATTTGAATGCCGGCCTCCAGCTGCGTCACCTTTTTGCGCAAATTCTCCAGCACAATCTGGCTTTCTACCGGATAAATGTACAGGCTCATGTCAATAACCTCGTCCAGATTGACCATGCTGCTCAGCCAGCCGGTGTAGAGTTGCCGCGGATAGCCGTATACGTAGTACGTGCGGGCGTAGCGTGTGCCCAGCTGAAAGTACGAGCTCTTAAATTCCAGCGAACTTGGCGCGATAAAGTCGCGCAGCGCCGTGATGCCCTTCTGAAAGGCGGCTTGCACCTCCTGCTCTTCGCGGGCCCGCTGCTGCTGAGCGATGGCTACCGGATCAAGCTTCTGTTTCTTTTTGCCAAACATTATGACTGCAGCTCCCTCTGCAAATGAGCCTGTGGCGCCGCGCCGGTGCCCTTGGTGATCACATCAGCCGACAGGTCGTTGAAGTTCTTGAGCTGCTGGCGGGTGGCCGTGTCGGGATTGTAGGTGTCGTAATACAGCTCGATGAGCTCCTGCGTGTCGAGCGGCAAGCCCTGGATGCCAGCCTGCAACAGGCCCGACAGCACGGCCTGCACGCGGTTGCGCAGCTCGGTTTTGGCGTTTTCCAGGTCCGGCTCGTTGATAACCACATGATCCTCGTGGCGACTAAACAGATTGCCGATGCCGGTCAAAAAGTTTTTGCTCTGGGTTAGGGCCTTTTGGGCATCCACCGTCGGATAGTACGGAATGACCACGTAAAATTTCTTGTCCATGATGTTGGTGTGCTGGCTGAGATCGTCGATGTAGGTGATGTAGTCTTCCATCAGCAGCGCCAGCAGCATGTTGTCGTGCTCGGTGCGGATTTTGTCGAGCTTGGCGATGTAGGGCTGCAAATCGACTTTTTGCGAGCGGATAAAAATCTGAATCGGGAAATACAGCGAGTTCAAAAAGCCCTGGTAGCTGTATTCCACAGCTTCCTGTTCCTGCGGACTCATCAGGTCAAAGTTGATGCTCTTAACCATCACCACCGAGCGGTACGAACCGTCGTTCATGATGACAATGCCGTCGCGCACCTCGGCGATCTGCAGCGAATTTTGGGTACTGTTGGGGTTCTTTTGCTTGGGCGGCGGCGTGGCGGTTTTGGCGACTACGGCCGGCTGGCCGGCGGACTGCGGCGCGACTGGCGGCGGCGGCGCGGGCGCGGCCGGCGTTTGCGGCTGGACCGTGGTTGGCGCTGGCGGCGCAACTACTGCGGGCGCAGCCGGCGGAGCTGGTGCCGGTGTTGGCTCGGGCAGAGCTGGTGCCGGCGCTGCTGCAGCCGGTGCCGGAGGCTTTGGCGCCGCTGCCGGCAGCTGCGTAGGATTGGCGATCGGCGCAATAAACCGGCTGTCCTCAGCCCGCGGCAAGCCAGCCGCCTGGATCTCAACCGCCTGCGGCTGCGCGCCGGCAGCGGACGGCTGCCCGGGAACGGGATTCGGCTGATTAGGTAATGAAGGATTCATGTATTAGCCCACCTGGCAAACGTTTTAGCCTAACTATTTGTCTGAGCGCTTCGCCGGAAATCTTAATGAAGCGAAATTACAACTTCGTCCTGCGGCGGCTCCTCGCCGTGCTTGGCTTTATAAGCTTCACGGGCGAGAGTCGAGACGTTCAGGTCGTCGTTGCTAGCCAAGGATAGTATAGCAGGATCAGGGGCGGCTGTCACCGCTGGCGGCGGCGCGGCGGGCGCGGTCGTTTGGGCAGCCGACACCGGCTGGCTGCCCAGCGGCTGCAAGGTGCGCATGTGCGCGCTGGAAATCCCCACCGTGTCGTTATGAGCCTTGATTTGCGCGGCCAGCGCAGCCTCGTCCGAATCGCTGGCAGCCTGCGGCGCGCGGCCGATAACCGTCGGCTGACTCGGTGCCGGCACCTTCGGCTGGAACCAATAATCGGCGCCGGCGTCCGGCTGCTTTTGACCCGTCTGACCGGCCGCCTGAGCAGTCGCCTGAGCGGCGTTCATTTCGTTTATCAGCTGCTGCCGATGCGTCTGCTCGGACTGGTTGATCATGGCGTTAAACTGCTGCGCCACCGGATTGCTGGTTTCGTCCAAAATGTCGTCCGACGCCCGCACGTCATAATTCGGCACCTCAGCCGGCACATTGTTGATGTCAATCAGCCGGTCAGACTCCGCCGTCATCAAAGGATTAGCCTGCATGTAATTGCCGCCCAGCGCCGCATTTTTGATGGCCCAGCCGCGGCTGTCCAAGGTGGAAGCCAACGCCGTTAGCCGGCTCTCCACCTCGCCCTGGCTTAGGCCGTTGGTTAGCACCCGCTCCACTTTCTTCGGCACGGTAATAGTCACCAATTCCTTGACGCCGCTCTGATCCCACAACCGCCGCCGCGGCTTAAACCAAAACCGCAGCTTGGCCAAGGCCCAAATTTCCGTCGGCTGATCCCGCCCAAACGGAATCGCAAAAAAAGCGCAAAACAACCCGGGCGGCAAGAAGAAAATCAGCAAAAACGGCGCATGCTTGGCCACCACGATAAAGCTCAAATAAAAGAAAAACGCCCCCACCAACCCAAAAATAAACTGCCGCAGCGTCAACGGCCCCAGGATGTGATCCTCAGCCTCAATGTCTTGTATTAGTTTGTATGTCGCCACAGCAAGTTAATTATAGCAACTTCATCACGCATACCCTACCTTTGTCATCTCTCTGACATATTATTGACAATTAATCACTTTAGGAGTATAATCGCATCTAGAATGAACAAAGAAAAAACTACCGGTCCTGATCCATCTGAAGCAGAAACTGCACTACATGATTCTCGCCTTGCAAGTGCTGTTAAAACAGAAAGGGAACGGAGAGAGGAAGAAAAACGGACCCAAAAAATAGGGAGCACAATCGGAGAGACTAAAAAGTCGAGAGAGATAACACGCCTCGACCAGTTATTTAGGGCTGCAAAGATCGTAGCGGCCGAGATGAATACAAGAGCTGACCAGCAAAGTGAGGAACCGCCGCAGGGAGAACAAGAGATTGATTTTTCGCCGGACTTGGTAGTTGAGCGTCCGTGGGTAGAAAGACGGAAAAAATTAATAAAAAAATTCGATAGAACACCCAAGGTCAAATTGAAGGGAGACATACTTCACCCTGGTGAAAAACGAAAAGGCTCGCACGAGGAGGTATTGGCTGAAGGCTGGTTGTTGGCGCGGGGCGCAAAGGTTTCCGGAAAGAAGCAAATAGTCCAAGAATTAATGCTTGGAACAGACGGGAAGCTCCATGTTTATGTACCCGAAGGCGATTATGATGTTTCGGCCATTATAAACAGTCCGGCTTCACGTAGCGTAGTGCAGAGCGCGACTAATATTCGTAGTCAGATGCCGCTTGGCGGCCTAAGTCGGGTCGTGCGAGATGTACATGGTAGCGAAGGTTACCATGGCGCGAATACGGATCCATCTACGGATAAGTTTATAAGTCTTGAAAAGGGCTCAGATGTATATGACCGATCTCTTGATGGCGCACCGCTATTCGTGAACCCGCTCATCCTAGAGGAGGGGTTGCGAGATCTTATTATTGAGAAGGAAATTTAGCTGAAAATCTGGTGTTCTCCGTAGCTGGCTTATTAAATTCATTTTGCACAGAGAACCTTTTTTAGTTGTGGCGCGGGTTTATCGGGGGTGGACCGGCAGAGTGTGTGTCACCCGATATATCCAAGGGACGGTAGACGCCGGCTTCTTCGGCAAATTGTCGGACGCGTTCAGCCAGATGAGCCGAGCCCTGAGAGTTTGTTTGATAACCCTCTGCGCCTGTAGTTTGAGCTTGGCCGCCAGGGGAAGGAGGCAGAGGTTGCTGCTGAATTACTGGTCGTTGCTGGTCTCCCTCTTCGACCACCCCTACTTGACGACCGCCACCACCATATCGTTGCATAAACGTCTCGGCGATGGATTGAGTCTTTCGCATGGTTTCTTCGTCACCGACAGCTTTCGCATTTCTATGAGCTATCCGCAGCTGTTCAATGGTATGGGAATTCATGCGTGAAAGATCGTAGGCACTCTTGTTGTCGAAAACTTCATCCACGAATCCTTTGCCGCCATCTTTGAGTTGCCCGGACTTCCAGTCGGTGTTCTTAAATTCTACGTGCTGGCCCTGGTTAGCAAAAGATGCACCGATCCATGCACCGCCGGCTTGTTCATCGGACATACCCCACCCTTCCTTAGCAACAGTGGCATAATTTTGCGCTATGTGTTCCACCTGGTCTTCTTTTACAGCTTTACGCATCTCATAGCTAAGAGCGCCCTGCTGAGCAAATTGGTCTCGGCCCCATCTGCTATGCCCTGCGTCAACGTCTTGCTCGGTAATCCATGCTCCGCCCAAAGACTGGAAGCTTCGAACACCCGTCGCCGCATCTGTTTGATAATCGTATTTGCTTAGATCGCTTTCAGAAACTCGCGCACCGGAAGCCATATCTTCATATCTCGTATTGCCATTTGCATCAGTAATTTTCCGTACGCCCCTACCACGTAAGGCCGCTGCTTTGTTAACGGTTAGGCCGCGAATTTCCTCGTCGCGACCGGTAGCAATTTGGTCTTCAAGTTGTTTCATTTTTTCAGCACGACTAGCTGATAGCAGGCCCTCGATATTATATCCACCGGCTCGGCGGCCTACGAAGCGACCAGCTGCTCGTCCAATTCCCAGAGGTCCCTTGTTTTTCTCCCCCCAAGCACGTGCGTTATGGTAAACCCGGCCGCGGGCTTCAAGAGATTGTGCCTGGTAATCTTGCTTGGCGTGTTCGCGGCGGCTTTCGGCTAGCTGGTTAACGCGGGCGCCGGCACCAGTGGCGGCCTCGTAGATGCGGCCCAAAGCGCCGCTAGCGAAGCGGAAAGCGAACGGCACGGCCAGCAGTGGCAAAAACTGCAGCAGGAAGGCTACCACGAGCGCCAGCGTCCGATTTAGGTTATGCGTTACCACACCGCCGTTGACAATGCCCTGCAAATCATCAGCGCCAATGCCGTTGGACGTTAGGATGGTGATACTTAAAATCTCCGCCACGCCAAAAATAGCCACGATAATGGGGTAGACCATTAGCGCTTCTATTAATAAATCCCACCAGCGTTTGAAAAACCGTTCTGTATTGGGCAGGCAGTATAGCGCGAACGCCACTGGGCTGATAAGCACCAGCATCAGAATAAGGCCCTTCCGGACGATGAGGGTAACGAAGACTGCCAGTACGGCGAAGAACATCGGTAATAGCGTAAAGAAAGCCACTGTGATAATGGCGCTAACACCAGCTGCACCACCGAAGATGAGCGTGCCCAAAAAGCCGACCGCAGCGGTGCCGCCAGCCAAGAGTCCGATCAAGCCGACGCTAAAGACCCGGGCCTGATCGCCGAGTGACAGGTTAAAGTCCCAGCAGTTGCCGCCCGTGCCATTGCTACAATGCGATAACGGTGCCGTTAGTAAGCTACCAACGCCTTGGCCGAGCACGTTCGAAATGTCCACTAGCAGCGCCACAATATAGATTGACAAATTTATGAGCACCGCCGCCACTAGCAATCGCGGCAGCACTTTTTTAGCGGTGTAAGCATCGATTAAGCCGCCACCAATGCTTTCACCGAAGACAATAACCAGCAGAGCGATCACCAAGAAAATATCGCCGTAGACACGAATGTTGGACCAGATTTGAAAACTCGGATCGCCGGGGTCGGTGCTGACGGGTGGTGTTACCAGAAATGGCGCAACAATATTACTGAACATCCAGGAAGCACCGTCGGATAACACGTCGAAGAATGGACACAAAATCCAGCTGAGATTAAAGCCTGAGGCCTCACAAGTTGCTGAAGTATCGCCGCTCGAGCCGCCTTGTCCGTCATTATAAGCGGTGTGACACTCTGTGAGTGCATCGCCTGAGAATCCCGAACAGGCTTGGCCCTCATCGCCGCCGTTGGCGCCGGCAGTATAACCGGCCGTACAGGCTTGCAGGTTTTGGCCGGTCTGCCCCTGACATTCTTGCTGGGCCTGCTGATTCTGATATGGATTGTTGCTGGCTGAACCGATATTGACAGACTGGGAGCCGCTAGACGCCGGCTTGCTCTTATTGTTGTTGCCGCATTCCTCGTATACTTTGCCAGTCTTTGCTCCGTCGTATTTCTTGTCGCTGGTTTGGATTGCTGGATAACAGGTGGTACTGCCGTTGGTATTTATGGGCTGGTTGATGTCGACGTAAATACCGTTCCCGAAACCCCACCACTTACTGCTATCGTCGGCCTTTTGGTAGGTTACGGTGCTCGATTGGCCACCGTTGGCATACGGGTCAGGTCCCTGGATGCCGGCGTAGGTCGAGTCGTTAGTGTAGTTGTATGTATTGCCGCTAGTAGCCGCACTGGCAGAGTGCGGAAACAGGCTAGCTGTCAGTGACACCACAAAAACCAAAAAGGTTGCTAGGATGAGAAGGCGGCGTTTCATTTTTTATTCTAATCTCTTCTATATAACTATATCATAAGCTTTACGATATACAGGAGGAGCTGAAGGGGAAGCTTGCTTTTTTATCACGGCAATAACATAATTATGCAAAGTAATAGTAAAAACAAATGAAAAAAGGATTTTTTACTGGTCGCAAGCTTTTCGGAACAGCAGCCGTTCTTTTGCTGTTCGGTATAGTTGCGCTTGGTTTCTCGGCTGGTTCTGCAAGCGCGGCTCCGAGCAGCAGTAGCGGCCCGTCCGTCAGCGAATGCAGCCAAACGTCCAATCCCTCAGCTTGTAAACAAGCCTTTCAGAACTGCGACAACCAAAAAAATGAGACGCCGTCGCTGTGTAAGTCGATTTATTTGGAGCAACAAGCCCAGCTCGGCAGCCAAAAAGCTCCGGCGGAAAGCGAGTGTAATAGTACCTCAAACCCCTCAGCGTGTAAGTCTGCTTATGAAAAGTGTGGCAGCAGCGATAATACCTGTAAGCAGAACGCCATTTCTAATCAGCTTAAACAAGATGTAAATTCTGCCGGTAGTGGAGCTCAGACCGAGCCGAACGGAACCTTTAATACCGGCGACAATACCAGTCATCACGACGTATGCGGCAGCGGTAGCGATGCGGTTAATGTAAGCATTAACATTGGTTGTAAAGGTCAAGGCAATCCGATCATGGACATGCTATTTGCCATTATTCGCATCCTGTCTGACGGCGTTGGCTTGGTTGTTGTCGGCTCAATTATTGTCGGCGGCATCCAGTACACCGCGTCGCGCGGCGATCCGCAATCCACGGCCATGGCGGTCAACCGCATCCGCAGCTCAGTTTTCGCCCTGATTATCTTTATTTTTGGATACGCTATACTTAATTTCATAATCCCGCAAGGATTCTTCCAATGATAGAGTCGCTTTTAAGTTTTTTCGCAGTTGATTGCCAGCACAGCGGCTTTCTTGATTTCCCGTACTGGTATTCATATTTGCCTGATGTGAAAAACGGCAATACCTGTAGTCCCCAGCTTCAGAATCTTTCTGACATCTGGCTAATCGTGATGGCCGTCATTGAGATTTTACTGCGGATCGCCGCCATCATGGCGGTTATTTTCGTAATTTACTCGGGCATTAGCTATGTAACCAGCCAGGGTGACCCGGAAGCCACCGGCCGGGCCAAGGGTGCGCTGGTGAACTCACTCATCGGTTTGGCCATTTCAGTTATGGCGGCAGCGGCCGTAACCTTCATCGCCGGGAGTTTTAACTAATGACGCCTTTGTTCCACTTATTCAACACACTTGGAGACGCAACCGCGCAAGTGAATTGTGGCAGCGGCCAAACCTGCGATACGGGATTGCCTGGAGTTAGTGCCAGCAGCACTAATCTGCAGGGCGCGCTGGAAATAGTCTTTGGGATCATCGGCGCTATCGCCGTATTGATGATCGTGTTGGCCGGCTTGCGCTTTGTGCTGGCCCAAGGCAGTCCCCAAGAAACCGCCAAAGCTCGCAACACCATTATTTACGCCGTTATCGGATTGGTAATCTCGATCGCCGCTGAAGCCTTCGTGGCGATGGTATTGGGGAAGCTATGAGACGTATACTCACTTCCCTATTTATATTCTTTAGCTTATTCTTGCCCGCCTTGTCATTCGCGGGCAGCGCCGGCGCAGCCAATATATTTAATAACGTTTGTAGCGGTAATGGCAGCGGCAGTTCGACCTGCCAAAGCGTCCAAGCTCAGCAAAATAAAGGAAACGACAACCCCATCATCGACATCATAAGAGTGGCCATAAACGTTATCTCTTATATTATTGGCGTGGCGGCAATCGTGGGCTTGATAGTCAACGCTATCCGACTGATAGTTTCGGGAGGCGACAGCAACGCCGCCGCCTCTGCCCGAAGCGGCATCATTGCTTGTCTAATTGGCGTAGCTATAGCAACGCTGGCCTTGGTAATAGTTAATTTGGTGATAGGAAACTAGATGACATTTAAGATATCTTCAAAACTAGTGGTGCCAATCGTGCTGATTGTCTTCCTGGCCGCCGCCGTTGGATTACCGGCGCCTGCACACGCCGCGCAGAGCCTTAATCCAGCCCAGTGCGCTGACACGAAAGTTAAGTGCCAGAAGAAAAGCAACCCAGCCAGCAATCAGCAACAAAATGCCACTACCCCAGCCGAAGGTTCGGCCTGCGCTGGTTTTAATGAGATTGGCAGCAGCGTTAGCTGCAACCAAAACGGCGGCGGTAATGACGGGCAGACAGCAGTGGGTAATACAGTAAATACTGTCGTGGGCTTGTTGAGTTATGTAGCAGGTATCCTAGGCATTATTTTCATCATTCTGAGCGGGTTTAGATACATAACCTCAAATGGCGATCAGAATAAAGTTGCCAGCGCCAAAACGACGCTTGTATATGCGCTTGTCGGTTTAGCCGTAGCTGCATTAGCGCAAATTTTAATCCATACTGTTCTATCAACGGCAAGTAGCGTCTAAGGTCATGAATAGCAGGAGATATATCCAAAATTTCGTTAAGTTGATTATGTCCTGGCGTTGTAGTATAAGTTATAGTAAGTATTAAGAAAGGTATACATATGCTTCAAAAAATCAAAAACCATATTCTACTGGTTGTCAGTGCGCTTACATTGATTGCTCCTGCTACGTTGCCTCTGGCAACAAGTTATGCAGCCGACTGTAGCGGGGTGCCTAACCAGGTTGCCAACGGCGCTTCAGCTGCCTCTGGCGGACAGATTGGCTGTGACGCTAACGGCGGTGTAAATGCTACCAATACGCCAAATCAAGTTGCACAGCTCGCCAAGACTATCATTAATATTCTCTCGGCTATTATCGGCGGTGCCGCGATCATCATGATCATTTACGCTGGCTTCCGCTACATAACTTCTGGCGGTAGCACCGAACGCATTGGCGGAGCCAAGAACACGTTAATTTATGCCATCATTGGCTTAGTTATCGTGGCGCTAGCACAAATACTTGTTCACTTTGTACTTAGCGAAGCCCTTAATGCCGGCAATTCGGTCACCACATAATAGATTCTTACTTACCGTAAGAGCAGTTAGCTAACTAATAAAAGAAGGGGCCCGTTACGGGGTCCCTTCTTTCTAGCTTGTTAACTTTGAAGCTGGTCTACAAACTACAAAACCTGAATCTTCTTAACGGTGTCCTGCTGGACCTTGACGAAGCTGATGGTTAGCACGCCGTCTTTGAGGACGGCTTCGATTTCGTCTTCTTTGACTGGTACCGGCAAGGCGATGCTGCGGGAGAATTCGCCCCAGTAGCACTCTTGCAGGAAGTAGTTTTCTACGCCGTCTTCGCTGCCCGAGCTGAGCGTGCCGCGAATGGTCAGCTGATTGTCGGAAATGCTGACATCGAGGTCGTTCTTGTTGACGCCGGCGGTGCGGGCTTTTACGACCAGTTTTTCCTTGGTTTCGTATACGTCGACGGCCAGTTGGCCCGGTACGGCCTCTTCTTCGTCCCACTCTTCTTCGGCGGCAGCCGGTGCGGCGGGCTGGCCGGCCTCTTCAACCGGTGCGGCCGCGTCGTCACCCAAAAAGGCGGCGGTCAGTTCGTCTTCTTCCAGTAATAAATCGTCGTCGCGATTTCGTCGCGCCATAGTGTGTGTTACCCTCCACTTTTGTTAGTGCTCTGTCCCCCGCAAGTGGAGACTTATTATTAAATTATTCTTAAGAGCCTTGCATTTTTATCTTAGTAGCAGTATAGCTTAGGCAGTAACGGAGTTGCAATGAAACGCGCATATATTTACAACACAATAAACACAACATGAGTTTTTTTGATGCGCTCATCAGTAAACTGGCTCCTCACGAATGTTTGGGGTGTGGATACGAAGGCCAGTTAGTGTGTGCGGCCTGCTCCGCGGCTTTGGCGACGGTGCCGCCGCGCTGCTATCGCTGCCACCGGCTGACGAGTGAGGCTCGCACCTGCGAAACGTGCCGCTCAGCGAGCAGCTTAAAGCGGGTCCACGTTGCCGCGCCCTACGATAGTTTCGCCAAAGACTTGATTTGGCAGCTGAAATTTCATGGGGCGCAGGCGGCTGCCGTAGTGATGGCCGAGCATCTCGCACCATTGTTGTCCGATTTATATGATTCCCCCACTGGCAAGGCGGCCGTGCTGGTACCTGTGCCAACAGCTACCGGTCGGGCACGCAGCCGAGGCTACGATCAAGCAAAGCTGTTGGCGCGGGAACTTTCCCGCCGCACGGCCCTTCCCTATGCAGATTGCTTGCGCCGCAGCGGCCAGACCCACCAGGTCGGCGCCTCGCGCACCCAGCGTTTAGCGCAATTGCAAGGAGCCTTTCGGCTAAAAAATTCTTCTGTCCGGCCAGGAAGGAGCATTATTTTGGTAGATGACGTTCTCACAACAGGTGCTACTTTGGAAGCCGCAGCCGCCATTTTGCATCAAGCCGGCTTCCCTGACGTTCAAGCCGCTGTGTTTGCCCAGGCGTAGATTTGGGGATTAAAGCGTGAAATAGTATAATGACCTCTGTTAATTTTAATACCCTTCCGGCTTTGACGGAAGGGTGTCCGAGCGGTTTAAGGAACTGGTCTTGAAAACCAGCGTGCCGGCAACGGTACCGTGGGTTCGAATCCCACCCCTTCCGCCAGAAGGGTATTAGGGTTACAATATGACCTCATGTGATAGCTTTTGATAGCTTTGTGTCGGTTTTCGACCAAGGGGCTGGGGCCTGGAGAGGTACCCAAGTGGCTGAAGGGGACGGTTTGCTAAATCGTTAGGGGGGAGCAATCCCCCGCGAGGGTTCGAATCCCTCTCTCTCCGCCAAAAACGTCTGATCGAAATGGTCGGGCGTTTTTGTTTTGGTCTCGTGCTTGCGGTACAATAACGCTTATGGCAGAGGAAGACAAACAAGCGGCCCCGTCGGCCGCGCAGCAGCCTGGTCAGGTGATCGCTCCGGGCGGCTCGCCGTCGGCTGTGGCTCGGGATGACTCATCTCCGTCGAAGGAAGCCGCTCCAGAGCCGTCGCCGACCTCGTCGGCTGCGGCGCCCGCGTCTAAACCGCCAGCGCCAACGCCGGCCTCAGCCGCTGCCGACAGCGACCCTGACATCCCCGAAGACCGTAAGCAGCTCTATCAGTCACCAATCGCCCAAGCAGATCACGAAACGCCCGCCGCGTCCGCGGCGGAAAACGTCAGCTGGACGGCCTCCGAGTTCGTGGCTCACGAAAAATCCGCCGGCTGGTACGGCGGCCTGATAGCGGGCGGCGTGGTAATTGCCGCCGGCGTCTATCTGTTAACGCGCGATATCATTTCCACGGTCGTCGTCCTGGTGTGCGCCGCTGCCTTTGGCATTCTGGGCGGCAAAAAGCCGCGCCAACTCCATTATCACCTGGATTCATCCGGCATAACGGTCGGTTCCAAGCGCTACACTTACGAGATGTTCCGCTCGTTCTCGGTGGCGACCGAAGGCGCCTTTTCGAGCATCGTCTTCATGCCGCTGAAGCGCTTTGCGCCGCTCACCACCATCTACTACGCACCCGAAGATGAGCCGAAAATCATCGATATTTTATCGGCCCGCCTGCCTTTCGAGGAGCATAAGGACGCCGCCATCGACTCACTGATGAAACGCGTGCGTTTTTAGGCGGACGCGTTTCCGGCTGAGAGCTGACAATACGGCTGAAACTACGGAGGAAACTTACAAACGGGCGGTGCGCTGCTCTTTGCGGTGCATTTTGCGCTCCATCCGGCTGATGAAGTGCTGGCGTTCTTCTTTGTTGTCGCGGTCGCTGTAGAAATTCATTATGGCTTCGGCTTCGTCGTTGGACATATCGTCCTCCTTTAGTTAATGGTGTTTTCATTATTATGCTTGTGGCTGGCAGCGAGCTGTAAACTTTCTAACATGCTACACTGCCTGGAGTACCATGGAGAAAATCATAGAAAAACTGAATGATTTTCAGCAGCGTCACCCGCTCCCGGGCTTTATTTTCGCGGTTATAAAAAAATATGGCGATGACGAGGCCGGCCGCCAGGCGGCGCTGCTGACGTATTACGCGTTTTTGTCACTGTTCCCCTTGATATTGGTGCTGACCACGCTGACAGAGCTCATTCCGGTCAGCCACACGGCCATCCAAAACAGCATCATCAAGGGCACGACCAATTATTTTCCGGTGCTCGGCAACCAGTTGTCGACCCACATTCATACGCTGCACAAGAGCGGTTTCGCGCTGGCCATAGGTTTGCTCTTCACTTTTTACGGCGCCCGCGGCGTGGCCGACGCCTTTCAGCGCAGCATTCAGGATTTGTGGGAAGTTCCCCGCTCGCGGCGGGCCGGTTTTCCGCAGTCTATGCTTAAGAGTTTGAATATTATTTTAATCACCGGCGTTGGTTTCGTGATAGCTTCGGTCAGTATCGGCTGGGCCAGCACGGCCAATCAGGGCTGGCTGGTGCGCGCCCTGACCATGCTGATCAATCTGCTGGTGTGGTACGTGCTTTTCATTCTGTTGATAACGATTAGTTTGCCGCGGCGCGTGCCGTCGAGTGAAACGCGGGCGGCTGCCATAACGGCGGCCGTTGGCCTGGTAATTGTTCAAACCCTGGGAGGCTACCTGCTGCGCCGCGAGCTTAAAAATCTCGATGCGCTGTACAGCTACTTTGCCCTGGCGCTCGGCCTGCTGTTTTGGATTTACCTGCAGGTGCAGGTCCTTTTTTACGCGCTGGAAATAGCCGCCGTAAAGTCACAGGCGTTATGGCCGCGCAGCCTCACCGGCAAAAAACTAACGGCTGCCGATCGTCGTCTGGCCAGCGAACTGGCAGACACCTAGACTTGCCGATTCGCCGGTTTATCTACGCCAAATACTCTCGCCACCACACCCGCGGGCGCACGGCAGCACGGTCCCGAAGCTCATGCTTGCTTGCCATAACCTAAACCTCCCAAACTTATAGGCTATTGCCTCCAGCATAAACCGCCAGCCTTAAACCCAGCTGTTAATTTTCCCACAAATATTTTGTGATGTTTCCGGCTGTTTCCGGCAACCACCTCGGTTTGCCTTGCTTGGCGATCGGAGGTCAGGGGCCAGGGGTCGCGTCAGGGGTCGCCTTATTTTTTGCCGCTTTCCAGCAGGTCGAGGATTTTATTGAGGCGCTGCAGCTGCTGGTGATGCAGCTCCGTCAGTCTCTCAATTTCTTCTTTTGCGGCCACGTTGGTCTTAAAATCGTGCTCGGCCATAGCGGCGCTAACGGCGTCGGCGCGTTTGGCAGCAATCAGTAAAATCGCCCCCTGCAAGCCGGCCAACATCGACAGAAAAAGGTTAAGCAAAATAAACGGATAGGCGTCCCAGTGATGGGAGGCGCCCCAGGTGTTCAAGCCGGCCCAAATTGCCATAAAAACCACAAAAGCGAACACAAAAGACCAGCTGCCCATGCCGTTCCGCAACTTGTCGGCGGCACGGTCTCCTCTGGAAAGCCTGGCTTTATGCGCTCGATGCCAGTTGAACGGCACATACATAAGCGCATTATAGCACTACGGTGAGGCCGTCGATGATTCTTTAGTAGCCGCCAGAAGCGCCGCCGGCAGATGAGCCTGAACCGCCTTTGTGGATAAACAACAGATAGATCAGGCCATAAACTACGATCGCGACCACCACGTAAATCACCACCCATTGCCAAACGGGGCGCTTGCCGTAAGCTTTCGCCGGCTTTTTGCCGGCCGGTTCTGGTTCCATAAACCCTCCTGCTTATGCCCCAAGTATATACCAAAAGTGATAATTGGTACGCGCGACAGGATTCGAACCTACGACCTTCGGCTCCGCAAGCCGACGCTCTATCCAGCTGAGCTACGCGCGCTCGTCATTACAACAGGGGTAATTCTAGCACATTTGCCCCAGGAATGCCAGAGGTCGGCCAAGCGGGCTTAATCTGTTAAAATAAACCAGTTGCGGAGGAGTGGCCGAGTGGTTGAAGGCGCTGCTCTCGAAAAGCAGTATAGGGGCAACTCTATCGCGAGTTCGAATCTCGCCTCCTCCGCCAAGTTGTTATATAGTAGGTGTATGCCTCGGCCTGAAATTTCGGCTTATGTGCCATTTGATGAACAGCGACATATAGGTGATGAAAGAAGAGCCGATGTCATGTTTGGCCCTGATATGTTCGATCCTCGACTTGAGTTTGACTACCGGCCGCTAAGCGAAGCAGTCGCGCGCGGAGATTCTGATATTGACCCTGCCGACTTTGGGAAAACCGTCGGCGAAGTGCTCGGTGAAGGCATAACTTTAGACCAGCTCACCAAAGTTTCTATGGCAAATGTAAAAAGTATAAGAATTACAGAACCTGAGATTATCAAACCGAGATCTGCCCGCGGAAGCTTTTTCGGCAGGTTGTTGAGAAGTATTTATTGAATCAGTTTTGGCGGTTTGCGGCGTTTGGGCTTGGGTTTTGGCGAGGCGGAGGCGCTCGGCACGGGCGGCGCCGTCGGAGCCTGCCGCTTAAAGCGTAATTCGTCCGCCGGACTGATGGCGCGCGGCTGCGCCGGCCGCGGCGCGGGCCTCGGCTGAGGGTCTTCGGCATCGGTCGCCACCAAATCAGCTTGAGATTTTGACGGGAAAGACTTTAGAAAAGCCGGCGCCGAACGTTCCCGCGAGGCCCGCAAAATGATAATTATAATCGCGGCCGCTACCAAATAGCCGATGCCAAACCACAGATCGATTTTCACCAGCTGGTCGGCCACCAGGTGCACAAAAGTCACCAGGGCTTTATGCACCTGTCCGGTACTGTTGCTTAAAACGTGGTGCTGCACTTTGTCGGTGATGTGATTCGACAAAAACTTGATAATAACCAGCACTACGCCAGCCAGCGCTAGCACGATGGCCGCCACCCTAAGGCCCTGGCGATGCCGTTTAGCCACAAAGATGACCCCAAGCAGACTGGCCAGCGCTATGATGCCGGCTATCAGAGGAATTTTGGTGCCAAACTGATAGACCTTCGGCAGGCCGGACAGGTTTTGATAGTACGGCGTGGTTTCGGTGTCGCCCTTAGGGTCCAGATTGGTGGCCGTGATAACCGGATTGCTCAGGAAGGCATTGCTATTGGCGATATCGTCGCTCACCTGGGCCGAGACGGTTGACGGCAGCACGCCGGCCGGCCGGCAGGTCAGATCGAGCGGATCGATGTCCTGGGTGTTGATTTCGGACAGCTGCGCGTCGGTGCAGACCGGCAAACTGGTCAAGTAAGTCTGCACGTAATCGCCCACTTTGTCGGCAAAAGTTTGCTTGGCCGAAGTCAGATCCACCTTGAAATCGGGCGTGCTGGTCTTGCCCTTCAGCCAGTCGTAATTGCTGTTCACGAAGGTGTTTACGTCGCCCTGCAGCGTCTTAGAAGAAAACGTTGAGCGGGCGATTTGCTGCACGGCCGCGTCATTCAGAGAAACGACGCTCGAACTACTGGTGCTCGAGCCCGAATCATCCCCCGCCGATTGCTTGGCCTGATTGATGGCGTCCGTCACAAAAGCGCCGTAGACGTTGCTCTGATTGAGCCAATTCTTAACTTTTTGCGGATGAGTGACGGCGATACCGGCGCTTACCGAGAGAGCAAAACCGAGGAGGCTGACGAAGAGAATGACCGACAGCAAGAAAACCCCAACTTTACGCATAAAGACTATTGTAAACAAAGCCGCTGATTTTCGTAAATAATTTGCCCGCCGGCTCTCAGCAAACTCTCAAATGTGTTCAGGCCGCCGCGCAGCACGTCAGGAATTTTATCGCTGCCGATGCCGGCGCCAAATCGCCAGCAGAGCCAACGCGCCGCCCACGGCCAAGCCGCTGCACACGTACCAATACCGCCAGGCCGATGCCCGCGCGGCCGCGGTTTTCAATTGCACGGCCGCTGGCTTGCCAGCAGGCTGTGAATTGCCGGCCGCCGAACGTTGATTCCGCGCGGCGCCTAAAACCGCGCCGTGCCCGTTGCCCGCCGGGCGCGTCACAGCCAGGCTGCTTATGGCCGAACTACGTTCCACCCCCGTTTTAAGGGCTGCGACCGATGTTACTTGCGGGGCTGCCTGTGGAGCCATTGCGGCCGCGTTGGCTCCGGCGGTGCTCTCGACTTCGCCCACGCCCGCCTCGGCGGAGCCATCGCTTTGACCGCTGCCGCCCGTACTGTCGCCGCTGCCTGAGCTGCCGCCGGCCGGCAGCCCGATCTGGCCGTCGCAACTGTCATCGATGCCGTCGCCGTCGGCATCTTCACCGCTGTTGACCGCATAAGGACAGGAATCGTCGGCATTAGCCACGCCGTCGCCGTCAAAATCATCGGGGCTGGCGGTAATGTAGACCGGCTGCGTTATGTCCAGCGGCTCGCCAATTTGGCCGCTGCCGGTGACGTCAAGCGTCGTGCCGCCGGCGGCCGCCTCCGCCGGCACGGTGAAATCAGCCTCGATGTTCCCCTGGTCATCACTGCTCACGGTTGCCAAAACGCTGCCGCTCGGGCCTCCAAGCCGGACCGCATAAGAACTATTTGCTTCAAGGCCCGCGCTAACACCGTCAACTTTAACTTGAGCTTTCGATCCCGCTTGAAGCGAGGCGGCGGTTAGCTGGTCGTCCGGCAGCAGGGTGTAAATTGGCGCGCCGCTTTTTGGCGCCGCCAGCAAGGCCTGGCTGTCCGGCGCCGCCGGCTCACCGCTGTCATCAGCCGCCACCGACAAATTGTCAGTTTGCTTAAGAATGGCCTGCTCAATCAGCTGCTGCCCGAGCGCGTTCGGGTGATAACTTTCGTGCCCCAACACCTTAATGCCGGCCAAACCGATGTCGTTGCCGGCGGTCAGCCCGTTAACGGCTATATCGTAACCGGCCGCCTCGCACAGCCGGTGCCCGTCAAGCGCCTGGCTAATATCAACGTACTCCACACCGGCCGCTTGCGCCGCCCGCCGAATGTCGCCGTTGAGATAGTCAATCAACTGATTAGAAAACTCAATCTCCGACTTGCTCAAGTGAACGTTCAAGCCGCACTTGCCGTCACTATAAGCGATCGACGGATAACCAATGGCGTAGAGCCGCCCCGCCGGATCATCGCCCAGCAGCTGCTTGTACAGGCTTATCCACCGCGGCACCGTCCGGTCAATCAGCTGCAAAATCTCTTCGCGGCTCTCATAAGTGTTGTAACAATTCTGACCGTCCGGCTTCAGCGTGAGATGCGGCTCCACGCAATTTTGCAAAATGTCGCCAAAACCGATATCGTTGCCGCCAATCGAAACGCTGGCGATGCGCGGCTGATAGTGCTGCACAAACCGCCGCTGACTGAGGGAGCCCGGCGAAAAATCCGCCAAAATTCCATCCACCTCACCCTCGCCGGCCAACTCCTCATAACTAAGCCCGCCGCGCACCTGTCCGCGGTAGCCGCCGCTGCCGCTGCCCACGTCGTTGATCACCGCTCCCGAACAGGCCACCGAATGACCATCCGCGCCGCCAAACAAATCGCGCGTCAGCAACAGAGGATAGGAGTGCACCGACAAATGACACTTATTATCGTCGGTATCCGTGCCCGCCACATAGTCAAAAGCGCCCTCCCCCGAAGTGTAAGAATCGCCCAGCCCCAAATAGCCGGTCAACGAACGGAGGTCACCGATCGGCGAAAGCTCATAAGTTCCGGACGCCCCCGCGGCGTCGGCGCCCGCCTCAAAACTCAACACGTCATCATTCAAAAACCGCACGCGCCTGATGTAGCGCAAGCCGCCAATCTGTTGATAGACGCTCGGCCAGTAGTCGTATGAGGCGCATGATTGAGCGGCCAAATCATGTTGCACGCCGTTGCAGGTGCTCAAATCGTACACCTTAAAAGTGTCGTTGACACCATTCTCGATAGCCACAAAACGCCCGTCGTCGCTCACCGCCACCTGCGACGTCTGCACAATCGGATTATTAAAAGCTGTGGTAAAAGCAGTAACCGACAGCGAAGCCAGATTAATCCGCACAAAAGAATTATTGTAATCCTCCACCACCAGCCAGCTGCCGTCGGCCGAAAACGCCGCGGTCTGCGCGTTGACCACCAAATGCTGCCCCGCCGGATCGTCAAGAAACAAATCCGGCCGCCCTGTAATCTGTTCGCTTATCACCTCGCCGGCCGCGTTCCGGTTCTGGCGCACCGCCGGCAGATTCTTAAAAAGACCGATGTAAGCGCCGCCGGTACTGATAGGCTCAAAAGCTACCAGGCTCAAAGCGTTGGGCCACGGCTCCAGTATTTCGTCGGGAGTCGAAGATTCCAGCCGCACGCCCTCATCGGTGCCGTTATAAATGACCGTCTCGTTGTCGCCGTCGAGCATACCGAAGGCCGTCGGTGTAAAACAGCCGTTTTGCATGGTGCTGCTGTTCGTCAGGCGATACGTTAAGGCGGTGCAGTCGAGGTTCACCATGAAATTCGGCTGATCCTGAGTCGTGCTCATATCACTCACGCGCCGCACGGCCGTGCTGCTCGGCACGGTCCAGCCGTAGGCCGTCGTAGCGAACACTTTTGCCCAAAACGCTGCGCCGATCAGCACCATCAGCCCCAGGGCCGCCCCCACCAGCAGCAAACGTTTGACGCATCGCGGCCGAACATACAGGATTTGCATGGCCGTTGACTATCGCCTTAACTCGCCGCCACGGCAAGCATAAGCGTCCACAAAATGGGCAAATTTAATGAAAAGTTAATGACACGGTTGTTATACTGAAGCCATGAGCGACAGTCTTTTCAGCCAGATTATCAGGGGCGAAATCCCGTCCTACAAGCTGTATGAGGATGACAAGACCTACGCCTTCCTCGACATCCATCCAGTCCAGCCGGGCCACGTCTTGGTAGTGCCAAAAACAGAGGTGGAATTCGTGTGGGATCTGGACGAGCCAGACTACCAGGCCCTGATGGCCACCGTTCAAAAGCTCGCCAAACGCCTGAAAACAGTGTTGCAAACTCCCTACATCGGTTCGCAAGTCGTCGGCATCGACGTGCCGCACGCTCACGTGCACCTCATCCCCTTCTCGACCAAAGCGGAATTCCGCAACCAGCCGGACATGGAGGCCGAGCCCGACCATCAAGCCCTGGCCGAGATGGCCAAAAAGCTGGCGTTTTAAGCTACAATAAATCCATGAGACTGCTTTACGCTCTTTTCTTCGGCGCCGGTGTCGCCGGCGTGGCCTACACCAGGCTCGGCCGGCGGGTCGGCTACGGCAACACTCAAAACGTATGGACCGTGGTCGGCGTTATTTTCATCATAAGCAGCATTATTTTCTACACCATTCTGGCCACTCTGGGCGTCTAGCCATTTAGTACTAATTTTGCTTGGCAACTCCCCTGTTAACTGGTAGTATATGGCTATGGACGAGAGGGGATTGGGCAAACAGTTGCAAAAAGCGCGCCAGACGGCGGGCCTGACCCAGCAGCAACTGTGCCACCAAGCCAATCTCAGCTTCTCTACCCTGACCAAAATCGAGCGCGGCGCCATCAAAGCGCCTTCCATTTTCACCATCCAAGCCATTGCCGAAGCGCTCGGCCTCAGTTTGGACGAGCTAATTGGCGGCGCCTCCCCTGCCCGTCCGCACCGCCAGCTGAAAAAAACCCAGAGCGGCGCCAGCTTCATCTACTTCGATCTGAACGGCTGCCTGGTGCACTCCTATCAGGCGGCGCTCATCAAGCTGGCCGCCGATACCGGCACGCCGCCGGACGTCATCGAATCAGTTTACTGGCATCACAACGACGAAGTCTGCCGCGGCACCACCAGTCTAAGCGATTTCAACGCCGAACTGGCCAAAAAAACCGGCGTTTCATCGGTGGACTGGAAACAATATTACCTGGAAGCGGTGGAAAAAGTGCAGGCCATGTACGATGTTCTCACCTGGGCCGCCGAGCATTACCGCGTTGGCCTGCTGACCAACACCATGCCCGGATTCGTTAGCGCTTTGCGCCGCGCCGAGCTTATCCCCAACGTCCATTACGACGCTATCATTGACTCCTCAGAAGTTGGCGCCCTAAAACCGGAAGCCAAAATATACGAAATTGCTGCCGAAAAGGCCGCCTGCCCGCCGGAAGAAATCATGCTCATTGACGATTACCGCGGCAACCTGATCGCGGCTTCCAAGCTGGGCTGGCACGTCATGTGGTTTGACGATGCCCGCCCCGAAACCTCGGCCGAGGCCGTGCGCCAAGCTCTCCAGCCGGCCGCCTAACTTACAGAAAACCTTTGGCAAGAATAAGCATTAATGGTATAATTATTACATATGTCCTCACGCGACCCCGAATATGAGCTTGCCGTTCCCCTTCCCGAGGATGATCTTTCCGAAGAATTTAAGGTAGCCGAAGAGCTGGCCAGCTGGGCCGAAATCGACCTGGCGGCCGAGGGCTGGCAGGCCTTTAAGAAGCTTCTCGGACCCCTGCAAACCGAGCGGCCGGTCACTTGGCAGCACAGCCAGCGGGTAGCCACTTATGCTTTGGGGCTGGCGACCGTGGAAGGCGGCTGGGAGGACCAGCGCCTGCTGGTTTACGGCGGCCTGGCGCACGATCTCGGCAAGCTGGCCGTACCCCAAGCAATCGCCGAGAACTTTGAAAACTTTGAAACCGAGAGCGAAGCAGAAAAAAGAGCCAAAAAAGCCGCCAATCGGCACCATCCCGACGACGGTTTTGCAATCATAAAGCAGGCCGGCTTCCCTTTTACCGCCGCCGTGGCCGGTGCCCATCACCGCTATCAGGCGAGCCCCTACGGCATTCCTCTGAGCGAGATGGCGGACAACCTCGGGCTGGAGCTTACGGCAGATGATTCCGCCTATCTTGAGGACGCTGTTCGGCTGATTGCCCTGGCCGATCACTTTGACGCCATGCTCACGCGCTCGCCAAATATGTTCGAGGCCGAGCGCCGCGCCGAGCTCATGAAAGACTTTTCCTTGCCGACAGACACGGCGCGCATAGACTGGCTCGAAGCCAATCAAATTGCCTAATAACTTCTTAGCTAAAGCGTTTTTGCTCGGTTTCCAGGGCGGCCAGCTGCTCTTTGGCGGCCGCCAGCTGGTCTTGGGTTTGCCGGACGATCTCGCGCGGCGCATTAGCGACGTAATCCTTGTTGGCCAGGCGCTTTTCGAGCTGCTCGATACGTGTGGTCTGTTCAGCGTGCTTGCCGGCCAGCTCTTTCAGGTAGGCTCGGGCGGCGTTTTGGTCGATATCTAGCCAGGCGCGGTGCTTGGTGCTGGTTAGAAAGATGCCGCTGCCGTCTCTCACTTCGGTCACCGCCTGCAAGCGCGCCAGCTGTTTGATGACTTCCGCGTTGGCTTTCAGCAGCGGTGCGCCGCTGAAGTACAGCGTAACGCCGCTGGCGCGCAGGGCCTTAATAATAAAGCGCGCTTCGGTGACGATCTTTTGGATTTCATCAAATTGGGCGGCCTGCTTTTTGTCGTGATCGAGCGGCTGAGCAATCGTTCGCGTGGCCAAAACCGAGTCATTCTCCCATGCCAGCGTCTGCCAAATGGTTTCGGTCACGAACGGCGCGAACGGATGGGCCAGAATCAACACCTGCTCCAGCAAATGAGCCAGCAGCCGCCGGTTGAGCGCCGACTTGCTGGCTTCCACGTACCAATCGGCCAAGTCGTCCCACACGAAATGGTAGAGCCTTTCATAGGCCTCGCTAAAGCGATACGTCTCCAAATCCGCCGAAATCTTCTCTGTTGAGAGTTGTAATTTACTCAATATCCAGTGGTCGGCTACGGTTTCTGCCCGCGCCGCTGCCCTGCCCGTCTCATTACTGATGACATCTTCGATATAGCGCGCGATATTCCAGAGCTTGTTGGCAAAATTGCGGGCGCCCACCAGCTTGCTTTCGTCATACGGCCGATTATTGCCGGCCGATTCGTCGCTGATGATGCCCATCCGAAAAGCGTCCGAACCGTACTGCTTAATCTTATCCATCGGGTTGATGACGTTGCCCTTGCTCTTGCTCATCTTCTTGCCCGCTTTGTCCTGGATCAGCCCGTGCAAGTAGACTTCTTTGAAAGGAATTTCGCCGGTTTCGTAGAGGCAGAACATCAGCATGCGCGACACCCACGGATAAAGGATGTCGGCGGCCGTTTCCATGACCGACAGCGGGTAAAAATCCTTGAATTCCTGGCCGTTCGGGTAGTTTAGCGTGGCGTACGGCCACGAACTCGACGAAAACCAGGTGTCAAAAACGTCGGGATCGCGGTGATAATTCTTGCCGTCCACGGTGATAATTTCCTCGTGCACCCGCTCGTCGTAAATCCAATCCTCGGGGTCGTCGACATTTTGGAAGGCCGGAATCGGGATGCCCCAGGCAATCTGCCGGCTGATGTTCCAGTCGTGCAGATTTTCGTAGTAGCGGATCAGCTGGTCCTTGCGGTTGGCCGGATAGAAAGTTATTTTGCCGGCTTTCAAAACCTCAATGGCTCGACGGGCCAGCGGCTCCACATCAATAAACCACTGCTCGCGCAGCAGCGGCTGGATAACCGTGCCGCACTTATAACAATGCCCCACGTTGTGCGCGTAATCCTCCACCAGCACGATGGCCGCCTGCCCTTCCAGGTCTTTCACGACCTGCCGGCGGGCCTCGTCAACCTCCAGCCCGCGGTACTTTTCCGGCACGTCAATCAGCTTGCCTTCGGTGCTAATAACAGAGATAAATGGCAGGTCGTGGCGCTTGCCTGCCTCAAAGTCGTTCGGGTCGTGAGCCGGCGTAATTTTAACGGCGCCGGTGCCAAATTTGGGATCCACAAAATCGTCGGCGATAATCGGGATTTCACGGTTGGTGAGCGGCAGCTTCACCGTCTTGCCGACCAACGCGGCGTAGCGTTTGTCCTTGGGATTAACCGCTACGGCCGTGTCGCCGAGCATGGTTTCCGGCCGGGTGGTAGCCACCACCACTTCCCCGCTGCCGTCGGTGAGCGGGTAGCGGATGTGCCACAAGTGACCGCGCTCTTCTTCGTAATTCACCTCGATATCAGCGAAAGCCGTGCCGTGAAAAGTGCAGAAATTGACCAGCCGTTCACCTCTGTAAATCAGCCCTTCGTCAAACATTTTTCTAAAAGTATCGTAGGCCTGCCGGACGATCTTGTTATCAAGCGTAAAGGCGTGGTGCTCCCAGTCCACGCTGGTGCCCAGCGCCCGGATTTGTTGCTCAAAATTGGCCCGATTGAGCTGCACGAAATCCCAAATCTGGTCGTACAGTTGTTCACGTGAAAAATCGAAGCGGCTCTTGCCTTCTTTCTCCAGCTCCCGCTCGTAGACCACCTGCGTCTCAAAACCGGCGTGATCCGCGCCCGGCACAAACAGCACATTTTCGCCCTTTTGACGGTGGTAGCGGATTAAAATATCTTCAATTGCCAGAGTCAGCCCGTGCCCGAGGTGCAGGTTGCCGTTGGCGTTGGGCGGCGGGATAACAATGGAGTAGCCCTTGCCTGTTCCACGCGGCTTAAAGGCACCGCTCTTTTCCCAGAGGGCGTAAATGTCGGCCTCATATTCACCAGGATTATAAGTCTTCGGTAATTTCATCTGTCCCCCATCATACCACCTCTGTAAAAAGACGGCTACTTGACGTATGCTTATATAGATATCATAATGTAAATTGATTTATGGCAGAAGCAGCTGAAATTCTTTCCTCAATAACGTTCGACCCGGGCGTAGAACAAGTTTATCCGGAGTATAGCCGGGCGTTGGGTTATGCCTATATTGAGCTAGAAGCCCGAAACGATCAGCCCTGGATGGCGTTCATCGGTTTTACCGGCCAGCGCCAGAAGTCTATTTCTGTCGGTGATGGTGACATTAGGTCGGTGACGAGGCTGGAGCAGCTACAAGACGAGGAACGCACCATCAAAATGCAGGCCAGAGGAGTCGGCACACGGATGTATAATACCGTCGAGGCGCTGCTCGGAACAGGGGAGGGCGACAATATTGCGGCCTATACCTTTCAGATTGATCCTGACAAAATATTAGACCGGCGCCGGTCTGGGGACGGAACGACGGCCGGCCGGCTGTGGCAAGCCGCGCGCCAGGTAGGCAAGATAGCGCAAGCCCAAGTCATGGGGTTGGAGGCTACCGTAGATAGTATTCATGAATCTTTCGGTAAGCCCGAGGACGTGGACGCAGTGCTTTATAATCAATCGGCCAAAATGGAACTGCAGCAGCGCCAACAGGGAGGGGTGGAACAGCCGGCCGGCATACCGCCGGAGTTTATGGTGATCCGCAACCCGCACATCATCATGCGCAAAATCGGCGAATATCGGCCATAGGCCACTGTTAGCGCGCTATTTCATGTGAAATTAAAACGAATTATTACATTGAGAGATTTGGCTGGATCTCGAGCGAATAGGGATCGGCGGCGGGCTGGCCGCGCAGCTGTTTGAAGCCGCCGAGCGTGGCAATCATGGCGCCGTTGTCGGTGCACAGCTGGAGGTCTGGGAATTCCATGGGCAAGGGGAGCGCCTCTGTTAATTGCCGCCGCAACTCCTGGTTGGCGGCTACGCCGCCGGCTATTACCACGTCCTTCGGGCGGAACTCCTCGCAGGCCAGCTTTACTTTGTCGACGATGGTTTCGATGGCGGTGCGCTGAAAGCTGGCGGCAATATCGGCCTTCTGAGCTTCGGAGAGGCGCTCTGGCAGCTTCATGGAGGGAAAATCGTAAGACTCGCCGATTTCGGCTTGAGCCAGCCTTAAAACGGCCGTTTTGAGTCCCGAAAAGCTGAAGTCATACTTGCTCATCTGGGCTTTCGGCAGTTTGTACTTGTGCGGATCGCCTTGGGCCGCGGCCGCGCTGACCGAAGGGCCGCCAGGGTAGGGCAGACCGAGCATTTTGGCCACCTTGTCGAAGGCTTCGCCGATGGCGTCGTCTTGTGTGCGGCCGAGCAAGGTGTAGTCGAAATGGTCGCGAAAAAGCACTAGCTGGCTGTGGCCGCCGGAGACAATGACGGCCAGCAGAGGGAATTCCGGGGCCGCCGAACGCATTTTGTAGTCGGGCAGGGAAGTTTCGGTCAGAAAGTTGGCGTAGACGTGGCCTGCGACATGGTTGATGCCGTACAGCGGTTTGTTATGGGTAATGGCCAGCGTGCGAGCGGTCATTACGCCGATTAAAAGGCTGCCGCCGAGGCCGGCGCCATAAGTGACGGCGATGGCGTCGATGTCGTCCCAGGTGCACTTGGCCGTCTCCAGCGCCTCATGAATAACAGGGAGAATGACCTCGATATGGCTGCGCGCCGCAATCTCCGGCACCACGCCGCCGTACTGGGCGTGCAAATCCATGCTGGAGGCCACCACATTGCTGAGCAGCCGCCGACCATCTTCCACCACGGCCGCTGCCGTCTCATCGCAACTGGTCTCGATCCCTAAAACTTTCATCACTTGCCAGCATATCACGACAGCGGCGATATATAATTGACAAATTAGCATAAATTTGCTAGAATAGCATCAGTTCAATATAAAAAACAAAAATATCAATAACATTAAACGGAATATATCATCATGAGTGAACAGGCTCCGCAGCTCCCAGACGTCGATCAGGCTTTTGATTTTGAGGCACGCCATAAGCAGCGTGATTGGGAGGCGTATCTAAATAGTCGCCCTACCCAAGGCGCGGAGGGGCACATTCATGACCCTAATACTCAAGCTGTAAACGATTCTTATTTTGATGACCGCCGCGAGGCTATGGCCGATGAAGCGGCCGAAAAAACGCAAGCAGATTATGATTATAACCATATGAGCGTGCCAGAGCTGACTAAAAAATTGGCGAAGGCCGAGTTTGAAAAAGATAAGACCACCGCCCAGTCGATCGATGAAGTGCTCGATAAGCGGCTGAAAGCCCTCGATAAGAAAAATGCCAGCGACCGTGATAAAGGCGGCACGCGCAGCACACGCCCTGAAAACAATGCTAAAAATAATAACGCGGAGCGTCGAGCTAACTTACGGAGCCGGGTAGCGAAGCTTAAGGAGCGCGAACTCGAGCGCTTAGCCGCTGAAAGTGACACGTCTAACTCTGTTGAGGGAGGCGGTGAGACCGAACTGAAATCAACCTACGATGAGACCGATGCCGAGGCCGACAAGCAGCTCTTGCGTGAGGCCGGCAACGCGCGGCGCGAGGCTCAGTCTGTTGAAGAAGGCGGCAAACCCGATGATGGCTATGTGCCAGATTGGGTAAAGGCAGGAGATGATGAGTCCGTTGCTGGAGATCAGGCGGAAGCCAAGCAGTCTGACGAAGCTGCAACCGAAGTGATTGAGGCCGAGGAAAAAGACGAGTCTCAGGATCAGGAGCCGGCAGAAAATACCGAGTCTCCTAGTCCTGAAGAATTATTCCAGGAAGCTCTCGCCGCGTGGAACGAGCGTTTGGAAGATCCTCGTTTTGTACCAACTCCAGAGCAGTACGACGAACTTAAAAGTCTAACAAAACAGATTGAGCTTCGTCATCTGGATCCTGAGACAGATGACCAGAGCGGCATGGGCTATTTCCTCGAGGGCAGCTCCACCCGTTTGAACCCCTATGTGGCACGTACATTATTGGATAAGTCCAGAGCGGGTGAGTGGATATTGCGGCCCGATGATCTTGATGTTGCTACCTCGCTGGTAGAAGCAGAAAATCATGAGGATATTCCGCTTGACGAGACCCGCGAAGAGCGGAATGATTTGATGACGTTCGGTGAATTTATTAGTAAAGATAATAAGTTGCAGGCCGACCAGCGCAGCTTTAGACGGTACAAAAGGTATGTTCAAAAACGCTTGGAGCTCGACGAGTACGTTTATGATGAAAATAATCCGATTGACTCGTATAGGCCATCTTTGAATTTTGCGGAAGCCGTTAAGGATTTCCGCCAAGGTGCGCCTAAAACTGAAACTGAGGCTGAGTCGGAAAATCGGCAGCAGGACACTGGCGAGGAAGCGGAAGCATCGGCGAAGGCAGAGAAAACTCACCATCTTGGCCGGGTACTGCTTCGAAACGCGGGCGTTTTATACGATGAGATTCGGGAGAGCTTTCGGCACTCCTCGGAAGAGTCTGGCAAACAAGCAAAAGCGTAAAACTCTGATTCGCGGCTGAGTTAGTTTGACGTGGGCGCGCTGATTCAAGCGCGCTGCTTTATTTCGAATTGAGTACTCCGTTATACTGAGGGGCATGAGTTTTCGCAGCGCGGTGAAGAAGGTGATTCCGGCGGGGGTGTTTGGGAAAATTGAGCCGTACGGGCATTTGGCGGAGGCGGTGGCGGAGAACATCGTGTATGGGTTTCCGGCGCGCAAGTTGAAGGTGATCGGCGTGACGGGAACGGCTGGCAAGACGACGACCTGCACGCTGATTACGCATATGCTGCGCGAGAGCGGGCACAAGGTGGCCATGATGACCACGGTGTCGATTGATTACGGCGACGGACGCGGGCCGCAGCACAACACCGCGCGGATGACGTCGCTGGGGTCGCTGAAGTTGCTGCAGGCGGTCAAAAAAATGAACGCTAACGGGGTGGAGTGGCTGGTGCTGGAGGTGTCGAGCCACGCGCTGGCGCAGCATCGGGTGTGGGGCGTGCCGTTCGACGTCGTGGCGTTCACGAATTTGAGTCATGACAATGTGGATTATCACGGGACGTTCGAGAATTATCGCAAGGCTAAACTGATGCTGTTTAAGCAGTGCAACCGGAATCGGCGCGGGCGGCGGATTGGCGTGACCAACGCGGACGATCCGAGCGGCGAGATTTTTGCGGCGGCCATTAAAAATCCGCTGCGCTATGGGTTGAAACAGGGTGATTTGCGGGCCGCGGAGGTGCAATTGTCGGCGACGGGCAGCCATTTTGAGGCTGTTCTCGGCGAAGACCGGTATGATATTCGCACTAATCTGCCCGGGGGATTTAATGTGTATAACTGTTTGGCGGCGATTGGCGTGGGGCGATCGGTGGGGCTCAGCAGAGAGCAGATTGAGCGGGCCGTGGCCAGTTTGAAGAGCGTGGAAGGGCGGATGAATTTGATTGACGAAGGGCAGGATTTTAGCGTTATTGTGGATTATGCGCCGACGCCCGAGGGGTTTGAGCAGGTGTATGCGGCGGTGAAACCGACGGCCAAGGCGCGGATTATTACGGTGTTCGGCTCGGCCGGCCGGCGAGACGTGCTGAAGCGGCCGATTCAGGGCGAGATTGCTGGCAAAAACTCGGATATCATCATCCTGACCGAAGAGGATGACCGCGATCAGGACGGTATGAAAATCATCGAGGAAATTGCGGCGGGGGCCGAAAAAGCCGGCAAAGTGAAAGACAAGGACATGTTTTTTATCCATAAGCGGGAAGATGCGGTGCAGAAAGCGATTGATCTGGCGCGGAAGGACGATTTGGTGCTGCTGCTCGGCAAGGGCGAGGAGACGGTTATCATTACGAATAAGCCAGGTTTTACACCGGCGGCGGGGCACGTCTACAACGAGGCGACGGACGCCATCCGGCGGCACTATAACGAAACCGAGGCGGCGCGAGCGGCGCTGCGCAAACGGCTGGGCAAGGCTTAGTTGTCGAGGGCTAATTGTCGAGGCTGAGGGTGGAGCAGCGGATGGAGCCGCCGCCTTTTTTGAGTTCCGGCAGGTCGAGGGCGACGGTTTGGAGGCCGTGGGCCTGGAGCGCGGCTTGGAACTTGGGCGCGCCGCTGTTCATGATGACGGTTTGGCCGGTGGAGACGAGGTTGAGGGCGTAGGCGGTGAGGGCCTCGTGGTGGCACACCTCAATTTTGTCGACCTCGTCCAGGGCGCGCAGCAGCCGGCGGCTTTTGGCTTTGAAGGCGGCCGGGCAGAAGGCGATCAGGCCTTTTTGGCCGTCATGCGGCCATTTTAGGACGGCGATTGCCAGGTCGATGTCGTAGGTGGGGCTGTCCGGCAGGCCGGTAATTTTGTTGGTTTTGGCGGGGCCGACACCGAACCAGCGGGCCGGTTTGGTTTGCAAGCTGATGACCTCGCGGAAGCCGAGCATGTCTTTAAGGTAGCGGTGAGCTTCGAGTGTGGTGCGATAGGGCGACTGGGTAAAGAGCAGGTCGCCGCAGGGCAGAGCGTCGCCCTGGCCGCTGAAGCGGGCGACTTCCGGCGGCAGGGTGAGCGGCGTGAGGCCAAGCTGCTCGATTACTTGCCAGGCGTAGGCTTCTTCGGGCCGGCGTTTGTTGGGCAGGCGGGACATCACGGCTTGCCGGCCGCGCACCAGGGCCCAGTTGGCGGTGTAAACGCCGTCCTGGCAATCGGGCGGGGCGGGCACTTGCTCAACCGTGACGCCGGCGGCCTCAAGCGCCTGTTTAATCTGTTGGTGCTCGACTTTGGCTTTTTCGACGTCGACCGGCACGGCGGCGTCCATCAGGTCGTTGATGGCGTCGTCGTCGCCAAAATAGTCGGCGCCGGACATTAGTACGTGCTTGTTTATAAGGGGTGCGGGAGTGTTTGTTTGAGGATTCATTGCCTCATTAAATTGTATCAAATGTGAAAAGTGTGTTCCGGGTTTAGCAGGGGTTGAGAGGTACAGCGAGACGGGGTCTCAAGCTGGTCAAACTGCTAAACCCGGAGCCCGGGATGATGCGCGCGCGTTGGCGATTGGTATGCTTACGCGGCGACGCATCACCCGGATTCCTGGTTCCTAGAGACGGAGAGCTTGCGGAGCGACCGTGCGCTGGTGGACGTAACCCTGGTCCTTCCGGTGACGGTTTTCGGCTGGTTTGATTTTGGCTGGTTTGACGCGGGCTTTATGGCTGCGGGCCAGCGCCATGCAAATCCGGTCGAGCACTTTCGACGTGAGTTCCTCAAAAGTGAGGTCGGCGGTGCGTGGTCGGAGGCGGATTGCCAGTACAGGACCGTCTGCGGTGCGGAGTCTGCCGATTGAGCGGACATGCGCGCATCGCTTGGGTCGGGCTACCTGCAGCGCCTTCTTGAGATCATTTGAGGTGAGTCCTGCAAGCAGGATCTCATGATCGTCAGTGGTGCTGTAGGACAGTGAAATGCCCTCATGCTTATGGGTAAGCACTACTCCATCATCTGACAAGGTACTTCCTTTGCTGTAGTAGGAACAGGAAGATTATATAATAAAACAGAATTGGGTCAAAAGTCAAGGGTTTTGGCGCGAGAGAGGTAATCGTTTTGCCAGTTGTCATTAACTTTTAATGAAGTTTCCGGCCGTAGTGCTTGACAGGAAAATTGGCACTCTAGTATCATGAGTGCTAGACGCAGGTGTTACATTGCGAGCTAACAGCTGCCACATCATATAAAGAGATGGAGGTTACCAGATGAGCGCACCTTTGCAACCGCTTGGCGACTACGTGGTCGCCTTAGGCGAGGAAGCCGAAACTAAGACTGCCAGCGGCATTTATTTGCCCGAAAAGGCTGCCGAAAAGCCCAAGACCGCCAAAGTGGTGGCCGTAGGCTCGAACGTCAAACAGGTCAAAAAAGGCGATCGGATTGTTTACAAGAGTTTCAGCACCACCGAAGTTAAGGTTGAGGGCAAAGACTACATTCTGGTAAAAGAAGAAGACGTTTTAGCGACTGTTAAATAGGAGGAACTTATAGATGGCGAAAAAAGTTTTTTATGATGCTGACGCCCGCGGGCGCGTGCTGAAAGGCGCCGAAATTTTATATAACGCGGTGAAAACAACCATGGGACCGAAAGGCCGCAATGTGGTCATTAGCAAGGCTTACGGTGCGCCGACGGTAACTCATGACGGGGTGACCGTGGCGAAGGGTGTGGAGCTAGGCGATGTGGACGACGAAACGCTCGGCCAGAAGGTTGGTGCGGAGCTTATCAAGCAAGCTGCCTCCAAGATGAACGACGTGGCCGGTGACGGCACGACCACTGTTACAGTTTTGACTTACCATATTTTGAACGAAGCTAATAAGCTGATTGCGGCTGGGCATAATCCAATGCTGCTGCGCAAAGGTCTGGAAGCGGCGGCACAGGACGTGATTAAGGCGCTGGGTAGCATGAGCGAGGATATTCAGGGCAAGAAAAGCCGGGTGGCCGAAGTGGCTACGATTTCGGCTGGTGACGCTGAGATTGGCGCCCTGATCGCCGATGTGATCGACAAGGTCGGCAAAGATGGCGTGGTAACGGTCGAAGAAGGACAGGGACTCGAACTGGAGAGTGAAGTCGTGGAAGGCTTTACCTTTGACCGCGGCTTTGTCAGCCCATACATGGTGACCGACACGGCGCGTATGGAGGCGGTGTATGACAAGCCGGCCATTGTCATTACTGATAAGAAAATCTCGAGTCTGCAGGAATTTTTGCCGCTGCTCGAAAAGCTGGCACAGGCTGGCAAAAAAGACTTGGTAATTATCGCTGAGGACGTTGAGGGCGAGGCGCTCGGCACGCTAATTTTGAACCGCTTGAAGGGCGTTTTTAACACCGTTGCCATCAAAGCGCCGGCCTTCGGTGATCGCCGCAAGGATATTTTGAATGATATCGCCATTTTGACTGGTGCGGAAGTGATTAGCGAAGACCTCGGTCATTCGTTTGAAACGGCTGACTTGAATGCTGTTGGTACGGCCCGCCGCGTGATCGTTACTAAAGACGAAACGACCATCATTGAAGGTGGCGGCTCTCCGGCCGAGGTGATGGCGCGTGTCAAGCAGATTGCCGCCCAGGCTGACGCCGCTGCTAGTGAGTATGACAAAGAGAATTTGGAGAAGCGCCATGCTGCTTTGAGCGGCAAGGTGGCTGTCATCAAAGTGGGCGGTGCCACCGAGACCGAGATCGAAGAAAAGAAATTCCGCGTGGACGACGCAGTGCATGCTGTCAAAGCTGCCTTGAGCGATGGCATCGTGCCGGGCGGCGGCGTGACGCTCATCAACCTGACCAGTTCGGTTAAGGCGACTAACGACGACGATTCCATCGCTGCTGGCCAGCAATTACTGGCCAAGGCTTTGGAAAAACCGTTCCGTGTACTGCTGGAAAACGCCGGCCTGAATCCGGACGAATGGTTGCCGCAGGTCAGGAAGGCCAAGGTGGGGCAGGGCGTGGACGTCAATGAGCCCTCCAAGCTGGTCGACCTCAAAACTGCAGGTGTAGTGGATCCGGCGCGCGTGACCCGCGAAGCTATTCAGAATGCCGTTTCCATTGCCGGCACGTCTATGACCATGGGCGCGCTGGTGGTCGAAGTGCCTGAAAAAGAGCCTGAAGCTCCGGCCGGCGGCGGTGGTATGCCCGGCGGCATGGGCATGATGTAAGTTGCCTATCTGGCTTTTACGAATTTTCTAGTGCTTACATAGGTTTTGGCAAGAGCCAATCGGTCTAATGGCAACCCGGGCGTAAAGGAGACTTCCGGAGCATGATAGAGCTTTTCATGGCGATTCAAATGCTTAGACTTCCAGGACATTGTCAAAAGGTCCCCGGCAGCTATGGCACCGTAAGCAACCGCCCCGACTTCAATGTTACCAATGGCGAACCCTCCCGATATAAGCACAATGCCACCTATTACTTGGAGCCTATACCCGAGATTTGATAAGAACTTTTTTTGAGCCGAGCCATAGAGGCCGGCGCGTATACGCGAATCTAGGAACTGTGCCCAAGCCTCTGGTTCGCGCAACTGCATATCATCGACGTCTTCGTGCCCAAAGTTAATTTTTATTGAGGCGTTACCTTTGGTAGACATAACGAGGCTATTCGTGTCTAAGGAGTAATCTATCTTTTTTGAACGACTACTGACAGCGGCTCGCGTGGCCGTAGCGGTGCCGTTATCGTGCAGATTGACAACAGCGGGCACTGTATGCATGCTTGATTCAGAAAAACGCCTGATAGCTACTGAGCCTAAATGACCAATCCGCGCTGCCCGGGCGATTCTATCAAGGTTTACGTCGATTTCCGTTGTCGGGACATATGGTTCGAAAAGTAAATTGGATTGGATTTCGACACCGTGGACTTCGCCGTGAAAAGCGGAGAAATTATCAAGCGTGATGGTATTTTTGCCCATAGATCAATACCATAACACCCCAGTTATTAGCCAGCAAGGGTAGGCGATTTACTCGGCTTTGGGGTTCTGGGTGAAGTAGTTGATTTCGTTGACGATGTCGAGGAGGGCTTGGGCGCGGGTTTTTTCGTCGTCGATGGTGAGGGCGGTGTCGTAGGCTTGGCGGATGAGGCTTTGGTCGTCGCTGGCCTGGATCATCATCATGAGGGTGCGGAATTTTTCTTCCGGCGACTGGTCGAGGTGGCCGATGAGCGGCGACAGTTTGCCGAGGGCTTCTTGTTTGAGGTCGATTAGGTCGTCGCTTGAGCCATTGTCGGTGTTGTCGGTAGTAGCGGCGTTGAAATCCGAGCCGGCGGGCGCGCTGGCGTGGTCGGAGTCGGTGGCGGGCAGTTCGTGCGAGGGGTTGAGATCGGGCTGATCGGCGGCTGGCGCCGGCGTGTCGCTGGGTTCGTCGCTGTGGCCGGCGGTGAAGTCTTCGGTGGGCCCTGCTTGACTGTTGTCATCAGCCGGCGGCGGGCCCGGGTGCTGCCAATCGCTGCCGCTGTCGCTGACCGGATTGACTGCCGCGCCTTCGTGTTTGTCTTCATCTTTTTTGTCGTCGTGACCGAACATGTCCACCCCCTGAAATTGCTTATTCTTAAGCTATACTATATACAAACAACCGCTAAAAGCACAAGGAGTTTGACAGAATGCTCGACGACCTTAAAATGATCCATCAGCGCGACGCGCAGGACGCCCTGGGCGTGGCCGAGAAACAGTGGCAGCAGCTGGAGCAGAGCTTTGAATTTGCGCCGGCCCTGGAGACGGGGCAGCCGCGCAACATCGTCTTTGCCGGCATGGGCGGCTCAGCGCTGGCGGCTTTGATCGCGCAGGTGTGGCCGGGTTTTGCGGTGCCGTTTGAAATTGTGCGGGATTACACGCTGCCGCAGTATGTTGGCGGCGAGACGCTGTTTTTTGCTTCCAGCTACTCAGGCAACACCGAAGAGACGTTGAGTGCGCTGGCGGAGGCGGAGCAGCGAGGCGCCAACATTGTGGTCATTACTAGCGGCGGCCAGCTGGCGGACATTGCTCGGGCCAAAGGCTATCCGCTGGCCACCTTGCCCGGCGGGCTGCAGCCGCGGCACGCCGTTTTTTATAGTTTGAAGGCCCTATTGACTGCGACCGACGCCATCGGCATTACCGAAGGCACGCGCGACGAGCTGGCCTCCAAGGCGCCGTTTTTGAAGACGGCACTGCAAGCCTGGCTGCCGACAGTGCCCACCAAAAAAAATCTTGCCAAGCGCATGGCCCTCGAGGTAATTGGCAAATCGGCGGTGGTGTACGCTGGACCGAAGCTGTGGCCGGCGGCCTACAAGTGGAAGATAAGTTTTAACGAAAACGCCAAGCACATCGCCTGGGCCAACCAATTTTCGGAGTTTAACCACAATGAGATGATGGGCTGGACCAAACAGCCGACGGAGAAGCCGTACGCCGTTATAGAGCTGCACAGCGCGCTGGAGCATCCGCGCATCCAAAAACGTTTTGAGGTTACCGGCCGGCTGCTGTCTGGCCTGCGGCCGGAGCCGATTGCGGTTGAGGTGTCGGGCGATGATCTGTTGGAGCAGCTGCTGTACGCCATCGCGCTGGGCGATTTTGTGACGCTGTACACGGCTTTGCTGAACGGCATCAATCCGACGCCGGTAGACTTAATCGAGAAGTTCAAAAAGCAGCTTGACACCTAAACAGGTAAGTATCTCTCGGTATCAAGTGGCACGCTTCAGGCGAACCAGCTCGCCGCCGCCCGCCCGGCTTGGCCCGCGCCGCGCTAAGTTATAATAAGAACGTTATGGCTACCTGGCGGTCGCCCCGCACCCAATACATTACCGCGCTGGGATTTTCCACCCTCACCAGTCTGGCGCTGTTTGCTTATGGCGCCTGGCGCAACCGCAGCCTCGACTTCGATTACTTGGTGTGGAACCTGTTTTTGGCCTGGCTGCCGCTGCTTTTTGCGGTCCGGCTGGTGACGGTGCTGCAGCGCAAGCTGTGGTCCAGTTGGGAGGCGGTGATTACCAGCTTGCTGTGGCTGGTATTTTTGCCGAACAGCTTTTACATGATCAGCGATTTCATTCATCTGCAGGACGTGCGGCGCTTTGACATTCTCTACGACACGGTGATGTTCACCTCTTTTATTTACACGGCGGTGGTGCTCGGTTTTAGCAGTTTGTATCTGGTTCATATGCAGTTTCGGCAGCGCTTTTCGCGGCGGACTTCGGCGGCCTGGATAGCCGCGGTGCTGTTCATCAGCAGCGTGGCGGTGTATATCGGCCGCGATTTGCGCTGGAACAGCTGGGACGTCCTGACCAATCCGGGCGGCCTGCTGTTTGATTTGTCGGACCGCGTGCTGCATCCGGCGCAGTATCCGCAAATGCTGCTGGCCATCGCCTCATTCTTTGTGCTGCTGCTTAGCATGTACGGCCTGCTGTGGCGCGGCGCCCGCCTGCTAACGCGCGCCGGCCAAATCTCGGCTCAGCGCCGGCCGCAGTAACCTCTGTTAGTCTCTGGTATACTGGTGACATGAAAGCTGAGCTGGAACAATCTTTGGCTGAGGCGGTCAAGGCGCTGTTTGCGGTCGACCAGGCCGTGGAGCTGACCCGTCCGGAAGAGCAATTTGGCGATTACGCCACCAATGTGGCTTTGCAGCTGGCCGGGCAGATTGGTAAAAAGCCGCGAGAAATTGCCGAAACGCTGGCCGAAAAGCTCCGCGCTGATCTGGAAGGGCGGGTGAGTGATATCTCGATTGCCGGCCCTGGCTTTATCAATTTGCGGCTGAGCGACACGGCGCTGGCGGGCATGTTGCGGGGCGAACCGGCGAAATTCCTGCAGGGCAAAACCGTGGTGGCCGAATATTCCGATCCGAATCCTTTTAAGGTGCTGCACGCCGGGCATTTGTACACCAGCGTGGTGGGCGACGCCATCGCCAATCTGTTGGAGCAAGCCGGCGCCACCGTGCACCGCGTGAACTTTGGCGGCGATGTCGGCTTGCACGTGGCCAAGGCTATGTGGGCGATTGAGCGCGAGCTGGGCGGCGAAGTGCCGGCCAAATTGGATGAAATTCCAGAGGCCGAACGCGCCGACTGGATGGCGGCCGCCTACGTCAAAGGCACCCAGGCCTACGAAGCCGGCGAGCCGGCTCAAGCCGAAATTATCGCGCTCAACAAGCGGATTTATCAGCTGCATACCGATGGTGACCACGACTCGCCATTTGCTCAGATTTACTGGACCTGCCGCCAGTGGAGCTACGATTACTTCGACGCTTTCTACGCGCGCCTCGGCACCAAATTCGAAAAATACTATCCAGAAAGCCAGACCGCGCCGCTTGGTCTGCAAACAGTGCGCCAGCACACCGGCGACGTCTACACAGAAAGCGACGGCGCCGTCGTCTTCGATGGCGAAAAGTATGGCCTGCACACCCGCGTCTTCATCAATTCCGAAGGCCTGCCCACCTACGAAGCCAAAGACGTCGGCTTAATCATGAAAAAATGGCAGGATTATCACTTTGACACCTCGGTAATAATCACCGGCAACGACATTATCGAATACATGAAAGTGGTGCTAAAAAGCATTGAGCAATTTCAGCCGGAGCTGGCCGAACGCAGCCGGCACCTGACGCACGGCATCGTTAAGTTGGCCGGCGGCACCAAAATGAGCAGCCGCAAGGGCAATTTCTTGCGGGCCGTCGACGTGTTGGCAGCCGCCGGTGAGGCCAATCGCCGGCTTGTCGGCCAGGATAACCAGCAGATTGCCTTGGGCGCCGTAAAATACGCCTTTTTGAAGGTCCGCATGGGCGGCGACATCATCTACGATCCGGAAGAATCGGTCAGCCTGGAAGGCAATAGCGGGCCGTATTTGCAGTACGCCCACGCCCGCGCGCGAAGCATTCTGGCTAAGGCTGGCTCCGAGGGCGCGCCGGTTCAGGATTTTGAGGCCGGCGAGCGCAGCCTGGCCCGCAAAATCTCCGAATATACCGAAGTTATCGACAAAGCCGCCGCCGAGCTCATGCCGCACCACCTTTGCGGATATTTGTATGAATTAGCACAGACGTTTAATAGGTTTTACGAGCATAATCGGGTGGTAGGCGATGAACGCCAGGACGTCCGGTTGGCGCTGGTGGTGGCTTATGCCGAGACGCTCAAAGCCGGCCTAGGGCTGCTAGGTATTGCATCTCCAGATAAAATGTGATATAATGAAAGGGTTATGGCAGAAAGAAAAAGAAAACGCAACACCAAACCGAACTCCGCCCAGCTGGTAACCACCGGCACGACCATGCGTATTCAGTCGCCAAAAAGCAACCGCCGGCCCAAGCCGAGCGTTACCAAAACGGTTGCCCAAGAAGTTAATCCGGTGGGCGGTTTCGTGGACTTTTTGCGCGAGTACACAGTGGTCACCTTGGCGATCGGTTTTGTGGTAGCCACCCAAGTGCAGGGGCTGGTCAAACAGCTGGTGGCTGACTTCGTGAACCCGTTTACGCAGCTGCTCTTCGGCGGCACAGCCCTGAGCGAGCGCACCTACACCTGGCATTTTCGCGGCCAGGCCGCCAACTTTGCCTGGGGCGATCTGGTATACGGTGTAATTGATTTTCTGCTCGTCCTGGTCATCATTTACATAATTATCAAAGTTTTTAAGCTCGATAAGCTGAACAAGCCCAAAAATAAATAGAGGTGAGCCGGCCTAGCCAGTCGCCAGCTACTATTTTCGCGGCGTATAATTATAGATATGAGCGACGACTGGAAAGACAAGCTGACCCCTGAGCAATATCATGTTTTGCGCGAAAAGGGCACGGAGGCGCCATTTAGCGGCAAGCTTTTGCATAATCATAAGACTGGCGACTACACCTGTGCGGCTTGCGGCAACGTGGTTTTTAAGAGCGACACCAAGTTTGACAGCGGCAGCGGCTGGCCCAGTTTTTATGACGTGGCCAACACCACAGCGGTGAAACTCCAGGAGGACGCCAGCCACGGCCTGCGCCGCGTGGAGGTGCTGTGCGCCAAGTGCGGCAGCCATCTCGGACACGTCTTCCACGACGCGCCGGAGCAGCCGACCGGCCTGCGCTTTTGCATCAATTCGGCGGCGCTGGGTTTCAACGAAAAGGAATAACCTTAGCGCGGCTGGAATTCGCCGAGCTGTCTGTTCTTAACTACTTTGTCCCACTCAAAGATTTTTCCGTTCATAGTTATGTAGACACCCTGGCCAAGAGTTTGAGCAGCCGCTAACGCCGCGCCAAAATTAAACAGCGCGTCAGAACCGCCAAAGGCGAACGGAATCATCGAGCCAAAAAGTACGATGGTTTTATCTTGAATGTTCTCTCCAAGCAATCGAGCAGTTTCTACCATTGTGTCAGTACCGTGAGTAATTACTATTTTATGCTGGTCCGTACTCTGGCAGGCATGCAAAATCTGCTGGCGTTGACTATCGGTCATATCGAGGCTGTCTACCAGCATCAGCTCTTCAATATGTATGTCTAGGCGTGATCGGGCCTGCTTCAACATTTCTTGAATATGAGTTTTCTTGTAGTCTAGCTCGCCCGACAACTCATTATATTTTTTATCAATTGTTCCGCCGGTCAGGAATAACTTAATCTGCATGTCTGAATTATACCAAGACTCAGAGCCAGTCGGCCTAGCAATCTTTGTCGTAGTATTTGGTGCCCCAGGCGGCCATTTGTTTGAGGATGGGCAGCAGGTCGTGGCCTTTTTTGGTGAGGCTGTACTCGGTGCGCGGCGGGACTTCGGCGAAACTTTGTTTGGTGATGATTCCGTGGGCTTCTAAATCGTCGAGGCGCTGGGAAAGCGTGCGCGGGTTGATGTGGCCGACCGATTTTTCGAGTTCGCAAAAGCGTTTGGGGCCGGCGAACAGATCGCGCAAGATGAGCGCGGTCCACTTGTTGCCGATGATTTCCATGGCGGCAGCGATGCAGCCGACGCGTGATTCGATTGGTTTTTTAACGGCGGTCTTCATAATACTTTACAAAGTATAGTAATGCGTTCTATACTGGCATTACTAATACTATAAAAAGTATATCATAAAGGAGCCAAACAATATGAAAGTACAAATCATTGTCGGTTCGACGCGGCCGGGCCGGGTAACGCCTAAAATCGCTGCATGGGCTGCCAAGGAATATAAGGATCTGTTCGGCGAGACGGCCGAGGTCGTTGATCTGGCGGATTACGAGCTGCCGTTTCTGGACGAGCCGATTTCGCCGCAGTTCAACCCGGAGCGCAAACCGAATCCGGTCGCTCAAAAATGGCTCGACAAGCTGGACGAAGCCGACGCCTACGTGATTGTCACGCCGGAATATAATCGGGCGCCGTCAGGCGTGCTGAAGAACGCGCTGGACTACCTGGATTTTCAGTTTAAGCAGAAGCCGGTGGCGCTAATCGGGCACGGTTCGACGGGCGGCGCGCAGGCCATCGCTCAGCTCAGGGACATTATGTCCGGGCTGAAAGCGGCGGTGTTGCCGACGGTGACGTACTTTAGCGAGCGCGCTGGCGAGGTGATCGATGAATCGGGCAATCTGGCCGATTCGGTCAAGGCGAACCCGTACGGTCCGCACGGCGCGCTGAAGGCCACGCTGGAGGAGCTAAAGTGGTACGGCGACGCTTTGGCGGCTGCCCGCGCCAAGGCCTAGGTTGGAGAGACTTGCGGCAGCAAGAGGCCCCCGTGCAGCGGGCCTCTTTTGGTATCTCTGGTATGATAGAGGCAATGATTGATAAGCACGCGCTGCCGACCAAGCTGTTGTGGGTGGATTTGGAGATGACCGGACTGGATCCGCGCCAGGACGTTATTTTGGAAGTGGCAGCCGAGATCACGGATTTTAAGTTTAAGACGTTGGCGAGCTATGAGGCGATTGTGCGGCAGGACAAGCAGACGGTGGTGGACCGCATGCAGAAGAATATTTGGTGGAAGGATTATCCGGCCAATCGCGACGAGTTTGTGGCTAAAATGGAGAGCGACAGCGCCAAGCCGTCTGAACAAGTCGAGCGCGAGCTGGGCGAGTTGGTTGAGCAACAATTTGGGGCGGAGCCGGCGGTGCTGGCGGGCAACAGCATTCACAATGACCGCAATTTTATCCGGCAGTGGTGGCCGCAGCTCGATCTGAAATTACACTATCGCATGCTGGACGTGTCGGCCTGGAAAGTGTTTATGCAGGGTGCTTATGGCGTGCAGTTTGAGAAGCGCGAGGTGCATCGGGCGTTCGACGACATTCAGGCTTCAATTGCGGAGCTGCAGTATTATTTGGAGTGGTTTAAGCGCCATCGGAATTGATTTAATGGTTGTGGTCTTCGTGTGAAGGATCAAACGTATTCTTTTGACTTGAATCAAAATAGCTAAAAGTTTAAGGCCGGGTCACTTTTTGAATGACCTAGCCTAGCTGCGCGGCGTTGGTTTTAAGCGGCGGGATCTTTTCGCCACTGTGCCACCCAAGGCGGTTTTGAGGGCCAGGTTTCAAAAACTTGTACAATAGAACCGATGGATCACAAAACAGTTGAGGACTATATTCTGAGTCTGCCGAACGCTCGCCTGGACTATCCGTTTGGCGAAAAAACGGCGGTGTATAAAGTCGGTGACAAGATGTTCGCGCTAATCAGCGAGGGCAAAAATCCTGTCAGGCTCAGCCTGAAGTGCGATCCGGCGCTCAGCAAAGTGCTGCGCGACAAGTACGAGGAAGTCATGCCGGGCTATCACTTGAATAAAAAGCACTGGAACACGCTGGTGCTGAGTGGCCAGCTGCAGTGGCCGGAAGTGCAGGATTTGATCCGGCACAGCTATCAGCTGGTGACCGGCCAGACGGTTTAGCCGGCGCGCGGGCAGGCTAGCTCCTCGCCACTAAGTTCGCGAGGCTAGCTGGCCGGCGTGTTGAGCTGCTGCAGCAACAGCTGCGCGGCGTTGAATTGGTCGCTTAACAGCTGGCGGCCCTTCGGTCCTTTGGTTTGCGCGTAAGCGGTGCGCAGCGCCTGCTGATAGCTGCTCAATTGATTCTGCATGGTCTGCTTGAAGGTGCTGTCGTAGGTGCTGTTGGTGGCGGCGGTTTGCAATTCCTGGTCGAGGCTGCTGCTGATTTTGAGGCTCAGCGTTTTGGTTTTTACCTTGTGGCCGTTAGTGGCGAGGTAGGTGATTAGCTGCTGCTGGGCGCTGGTCAGGCTGGCCTGAGCGGTGACGGCGAAATTTTCGTTGGTGGTGGAAAGTCCGACCTGGCTGTTGCTGGTGGCATTGGTGGTCAGGTGAATGATTTGCTGCTGATCTTGGGCGACGTTGATCAGGGCCTCTGTGTTGCCGCCGCCGCTGAGCAAACCTTTGAGGATTAGAAACAGTATTAATAAAACGAGCAGGCCGCCAACCACGACGACCAGGCGCATCGGCGTCGAGGCGTTGCTGGGCAGGAGGTTCGGCCCGCGCCGCGGCGGCGCCGAAGGATTGGTGATGAAATCGTAGCCGGAAGGTTGCGGGGCCGGACTGATGGGCGGCGGCGCGGGCGCAGGCGGCTGGTACGGATTGTTCGGTTGCATGGTTTCATTAAACCATAAGCTTCTCTGGCAAGGGAAGTCTCGGCCGGCCTAGCCGCCAAGCAGCGCGTTTCGCGCGGCCAAGCATCTGCTATGCTCATATATATGACAAAGCAGCAGCGGCTGGTGTTGGCGGTGAGCATTCTGGCGTCGTTCGTGGCGTTTTTGGACGGCTCGATCGTCAACGTGGCGCTGCCGGCCATCCAGCGGGATTTGGGCGGCGGGCTGTCGGTGCAGCAGTGGGTGGTTGACGCCTATTTGCTGACGCTCGGCTCGCTGATTTTGATCGCCGGCTCGCTGTCGGACCTGCTGGGCCGCAAAAAGATTTTGACGCTGGGTTTGATCGGCTTTGGCGCGGCTTCGCTGCTGTGTGCGGCGGCGCCTTCCGGCAGTTTGCTGGTTATTTTTCGGGCGCTGCAGGGCGTGGCCGGCGCGCTGCTGGTGCCGAGCTCGCTGGCCATTATCATTTCGACGTTTTCCGGCGCTGCGCAGGGCAAGGCCATCGGCACCTGGACGGCCTGGACCGGCATCGCCTTCGTAATCGGGCCGCTGCTGGGCGGTTTTTTGGTCGATTCGCTGTCGTGGCGGCTGATTTTCGCCATCAACGTGCTGCCGATCGCCGCGACGCTCTACTTGCTGCGCCGCGTACAAGTGAAAGACCAGACCAAAAAGGCCGCGATTGATGTGGTGGGCGCCGTGCTCTGCGCGCTTGGCCTCGGCGGGCCGGTGTTTGCGCTGATTGAGCAGCCGCACTACGGTTGGAGCGACCCGCTGATTTACTTGCCGCTGGCCGTTGGCGCCGTCATTTTCGCGGCCTTTCTTATATATGAGTCCCGCGCGCGGCAGCCGATGCTCAAGCTCGGCCTGTTCCGGCGGTGGAATTTCTCGGTCGGCAACGTGGCAACTTTGGCGATTTACGCCGGCCTCAGCGTCTCGACCTTCCTGATTGTTTTATTTTTACAACAGGTGAGCGGTTACTCGGCGCTGCGGGCCGGTCTGGCGATGCTGCCGGTGACGATCATCATGTTTTTGCTGTCGCCGCGGGCCGGCGCTTTGTCGTCGAGATACGGCCCGCGCTTCTTTATGGGCTTCGGCCCGCTGATCGCCGGCCTCGGCTTTGTGCTGGTGGCGCGCTTGCCGCTGGATTTTAACTATTGGACGCAGCTGCTGCCCGGCATCATCGTTTTTGGCGTCGGTTTGTCGATTACGGTGGCGCCGCTGACGGCGGCGATTTTGGGCGACGTGCCGGAGGGCGAAGCCGGCATCGCCTCGGCCGTTAACAACGCCGTGGCCCGCGTGGCCGGCTTGGTGGCGGTAGCGGCCGTGGGCGCCATCGTGGCGCTGCAGTTCGGCAGCCAGTTGGATAAATTGTGCGCTGCGGCACCGGCCCGCGCGCTGGCCCAGGCCAAACAAGCTGCGCTGGTCACCACGCCGCCGCGGCCGTACCAGCACGACGTCAGCTTCAAAATCGCCCTCCAGGACGCCTCGGTCTCCGCCTTCCACACCGGCATGAACGTCACGGCCGGCCTGGTCATTGCCGGCGGCCTTATCTCGCTTATCGGCATCAAAAATCCTAAATCGAAGGCTGCCGACCTCAAAACATAAGGTTAAGCATTGTGCTTGTGGTTCCAAGGTGCCATCATAGTAGACATGAAAGCCTCCTCCCGAAGGCCGCTTAATCAAACGGGCTTTGGCCTCATAGAAGCGATGATCATTATCCTGATAGTGGCGGCCATCGGCAGCACGGCCTACCTGATCTATCATCATTCTCGGGCGGCTAAATCTAATCAAGGAAACCATGTCTCTTTCGATACGCTAACCACAGGAATCGCGGATGATGGTTGCGCCCGCCAGACTAATCTGGGCTGTTTCATAACCACGGACTCTCAGGAACAAATGCTCGATAAGATCGGTAACGAAGGTTATAACTACGCCCATGTAGAAGGTACGGGCTACACCGACTATGAATCGTTGATTACGCAGCCGCAAAAAAAGATTAAAGCCCTACATGTTACGCATATCGACAGCATCAAAGGCGTCGGCCAGAAACATCGGCAATAGCTGATTAGAATGTCGCGAACCTTGCTACTGGTCTTGACTTACTAGATAATTATACCTATGGATGCGGTTGATGAGGTTAAGCAGCGGCTGAGCATCGAGGATGTGATCAGTGAATACGTGCCGCTGAAGCGCGCCGGGCGGAACTGGCGCGGGCTGAGTCCGTTCAGCAACGAGAAAACGCCGAGTTTTATGGTGAGTCCGGAAAAGCAAATTTGGCACGATTTTTCCTCGGGCAAGGGCGGCAATATGTTCAGCTTTGTGATGGAGGTCGAGGGCGTCGATTTCAAGGGCGCGCTGGAACTGCTGGCGCGCAAGGCCGGTGTGGATCTGGACCAATATCGCAGCTCGCCGCGGCGCAATGGGCCGAACAAAGAGCGCCTGCATGAGCTGCTGGAGCTGGCCGCCAAGTTTTATCAGGTGCAGTTCAGCCAGAACAAAACGGCGCTGGAATATGTGCTCAAAAAGCGGCAATTTAGCAAGGAAACGGCGCTGGAGTGGCGGCTGGGCTACGCGCCGAACAACGGTTCGGCGCTGGTGGAATACGCTAAAAATAAGGGATTTAATGAAAACGAAATTAAGCAGGCCGGCCTGAGCGCGCGCAGCTACCGCGGCGGCATTCAGGACATGTTCCGCGGCCGGCTGATGATTCCGCTGCAGGACCCTCAGGGGCGCGTGATTGGCTTTACGGCGCGGCTGCTGGAAGATATCGAGGGCGCGCCGAAATACATCAACACGCCGCAGACCGTGCTGTACGACAAGAGCCGGCACATTTACGGCCTGCACCTGGCCAAAGAATCGATCCGCAAGGGCGGTTTCGCGGTGTTGGTGGAGGGTAATCTCGATGTGATTGCCTCGCATCAGGCTGGCGTGCGGCAGGTGGTGGCCACGGCCGGTACGGCGCTGACCGAGCCGCACCTCAAAGCGCTGAGCCGCTTTACGGGCGACATCCGCCTCTGTTTTGATGCCGACAAGGCCGGCGTGGCGGCCACCGAGCGGGCGATTCCGATCGCCAGCCGCGTAAAAGTTAGCTTGAGCATCATCGACGTGCCGAGCGGCAAGGATCCGGACGAGCTTATCCGGCAGGATCCGGAACTTTGGAAGGCGGCCATCAACAAAAACCAGTACGCGCTGGACTGGCTGATGGCGCGCTACAAAAAGTTGCTCGACGTCACGTCGGCTAAAGGCAAGCGCGAGTTCAGCGACGTGCTGCTGCCGGTGGTGCGCGGCCTGTCCGACGACGTGGAGCGCGACCATTACCTGAACGCCATCGCCGCCGCGATCGACGTCAGCAAAGACGCGCTGACCCAAAAACTCAGCAAAACCAGCGGCCCAGAGACGACCGAGCGGCGCCGGCGCGTCAAAACCAAGCCCGAACAGCTCGACAAGGCGGCCGTCGAAAACCAAAAAACCCAGGATCAATTCCTGGCACTAATGCTCAGCCGCCAAACGCTGCGCGAATTTCTCGATCTCGTCACGCCCGACATGCTCTACAAAGACGAAGCCAAACAATTACTTGACTTCCTCAAACAAAATCGCGGCTTCAAGGGCGCGCCGGACGAAGCCGCCGGATTGAAGCCGATTGCTGATTATGTTAAAATAGAAGTATTACTCTACGAGGAACTCTATCAGGGTCTCGAGCTTAACGAACTTCATTACGAAGCGGCTCGGTTGCAGGCACGGCTGATAGAACAATTTATAAAAAACGAAAAACGCGCCATAGCCAACCAACTGGAAACGGCCGATCCGGCGGCCACTCGAACGTTGCTGACGCGCGCCAAACAATACGACGAATTATTGAATCAAGTGAAGGGAGCGGCCTATGGCCAAGAAATCAGATAAACCAGCTAAGCAAGATAAGAGCAAAGCCAAAAAGCTCAAGAAGGACGACAAGCTCGAGGAGCTGACCATCGAGCAGAAAAAGCAGCAGCTGATCGACAAGGCTAAGAAGGACGGCCATCTCGACCAGCGCGATATTTTCGCGGTCATACCAGAAACGGCTGAGAACGCCGAGGCGCTCGACGCGCTGTACACCGACCTGGCCGATTTGAACATCGAAATTACGGCCACCGACCCGGACACCTCGAAGTTCACCGACGAATGGGACGATGAAGAGGAAGAAGAGGACACCTCCAAGGCGGTCTACCTGGACGATGACGTGGCCGATGACTCGGTGCGTTTGTACTTGCGCGAAATCGGCAAGATTCCGCTGCTGAGCGCCGAGGAAGAGTTGGCGCTGGCGCAGCGCGTGGTGGCCGGCGACAAAAAAGCCAAGGACCAGATGGCCGAGGCCAACATGCGTCTGGTGGTGTCGATTGCCAAGCGCTACGTGGGCCGCGGCTTGGACCTTTTGGACCTCATTCAGGAAGGTAACACTGGCCTGCTGCGCGCCGTCGAGAAGTTCGACCCGGACAAGGGCTTCAAGTTCTCGACTTACGCCACCTGGTGGATTCGCCAGGCCATCACCCGCGCCATCGCCGACCAGGCCCGCACCATCCGCATTCCGGTGCACATGGTGGAAACCATCAACAAACTGCTGCGCACCCAGCGCCGGCTGACACAGGAGCTGAACCGCGAGCCGACCAACGAGGAAATCGCCAAAGCTATGGAGATCGACGTCGACAAGGTGGAGCACATCATGAAGATCAAGCAGGATATTTCGTCGTTGGACGCTTCGATTCGTGACGATGAAGAAGATTCCGTACTGGCCGATTTCATCGAGGACGAAGACACCGTCTCGCCCGAGGAATCGGCCACCGGCCAGCTGCTGAAAGAGCAGGTCAAAGACATGCTCGGCGCGCTGACCGAGCGCGAGCAGAAGATTCTGAAATTACGTTTCGGTCTCGAGGATGGCAAATCCCACACGCTGGAAGAAGTCGGCCAGGAATTCTCTGTGACTCGCGAGCGCATCCGCCAAATCGAAGCCAAAGCGCTAGCTAAACTGCGCAAACACCGCGACGCCAAGAAGCTGCACGACTATATCAAATAAGTAGCTTGTCTAGGCAAGCTGTTTGAATTCTTTCTTAATTTTCTTTAGGTCGCCGGAACGAATTAATTCAATTTCACGACTCTCTTTTTCAGCAACATAGGTGCCTGAAAGCTTTTTCTTTTTGTCAAAATAACGGCCTTGGTAACCTTCACGAACAGGTTGTTCGAGACGCTCGAACACCAATTGGCAAATGCGCTCGCCAGGATAGATACGAATGACCTGCATACTGGTGGTGTTGTGGATCGGGATCATTAGGCGGCCGTTATAGCCGCTATCGACAATACCCGTTAAGTCTACGGCTAGGCCCCGACGGTTTACTGAAGATCGCGGGTAGAGCACTCCCATCAAGGTATTGCTTTTAAGATGAACCTTTTCCATGGTAAAGCCCATGATCCATTCACTTGGTAGGATGTCGAAATATTGTCCGGGCTTAAGTTCAGTTTCATCGTACACAGCGAAGTGGCCGTTATTGACTGCCATATGGTCAAGAGGTACGGCGGTTCGGCCCTTGCTGGTACGACCTACGTTAAAGGTGCGCTTGGGAATGCGGAAGGTCGTGCCCAAACGAAGATCTACCGCGTGGGGGCGAAACTGCAAACTATCGAGAGCAGGGGTAAATTTCAGCTCCCCGTTCTTAATAGACTCCAAAATCTCGTGCTTTACAACGATCGACATAATGGGAGTATTTTATCGTAAAATACTCAAAAAGTCAATGTTATGGCGCTTTAGGCAATTAATATGCTAAAGTTAGTTAAAGAGTATGGATAAAAAAGTCTCTATTATCGGATTGTCTGGAACGAATGGTTCTGGCAAAGATACGGTCGGGCAGATGTTGGCCGATAAACATAACTATTTGTTCATATCAGTTACAGAACTGTTACGGGCCGAAGCAAAACGGCGCGGGCTGCCGATTCAGCGTGAGAACCTGCGGCAGATTAGCGCCGAGTGGCGTAGAGAATTCGGGCTTGGTGTACTGGTAGATAAAGCGGTCGCTGAATATCGTAAAAAACCCGATCAATACAGCGGTGTGGTCATGGCCAGTCTGCGTAATCCTGGTGAAGCGGACCGTATACATAAGTTAGGCGGTACTATGGTCTGGATTGATGCCGATCCTCGGGTCCGGTACGAGCGTATCCAGGCCAACGCTCATCGCCGTGGCCGTAGAAGCGAAGACGATAAGACATTCGAAGAGTTCATGACAGAGGAGGCGGCTGAGATGCAGCACGATGGTGACTCGGCAACTCTTAATATGTTAGGCGTCAAAGAAAAGTCTGACGTATTTGTACAGAACGACACCAGTGACCTGGAAGCCTTCGGCAAGCAGATCGACCAGGTACTTGGCCTTTAGCGATGATGCTTACGCTATAGCTTGAATACCTCGTATCGTATACTGAAAGTGTATGACTGAGGCAAGCAAGAAAAAGTTCGCGATCATCGACGGCAAGTCGGTGTTTTACCGCGGCTACTATGCGATGCCGAATTTGGCGACCAAGGACGGCACACCGACTGGCGGCGTGTTCGGTTTTGCCACCATGGCGCTGGAGGTGGTGCGCAAGCTGAAGCCGGATTACGTGGCGGTGGCTTGGGACAAGCCCAAGACCAACATCCGCAAGCGGCTGGAGCTCTATCCGGAGTACAAGGCTGGCCGCAAACCGGCGCCGCCGGATTTTTACGAGCAGGTGCCGGTGCTGCACGAATTGCTTGACGCTTTCGGCTGGCCGCTCTACGAGCTTGACGATTACGAAGCTGACGACATTATGGGCACGCTGGCGGTGCAGGCGAGCAAAAAAAACATTGAGACGCTGCTGGTGACGTCGGATCTGGACATGCTGCAGCTGGTGGACGGCGCCGTGAAGGTGTATGCGCTCAAGAAGGGCCTCAGTAACATCGACCTCTATTCGCCGAAGAGTTTTGAGGCCAAATATGGCATTCGGGTCGATCAATTTCTGGATCTCAAATCGATCAAGGGCGATTCGTCGGATAACATTCCCGGCGTGCCGGGCATCGGCGAAAAGGGCGCCGTGCAGCTGCTGCAGGAATACGGTACGCTCGATAATATTTATAAAAATCTGCCGCTGATCAAAGAGTCGCTGCGCAAAAAACTGGAGGCCGGCAAAGACCTGGCCTATTTGAGCAAAAAACTGGCGCGGATTTGGACGGACGCGCCGATCAAGCTTGATTTGGACGCCGTCGACGGTCACAACGTCCAACCCGAAAAAGTGCTGGAATTGCTGCAAAAACTGGAGTTCCGCTCGCTGGCACGGCAGTTGCCGGAGGTGATGCAGGTGGCCATCGACGATCACCACACCAAACACGGCGGCGGCCCGCTCAAGGCCGGCCAAAACACCATTATCGACACCAACCAAAAGGCCAAAGACCTCCGCTTAAGCGATTCCGAATACTTTTATATCCATAGCCGTTCGGCTGGCCCGCACGGCCGCCAGCCGGAAGTGCTGATTATGAGTCTGAACGGCAAAGATACTTACACGCTCGACCTGACCAAGCTCGACCATGCGGCCATCGCCAAAGAGTTCCGCGACGTGCGGCCGCTGGTCGGCTACAACTTGAAGGCGACGCTGGAAACTTTGATCGGACTGGGCGTGTCCGAACTGCCGGCGGTGGGCCACGACGTGCTGGTGGGCGCTTTTTTGCTCAATTCGCTGCGGCGTGAACAAACTTTGACTGAGCTGGCGGAGGCGGATTTGGACTACGAGGGTTCGCCGTTTGAGGACTTGGACAAGGACGAGACGATCATGCGCGCGCCGGAGATCATCGCTGCGCTCAAAGCCTTGCACGACAAACAGGCCGCCGAGTTCAAAAAAATGCCTAAGCTGCCGAAGTTGGCGGCCCAGACCGACTGGCCGGTGATTCCGGTGCTGGCGCGCATGGAATACATCGGCATCGAGCTGGACACCAAATATCTGGAGAAGTTCGCGGACGAGGTCGGCGACCTAATCAGCGATTACGAACAGCAAATTTACGGTTACGCCGACAAGGAGTTCAATATCAGCTCGCCCGGGCAGCTGTCGGAAGTGTTGTTTACCACGCTCCAGCTGCCGGTGCAGGGTATCAAAAAGGGCCGCACCGGCTACAGCACGGCCGCCAGCGAGCTGGACAAGCTGCGCGGCCAGCACCCGATTATCGACCTCATCACGCAATACCGCGAGGTGACCAAGCTCAAAAATACCTACATCGACACGCTGCCTCGGCAGGTTGATGAGCACTCGCGGCTGCACACGACCTACGGGCTGACCAATGCTCAGACCGGCCGGCTGAACAGCTCCGATCCGAATCTGCAGAATATTCCCACGCGCACTGAGCTGGGCCGACGCATCCGCACGGCGTTTGTGGCCGGCCGCGGCAAACCGGCCAAGCGGCTGGTGAGCGCCGATTATTCGCAGTTTGAGCTGCGGCTGGCGGCCGTGCTGGCCGATGACAAAGAGCTGATCGAGATGTTCAATCGCGGCGCCGACATCCATGCCACCACGGCGGCACAGGTTTACGGCCGCGAGCAGGAAGACGTCACCAAGCAGATGCGCCGGGCGGCCAAAGTCATCAATTTTGGCATTTTGTACGGCATGAGCCCGCACGGCCTCTCGGTGGCGACCGGCATGACCCGCGACCAGGCCGTGACCTTCATTGAGCGCTACAAAGAACTGCGGCCGGCGCTGTTCAACTACATGGACGGCATCAAGGAAAAAGCGCGCGCGGACGGCTATGTGGAAACGCTGTTTGGCCGGCGGCGGCCGATGCCGGACATTAAATCGAGTAATTTTATGGTGCGCAGCGCGGCCGAGCGCGCCGCCATCAACATGCCCATCCAGGGCACCGAGGCTGACCTCATGAAAATGGCCATGGTCGAGGTCGACAAACTGCTGCGCGAACAGCACAACGACTGCAACATGCTGCTGCAGGTGCACGATTCCATCCTGGTGGAGTGTCCCGAGCCGGTGGCCACGCGCGTTGGCGACCTGCTCAAAACCACCATGGAAAATGTCTACAAACTGCCGGTCCGCCTCGATGTGGATGTGACTATTGGGAAGAATTGGGGCGAGTTGTGATTACCTGGCAAGAGAGAAAAATCGAACCAGTCGAACTCGGGTCTTGCGAGGCGTATGGCGAAGATGAATGGGAGCTAGAAGTGCTCTTTGAGGAGCTTATGGCCGATGAATACATTAAGGAAATCCGTAAACCAGCTTTTGGTAATGGACGAGTTGACATTGAAGCGATCGCTAAAATTGCCGGAGTCGACTTAGAATTTATACCAATAGATGGATATCGAGGATACTATTATCCTGAAGCTGAACCTTGTCCTCTTGTGCAGATAGATGCCGAAAAGGCCATATCTTCATATGATTTAGAAGAAACTTTTGGTCACGAGATAGGGCACCACTTTTTGTATTACCGAAGTGGTCCGCTCGGTAGGCAGAACTTTTGCAACGAAGACTTCTGTGATTATTTTGCCGAAAAGTTAGTTTACGATCGTTGCGAGCCACGCGCTGGTCAGCTTGCATTATTTAGGGGAACTTATGGCGAAGATTTATAACAAATTAGTTCGCGACAAAATCCCAGAGATCATTCGGGCGGATGGGAAGCGGCTGAAGAGCCGCGTGCTGAGCGACGAAGAGCACCTGGAAGCGCTGCTGAAAAAGCTTGAAGAAGAGTGCGCTGAGTTGATCGAAGCGCGCAACGTTGAGGAAATGGCCGATGTCCACGAAGTGCTCAGCGCGCTGGCCGAAACGCTCAATATCACCAAAGACGAGCTGGAAAAAGTCCGCGCCGACAAGGCCGCCAAGCGCGGCGGCTTCCAGCAAAAAATCTTCCTGGAGGAGGTTGAGTAATGGCCGACGAAAAGAAATTCCATGTAGGCGTGAAGGCGATGATCGTGAATGAGCAGGGCAAGTTGCTGCTCATGAAGGAAGATGTCCGCCGGCATAGTTTGCCTACCTCCGAATACTGGGATTTTCCCGGCGGCCGCATGCAGGAAAAAGAGAGCGTACTTGATGCGCTGGCTCGCGAGGTTGAGGAAGAAACCGGCGTAACGCAAATCAATGATCCCGAGTTCGTGACCGCCGTGATCTCAAATCACGAGATTAAATTAAAGGATGGCGAGGTAGTCGGCCTGGTATTAATGGTTTATAAAGTAAAGATTGATCTCGCCACGAAAATAAAACTCAGTCATGAGCATCTGGCTTTTGAATGGGTCGGCAAGGCAGAAGCTAAGCAGCGTCTGACGCACAAATATCCCAAAGCATTTACAGATCAGTTGTAGGCGGGTGGCGCCGCCGGCGCGCTCGGGCGGTGCGGCCACGCGCGACCACGCGGCCGCCGCCCGAGAAGAACAGACGGCCAGCCAGCACGATGACCCACAGCGCGAAGACGAGGTCGATACTGCTGGTGACCATGCTCAGCCAGCCGGAATTATGCTTGATACTGAACAGTGCTACCAGCGCAATGACGGCCTCGGCGACTATCAGTATCGCGGCCCACTTGCGGGTGCGCCGCTCCTGGGCAGTGTAGCCGAGAATCCAGACGATGGCGAACCAGATGGCAATGAGGATGTACAGCAAAATGGAGGGAATCATATTTTCGACACACGGGCTGCTGTGATTGATACAGGTGCTAATGATCGAATCAAGGCTGTTGGCCAGGCTCAACAGGCTCAAGACGATGAACTGGACAAGGGTGACGATGCCGGTTTCGTAGCGAAATCTCATGCTAAAAATCATTATAAACCGCTCCTCAGAAAATTCGGAAAAAATACTTGCAAAATAAGCACAATCGTGTTAGTATATATGCGTTATGCGGGAGAATCCCTATCTGCGGTATTTCATCGGTTTTTTGGTCACCATCGGGCTGATCATCTTGCTCATCGTGCTTTTGTTCACCGGTGGCGGCAACAAAAACAATAATAATCAGCCGTCTACCAGCAGCCGACCGAAGACCGTTGACGAGCTGGCGGCCTACGCCTCGACTGACGCCGTGGTGCGTCTGACCATTGACGGGCCGATCGTGGCCGACCAAAATCATCAGGCCGTCCAGGTCACCGTGGGCCAGGATGACGTTACTTATAGCCAGGTGCAGGGTTATCAGGGCACGGTGGCGAATCAGCAGAGTTTCGTCAACAACCAAAACGCTTATAGCAACTTATTGTACGCGCTCGGTCACGCCGGCTTTCTGAAGGGCGACAGCAGCAAAGCCTTGGCCAACGAAAAGGGTTACTGCCCGACCGGCAACCGCTACGTGTTCGAGCTGATTGAAGACGGCCAGGACGTGCAGCGTTACTGGGCAACCAGCTGCGGCGGCACGCCCAAAACCTACAAAGGCAACCTCAACCTGACGCTGACGCTCTTCCAGGCACAAGTGCCAAACTACAACCAGCTGACCCAAAACCTCAACCTCAATACCGGCTCGTTGTTTTAATCGCCTATAATAAAGGTGATGATTAAGGCGATAATTTTTGATTGTTTCGGCGTGCTAGTAACCGAGGGCTGGCTGGCTTTCAAAGCGGAGTATTTTGGCAAAGACCCTGAGCTTGACCGCCAGGCAGGCGATTTGAACAAGCAAGCTGACGCCGGCTTAATAAGTCATGAAGCATTTGTCCAGTCTGTCGCCAAGCTTGCCGGTATCTCCGTAGCCGATGTCAATAAAGCCATCGATGTGAATGCGGCGAACGAAGCGTTGTTTACATATATTAATACGCAACTTAAGCCAGACTACAAAATTGGGATGCTCAGCAATGCGGCCGCGAATTGGCTACAGGATCTGTTCACGCCCGAGCAGCGTAAGTTGTTTGACGCTGTTAGCTTGTCGTATGAAGCAGGTTTTATCAAGCCGCACCATCGGGCCTATGAAATTATTGCTCACCAACTTAAGGTTGAGGTTGAAGCGTGCGTGTTTATCGATGATCAGGCGCGTCATTGCGACGGTGCCAAAGCGGCCGGCATGCGGGCGATTTTGTATAAGGATTTTGAGCAAATGAAGGCTGAGCTGGAGAAAATCTTAGCCGATTCGGAACGTTAGGCGTTTGTCGATTTGGCAGCGCCGGCGGATGTCGGGCACGCGCAGGCGCAGCGTGTTGGCCAGCGCGGCGCTCGGCACTCGCACGACGATGTCGCGCTCGCGCACCTGCACGCCGACCGCCGTTTTGAACTCGTCCTGCACATATTTTTTAATCGCCGTCATTTCCGGCGGCTCGTCAAAATCCTTTTTTCCTAAAATGTCGTTCAGGCTATCCATCAGCATTATTATAAGCCTGCGCCGCGATTCGCGAATGTTTTTTGGAGGCCGTGAGAGGCCGGAGAAAAAGCATTCGTCGCTATCGCCCTGCACATCGGGCTTATCGGGCGAGGCCACGCTATAATAGATAGACTATGCCGGAGTTGCCTGAAGTTGAGACGGTGCGGATTGGGTTGGCCGAATTGTTGCCGGGCCGCGTTATTGAGTCGGTGGATTTTGATTGGCCGAAGTCGTTTCCGAATGCCGCGGCCGACGTGCAGCGCTTTGCCGTTGGCGCCTCGGTAGTCGCCGTGAAGCGCCGCGCCAAGGTGCTGTTGATTGAGCTGTCGAGCAAGTATTCGCTGGTGATTCATCTTAAAATGACCGGCCAGCTGGTGTTTCGCTCAGAGGCGGAGCGGTTTGGGGCGGGTCATCCCAACAATTCACTGATTGGCGAATTGCCGGATAAATCGACGCGGGTAACCGTGACTTTCACTGACGGCGCCCGCCTGTTTTTCAACGATCAGCGCAAGTTTGGCTGGATGCGCCTGCTGCCGACGGCCGAGGTCGTTAATCTGGATTTTTTCAAAAAAGTCGGACCGGAGCCGCTGGGCGCTGATTTTAGCTGGCAAATTATGCGCGAACGGCTGCAGCGCCGCAAAAACACCAGCATCAAAGCCGCCTTGCTCGATCAAACCGTGGTGGCCGGCATCGGCAACATTTATGCCGATGAAGCGCTGTGGGGCGCCAAAATTCATCCGGCCACGCGGGTAGCGCAACTCACGGCGCCGCAATTCCACAAGCTCTACGACGAACTAATTTACGTCCTGAAATTATCGATTGAAAAAGGCGGCTCAACCGATCGCAACTACGTCGACGCCAAGGGCAAGCGCGGCAGCTACATGAGTTTCGCGCGCGTTTTCCGCCGCGAGGGCCAGCCGTGTCCGCGCTGCGGCCGCACCATCGAGAAAATCCGCGTCGCCGGCCGCGGCACGCACCTCTGCCCGCACGACCAGAGGCTGCCGCAATGATCATCACCTTGACGGGCTCGAATAGTTTTAGCCTGCAACAAATGCTGCGAGAGCTCGTAAACAACTTTGTGAACGAGCAGGGCGATTTGGCGCTGGAGCGGCTGGACGGCGAGGAGGCGAGCACTGAGCGGATCAAAGAGGCTTTGGAGAGTTTGCCGTTTTTGGCGAGCAAAAAAATGGTGGTGCTGCGCGCGCCGAGCGCCAACAAACAATTCGCGGAGCAAGCCGAACAATTATTGAGCGGCGTGCCCGAAACCACCGCTGTGATTGTGGCAGAGCCGAAGCTCGACAAGCGCACAGCATACTACAAATACCTCAAAAAACAGACTGATTTTCGGGAATTTCCGGAGCTTGATCAGCACGGTCTGGCGCGCTGGCTGGTCGAGACGGCCAAGGCCAAGCAGGGCAGTTTGAGCCCGGCCGACGCCCGCTATCTAGTGGAACGCGTTGGCGCCGACCAGCAATTGTTGTCCAATGAGTTGGAGAAGCTACTGCTTTATAGTTCAAAAATCGACCGGCGGACCATAGATTTGCTCACCGACGCCGCGCCGCAGAGCACTATTTTTGAGCTGCTGGAAGCGGCTTTCGCCGGCCGTACGGACGCCGCGCTGAAATTGTATGCCGAGCAGCGTGCTCTCAAAGTCGAGTCGGCGCAAATCATCGCCATGCTGGCCTGGCAGCTGCACGTGCTGGCGCTCATCAAAGCCGCCGGCGACCGCGGCGCTGATCAGATCGCCAAAGAAGCCAAACTCAATCCGTTCGTGGTCCGCAAAAGCCAGAGCATCGCCCGCCGCCTGACGCTGGCCGAACTCAAAACGCTCATCAAAAATCTGCTAGAAATCGACGTGGCCGCTAAACGCACCAACATCGACGCCGACGAGGCGCTGCAGCATTATCTGCTAACGCTCAGCCAATGAATTGTAATATCTTACTATTTATATTATAATAGTAAACTAGTATGAGTCAGAGTATCGAAGGACGTATTCTCGAGCCTTATGACTGCGCGCCGCCTGAGCGGACGATGCGGCTTGGTGAAGCGGCTCTGTTGGCGAGCGGCCAGCTTGCCGACATGCGCGGGCGTGGCCAGCTTGCCGACCGGCCGCTGCCGGCGCATATGGAAACGGGCATGGAGTTTTCCGTAAGCAGCGCGTTGGAGCGGGTCCGCCAGACGGTGGCTGATATCGACGAGGCGCACGACCAAGCCATGAATGCGTACTGCCGGGTCTCGGCGCCGCTGCGTATAGTTGATGCCGCTGGCGGCCGTGCCGCTGCCCGTTGGCGCCACTGGCTGACCGAGGGCGCTGCCGATGATCAGCTACTCGAGTTCCTTGCCTGGAACTACGAAGCTACGCTCGGGATACAGGACGACCCGAAAGTCCGCCTGGAAATCGATCGCCAGAAAGCCAGTTATAAGACAGCCGTCGTGCGCGGCGTGCAAGAAGGGTGGCTGCACCCGGCCGCACGGGCGGCGGTCGATGACGTGGATACGGCGCCGATATATATCGGCGACCCTTTTGATACTTACTTCCGGGATATAGCTGGCTATTATAAGCCCGGCGCCGACTGGGTGGTAGTCGGTGGAGAGCGCTGCAACACCAGCTGGCGCAGCGGCGTGCTCGCCCAGCTGGCCAGGATCAGCAAGCATGAATTAAATCACCTTGCTCTCGGCGAGCTCGAGCCAACCTTCTGGTGGCTGAACGAGGCAGCCACCGAGCATATAGCCCGATCGCTCGAAGAAGGCCAGCCCGAGGTGCTTCATCCTGACAGGCGCGGTAAGAGCGGCACGATTTATAACGCGGAAAGGGTACTGATGGACTATTTGCTTAACGCTGGACAGCGCACGATACCGGTACGCGACATGACACGCGCCTACTCCAGCATGAACCTTGCCGATCGCTTGGAATTCATGGACAAGCTTAACGACGCCTGGTCCCATGTTGCGCCAGATGATGATTCGGCGATGGGGTGCCTCGATGACTTTATTGGATATCGCGAAGAGAAATTGCTGAAGGGCGGAATGCGCGGGCCCGCTGCCCAGCACGCGGCGGTAAAAGAAACGTACGATATTATACGATCAAAACCGCATCAAATTTTCAGCCCGACCTTTTTCAAGGCTGCGACGGTTTTTGAGCCGACCGGAGAAGCAGGCCGGGAAGCTATTTAGCGGCCTGCTTTTTGGTTTTCTTGGCCGGAGCTTTTTTAGCGGCGGATTTCTTGGCTGCCGGCTTGGCGGCGGTTTTCTTCGCAGCAGGTTGTTTAACGGCGGCCTTGCCGGGCTTAACGCCGGCGGCTTTGGCCTTGGCGGCGGCGCGCTTCTTCAGGCGAGCGGCCTTGTTCTTGTGGATGACGCCTTTTTTGATAGCTTTGTCGAGCTCGCTGTGGGCCTCGCTGAGCGACGCGGCAGCCGGCTTTTTAGCGAAAGTCTTGAGGGCGGTCTTGAGGCTGCGCTTGGTCTTGCTGTTGCGGATAGCCGCTTTGCGCGCCGTGCGCACGCGTTTCTTGGCTGACTTGATGATGGGCATAGAGGGCAGTAGTTCCTTATATTATTACGCTGATATTTTGGCTTGGCAACAACTATAACAGATTGATTCACCTGTTGTAAAGTGTAAAGTTGACTAACATTAATATATATAGTATAATGTAGCTATGAATCCACCAGAACGGCGCGGGCCGGAAACATCCGCAACAGAAGAAAGCCTACGCTCAAGATTAGCGCTTCCAGTCGGCATGATTGTGGTCGGAGCTGCTATGGCCGGCGGATCAGGTCTGGCCACTTACGAAGGCATAAAACACCATAACCAAGACCTAGAAAATGCCGGGGTCGGGACTGGCCTTATTTCTCTTGGAGCGGGTATGGCTGGAGTTGGGATCAAGGGCGTGTGGGACGAACTCCGGACCAAGAGCGATCGGCGCGAAGAACCCGATAACTTCACTGATTAGCTTTATTATTTCTCTTTGGTGGACAAGCGTAAGCTTTTATGGTAGGCTTGAAATAAGCATAAGGCTCAAACAAAAAGCGGTAAAATATAAGTTATGGATAGCGCCAAACAACAGCTTGCCGACCGGCTCAAATCAGCCAATAACATCTTGGTGACGGTGAGCCGCGACCCGTCGGTGGACCAGCTGGCAGCGCTGCTCGGTCTGACGCTGCTGCTCAACAAAATGGGCAAGCACAGCGTGGCCGTTTTCAGCGGCCAGGTGCCGCCGGCCATCGAGTTTTTGAAGCCTAACGAAACCATTGAAAAAAACACCGATTCACTGCGCGATTTCATCATCGCCCTCGACAAAAACAAGGCCGACAAGCTGCGCTACAAAGTCGAGGACAACGTGGTGCGGATTTTTATCACGCCGTACAAAACGTCGATCAGCCAAGAGGATTTGGAGTTTAGCCAAGGCGATTTTAACGTTGACGTGGTGGTGGCGCTGGGCGTCAAGCAGCAGCAGGATTTGGACGATGCCATCACCGCGCACGGCCGGATTTTGCACGACGCCACGGTGGCTAGTGTGAACTTGGCGCCGGACGGCGGCCTCGGCACCATCAGCTGGCACGATCCGCAGGCCAGCAGTCTCAGCGAACTAATTACGGAGCTTGTGCCGCTGGTGGGCGAAAATCTGCTGGACAATCAGATCGCTACGGCGCTGTTGACCGGCATCGTGGCCGAAACGGACCGCTTCAGCAATGATAAAACCACCTCTCAGACCATGACCGCCAGTTCGGCGCTGATGGCCGCCGGCGCCAATCAGCAATTGGTCGCCAGCAAACTGGAAGAGCCGCCGGCGCCGCCCGCTCAATCGCCGGCCGCCAAAAATAAAGCTCAAGACGGCGAGCCGCCAAAGGGCGACGACGGCACGCTCAGTATCGAACATGACGAATCCGAGCCGCCGGCTGAAGGCAAAACTGAAGACAAAAAAGACGAACCACAATCGTCTGAGCCCGAGCCTCAGGCGGAGAAATCCGCCGACCAGCCGCAGCCGGCCGCCGAATTGCCGGCGCCGCAGGCTCCCGCCGAGGAAGACAAGCCCGCCGATGACCACGAGCCGCCGGTGGGCGAACACCTAACAGGCGGCACGCCGCGCCTGGCCGAGCCGCCGCAGCTGAGCGGCACGCTGAGTGCCAACACCGAGCCGGAAGGCCTGGATCCGGTAACTGATCCGATGAGCTTGCCGGCCGAAGAGCAACCTCTGCTGAGCCGCCAGCCCGAGCCGCCCAAACCAACGCCGCCGCTGCCGCCAGCCGAACCTGTTGAGCCGCCGGCTGCCACTTCGTCGGCCGCACCGGCCTTGCCGCCAACACCGCCGTCTCCGATCGCGCCGACCGACCAGCCGCTGCCGGGGCAGTCGATCATGCCGACGGCCGCCGACGATCAGCCGCAAACCCTCACCGAAATCGAGCAATCGGTCAACAGCCCGCACATCGACACCGCCCGCGACCAGGTAAATCAGGCGCTGAGCACCGGTCCTGATACCAGCACGCCGGCGCCAATCGCCGCTCTCAACGCCCAGCCGCTCGGCGAAGACCTGCATCCGCCCGCCCAGCCGCCGCTGCCCACCGTAACGCCCGCCAACGAGCCGGTTTTGCCGATTGGCCCGACGCCGGCAGAATCATCCGACACTAGTCCGCAGCCGGCGCCGCCCAGCGATTCGCTGTCGCCCTCGCCGCAGGTAACTGACCCCAATGCGCCGCCGCAAGTGCCGCCGCCGTTTCCGGTGCAATTCGGTGCCGGCAATGGCACCACGCCGCCCAATCAGCCCGGCCCGCCCCTGTAAAACAGGCCCGCCCAATTGACAATTTGTAATTTTACAAGTATACTAGGTTAAATGTTTGATCGTATGTCTTATGATCGCGCTCTGGAGGCGCCGCTTACTAATGGCCCGATACAATCGGGTGACGCGCTGGTGGGTTTTTACGATCCCACCACGCGCGGCGTGGGCAACGAGCTGGCGGAAGGCGCTCTGGAAAACTGGTACTTAGAGCTTGACTGGCGCCGCGAAGGGCTGACCGACGATAACGGCCGCGCGTGGAAGTTCGGCCAGCTGGTCACCGAGGGCGCGGCTTCTTTGGAGCCGCTGCGTGAAACGCTTGAGGCGGCCGAGGGAGCGCCCCACATTCACGCTATTGCCGGCATGAACTCCGGCCTGGTGCCGGAACTCAGGAGGATGGTGCGCGGCACCCAGCTGGGGGTTATTTTGAACCGGCCGTTTTCTTCTCAGCTGATGCGCATGGTCCAGTATCAGGCGAACGAAGGCGGCACTTTGGGCGACACCAAAATGTACGAGACATTTACCATGGGCCACGGCCCGATTATCGCCACGCCGCAGCCGGAAGCCATCGTTGCCGCCTCCGAGAGGCTGGGGTACGAAGCCCGCCATATCGGCGAAATCGTCGCCAAATCGGTAATCCGCATCCGCAGCCAGGGGTTTGAGCGCAACGGCCAAATCCTGAGTTATGATGTCTAAATGAAAGGCGTTTTGTTAGTCGACAAGCCGGCCGGCTGGACCAGCTTTGACGTGGTGAACTACGTGCGCAAAATCGTGGCCCAGGCCGAAGGCGTGCGGCCCAAACAGGTCAAAGTCGGCCACACCGGCACGCTCGACCCTTTCGCCACCGGCCTGCTGGTACTGCTGATCGGCAAAGAGTACACGCGCCGCGCCGGCCAGCTCTCCAAACTCGACAAAACCTACGAAGTGACCATGCGCCTCGGCGCCACCAGCTCCACCGGCGATCCGGAGGGCGAAATCACCGCCGTATCAGAGATAAAACCGGCCAAAAAAGCCATCGAAGCCGCCCTGAAGCAATTTACCGGCGAGATTATGCAGACGCCGCCGGCTTTCTCAGCTATCAAAATTGACGGCCAGCGGGCCTACAAACTGGCCCGCGCAGGCAAAGAGGTCAAAATCGAGCCCCGCAAAGTCACGATTAACAGGTTAGAACTGCTCGAGTACAGCTATCCCGAAGTAACATTCACCGCCGACGTTTCCTCCGGCACCTATATCCGCTCCCTCGTCGAAGACCTGGGTAAAGCGCTCGGCACCGGTGCTTATACCTGCAAGCTAAGACGAACCATCAATGGTAGTTTCAATGTGGCTGAGGCTTCCCAAATTGATAAGCGCCCGGGGTTGAAAATTGAAGATCTGCTATTAACTTAGTATATTGAAATCATGCAACAGGAAGATTTAGAGAGAATCCTGGGCGGCAGATCACTATTCTGGGAAACAGTAGCCGATGGCTGGTTCAGGGGTGCGGTTGCGGTTGGAGGAATAGCAGTGTGTGAGATAGTTGAGATCCCCGAAGGAGTACAACCCAGTACCGCCATGCTTGCCGGAGTTTTTAGTGTAGCCGCTGTAGCTGTAGGGAAAAAAGCACGAGCTAATTTTCAAGAACGACGCGCACAAATTGAAAGTCTGCAGATATCTGAATAAATTTTGGGTGGAGCAGGGGTTGCGCCGAGAGAACTCATCTGTTAAAATGATTGTGCAATGATAACAAGTGAGAAAAAAGCCGCGGCTATCAAGAGCGCGCAAACACACGATAACGACACGGGCGGTGCGAGTGCCCAGGTCGCGGTGTTGACCGAGCGCATCAAGGAGCTGACGGAGCATCTCCAGACCAACAAGCATGATTACATGGCCCGCCGCGGGCTGCTGCAGATGGTCGGCAAGCGCCGCCGTTTGCTGCGCTATATCGCTCAGCGCGACAGCAAAACGTACTTGGAATTGATCAAAAAACTCGGCATCCGCCGCTAGTGCCCAGACTATCGGTCTCGACTCCGGTCGAGGCCCCGAGCTTGTGCACATTAAACAGAGGTCTACTTCTGGTCAGAGCCGCAGATATATTGCACCCTTATATAAGTAACGCACAAGGGGAGCGCGTATATTTGAACTCTGTCCGGAATGCCCCTAGCTAGAAAGGAAGTCCGTTTATATGGGACAAACTATCAACCCGTTTGGGAAAGACATCATCAAAGTAGAAACTGAGCTGTGCGGCCGCACGCTGAGCCTGGAAGTGGGCCGCGTTGGCTTCCGTACCAGTGCCAGCGTGCTGGCGCGCTACGGCGACACCGTGGTGCTGGGCACGGCCATGGTCGGCGACAAGCCGATCAGCCTGGATTATTTCCCCTTAAGCATTGATTACGAAGAGAAAATGTACGCCGCCGGCAAAATTAGCGGTTCGCGGTTTATTAAGCGCGAGGGCCGGCCGTCCGATGACGCGATTTTGATCGGCCGCCTGATTGACCGTCCCATCCGGCCGCTGTGGCCGAAGGGTTACCGCCACGAAGCGCAGGGTGTGGCCACAGTGCTGAGCATGGATCCGGATTTCCGGCCGGACATGATCGCTATGATCGCCATGAGCACCGCCTTCATGCTGTCCGGCGCGCCGTTTGACGGGCCGATTGCCGGCCTGCGCGTCGGCTATGATAAAGACGGCAAACTGGCCGCCTTTTTACCGGCCGAGCAGCTGGAAGCCGGGGGTCTTGACTTGGTGGTAGCTGGTACCAAAGACGGCGTCATGATGGTCGAAGCCGGCGCCAGCGAAGTCAGCGAAACAGAGGTGGTTAAGGCTATTGACTTTGCTTTCACGACCATGCAGCCGGCCATCAAATTGCAGGAACAATTGATTGAAAAAGTTGGTGTTAGCAAGCAGGAATACGTGCTGAGTCTGCCCGACGAAAGCATCCAAAAAACCGTTGACGAGTGGCTGGAAGGCCGGTTGGGCGAAGATCTGCGCAAGCCGTATCCGGAGCGCAACGTGCTGGTGCAGCAACTGCGCGACGAAATGTTTGAAGACTTGGCCAAGCAGCTGGGCGAAAGCGAGTTCGAGGAGCTGCGCGAGCACTATCACGACGCCTTTCAGCTGGCGCTGCACAAAGACGTGCGCAAAGGCATTGTGGAGCACCAGGTGCGTCCGGACGGCCGCAAATTAACAGAGGTGCGGCCTTTGAGCAGCGAGGTCGGCATTTTGCCGCGGGCGCACGGCTCCAGCCTGTTCACGCGCGGCGTGACGCAGGCCCTGAACATCGTCACGCTGGCGCCGACCAGCTTTGCCCAGCTGGTGGACACCATGGAAAAAGAGGGCGAGCGCCGCTACCTGCACCACTATAACGCGCCGGGCTATACCGTCGGCGAAGTTAAGCGCCTGGGCTCGCCGGGCCGCCGCGAAATCGGCCACGGCTATCTGGCGGAGCGAGCTTTGACGGCCGTCTTGCCGAGCGAGGCCGAGTTCCCCTACGTCATCCGATCGGTCACCGAGATTATGTCGCAGAACGGTTCGACCTCGATGGCGGCGACCTGTTCCAGCTGCATGGCGCTGATGGACGCCGGCGTGCCTTTGAAGGCGCCGGTCAGCGGCATCGCCATGGGCCTGATGCTTGGCGACGACAAGAAGCCGTACATTTTGAGCGACATCGCCGACGCCGAAGATTTTGCCGGCGACATGGACTTCAAGGTGGCCGGTACCGCCAAGGGCATCACGGCGCTGCAGATGGACATGAAGGTCCACGGCCTGCCGGTGGCAGTGCTGCAGCAAGCCCTGGAGCAGGGCAAGGACGGTCGGGCCTTTATCCTGGCGCACATGCTGGAGACCATCAAGCAGCCGAAGAATGAAATCAGCCCGTATGCGCCGCAGGTCGAGTCGATCCAGATTAATCCGGACAAAATCCGCGAGGTGATCGGCAAGGGCGGCGAAACCATCCAGAAAATTACCGGCGAAACCGGCGCCACCATCGACATCAAGGACGACGGCACGGTGATGATCGCCAGTCCGGACGCTACCAGCATCAACGCTGCTAAGCAGTGGATCGCCTCGATTGTTGAGGAGCCGGAAGTCGGCAAAATCTACAAAGACAAGCCGGTGGTTAGCGTGATGGACTTTGGCGCCTTCGTGCAAATTATGCCGGGTAAAGACGGCCTGGTGCACATCAGCGAACTTTCTGAGGAGCGCGTGGGCAAGACCAGCGACGTGGTGAAAGAGGGCGATAAAGTCACCGTTAAACTGGTTGCCATCGACGACCGCGGCCGCCTGCAGCTCAGCATGAAAGCCGCCAAACGGGAACTGGAAGGCAAAGAGAAGCGAGATGAAAAGCCTGCATAACTGGCATCAGACCAAGCTGGGTCTCTTTGTTTTTGGCATAGTTGAGCTGGCGATCGCATACGGCTTCGCCAGCCTGGCTATCAATAGTGGCAGCCTGTGGTGGTACCTGCTAACCCTGATTTTCCTGGTCGGCGCCCTGCAGAATTTGTTTAAGTTAATTGGAAGGTTTTTCCATGGCCAGCGCAAAACAAGTTAAGCTTGATAACATCGCCAAGCGGCTTGCCAAGGATAAGGTGACGCCGGAGCTGAAAGCGGGTGCCACGCAGCTGGTGTTCGGCGTGGGCAATCCGGACAGCGACATCGTCTTTATTGGCGAGGCGCCGGGCAAGAACGAGGACAAGCAGGGCGAGCCGTTCGTTGGCGCCGCCGGCAAGTTCCTGAATGAGATGCTGGAGATGATCGACCTGAAGCGGGAAGACATCTACATCACCAACATCGTCAAATACCGGCCGCCCAACAACCGCGACCCGTACCCCGAAGAAAAACGCGAATTTTTGCCGTATTTACAGAGCCAGCTGGAAGTGATTCAGCCCAAAGTCGTCGTGACGCTGGGCCGCCACAGCATGAATTGTTTTCTGCCGGACCTGCAAATCAGCCAGGTTCACGGCCAGCCGAAACGTGTTAAACTGCGTCTGAAAGCGAATGACAAAGACACGTTTGAGGTGGTCATTTTGCCGCTGTTTCATCCGGCGGCGGCCCTCTATAACGGAGATATGCGCCAGACATTGATTGATGACTTCGCGCTCATCCCCGCCATTATCGAGAAAATTAAATCATCTTAACTTACAAATAAGAAAGGAAAGTTAATGCAACCAAATAATAAGAATAATAACGGCGCTTCCAAAGCTTCCGGCTCGCGAAACCAGAGCCAGAGTCCGAACCAAAACCAGAAGCGCTCCAAACCTACCAACGCTAACGGCAATGCCTCCAAGCGGGGTTTGGGCCGCGGCGGCGGCCAGAAGACGGGCGGCAGCAAGCCGATTGCCAGCAATTTGACGACTTCGCGCGGCCAGGCCGTGCGCGCCCAGCGCCGCAGCCAGCAGGGTGCCCAGCGCATCGCCAGCCAGTACGTGGCGGCCGATACTTCCGGCAAACCAAAGCGCGCCAACGTCATCGACGACAGCCCGCGCCTCAAAGTCGTCGGCCTCGGCGGCATGGACGGCGGCGGCTCCAAGAACATGATTTTGGTGGAATACATGAATGACGCCGTGATTTTGGACTGCGGCAACGATCTCGGCGTTGACCTGCCAGGCATCAACTACGGCATTGCCGACACCGCTTATCTGGACCAGATTAAGCACAAGCTGCGGGCGTACGTCATCACGCACGGCCACCTCGACCACATCGGCGGCCTGCCGCACATCGTGCCGAAATATCCGGCGCCGATTTACGGCTCGCGCTTCACCATCGGCCGCGTCGAAGAGATCTTTGAGAACTTCGGCCTGCCGATGCCCGACGGCTTCGAGCTTAAGACCGTTACCATGAACGAAGACACCCACGAGCGCCTGAAAATCGGCGAATTTTTCGTGGAACTGGTGCGGGTGACGCACTCCATTCCGGGCAGCACGGTGATTGTGCTGGATACGCCGGTCGGCCGGCTCATCAACACCGGTGATTTCCGGCTCGACCCGAACCCGCTGGACCATGAGCGCACCGACATCGAGCGCCTCAAGCAGCTCGGCGACGAAGGCGTGCTAGCGCTGCTCAGCGAATCGACCACCACCGAGCGACTGGGCCGCACGCCAAGCGAATCGACCATCGAACAAAGCTTTAAGGACATCATGGATCAGGCGCCGGGCCGCATTTTCGTTGGCCTTTTCAGCACCAACATGAACCGCGTGCAGATGATCATCAACGCCGCCGTCCATCACAACAAAAAGATTGCCATGGACGGCCGCAGCATGGTCAGCACGCTGGAAATGGCCGTGCGCCACGGCTTTGTGCGCATTCCGAAGGGCACGTTCGTGCCGATTGCCTCGGCCTCGACCATGAAAGACCAGGACCTGGTGGTGGTTTGTACCGGTTCGCAGGGCGAGCCGAGCTCGGCTTTGCAGCGCATGGCGTCCGGCGAGCACCGCCACGTCAAACTGAAGGAGCAGGATACTGTGGTGCTGTCCAGCACGCCCATCCCGTACTCCGGCAACGACGCTAAAATCCGCACCATGGTCGACGAGCTGCTGGCTAAAGGCGTGCACGTTTTCCGCCACGAAACGCACGAGCTGGACAACATCGGCCCGCTGCACGTTTCGGGCCACGCTTCGCGCGACGAATACGCCGAAATGATCGAGATGACCAAGCCGAAATTCTTTCTGCCGATTTACGGCGACTTTACTTCCAAGAAATACCACATCGACCTGGCGGTGGAGCACGGTATCCCGCGCGCCAGCACGCTCAACGTCGGCAACGGCCAGGTTGTGGCCTTCACCAAAGACAAGATGGAGCTGGCCGGCGAAGTGCCGCACGGCACCATCCTGGTCGATCAGACCGGCGCCGTGGTCAACCACATCGTCGTCAAAGACCGCGTGCTGCTCAGCGAAGAAGGCCTGGTGGCCGTCATCCTGACTGTCGACAAAAAGAACGGCGCGCTGCTGACCAGCCCCGACATCATCAGTCGCGGCTTCATATATATGCGCGACAACGAAGAGATCATGAACGGCCTGCGCGTGGAGCTAAAGCGCGCCGTCCAGCAGCGTTTCAAGCGCATCGACCTCGACCGCTTCAAGGCCGAGCTGAAAGACCACGTCACGCACTACCTGTTCGAGCACACCGGCCGCAGCCCGATCGTCATTCCGGTGGTCAACGTGATTAGCGCCCAGGGCGGCGCCAAAATGGACGCCAAAACCGCCGCCGGCGGCAAAACCAAGACAGCCGAAGAAGTCGCCGCCGAGCAGCAAAAACGCTTCCAGGAAATGCGCGCCCGTTTGCTCACCCAGGACGCCCGGATTGACTAAAGTTGTAAAAATTGCTATAATATCAGGTACGTCCTATTATAGGGGGCGGGAACTGGTATAATTACGGTAATGCCTAAAAAGAAAAAAACGGTTAAAAAAGCAGGCTCTAAAGGCGGCGCCAAAGCGGCTGCCGTAGAGAAGTCCTCGTTTTGGCCGCTGGCCGGCGCCATCGTGCTCATTTTGCTGGCGTTTTTATTGCTGCTGGGCGGCTTTGGGGTTGGCGGGCCGCTGCCGGTCAATCTTTTTAAGGCGGCCTATTGGCTGTTTGGCTGGGCGGCTTACGCCACGCCGGTGGCTTTTGCTTACTGGGGTGCTCATAAATTTATCGCCGAAGACCGCCAAATTCCGCTCGAAAAATTCGTGGGTATGTGGTGCGTCTTATTGTTTTCCAGCTGCTGGGCGCAAGTGACGTTCGCCAGCAAGACCGCGGGCGGCACGTGGAGCGGCGGCCACGGCGGCGAAATCGGCAAAATCATCGGCGACGGCGTGCTGAGCGCGCTCGACCGCCTGCCGGCCTCGCTGGTTTTCCTGGTGCTGACCGTGCTGGCGGTGTTCTTCGCCTTTGGTATCAATCTGAAAGTCTTGCTGAAGCTCGGTGATTTGTTTAAGAAAAATCATGAGGAGGGCGAGGAAGACCTGGCGGCGCTCAAAGCTAAAGCTACGGCTCAGCCAAATTTCCAGCTGAACGAAGGCGTGCCGGTGGAGCATCACAAGGGCGAGCCGCAGCCGGCGCGCATGAGCTCGCTCAAAAATACGGCCGAAAAACTGACCAGCCGCGAAGATCACAGCGCGCTGACCACTGCCAGCGACCCCGACTGGCAGTTTCCGAGCGTTGACCTGCTGAACCAAAAGCAGGATAAGGCCGACGCCGGCGACGTCAACGCCAACGCCCAAGCCATTCACGACACCTTCGAGAATTTTAACATCGAGGTTGAGATGGAGGGCGCCAACATCGGGCCGCGCGTCACGCAGTATACTTTGAAGCCGCCAACAGGGGTCAAATTGACCAAAATTACCGCCCTGGAGAACAACTTGGCGCTCGATTTGGCAGCCCACAGCATCCGTATGGAAGCGCCGATTCCGGGCAAGCGCGCCGTCGGCATCGAGGTGCCGAACGTCAAGTCCGCCACGGTGCGGCTGAGCTCGATTTTGTTATCGCCGGAGTGGCAGAAGCTGGCCAGCCCGCTCGGCTTCGCCATCGGCAAAGACATTTCCGGCACGCCGGTGGTGGCCGACCTAGCGAAAATGCCGCACCTTTTGGTCGCTGGCCAAACCGGTTCTGGTAAGTCGGTTATGATCAATGATATTTTGACCAGTCTGCTGTACCGCAACTCGCCAGCCGACCTCAAACTGATTTTGGTCGACCCGAAGCAGGTCGAACTCAAGCCGTACGATGATATTCCGCACCTCTTGACGCCGGTGCTGACCGAGCCCGAAAAATGTATTAGCGCGCTCAAGTGGGCGGTGGCCGAAATGGAGCGCCGCTACAAGGCGCTGGCCGACGAGCGCAAGCGCAACATCGCCGAATACAACAACCTCAAAAAAGAGGAGGGTATGCCGTACATCGTCATCGTCATCGACGAGCTGGCCGACCTGATGATGATGGCCGCCCGCGACGTTGAGGCGCTGATTGTGCGCATTGCCCAGAAAGCCCGCGCCGTTGGCATCCACCTGGTGCTGGCCACGCAGCGGCCCAGCGTGGACGTCATCACCGGCCTCATCAAGGCCAATATTCCGGCCCGTATTGCCTTCACCACGGCTTCGCAGGTTGATTCGCGCACCATCATCGACCAGATCGGCGCCGAAAAGCTGCTCGGCCAAGGCGACATGCTGTTCACCACGGCCGACATGCCCAAGCCGCGCCGCATTCAGGGTGCATTCATAGATGATAACGAGACCAATAAAATCACCGATTTTATCCGTATGCAGCGCCCGCCGCAGTACGACGACGAAGTGGTTTCGCAGCCGGTGGTGCTGAACGGCAAGGGCGGCATCGTGCCGGCCGGCGGCGGCCAGGACGCCGACGATGACATGTGGAAGGACGCCGTGCAGGTGGTGATCGAGAACCGCAAGGCGTCAACCAGTCTGCTGCAGCGCCGCCTGCGCATCGGCTACGGCCGCGCCGCCCGCCTGATCGAGACCATGGAAGAGCAGGGCATCGTCGGCCAGGCCGACGGCTCGCGGCCGCGCGAGGTGCTGGTGAATTCTCTCGACGAAGTCTTCGGCGGTGGGGCTGCGGACGGCGACCTCGAACCAGCCGAAACCGACAAAGACGCCTATCTGAACCAATAATCTTTGTGTAAAGTTCTTGCCAAACAAGCAAAAGCTTTTTACAATAATTACATACTTATTAAAACTGCAAAACGGAGGCAAGGGCAGTGGCTGAGCAAATATCCGTACCGCCATTCATCGACGATTCTTCGTCTGGCCCGCCCCAGACGCCTCTCGATACCGAGGGGCGTCTTTCATTTAATGAGGCCCGCACCATCGTCGACAGCGGCGAGGGTTATTACACCCCGATAGATAGCTGGGATCGTACGCTCAGCCCGATGGAGACGAGAACCGACGTAGTGCTACCAATTATCTCCGAGAACCAGGGCAAGCAGCGGCCCAGCGTGCACCACACCTACTTTTACGAACGGCACTACCTTAATCACTCCGCGCCCATGCGCGCACTTCGCCATTCACGCTTGCAGCAGACCAATAATCCGGCGGCTCACAAGATATATCACAAACACTACAAGGGCACGCTGATGCCCGATGGCGAAGCGGCAATCGCTCGGGCCATCATCCTTAATAGCGCCGGTTATGTGCCGCATCTGGGGGTTATTATCAAGGGTGATGACGTTACTGTCCGGGAACTGACGGATCAGGAGCGTAATCGCTTGCGCAAACCCAGTGTATTCATGCTAGAAAAATCAAGAGGCGATCAGGCCAGGGTAGGGCGCTTTCTCATGGAGTATGCCTTGCGGCGGGGGTTTGATCGGGCCAAACAGGCTCACATTGAGCGGTTTGTTGAGTTAATCACGCGCAAGTTGGATAAGGACGAGGAGCTTCAGCAGCAAAAATTACGGCTCGGGCTGCGCTTGGCGAATATTGCCATCAGCGAAGTGGTTGAACCGGTAGAACGGGATTACCGTGAAGCCAGACGAGCCTATGCTTTGAAAAAGGGTGCTCCCACTACGGCCTGGGAGATGGTCAAAAAGTTGTTGAAGGAGCGTGAAGTGGATTATATTCCGACCATCGAAAACAAACTGCTTGATGAGTATTTCGCAGTTAGCTAGTTGACCAACAGGGGTGATTACGCTATAATCAAGCGGTAATAGCAACTTCAGCTTGTGTCCCCTCGTGAGCACGGGCTTTAACCGAAGGAAGGAGAGTGCATTTTGAGTGATGTGAATCAGTACGAAATTGCGGTGCTGTATCATCCTGACCTCGAGGTCGACCTGAGCAAGGCCGAAGATCGGGTCAAGAAGATTTTTACCGACAATGGCGGCACAGTCACGGCCACCGATAACTGGGGCAAGCGCAAGCTGGCCTACGATATCAAGGGCAACGAGCATGCCGTGTATGTGTTTTACACCGTCGAACTGCCGCCGGCTGGCGTGCAGAAAATCGAGCAGACGCTCAACATCACCGACGAGGTGATCCGCTTCCTCATCACGCGGCCCGACCTCAAGGCAATCGCCAAGGCCGAGGCGCAGAAGGCCGAAAAGGCCAAAAAAGCCGCCGAGCGCGGCGACAGCGAAGATGAGGCAGGCTCAGACAACCAAGAATCTTAAATAATTCTGAAATCTGAACATTTTGAACGCGCTTACGCTTGACGATAGTCTGAGCGCGGGCGTAGGGTAAGGGTACAAAATAACGAAGACATAGGTCTTATAAGGAGGGTACGATGGCACGAAGCTTAAACCAAGTAACATTAATGGGCAATCTCACGCGGGATCCCGAGCTGCGGCAAACGCCGAACGGCCAAAACGTCACGAATTTCAGCCTGGCGCTGAATCGGGCTTACAAAGATCAGAGCGGCGAGTGGCAGGAAGCCACCGACTATATCGATATTGTCTGCTGGGGGCCGCTGGCCGAACGGGTGGCGCAATACCTCAGCAAAGGCCGTCGTTGCCTGGTGCAGGGCCGTTTGCAGAGCCGTTCGTGGGAACAAGACGGGCAAAAGCGCAACAAGGTGGAAGTGCTGGCCAACGACGTGACATTTCTGGACAGCCGCGGCGGCGGTGATGAGGGCGGCGCGCCGGTTTCATCCAGTTCTGGCTCTGGTGCCAGTTCCAGCTCGGCGCCCAGCAAGCCCGCACCCAGCAAAAAAGCTAAAAAAGACGATGTCGTCATCGAAGATATCGGCGATGAGCCGATCAACCTCGACGACATCCCATTCTAGAGTTTTTCGAGCTTTTTCTAGAGCGAACTGCGGCGTCAGCGCAGCTCCGAGCCTTGCTCGCCGTACGTTTTGTACGGCTCCCTGCAGTTCTCACCGCTTCCTTGCACTTCATCTCTGGAAAAAGCTCTATACGTTACAATTAATTTAAGGAGAGAATAATGGCAAAGATATTTAAGAGTAAAACCGATGTGGCGTTTTTCGACTACAAGGATTTCAAGACCTTGCAGCGCTACGTCAATGTTTACGGACAGATCGAAAGCCGCAAGAAAACCGGCCTGACCGAAAGCCAACAGCGCCGCCTGGCAGTGGCCATCAAGCGCGCCCGCCACATCGCCCTGCTGCCGTTCGTAGCTAATAATTAAGGAGCTGGAATGGCACTCAGCATAACCGATCTTAAAAAAGGCACGCTCTTCCAGTGGGAAGGCGAGCCGTTTCGCGTGGTCGATTACAAGCAGAAGGTAATGGGCCGCGGCGGCTCGATTGTCAATGTGCGCATTAAAAGTTTACTCGACGGCAAGGTGCTTGAGAAAACTTTTAAGGGCAACGAACAGCTCGACAGCGCCGATGTTACCAGCCAGACCGTGCAGTATCTGTACAGCGACGGCGCAAATTTTTTCTTCATGAACGGCGAGACTTTTGAGCAGTTCGAAGTGCCGGCCGATCTGGTTGGCGACGGCGCGGGCTATATAAAAGAGGGCGATCAAGTGCAGCTGCAGTTTTTTGACGGCCGGCCGATCACCGTGGAGCTGCCTAAAAACGTGCCGCTCAAAGTCACTTACACCGAAAACGCCGTCAAGGGCGACACCAGTACCTCAATTACCAAGGACGCCACGCTGGAAACCGGCCTGACCATCCGCGTGCCGGCCTTCATCAAGCAGGGCGACGTTATTTCGGTCGATACCGCCAGCGGCGCTTACCGCGAACGCGTGAAAGACTAGCTATGATAATCGAACGACAGGCGCTGCCGGACATCAGGGAACAGGTTGGCGACCAAACCATAGCCGTCAGATTTGGCTGTTTTGATTTGCTGCACGCCGGCCATCTGCAGGGCATCGACTACGCGGCCGAACAGGCCGATATACTGGTCATTGGCGTCTCATCGGACGAAAGAGTGCGGCAACGCAAAGGGCCCGAGCGGCCCGTGCAGCGCCAGGAGGTACGGCTTGCCAACGTTGATGAGGTGGAAGGCGTAGACTTCAGCTTCGTGGTGCCGTTCCAGGCGTTAGCCGTGCCACGTGCAATAGCGGCTCTGCGCCCCGATTACTTCGTAGAATCCACCGAATACAGCCGCCGGCGGCACGGGGCCGGCTGGCTGCTGGACAAGCTGGGAGTGGCCTATGTGGCCGATCCAAATCCGAGCATCCAATCAACCTCAAACTTAATTACCTGGTTGCGGCTGGCCGATGAGACAGCGGCTTGACCACTACCTGGTTCGCCGCGGACTGGTGGCCACGCGCAGTCAGGCCGAGAGCTATATAAAGCTCGGCCAGGTAACGGTCAATCGCAAAGTTATAACCAAGCCCGGGCAGCTGGTGCGGCCGGCGGACGAGGTGGCGCTGACCGCCGCGGAGCAATACGTCAGCCGCGCCGGACTTAAGTTGGCCTCGGTGGCGGCGGCGCTCAAGCTTGATTTTGCGGACAAAATAATGCTGGACGTGGGCAGCAGCACCGGCGGCTTCACCGATTACGCGCTTCGCCACGGCGCGAAAAAAGTGCTGGCGGTGGACGTGGGCACCGATCAACTTCACCCCAGCCTGCGAACCGACGAACGGATTGAGCTGCACGAAAAAACCGACATTCGCCAGTTCAAAACTGCCGAGCAGCCAGACATCGTGGTCATCGATGTTTCCTTCATCTCGCTGCGCGACATCCTGCCAGCGGTGGCAAAACTGAGTTCCCCGCGAACGCAAATCGTGGCCATGGTTAAGCCGCAATTCGAGGCCGGCGCGAGCTCGCTGAAGCACAAAGGCGTCATCAAAAACGACCGCTTGCGCCGCGAAATTCTAAAAGCTTTCGAGCAGTGGGCAAAAGAGCACTTCATAATTATCGACAAAGCCGACTCGCAGGTGGCCGGCAGCAAAGGCAATCAAGAGCGCTTCTACCTCTTAAAAAAATTGTAATAATTGGCTGGGATAAGCTCTAGCGTAATGCTACACTGCAGGCATGTACTTTGCCTCGCGGCTGCAAGCCGGACGCATGCTCGCCAGCCAGCTGGTCAAGAAATATCGCTACGAAAACTGTGCAGTGGTGGCTCTGAATGACGGCGGCGTGATGGTCGGCGCGCAAATCGCCACGCAGCTGCACTGCGTGCTGACGCTGCTGGAAAGCTCGGAAATCAACTTGCCGCGCGAGCCGGACCCCCTGGCCGGCATCACGGCCGGCGGCACCATCGCCTACAACCAGCAGTATTCGCAAGGTGAACTTGATGAAATGATCGGCGAAAACCACGGCTACATCGAGCAGGAAAAGTTAACGCGCATGCACGATATGAACCAACTGCTGGGCAGCGGCGGCACCATCGACAAAAATCTGCTGAAAGGCCACAACGTCATAATTGTGGCGGACGGCCTGAAAACCGGCTTTCCGATAGATTTGGCGGCTGAGTTCCTCAAGCCGATCGCCATCGAGAAAATGATCGTCGCCACGCCGTTCGCCAGCGTCCAGGCGGTCGACCGCATGCACGTTTTAGCCGATGATCTGTACTGCCTGAACGTTATCGAGGACTACATGGACACCGATCATTATTACGACCAGCGCGACGTGCCGGACCACGCAACCGTCCTCGCCACCATCGAGCAAATTGTTCTGAAATGGAAATGACCGCCGGCCGCGCGCGCCCGCGCCGCCGCCTCAGCCGAGGTGTTTGCGCAGAGCTTTGACGTCGTAGAGCACGATCAGCGACTGCTTATTTTTGAGTAAACCCTTGCGTTCCAGCGCCGACAGCTCGCGGCTGGTGGTTTCGCGGGTGGCGTTCACTGAGCTGGCGATATCCTGGTGCCGCAGCGGCACGTCAATCAGCAGCCCGTCGGCCGTCTGTTTGCCAAAGCGCTGGCCCATGGTCAGCAAAAACGAAATGATGCGTTCGCGCACCGTGCGGTACTCCAAGTTGAGGATGCGCTCGCTGTGCAGCCGGTACATTTCAATCGTCATGTCGACGATCGGCGCCAGTGCCTCGGGCTCTTTGCCGATAAAGTCCAGAAAATCCTGCCGGCTCAACTGCCAGGTGACGGTCGGCGCCAGCGCCTGATAAATCACGTGCCGCTCCTGGCCGGTAATGGCCCAAATGAGCGGAAAAATCTCGTCCTCTTTGCGGATAATCAGCAAATTTTCTTCGTTGTACTTGGTGATGTCGTAGGCTTTCACCAAGCCCTGGTAGATATAAAAAATGCCCGGCGGGGTATCGCCGGGTCGAATTACAAAATCACCTTTTCGAAACGTTTGCTTGAGGCCGCGCGTCCTGAAGAGGTCCACCAGTTCCGCTGTCTGTTTCAGCGTGGCCAACATATATGTATTATGATAGGGGTAAAATAAGAAGTCAAATATTAAATGTTGTGCGAGCGCGAAATTACAGGGGTAAATAGCTCGAAACATTACAAATCCGTGTGATTAAAATCGCACGCAATTTGTGAGGATTTTCACCGCTTACTCAGCCAAAAAGTACTATCATGAAAGAGCTAAAGGCGGAGGTGCCCCATGGTAACAAAGCAATCCATTGACGAACAGCTCAAAAAAATACGCTTTAATTTACATGGGTGGGGCCGGACGGAAATCAGCGAACTGCCCAACATTATATTGCCGGACGAACAGATTTACGAGTGCGTGAACGGCATTTACGAAGGCGGTTTTGCGCTGTTGGTGGCGACCAATATCCGCGTGCTGCTGATAGATAAAAAGCCGCTCAATTATTTGACCGTCGAAGACCTGCGCTTTGACATGATTAACGAGATTGATTACAGCCACCGTCTGATGGGCGCGCAAATCAGGATAGCCACCGGCTCCAAAACGCTGCGCTTTACCAGCTACAATCAGCAGCGGCTGCGCAAGCTGATCAACCACGTCCAGCACTGCATGGCTGAGATCAAACTCAAGCAATCCGAGCACCAGGAAGATCAGAATCTTCACCTGGAGCAGATTAACCGCCAGCTGCAGGCCTATCTGTTGGCGCAGCATCAGCAGCAACAGAAACTGCACGAGCAGCTGCAGAGTGGTGCGGCTCAGCCGGCGGAACGGCTGGAGCCCGTCAAGCCGAGCCCCGAGCTGTCGGATTATCTGTACGCGCAGAGCCTGCTGGCCCAGCACGAGCAGCAGACCGGACAGGATTTAACGAATGACTGGAGCGGCAACGGCGCCGACGGCCGGCCGATAACGCCGCCCATCCAGCAATTGCAGCAAGTAGTGACCGCTCGAGCGCCGGCCTTTGCGCCGAGCAGCTTGCCGCCGTCGGATGAGTTGTATGCCGAGGGCGTCCAGGAAGTGTTTGGTAGGCGGGCGGCGTCCCAGCCCGAGCCCCGGCCCCAGTCCCGGCCCCAGTCCCAGCCTGCCGAAGCGGCTACAAATTCCGCTGTGCCGGCTGCTATTCAGCACGCGCTGGACATCAATCCGCTGCGGATCGCCTATTCCCGTCTGCCGATGGCCATGCGCAACCGGCGCTTCGGCAGCCCGTCGTTCCACGCGCACAGCCAATCCGGCGCCGACTCAACTCAGACCACTCCAGCTCGAGCGTAATCCCGCGCACCGAAGTCGCGCCGGCCCATCATTCTCAGTGCTTATTTAGAAACATTAAATTTGAATTCCACCACGTCGTCGGGCTGCATAATGTAGCCTTTGCCTTCGGTGCGGACTTTGCCGGCGGCGCGGGCGGCGGCCAGGGAACCGGCGGCCAGCAGGTCGTCGTAGCTCACTACGTCGGCGGCAATAAAGCCGCGCTCAAAGTCGCCGTGAATGACGCCGGCCGCTTGCGGCGCCGTGGCGCCCGCCGGAATCGTCCAGGCGCGGACCTCTTTTTCGCCGGCCGTCAGAAAACTTTGCAGGCCGAGCGTGCCATAAGCGGCATGGATCAGCTGCACCAGACCCGATTCGGTTTGGCCGTAGCTTGCCAGCAGCTCGGCGGCGTCCGCAGCGTCCAGATCCTTCAATTCGCTCTCCAACTTGGCGCAGACGAACAGCGCCCGGGCCGGCGCCACCAGTTGCTGCAGCGCGCCGCGGGTTGAACCATCGCCCAAGCCGGCCTCATCCAGATTGAACAAGTAAATAACCGGCTTCATGGTCAAAAGGTGCAAGTCGGCAAGGTGATCGCGGTTGACTTCAGGGTGATTCCAGAGCGGCTGGCCCTGATTAAGCAAAGTGTTCACCTGCTGGTAAGTCGCCATCAGCGGCTTCAATTTCGGGTCGGCGCGGGCCTCTTTTTCGAGCTTCGGCAGGCGCTTGGCGACGGTTTGCAAATCGGCAAGCACTAGCTCGGTATTGATGACCTCGATGTCGCGCAATGGTTCGCGCGCCGCGTCAACATGCGTCACATTGGCATCGTCAAAAGCCCGCACCACCTGCACGATGGCGTCGGTGCTGCGGATATGGCTCAAAAACTGATTGCCGAGCCCTTCGCCCTCGCTGGCGCCGGCCACCAGCCCGGCAATGTCCACAAACGTCACCGTGGCCGGCACGATTTTATTAGTCTTATATAACTCGCCGAGCCTAGCCAGCCGCGGGTCCGGCACCGGCACAATGCCGGTATTCGGCTCAATGGTCGCAAACGGATAATTAGCCGCCAAAATATTGCTGCCGGTCAGGGCGTTAAACAGGGTAGACTTGCCAACATTGGGCAGCCCGACGATGCCGATAGAGAGTGCCATAGAGTTTTATTTTACCATCCGAGCGGCCGAACCATTGACATTTTCTCTCGAGAGGCGTTTAATAATATAGCAATTTTGGGTCGAGAGACCGGCTGGAGTCCGCGCACGAAAAGCCTGGATTCGCCGTGTATTCCCCGAGGTTAGCACTTTGACATGTCAGATTGTTTGAACCGCGCAAGCGATATTATTGGGATACGACCAGCGCAGCCGCCGAGCAGCCACTCGCGCCGCCGCTTTGCTCGTATTCTGATAATGTCAAAAGTTTGAGTCCTTTTTGCTAAGGCAAAATCGCAAAACCGCAAAACCGCAAAACTTGCCTGGACGGTTACTCCTGGGAGGGATAAGTACCGTCGTAACAGGCAGTAAGGCGCCCACGGCCCAAGTTGTGCTCCGATGCAGGTAGTTGGTACTTCATCAGAGTCCGCCGTGCGCGTCATTACAGGGGGAGAGATACCGAGCGCGAGAAAGCGATACCGGAAAGGTTCCAAAAGAATCCGGAAGGTTGCAGGCACGCACTGGGCAGTGCGAGTGATACACACACAGCCTGTCCCTAAGTTTGGGGGGCTTTCTCGTCGCTCGGGTCTCTATTTTGCTTTTTGAGTTTTCAAAGGCTTCGCCCCCGATGGTGTTCGGGAGTGGAGGTATCCGCGTAACGTACGGGCATTTCATCGCCCAGGCGGCGGGCCTATCGTCTCAAGTGCCGTTTGGCGCCTCCCACCGAGACAGGGTTCGTGTAAAGCGGATGTAAACCAAAGCCGGCAACGGGAGAGTGAGTAGCACGACTGGATTTGTCCGGAATCTGGTTACTTCGCCCCGCGAAGACTCACTCTCCCCGCGCCGCTTTCTCAAACCTTTAGCCGCTTCGCCCCCATCAATCTGACATGTCATTTTCCATAATCATTAATTATTGGCTTTGAGAGATGCCGCTGGCAGTTCGAATAATTCAATAATACTTCGTCTAAGGTGCCGCAAGTGCCGCACCATTGACATTTTCTTTAAGCTAGCGTTTAATTATAGTACTAATTTTGGATTGAGAGGCCGCTTGAGCTCAAGGTAGTTCGCAGTTTTTCCGAGGTTAGCACCTTGACATGTCAGATTGTAGTTGTGTTTTTTGTAATAGCGCAAAACGGGCACAAGGGAGAAGAGCCATGAGAAGTCTATTTAAGTTGCGTCATCCGTGCCGTCCCAAGCACTGGGGCGTCCGTAAGGAGCGGAAGCGAAGTTATCGTTATAAAGTTCCGCCGGAGGAGCTGACGACAGCCAAGTAGTCACCAATTGCCACACTTGCTGGCGCGCGGCCATTACCCGAATCAGTGTCCGCTGCGCCAGTGAGGGGGCGTGTGCAATTGATTCGCGAATCTCCCTGCCAATTCGCGAGGATGCGGCGCCTCTAGCCCGGGCTGAGCGCGAGAAGACGAGACGGAGCGTTACAAGGCAACCTTCCGGCTCCGAAGCTGGTGGTTTTGAGGTCCTCCTCTCCGCCGCCTTCGTAGGTCTTCTCGCGCCGCCCGCTTGTACTACTTCTACCCACGCCGAACTGTGTCGCTTCATGACCCGTGGTCCATCGGGCTAAAGCCGCAGTTCGTTAGGCGAGTGTTCATCTGGAGCCGTGCTGGCAAACGGCCACGCGCCTCGGTCGTGCTGACAAGCGTAGTCACGGGGTATGACCTAACCAGGTGTTCACGCAACATAGCAGCGGTCCTATCAACGGTGTCACGGCTCCGATACCGATAGGTCCGAGAGCAGGACGAACACAAGCACTGGTGCGGGGAGAGCCTAGCCTGAGCGGTTTTCGCTCTCCCCGCCACCAGTTCCGCGCCGCAATCTGACATGTCACATTCTTATCGTTAGATGCGTTACAATGAGGGCATGGGAAATATTTTATTAACTATCGCGGCCGTGCTGGTGCTGATTTGGCTGATCGGCGTCTTCCTGCACATTTTGGGAGCGCTGATTTACATCGCTCTGGTGCTGGCGGCCATCATTTTCGTCTACGACGTGCTGGTGGTGCGCCGGCAAACGCCGAAGCAATAAATGGCGCGCTACGCGGCGTTTCTGCGCGGTATTAACGTGGGCGGGCGGGTCGTCAAAATGGCCGATTTGCGCGTTTGTCTGGACAAGGCCGGTTTGCATAATGTGGCTACGCTGCTGCAATCCGGCAATGTCGTCTTTGAGAGCGATGCTGCGGCCGCTGACTTAAAAAAATTGATCGAAGCCGCGCTGACCAAAACCTTTGCTTATCCGGCCATCGTCCAAGTCGTGCCGCTTGAGCGGCTCCGGGCAATCGTTGACGGCTATCCGTTCGGCACCGCTAGCAGCAAGCAGCATGACTATGTGATCTTTATCGAAAACGGGCTAGAAAAGGCCATTTTGGCTGACGATTTTGAACTCGGCAGGGGCGAAAAAGTCCAAACCGGCCGCGGCGTCATCTACTGGCGCGTCGATCAGGGCCTGACGCTGCGCAGCTCCTTCGGCAAAACGCTCGCCAAGGCCAAATACAGAAATTTCAACACTAACCGTAACATCAAAACCCTGCGCAAAATGCTGGCTATTTAGCGAGCGCCTGGCCATGCCTAAAATGAGGGTCAGGCGGAGTGCAGCCGGCCGCTCGGCCTTATTTAGATTCGTGGTAGAGCCGTGACGGCCACCAATTGTAGCGGCCAAGCAGGGTGACGATTGACGGCACCAGCAGGGTTCGCACGAAGAAGGTGTCCAGCAGCACGCCGAAGGCGATCGAGAAGCCGATTTGCTGGATTTGCTCGTTGCCGCCCACCAGCCCCAGCACGCCGAACGTGCCGGCCAGAATCAGGCCGGCGGAAGTCACGGTGCTGCCGGTAACGCCGACGGCCCGCGCCACGGCCTGCTCGGTGGTGTCGTGCTCGTGGTTGTGCTCCTCCTCGCGGATGCGGCTCATCACCAAAATGTTGTAATCCTCGCCGAGCGCCATGCTGAAAATGAACATCAAAAATGGCAGGATAAAGTTCAGCCCGTCCTGATGCCCGAGATGCACGAAAACAATCATGGCGAAACCTAAACCGGCCAAGTACGACAGGCCGACGGTGGCGATGAGGTACCACGGCGCCACCAGGCTGCGCAGCAGGATGGCCAGCAAAATGGCGATGATCACCAGCACCACCGGCACGATGTGTTTCAGGTCGTCGTTGGCGGTGTGGCTGACGTCGTAGCCGACCGAGTCGATGCCGTAAACGCCGTTCTCCGCCGCGCCCACATTGCTGGCGACCTTTGCCAGCTCGGCCCGCACTGCCGGCGTGGCGTCGGTGGCCGCCTGGCTGCCGCTCGGTCCGGCCTTGAAGAGCGCATAAAACTGCACGGTCCGGCCGTCGGGGCTAATGAACTGCGAAATGGCCTGCGTAGCCGGCGTGTTGGCGCCGCTGGCGTGCAGCTGCTGCAGCGCCGCCGGCGTCAGCGTGAAGCCGTTGGCGTCAAACGGCCCGCTCACGGCCTTAAAAACGCTCGACGCCGCCAGCTCGTTCTGAGCTTTCTGCACCGCCGCTAAATTATTCCAAACCGGCTGATCAAACTTAAGCAGCAGCAAATCCGGATTGTTATTGGCGGCCGGAAAATGCGCCGCGATAACTTGCTGGCCGGTAGCCGATTGGCTGCCGTTCGGCGCCGATTGATCGCCGAAACCGGTCGTCTTGTAGCCCAAAATCCCAAACGACAAACCGCCAAAAATGATCACGCCTAAGCCCAGCATCAAAGCCGGCCGCTTAATCACGCGGTCCGCCACGCGCCCCCACAGCCCGATTTTAAGCGGCCGTTTGCGGGTCTTGGACGGCCAAAAAACCGCCCGGCCCAACACCGCCAGTAAGGCAGGCAGAAACGTTAGCGCAATCAGCAGCATAATGCCCAGCGCGATAGCCAGCCCCGGCCCGAGACCCTTATAAATGCCAAAGCTGGCCAGCAGCAAGCAGAGCAGCGCGGCCACCACCGTGGCGGCCGAAAAAGTAATCGACTCGCCAACGCGCGCCATGGCCCGCACCACGGCGTCCTTCGGCGCGTGACCATTGCGCAGCTCCTCGCGCACGCGGAACACCAGGAAAAGCCCGTAATCCGTGCCGGCACCCAGCACCAGCACAATCAGCAAAATTTGCGTAATAAACGACACCTGCACGCCGATTTTGGTTGATTCGGCAATCACCGGCTGCGAAATCGCCAGGGCAATGCCGGCCGGAATCAGCGTGGTAATCGGCGCCAGCACGGCCCGGAACACCAGTAGCAGCAAGACCAAAATGAACACCACGGTCAGGCCCTCGGTGTCGTTGCGGCCTTTCTGATTGGCGTTATCGGCGTCGACGCCGGCCGCCAAATCACCGGTCAAATAAACGTTCAAACCAGCCGGCAAATCCTTAAATTGGGCGCGGATATCGCTAACGATTTGCGTGGCCTGCTCGCCAAAGCCGGCGCCGTTCACGCCCACCAGCAGCTCCTGGGCCTGGCCGTCGGCCGACACGCCCTGATCCTGCACGGTCGTGACATCTTTGACGCGCTTAACGTTCTGGGCAATCTGCTGCAGCGCGGCGCTGTCGGCGGCCGTCAGCTGCCCGCCGGCGCGCACCGCCACAATCACCGACGTGCCGGCCGTGTTCTTGCTCTGAAAAGCGTTTTCCAGCTGGCCGGCCTTAGTGGTCGGGCTGTTTTTGGGCAAAAATTGCGAATTGTCGTTTTTGGTGACGCTGTTGATGCTGGGGAAATTGGCCGTCACCACCGGAATGGCTGCCAGCCAAAAAATAATAATCAACCACCGAAAACGAACCGAAAACCGAGCGATAGCAGCAAACACAGGCGAACCCTCCTTACATAACTTTCACTATAAATTTATGCCCGGCAAAAGCCAAATTTTTAGGCTTCCTGGGTGACTTTTTGCAAAAGCTGTATGAGGGTGCGGTATTCGGCGGGCGTCAGGCGCGACCAGACGGGGCCATCTTGTTTGCCGAGCTGGCGGAGCAGGGCGCGGCGGACTTCGCGGCCGCGCTCCTCTAGCCGGACCATCTTGATGCGGCGATCTTGCGGGTGTTCGTAGCGGCTGGCCAGCTCTTTTTGCTCGAGGCCGTCCACCAAACCGGTAATGTTTGAAGCGTCGCAGTTAAAAACTTTGCGCAGGCCGTGCATCGGGCAAGGCTGGTCGAGCAGGAACAGCGTCAGCGTTTGCATGGCAGTGAGTTCGTACTTGGAGCCAAGCTCAATCACGCGGTGCTTGGACAGCATCAAAAATTTGATAAAAATAATAAAGGATTCTTCGGCGGACATGTTTTGCACAGTTTTCTCGCGGGTAATATTTGACATCCTCAACCTTTGACCTTTACAATGATTCAGTACTTTTATTCTAAGAGACGGCTGAAAGAAATACAAGTCCGCGTAAATCTGACAGGGAGGAATACTACCATATGGCGAAAGCGAAATCATCCGGCGCACCGCGCAAACAGGCTAACCACTGGCTGATTTTAGTGTTGCTGGCGCTGGCGCAGTTTATGGTGGTGCTCGACGTGTCGATCGTCAACGTGGCGCTGCCGGCCATCCAGAAGGCCTTTCATATGAGTCCGGAGAACTTGCAGTGGATCGTCACCATGTACACCCTGACCTTCGGCGGCTTCCTGCTGCTGGGCGGACGGGCGGCCGATTTGTTCGGCCGGCGCCGGATATTCTTGGCCGGCATTTCGCTGTTTACGCTGGCTTCGCTGGGCACCGCGCTGGCGCAATCGGAGGCCTGGATCATCACCGCCCGCGGCCTGCAGGGTCTGGCCGGCGCTTTTATGTCGCCGGCGGCCTTGTCCATCGTGCTGGTCACTTATCGGGAAGGGCACGAGCGCAACGTGGCGCTCAGTGTCTGGGGCGCGGTGGCGTCCGGCGGCGCGGCGGCCGGCGTGCTGCTGGGCGGTGTTCTCACGCAGTATTTGGATTGGCGCTGGAACTTCTTTATTAATGTGCCGGTGGGCGTCATTGTGGTGGCGTCGTCCTTGTTGATTCTGGACCGTCACGACTCGGACATCGACCACAACCAGCTCGATTTGCCGGGCGCCGTGCTGGCCACCGGCGGCCTGATGTCGCTGGTTTATGCGCTGGTCAAAGCGCCGACCGACGGCTGGACCTCCACGACCGCGCTGGTATTTTTGGGCATCGCCATTGCCGCGCTGGTGGCTTTCGTAATCAACGAGCAGCGCGTCGAGCACCCGCTGGTGCCGCTCGGCATTTTCCGCATCCGCAACCTGTCCGGCGCCGATTTGCTGATGTTCTGCATGGCGGCTGGCATGTTCTCTATCTTTTTCTTCACCACTTTGTATATGCAGGAAATTTTGGGCTATTCGCCGGTTAAGACGGGCCTGTGCTTCTTGGTGATGCCGGTAATTATCGCCATTGTGGCCACCAACGTGCCGCGGGTTATCCAGCGCGTCGGCTACAAACCAATTTTGATGATTGCGCCGCTGTTCGTGTCCGGCGGCCTGTTTTGGTTGTCGCACATTCCGGTGCACGGTTCGTTTTGGAGCGACGTGGCGCCCGGCCTGTCGCTGATGGCCTTCGGCATGGGCGGCGTCTTCGTGGCCGGCACGGTGGCGGCCACCTCGGGCGTGCCGCATAACGAATCCGGCCTGGCCTCAGGGCTTTTGAACACCTCGCAGCAGGTGGGCGGCGCGCTCGGCCTGGCCGTGCTGACCGGCATCGCGGCTTCGAGCACCACGCACTACCTCAAAAACCTGCAGGCCCACCATGTGTTAACGGTCAACCCAATAACCGCCGCCACGGTCCACGGCTATCACGACGGCTACCTCATCGCCTCCACCTTCGGCATCATCGCCGCCCTCATTGCCACTTTCGTCATCCGCCAGCAAAAGGCCAAAGGTGACCCTAGCCATGGCGAAACCGTCATCGCGGCCGGCCACTAAGCCGACGTATTCGCAGACTAAACCTCCAAGAAAGGTAGGGGATAAGCTACAGGACACTTGAAATAATCAACTAACAAACGTACAATACGGATGTAACTTTATTATGTACGCTAGGAGCTATATCATGAGTGCCAAAACTATCGACGCGTCAATGATGCGCAAAAATTTATCCGAAGCCTTGGACGCGGTTCATGGCAGTAAGAATGTCATTCTGGTAAAACGGCGCGGCAAAGTGGAGTCGGCGCTGGTGGATATCGATATGCTGGAAGATCTGCTAGCCGTGAACGATCCGGCTTACGTGAAGAGTATCGCCGAAGCGCGCGCCAGCAAAGACTGGTATACGCCTCAGGAGGTTTTTGGTGATCTCTGGGATGAGTCGTAAGGCTCGGCATATACGCCGTGTACAGGGCGAGGCCGGCGCGCGGTGAGTTACCGACTGAAAATTGAGGGCCGCGCCAAAAAGGATCTGCAGGCGTTGGATACTGTAACCCAGCGGCGCATAGCCAAGAAACTGAAGTTCTTTTTAGATCAGCCGGACCCGTTAGAGCATGCCAAAAAACTTGTCGATGCCGCTGCCGGCACATATCGCTGGCGGATAGGGCCCTACAGAATTATTTTTGATGCCGAAGGCAAAACCATCCGCCTGTTGCGAGTGCAGCACCGGCGGGAAGTGTATCGCCGGCGGTAGGGTAGGTGGGGACTAGTTGCGTCAGGCGGGCTTTCCATTTCGCCAATCGTTTTTTACGAGACTTAGACGCCTAGAAATATTAAAACAATGTGAAATTTCTCATTGTGCTTAAGCTTGACCCCTGGTAAAAAAAGGTGTATAAGATGACTTAGAATCATTAATGTGAGGTTCTAGAGATGAGCAACCCTAATCAGGCACCCATTGTTGACAATCCTGGTGTATTTGAACGCCTCGAAACAGCTTTTCGCAATAGTCGTATCGGTCAACTTGCTACCATTGGTATAGCTTCTCTAGGTGTAGCAAGCGCTGCGGAAGCTTATGTAGCTGAACCGGTAGGAGCTGAAAATGAGCCGAATACTACAAGCACTCAAGGGGTCTTCGAGGCGCCTTCAAAACAGGAGTGCATTCGTGCGGGACTTGAAAAACCCTTAGTTAAAAAGCCTCTTGTAATGAACCACGCCGGTATTAGGCCTTTTACACCTCATCACTACTATATTCAGAATATTTCGGGTGAGTTCGAATATTCTTCTATGCCAATAGGTTGCGGGCCTTTATGGGAAAGGGTTTCTCATGGCCAAATAAAGATGGGGAAAAGAGGTGATGCTGAAACTATGATAAAACTTGGGCCTCCTAACAATCCTGTTTATATTGGCAATCAAGAAGGTGAGAGCGAGCTTAATTATGGGCCTTCTCATGCGTGGCCCGATTATCTTTTTAATGAGTGTGAGAATGGGAAGTTTCAGAAAACTGAGCTGACATTGACAGAAAGTATTAAAAATACGCAGACACATAAGGTAGAAGCTAAAAGAAACTTTACGCTACGTATAGCTGTCCACGGCAATTGTGCTCAAGCCAAAGAAAGTGAAGAGGCCACTAAAGATCTCCGCCAAAATTGGGGCAACTCTTAGAGTCTGAATTCAGGAAAAAACATGGGCGCTCGAAACTTGCGTCATAACGGTTATGTTTCTATACTGTTAGCCAGGATATATCCATGGTGGCTAATAAAAATACTGATACCGAGGGCGCTAGCCTGAATTCCGATATAAAGGTCGGCAGCGGTGGGCAAGCGGCGGGCAAGCGCTGGTGGCGCGGTGGTCGCCCTACGAAAAGGGCGCTCTTTATTTTTACAGCGTGTATTTTATTGGTCGTAATTATTATTCTGGCGGTGGTTTATATAGCCAAGCCTGGTCAAAAAGTGTATGCGCAGGCCGCCGGGCATAAAATATATAAGAAAGACGTTGATAATTTAATAGGTACAACCCAGGGAGTTACCGCCCATCAAGCGACTGTCGTACTGGCTGACAAATACCTAACTGAGGCCATGGCTAAAAAAGCCGGCATTACAGTAGGTGATAGTGACGTCACCGCCAAGTTTGGTCCATCGATAGTCAGCCAAAAAAATACAAATAAATATGTGTATCAAAGTGATTTGAACAGCGTTTATTTTGATAAATTATTGGCATATACGGAGGGCCTTTATAAGGGGCAACTTATAGTTGCTAACTTTAGCCGACACATTGCATTCCAGTCCCCGGCTTTAGGACTTCAAGAGGCATCTGACCCCCTGATGGGTAATGCCTCGGCCATCGCTCAAGATAAACAGTACGCGGATAATTTTATTACAAATATCTACAATGAAATTAAGACCCACAAAATAACCTTTGATCAGGCCATACAAGAGGAACACGACGACCCACAGCTAGGTCTACAAGCGTATCAAACACTTCCCCATTCAGGTTCCTTTGACACTTCAAATATATTTTTACCGGCAACCCCACTTATTTTACCTAAATCAATTCAAGGGAAGATACACAGTATGAAAGCTGGTCAAATTTCTGCACCATTTGTGGTAAGTGTAAATAATTCCCTTACGAAAAAAAATGTTACCACTGATTCGTATTACTTGATAGTAAAGATGGATTCAACTAAAGGTGGCAATAGTGGCTTAACATATGCCCAGTACCTAAATCAATCTAAGCAGAAGCTGGGATATAAAGTCTATGTTTAAGTTGACTATAAAAATTGGTATTTTTGCTCTAGTAGTTTTAGGTGCTGGGATAATATTACCTGGCCATAAGGCTGAGGCCAATACTGGCCAATGCCCTTCAAATCCGACTGCTTTTTCGCAGGCTCAAAATAGCTTCAATTGGGGGGTCAGCCCCCAATATAACGGTGCTCATGGCGGTAACATGGCAGGGCTAATTGTAAGTGCCTATGATGCCTCTACTAATCAGTCGATAGATACGGTCTACCATATAAATTCTGGTATATCAGGAACTGACCCAGACTGGGGCGTGGTAAACGGTCAGCAAACAAATTTGAATGACAGAATATTTATGGATATTGATGGGAATTTTAGTAATCGTACAAATAGTTTTCAAAGCTATACCGATAATAGCTTAGGCCTTGAAGGTGCACATCCTACTCAGTGCACTGGCTGGGATGCTTTTGGTCCCGGAGGGCTGGATACGTCACAGATAGGTAACGGATATGTATTAGATTGCGGCCCCTCAAACAGCCCCACTCATTTTTGGTTCAGTAATCTTCGGCCCACCCCCATAGGCAGTACTCAAAATGGCTACTGGAGTATAAGCGTTAATGGTCCTTCGGGATCTTATACCATTCCTCATTACACAGAAGGGAGCTCTAGCTATGGCCAAAATTACTTTACAGTTACAAACGGTCAGAATACGTTTGTTCAAATGATTTGGCATCCAAACACCTGGACTACACACGCTAACTCAAGCGTGAATCCGTCTACGGCACAGCCGGGCCAGACAGTGACTTTTACACATACCATAACCACTAGTGGTGATCAGCCTAGCTATACCTGGAATGTAGTGAGGAAGTACCCCAATGATAGTAGTCCGGTTATTGCTCGCAGTAGCCCTCCTGGCTATGTAACAACCAACACCAACGTATCGATTTCCTATCAAATTCCCGGCGGAGCGCAAGATGGTCAACAATACTGTCAAAGAATCACCTTTAGTAATCAGCAAGGAGGTAGTCCGGCTTCGGGCAGCAGTAGCAACGCCTGTGTGACCGTGTCAATGAATGGCGGTGGCTGTACCGACAGTAATGGTTGTGACGCCTCGCACTCTCTGGGATGCTCCGAAACCACTTACGACGTAAGTCATCAAGATGGACATCGACAGTACATACAGCTAACGGGAACAGACCATGATGGCAGCTACTTAGTCGCGGACAACGGCCAAGGAAGAGACACTATAGACCTCAAGTACGCGGCGGTGAGTCAAACCGTTCACGTAATAATACATAGGTATACATGGAATGGTTCTGACTGGATTGAAGACAGTGATTCGCCGGTGGATCATTCTTATGGTTGCTATCATGCCAGCTGCAGTATCGCGCAGGTAATAGATGACGAGCAGGGTCCTCCAGGTACGGTTGTAGCCGGCCATCAATTTACGTTGCAGGTGCAGGTTAAAAACGATAATACTGATCCGAGTGCGGAAACTATCCCTTCTACTGTAGGTGGCTATAACTTCAGCGTGACCGAACCGCCAGAGAATGGTAACCCTAACTATACCCATAATGACACAGGTTTTTCGCTCAACCCGCCTGGGCAGCCGTATGATGAAGGAACGGTATTCATAAATTTCACGGCGCCTTCAACCGCGCAGCTCTATCACATTACGCTTTACCCGGATTTGGAACCGCATGCTTCGCTGGGCGACGACTGCAGCGTGGACGTGCCGATTTTCCAGCACTTCAATATTGATCCAAGCGTTAGCATAGTGCCTGGTACTAATGCGGAAGATCCCTATATTGCCGGCAGCACTCAGCACGGCGTGAGCTACACGGTAGGCGGCAGCCTGACGGAAGGCACCACTACCACTGCTACCACCAAGGGCTCGCTGACTAACGCTTCCGGCACCACGGTAGATGGTGAGCACGACACTATCGATACTTACGGCACCGGTATATCGCGTCAGTATAACTATCCTATTTCCAGTATGAACGCCGGCGATCAGTATTGTCCGAAAGTGACTATATCGCCGGGGAACGGGTATCATGGGCCATCTGGTTACGGCGACAGGGGGGACAATGATGCTACTAAGAACGGCAATTGTCTGACGATTACCAATGAACCGTACTTTAAGGCGAAAGGCGCCGGCGGCTTGGCGGCGGATGTGAAGCAGGTTGCCAAGCCTAGCAGCAGCGGCACCTTCACGTGTTCCGGCAGTTCCGACGGCGGTTTGCTGGCCGGCTGGAATGATAATGCTGATCCGGCCGGTGCCGATCGTGGCGCCAGCTCCGAGCTCAGTGCTTTGGCGCTGCTCCAGATAACCGGCGTGGCTAGCGATCAGCCGGCGTCTACGGTCACCAACTCGCCCAATAAACTTTCTTTTGCCAATGTCGGAAAATATACTGCCAGCGACGGCTCGCTAAAACCAATGCCGGCAGTTTCGAGCAGTTTGGATAGTCCGGCGCTTGGCGGCTACTACGGCGGCTCGGGTGACGCTTGTGTGACGCCGACGAAGCCGGCGGACGTGCAGGCCAAGAGCAGCCCGGGCGCTACCACCGCGGTAACTATCAGCAGCCTCGGCGGCAGCACGCCGCACTACGAATACGGGTCATCGGGATCAACTACAAAGGTTGATTTTGGAACTGACACCATCACTAAGCCGGACACCAAGGTGTTCGTCAACGGCGATGTCTATATCAGCGGAAAGATAGTTTACAGCACCAGCGGCTGGAGCTACGACCCAGGCACCAAGACTGATTCCATTCCTTCGCTCACACTCTATGCCAGCGGCAATATTTATATCGCGGCGGGCGTTACCCAGTTGGACGGTACCTATATTAGCGGCGGCACCATTTACACCTGCGGCACCTCGGCCTACAAAGCCTGTGCTGCTTCCAGCCTCTTTAACGGCGCCAAAAACCAGCTGGTGGTGAACGGCAGTTTCGTGGCCGATCAGGTGAAGCTGTTGCGCACCTTCGGCTCGTTGCGCGACGAGGTACCGACCGTGGTGCCTGGCAGTACTGGTTTGCCTACCAATGTTGAGTGGAGCAGCTGCGGCGCCTACGGCAAGCCGCAGAACGGTGAATCCTGCCTGTCAGCCAGCCCGTCATCGCTTGGCTTGACGTGCACCGCCATTAATGAGCCGGGCGACCCGAACGGGTGGGGCGATAACGTGCTCTGTTTGCCGAACAGCTCATCACTCAAGCTGGCTTGGACGTCCTACGCTGCAAATAGCTGCACCTTGGTGCAGCAGCTCATAGGCAGCGCCGGGTGTAACATATCTAGCGGCCAGGCCAATCTTGACTATATAAAGAGTCACGGGTATCCGTACTGTACGCCGTGGAACGCGCCGGATTCTAAAAACTACGGCTGGAATGACAACTGGCTGTGCATGAACCAGCCCCGGGCGACGGGTGATCCGGTTTTGGAGTTTAGTCTGACAAACGACACCAGCCAGAACTGCACACCAATCAGCGAGGTGGCCGATAGCGACGGCACCAGCGATGGCAAGCAGACCTGGGCCAAGGGCTACTACTTGTGCGAGCCCAAGGCCACCGGTCCGTCGATAGTTCCGCCGACTTTAACGAAGTGCAGCAACGCCGGCACCTGGATCGATCATAAAACCTGCGCCGCCGAGGTGTTCCAATTGTCTCCGGAGCTGTACCTAACCGAGCCCGAGAACAATGGGGGCAATGGTGCTGGCAGCGACGATTCCATTACCAGTTTGCCACCGGTGTTGTGATGGGGTAGAATAAAAGCATAAACAGGAAACAGATAGCAAACCGAGCATGAGCATGGGTGGGGAACAAACACAACGCGAATTTACGCAAGCGGCGGCGCTAATCGGCCAAACCGCTTATGATATAATTCGTGGCATGAAATCCTCGGCGGTGAGTGAGGCGGGCGCATGAATTTGCTCGGTGTGAATTCTGACTTCTTCGGGCTGGATATCGGTAGCACGGCCGTGCGGTTGGTGGAGCTGCGGGCCGGCAATCCCAAGGCGCTCTTAAAGTACGCCTACGTGCCGCTGGACAGCACGATTGCGCTCAGCGATTCCAAGGCCGACCAGCAGAAACTGGCGCAAACCATCGCTCAGCTGGTTTCCCAGGCGCACGTTACCACCAAAAACGTGGCCGTCGGCGTGCCGTCGGGACGGGTGTTTACCACCGTGGCCGACGTGGACCGCTTGCCGAGCGCCGAGCTGGCCAAAGCCATTAAGTATCAGGCGGATTCGCTGATTCCGACGCCGCTGGCCGAATCCAAAGTGGATTGGGCGCTGCTGGGCGACTCGCCGGCCGACAAAACCAAGCAGGAAATTTTGCTGACCAGCGTGCCTAACAAATTTGTGGAGGATCGGCTGGACATGCTGGAGTCAATCGGCCTAAATGTGGTGGCTTTTGAGCCGGACAACTTGGCGATGGCGCGGGCGCTGAGCGCGCCCGACGGCGGCGCGCAGCTGCTGCTGGACGTCGGTCACCGCGCCACGGATTTAGTGATTGTACTCGGCGGTTCGCCGCATCTCACGCGCAGCATTCCGACCGGCGTGGAGGCGATTGTCCGCTCCGCCGCCCAAGGTCTGAATGTCGATCAAAAACAGGCCGAGCAATTCGTCTTTAAGTTCGGTCTTAGCAAGGAGAAGTTGGAAGGCCAGGTGTTCCAAGCCATCAACGGCACGGTCGAACTGCTGGCTACCGAAGTCGAAAAATCAATCAAGTTTTTCCAGACGCGCTACACCACCAACAAAGTGGAGCGCATTATTGTCACCGGCGGCGCCTCGATCATTCCGGAATTTCCGTTGTATTTGGCTAATAAATTCGGCGTCAGCGTGGAGATCGGCAATGCCTGGCGCAACGTCAGCTTCGGCCAAGACCGGCAGAACGAATTGCTGGCCATCTCGAACCAATTTAGCGTGGCGGTAGGCCTGGCGGAGCGCACAGCATGATTCAGCTCAACCTACTGCCCGACATCAAACTTGCTTACATCAAGGCCGAGCGCACGCGCCGCCTGGTGTTGAGCGCCTCCTTCCTGGTGGCCGGCGTGGCCATCGTCATTCTGCTGCTGCTGTTGAGCGTTGACGGCCTGCAAAAAAAGCACCTCAGCGACCTGAATAAAGACATCAATTCGGAAAGCTCCAAACTGCAGAACGAGCCGCAAATCAACAAAATTCTAACCGTCCAAAACCAGCTGAACAGCCTGACGAATTTGCACTCGCAGGAGCCGGCGGCTAGCAGGTTATTTGACTATTTGAACGAAGTGACACCAACAAGCGTCAGTATCTCCGACTTTACAATTGATTTCACGCAGCAGACCGCCACCATTACCGGTACGTCTGATAATTTGGCGCATGTTAACCAATATGTCGATACCCTCAAATCAACCACCTACACTTCCGATAACAACCCCTCCGGCCAACCGGCCTTCAGCAACATTGTGCTGAGCAGCTTTAGCCTCAGCAGCGGCTCTGGCGCCGGCACCAGTCAGTCGGCCAGCTATTCGATTACTTTGTCATACGACACCACCATCTTTGATATAACCCAGAACGTTAAATTGACCGTGCCGAGCATTACCACTACATACCTGAGTGCTAATGATCCGAATGACTTGTTTAAGGCCGCACCGAGCCCAAGCCCGACAAGCTCGACGACAAATGGAGGCCAACAATGAAAACCCCGCAAATTTCCACCAAACGAGTAGCAATTGATAAAACGCAGGCGCAAATGGTGTTTATCGTGGCCGTGGCCGCATTCATTACGGTTTTCTGTTTGTTCGCCGCCAAAGCGGTCTTTAGCCAAAATCGCTATCAGGGCAGAGTGATAAGTGCCAAAGAAAAGGCTCACAAACAATTGCAGCAAAATATTAACACCTTCGGCGACTTGCAGACGTCCTATAAGGCCTTTGATGGAGCTGCCACTAACGTGATTGGCGGCAATGCTGCCGGTACGGGCGATAACGACGGGTCTAACTCTAAGATTGTTCTGGACGCTTTGCCACCGACTTACGATTTTCCGGCTTTGGCTTCCAGCATCGAGAAAATCCTCGTTGATAGCGGCTTGCAGGTGAGCAGCATAACCGGCACTGACGATCAGCTGAATCAGCAAAACAACACCTCAAGTCCTAACCCGCAACCGGTAAGCATTCCATTTTCGTTCAGCGTGAGTAATGCCAGCTACACCAGCATTGGCCAGCTCTTAACCACGCTGCAGCGTTCTATCCGGCCCATTGTAGTCGATAAACTTGATATAAGCGGCAGCACTAACAGCATGACGGCGACCATCAATGCTCATACGTACTATCAGCCGGTCAAGACAATCGGCATAACCAAGAAGGCGATCAAATGAAGCAAAAAGATATTGCCCTGATTATAGTAGTGGTCTTTATTAGCGCGCTAGTTTCGCTGTTTGCCTCGAAAGCTATCTTTGCACCGCCCAAAAACCGGCAACAGCAGGTCGAAGTAGTGCAGCCGATTAATGCGCAAATATCTAAGCCGGATAGCCGTTACTTTAACAACCAGGCCTTTGATCCGGCCCAGCCCATTACCACCGGTCAGAACGCTAATCCGGATCCGTTCAGCGGCAGCTCGGCGCAGTAGGGGAGCTGGCGTGGCCAGGTACGTAACCCCGACGAATCGAACCAACCGCTACGGCGTGGAGGCACGGCTATGAGCGTGCTGTCAGCCAGTACTGAGCAGCAGGTGGCCGACATTTTGGTGTCCAGCGGCATGCTGACGGCCGACAAATTGCGCGAAGCGCGCCAGGCGGCCAAGGAGAAAAAAGAGCCGCTGCTCGGCTACTTGGTGAAGAATAATTTGATTACCGACGAGCAGCTCACCAAGGCCAACGCCGCGGTTACCGAAGTGCCGTACGTTAACCTCACGAACGCTAAGGTCGATCCGAAAATTCTGCAGCTGCTGCCGGTGGACATTGCCGAACGCTACATGGCCGTGCCGCTCGGCGAAATGCAGCACCGGCTGGTGGTGGCCATGCTCGACGCCGATAACGTGCAGGCGGTCGATTATTTGAGCAACCGCATCGGCCGGCCGCTGAAAGTCTACGTGGCCAGCGAGGCCGGCATCCGCAACGTGCTCAAGCAGTATTCGGCGCGCTTGGACACGCAAATGAAGGCGGCTTTACAGGCGGACGTGGGCGGCGGCGAAGAGGCGCCCACGGACGGCAAAGACGCGCCAAAGGGCGCCGATGCGCTCAGGCGCGGCAATTCAACCATCAAGACCATCGTTGAAGACTCGCCGATCAGCAAGGCTTTGAGCGCCATTTTGGAGTTTGCGGCCCGCAACCGCGCCAGCGACGTGCACATCGAACCGCTCGAAAAGGAGCTGAAAATACGCTGCCGTATCGACGGCGTGCTGCGCGAAATTATGCGCCTGCCCAAAAACGCCGAACCGGCCCTGATTTCGCGAGTCAAAATTTTATCCAACCTGAAAATCGACGAGCACCGCATCCCGCAGGACGGCCAGTTTACGGTGCTGGTCGACGACAAAGAGATCGACCTGCGTATCGCCATTTCGCCGACAGTCTGGGGCGAGCAGGTGGTTATCCGCTTGCTGGACAAGTCCGGCACGGCGCTGAAATTGGAAGCCATGGGCTACACCGGACGGGCGCTCAGGCTGATCCGCAAAGGCGTGCAGCGGCCGAACGGCATGATTCTGACCTCCGGCCCGACCGGCTCCGGCAAATCGACCTCCATGTACGCGCTGATTCAGGAAATCAAGAACGATTCGATCAATATCGTCACCCTGGAAGATCCGGTGGAGTACAAGATCGAGGGCGTCAACCAGATCCAGGTCAATCCGGCCGTGGGCCTGACCTTTGCCACCGGCCTGCGCAGCATTTTGCGTCAGGATCCGGACGTGGTGATGGTCGGCGAGATCCGCGACAAAGAAACCGCTCAGCTGGCTATCCAGGCCGCGCTGACCGGCCACCTGGTCTTCAGCACGCTGCACACCAACAGCGCCGCCGGCATCCTGCCGCGCCTGCTGGACATGGGCATCGAGCCGTTTTTGATTGCCAGCACGGTGCATACGGTGATCGGTCAGCGCTTGGTGCGACGGGTGGCCGATCAGGGCAAGCAAACCTATCAATCCAATGCCGCCGAAACCCGCGCCATTCAGGAAACGCTCGGCGGCTTGTTGCCGGCCACCAAAGAGCAAGTGGCGCCCTTCGCCCAAGATTTAGGCTATAAAAGCTTGCCCTTGAGGACGCAAACCGCTTATACTTTAACCAAGGGTACGGATACGACTGATACCCCCGGCGGTTATAGGGGACGAATGGGCCTCTATGAGGTGTTCGAGGTTACAGAGGCTATCCAGGCGCTAACCATGAAAAGAGCAACAGCATCCGAAATAGAAAACATGGCCACCCGCGAGGGCATGATCAACATGCGCCGCGACGGCTATTTGAAGGCGCTGGACGGCAAAACGACCCTGGAAGAAGTAAACCGCGTGGCCGCCGAGGATAACGCGTAATGACGGGGATAAGCGGCCGCTAGCGGCAGGAGGTGGGTTATGGCAACAGGACAACCGAGAATCGAAGTACTGCTCGACCAAGTTATCAAAAAGAAGGGCTCGGACCTGCACCTTCAGGTCGGTTTGCCGCCGATGCTGCGCGTGGATGGCTCGCTGGTGGCCGTAACCGGCGCCGACATCCTCGACGAAGAAGCCGTCGAAGCGCTGATTTTCTCGATTCTCGATGAAGACCAGAAGCAGATTTTGCTCAAAGACAAGGAATTCGACTTTAGTTTCGCCTACGGCGATCTGGGCCGCTTCCGTGTCAACGCCTTCCACGAGCGGGGCAACATGGCGGCCGCGCTGCGCCTGATTCCGAACGAAATTTTGACCATTGAGCAGCTCGGCCTGCCGACCATCGTCAACAAGTTTGCCGATTATCCGCGCGGCCTGGTGCTGGTGACCGGCCCGACCGGCTCCGGCAAATCAACTAGCCTGGCGGCGCTGGTGCACAAGATCAACATGGAAAAAGCCATGCACATCATTACTATCGAAGACCCCATCGAGTACACGCACAAATCGCACAAATCGGTGGTGGTGCAGCGCGAAGTCCACTACGATACCTATTCGTTCAGCGCGGCGCTGCGCTCGGCCTTGCGCGAAGATCCGGACGTGGTCTTGATCGGCGAGATGCGCGACCTGGAGACCATCGCCAGCGCCATCACCATCGCCGAAACCGGCCACCTGGTGTTCGCCACGCTGCACACCAACAGCGCCGCGCAGTCGATCGACCGCATGATTGACGTCTTTCCGCCGCACCAGCAGCCGCAAATCCGCGCCCAGCTGTCCAATATTTTGATGGCCATTGTGTCGCAGCGCCTGATTCCGTCAATTGGCGGCGGCCGCATTGCCGCGGCCGAAATTCTGGTGGCCACGCCGGCCGTGCGCAACATTATCCGCGAAGGCAAATCGCATCAGCTGGAGGCCGTCATCCAAACCGGCGCCGAGTACGGCATGCAGTCCATGGACAAGCAGCTGGTCAACTTGATTCACGCCGGCACCATCAGCTACGACGAAGCCCGCAACTTTGCCGTCGATCTCGATGAATTGGATAGGTTGATGAGGAGCTGAGATGCTGACCTTTACCTACGAAGCCAAAGACGCCAAAACCGGCAAAAAAGTCAAAGCCCAAGTGCAGGCCGACAACGAGCAGGCCGCCGCCAAGCTGATCCGCGAGCAAGGCTACACGCCGATTTCGATCCGGCCGCTCAAAGCCGGCGGCAACCGCTTTTTCGGCCGCATCAAAACCAAAGACAAGGTGCTGTTCAGCCGGCAGCTGTCCACGCTCATTAACGCCGGCTTGCCGCTGGTGCAGAGCCTGCGCAGCGTGGCCGGGCAAACCACCAATAAGTCGTTTAAGATTGTTATTAACCAGTTGATTTCAGATGTGGAGGCGGGCAATGCTTTCAGCGTGGCCGTTGAAAAGCACCCGACCGTTTTCAACCGCGTATTTGTCAGTTTGGTAGCGGCTGGCGAAACCTCCGGTACCTTGGACAAGGCGCTGGAGCGCTTGGCCGACCAGCAGGAAAAAGATGCCGATATTATTAGCAAGGTGCGCGGCGCTATGATTTATCCGTGCGTCGTGTTGTTGGTAATGATAGCAGTAGTTATCTTCATGGTTGTTAAAGTACTTCCGCAAGTGCAGAGCATATACGCAGGCTTGCCAGGCGTGTCGCTGCCTATATTGACCAGAATCCTGTTAGCCGTTTCGCATTTCATTACGCACTTCTGGTGGGTCGTAATTATTATGGTTGTCTTGCTTATTTTCTTCGGTTCGCGCTGGGCGCGCACGATCGGCGGCCGCTCAGCCATTGACACCGCCAAGATGCGCGCCTGGCCGATCGGCCATCTGTACATGAAGATGTACATGGCGCGTTTCGCTCGCACCGGTACCACGCTGGTGGCCGCCGGCGTGCCGATTATCCAGGTGCTGGAAATCACCGGCGACGCGGTCGATAACGTGCACATCGAAAAATCTCTGGCTCACGCCGCCGACAAAGTAAAGGGCGGCAAGGCGCTATCCGACTCGCTGCAGGGCGATCCCAACTTCCTCGAACTAGTGCCAAATATGATCCATATCGGCGAGCAGTCCGGTGCCATGGAGACCATGCTTGAGAAAGTGGCCGACTATTACGAAAAAGAGGTCGATAACGAAATCAAGGCCATCAGCACTATCATCGAGCCGGTGATGATGATTATCATGGGGTTAATCGCCATAGTGATCGTAGCTGCTGTATTGCTGCCAATTTACGGTCTGGTGAACCAATCAGGCTTTACTAATAACATATAGGTGAGTATGAGGCGGCAACACCGATTCATTGCCGAATCTCCCGCGTTTTCGGGGCAGCGCGGCTTTACAGTTATAGAGATGATGATTGTTCTGGCTGTCGCTGGGCTGATTTTGTTGGTGGTGCTGTTGGCGGTGCCGGCACTGGAACGCAGCAGCCATAACAATCAGCGCCGGCAGGACATTCAGCAGATTTTGGCAGCCGTGTCGCATTACGAGCTGAATAACGGCGGCAACATGCCGAGTTCGGATGCACCGTTGTCCGCGGGTGATCTGTCGAGGCTCACTTACTACACGCCGCTCGGAACCCATAATCCGACCTACCTCACTGCCACAAGCGCGTCGGACGCCTCCTGCCAGCCGCCTACCACACCGCGGCCGCTGATCGTATTTTGTATTGCCGGTGACTGGAAAGATACGCCAACCGAAGCGCCGCACTCCGTGACGCCCGATCTGGACACCGTCTATATCTACAACCACCAAGTATGTGATGCCAATAACCCTGGCCAATCAACCAGCAGCGGGGCTGGCTACAACAGCGTGGTGGCGCTGTACGCCATTCAAACCGGCGCTAACAGCACCGCGGTGAAGTGTCAGCAATTATAATGAGGACTGTGGATAAATATGAACCCGCGGCTTGCTTTTTCACCGGCGACTAGGGTACTATCAAACCATAAGCGTTAAAAACGTTAGAAAATAGTAAGTTGCAAAGGGGCACCTGCAATGTTTAAGAAATTACAAAAACGTAACAGCGAAGGTTTTACCATCATCGAAGTGATGATTGTGTTGGCCATCGCTGCTTTAATCCTGTTAATTGTGCTGTTAGCGGTTCCGGCCCTGCAGCGCAACAGCCGTAACACGACCATCAAGAATGACGCCGCTTCCGTTGCGGGCGCTATCAATACTTACGAATCTGATAACAATGGCGCTACGCCAAGTAGTATAAGCAGCACCAATGGCAAGGTCACGATTGCCAACGGAACTTGTGCTTCTCCGGGCACAACAGCTGAAACAGTAAACGTCAATGGTAGTACGGCTGTGGTATGTAACACGACGCCGACTGCCGGACTCAAGATTGGAGCCGACATCGGCACTGATACTACCATTCCTACTTCTACTATTCAGGTGCAGACGGGGCATAGTTGCCCAGATAACGGCAACGCCGTTAGCACTGCTCCTGCTTCAGCTCGGTCAGTTGCTCTCTATTACCTGACGGAGACCTCCGGCGGTAAAACGTTGCAGTGCACCACTTCCTAGTGTAAAGCAAGGCAAGAGAACAGGCCCTTCGGGGCCTGTTCTCTTTTGTGCTACTATGATGCTAATGATTATTGTGATTCTGGCGGTCGTGGGGCTGTGTTTGGGCAGTTTTGTGAACGCTTTGGTCTGGCGGGTGCACGAGCAGGCCGAGCAGGCCAAAACAAAGAAAAAGCCGGACAAAGCTTACGCCAAACGCCTCTCTATCGCCACCGGCAAGTCGATGTGCCCGCACTGTCACCACGAGCTGGTCGCCAAAGACCTGGTGCCGCTGCTCAGCTGGCTCAGCCTGGGCGGCAAGTGCCGTTACTGCGGCCGACCCATCGCCAAGCAATACCCGCTCGTGGAGCTGGCCACCGCACTCCTTTTTATCGCTTCGTACGTGTGGTGGCCGGCCGCGCTGCACGGCTTTGAGATAGGTGTCTTTGTGTGGTGGCTCATTTTGCTAGTTGGGCTGATGGCGCTCACGGTTTACGATCTGCGCTGGTTTTTGTTGCCCAACCGGATCCTTTATCCGGCCGGCGTTGCCGCTTTCGTTATGATGCTCATCTCGATTATCAACGCCGATAGCCCGCTAAAAGCGCTCCTAAACGCCGTGCTGGCCGTGGCCATCGGCGGCGGTATCTTTTACGCGCTGTTCCAGTTTTCGGAAGGCAAGTGGATTGGCGGCGGCGACGTCAAACTCGGCTGGCTGCTCGGTCTGGTGGCCGGCACGCCCGGCCGCAGCGTGTTGTTCATCTTTTTGGCATCTTTTCTCGGCACCTTGGTCAGCCTGTCGCTCCTAAAAAGCCAGCGGCTGAGCAAAAATAGCCTGATTCCGTTCGGCCCATTCCTAATCGCCGGCCTGATCATCACCCAATTGTTCGGCGCCGACATCCTGCACTGGTACCAGCACACCGTTATCCACTATTAACGCAGAATTCGTTTCCAGGGGTGGCACCCCATAACGCTTGTGCTATACTGAGAGCATTATGCTGGGTGGCAAAAATAAACAGCTACACCGCCCGCGGCGTTCAGCTAACGGTTACACCATCATTGAGGTGATGATCGTCCTGGCGGTCTCCGGAGTAATATTCTTGGCGGCAGTTAATTTTGTAAACGGCAAACAAGAGCGGACCGCTTTTAGTTCAGGGGTGAATACCATGGCTTCGCAAATCCAAGACGTAATCGAGCAGGTGGCCGACGGTCAGTATAACGACGAACCGATTACCTGCGGCCAAACGGGTGCCGGAACCCTGAACATAACGGTAGGAACCGGCGCGGCGGCTCAAGGCACCCAGCCCACCTGTGTTTTTCTGGGCAAGTCGTTAACTTTTGCCTCGGGCACGACAAACACCTTTAGCGTCTATCCGGTGGCTGGTTTGCGAATTGATGGGAGCGGTAACGAAATAACAAATCTGAGCAGCGCTCAAGCTACTCGAGTTGGTAGTTTGATTACTACTCAAGATATGTCGCAGAACTTGTCGGTCGTGGGCATCTCCACCGGCGGCAATTATACGGCGGCGCGCCAGATTGCTTTCCTGCAAAGTCTGGGCCAGGCCGGCGATGCCGCAGGCGTCCTGGGCGATGGCGCGCAAACGGTCGCCCTGTATTACGGCGCCAACAGCAGCAATCTGTCATCAATAACACAGAGCAGCGGCATAAGCATCTGCCTGACCGATGGCACTCGTTACGGAACTATCGACATAGGCTTGAATAGCAACAGCGGCGGCACACTAAACGTTAATGTAGCTAATATAGGGACAACGGCATGCAAAACAAGCTGAAAAAACTGGCGGTGAGGGGCCAGCGCGGCGACACCATCGTCGAAGTGATGATCGTGCTGGCTGTGCTGGGACTAGCCATCGGCATTTCTTATGCTACCGCTAACCGCAGCTTGCAAAACACCCGTCAGGCCCAGGAGAATTCACAGGCCTCCGAGCTGCTGGAATCACAGGTCGAGCAATTACGCGTTTCAACTGACAGCCGGCTGTATACTAATCCCGCCGCGACGACTTTCTGCATGATTAACGGCACTTACACTCCGATTAACGGTTCTAATCCCTGTACGTTCAGCCAATCGGGCAGCACCTGCGCGGCTGCTGATTCGTTCTGCTATACGATAAGTATTTCGCGGTGCGATGCGGTTAGCACTACTTGTTCCGCGCCCGGTACTTTTACGGCCACCGCGACCTGGCCGGATATTTCAGGTAGCGGCAATGATACGGTGACACTTGATTATCGCATGCCGCAACTGCCGACGGGTGCTGCCGGCTGGTCCGATGGCTCGGGCTCAGACAGTGGTTCAGATGACGGGTCGGACGACCACCCATCAGCCCCTTTGTTAACGGCTTCTTTGCAAACCGCCGTCTGCTCCAAAGTCAAAGCTCAGAATTACAAAGTAACGGCCACCATAAATCTGGCGGGCGCGCCCGGCGATACAGTGACGCTGACGGGCACGTCGCCAAACATGACCGCCGTCTCCACCACACCGACCACGCCGGTTCTCGATGCCAACGGAGTACTGTCGGTTAAATTCAACGCCTCGTACATTTCAACCGATGGAGCCACCGCGCAAGCTAAAGACGGGTCGCAGACCCAGAATGTGACGCTATGTTCGCCAAGCTAGCTCAGCCTAACCGAGACCGGCGGCCGAACGAGCGCGGCTTCACGATCATCGAGCTGATGATCGCCACGGCGGTACTATCGACAATCATACTCTTAGTTACCGTGTTAATGATAAATGTCAGCAACTTGTACTACAAAGGTATTAATCAATCCCGCGCCCAAGATAACGCGCGCAGTATCGTCGACGACGTAGCCAGCCATTTGCAGCTGAGCGATCATTCGCCGTCGGGGCCGGTGTCGCAAACCTATCCCCAGCATGACGTCAACGCCACCACCATATACGCTTATTGCATAGATAATATCCGCTATTCGTTCGCTACCGGAATCCAAATGGGCAGCACCGTTGGTGACTATACGCTTCAGCACATTCTATGGCGGGATACGATTAGCTCCGGTGCCGGCTGCGTGCCCGCTGACCTTACTCAGTCTAATCCGAGCGCTACGACGGGAGGCTCAAATGGTGCCGAACTGGTGGCCGCGAAATCGCGTTTAAGCACTTTTTCTATCAACCCAGTAACTTCGCCGTATGTGGTCACGGTTGGGGTGGCGTATGGCGATGACGACCTTTTGAACAACCCCGCCAGCACCAATCCTCTGTGTAAAGGCGGGACTGGCGACCAGTTCTGCGCTACCGCGCGGCTGCAAGTCACGGTCACGAAGCGTTTGACGGATAATTCTCTATGAGGATACAATTGAAGGCAGAGAACAAGCTTATGGCTAACAAACACACCGGCAACAGGGCGAAGCGTCATACTCTTACCGAAGACGGCTTTGCTTCGATAGTGATAGCCCTGGTTCTAATTGTGGTGCTAGCGCTCATGACGGTCGGTTTCGCCACGCTGGCACGCCGCGAACAGCAAAGCGCGCTTAATAAACAGCTGGCCAATCAAGCTTATGACGCGGCGGAGAGCGGCATCAATGACGCTTATGCCGACATTCTGCATAATTACATTACCGCCAGCACCAATAATAACTGCATCGATCCTACTACGCTCCCCGCCGGCTCTCAGGTAAAGGCCTCCAGCGGCAATATTGATAGTTCTCACGGCGTTTCCTACACCTGTTTGATGGTTAATCTGACTCCGCCGACGCTTACCAAAGCGCTCGATCCGGGTTCGGCCTGGTCCACGGTATTTTCTACCACGGGCAGTAATGCTTTAAGCTCTTTTGATGTGACCTGGAATAGCACTGACAGCCAGTATGATACGCCCCCAGGGGGCACTACGTTTCCGCCGATCGGTTCTGCTACTGACGGCAGTCAGTGGGGCAGTGCGCCGGCCATGCTCCAATTTAGTATCACGCCGCTCAACGCGGTGGACCGCACGTCTCTGTTAAATAATACGCAAACCTACTATTTTCGACCGACGGCCAGCGGCAGCGGCAGCGTGACGGTCGGCAGTGACGCCTCAGGCAGCATCATCTCGGCTACCTGCAGCCAAGTTGCCGGTCGGATTAGCACCACTACGCACACCACCGGCGCCTGCGGCCAGGTCAAGGTTAACGTTAAAGGACTGTCGGGCAGCCCCAATGAGTATTACCTGGTCCACATAATTAATTATTACGATAAATCACAAGTTTACCTTACCAACGCCAAAGACAGTTCCAGTAACGGCCTTAATTTTAGTAATAGCCAAGTGGTGATTGACGTGACCGGCAAAGCTCGTCAGGTATTGAAGCGCCTGCAGGTCTATAAACCTCTCTATCAACCTGGCTCGTCAGCGAGTTATGGAGTAGAAGCCCAAGATATTTGTAAGCGGTTTAGCACTGATCCGGTAGCCGGCACGGTAGAGCAAAGCAGTGGTATCACTGACCCGAATAACTCCTGTAGCGTCAACTGATCATTACTCCCCGTGCCGATGAAACTTCTCGTGCACCGCGCGCAAGTGGGGATCGGTGACGTGCGTATAAATCTGGGTGGTGGCGATGTTGCTGTGGCCGAGCATGGCCTGCACGGAGCGCAGGTCGGCGCCGTTCATCAGCAAGTCGGTCGCGAACGAGTGCCGCAGGGTGTGCGGACTGACGTGCTTAGTGATGCCAGAAAGCCGTGCGTAGCGCGCCACCAGCCGCTGCACGCTGCGGGCCGTCAGCCGGTGAAAATTGCCGGACAAATCAACCTGTTTGCGCCCGCTGTAACGCACAAATAAAGGCCGCGAAGTGTCCTGACGCTTCTGCAAATAGTGTTCAACCCACTTGGCGGCTTCGGGACTGATGAAAATCGGCCGGTCTTTCTGGCCTTTGCCGCGCACCATAAATTCGCGCCGCTTCAGATTGATGTGATCGCGGTCCAACCCCACCAGCTCGCTAACGCGCAGGCCCGAACTAAAAAGCAGTTCCAGGATGGCGCGGTCGCGCACGCCGTTTAGGGTGTTCAGATTAGGCTGCGCAAATATTCGCTGCAGCTCGTCTTCGTTCAAGAACGTGACTTGCTTGCGCCGAGTACGCGCCAGCTCCACCTTGTCGGCCGTCAGGGCGGGGATGTTACGTTTGGCGCAAAACTTCAAAAAGCTGCGCAGCGCAATCAAGTGGTAATTCTGCGTGGTTTTACTCAATTCATCAGAGGTATTGGTGCCCAAACGGTTCAGCCAGAGCCGCCATTTACGGATCAGCTCGGCATCAATATCTGCCACCTTAATGTCGCCGGCAAAATCGATCAAGCGGGTCAAATAATGGTTATAGTTTTCGATGGTTTTCTGCGAGCGGTTCTGTTCGAGCTCCAGATATTCCAGAAAGTCGGTCTTGGCTTTAGCGAAGAGCATAGGCTCAGTATATCATTGTGCGACGTGGGCTGCACGAGAAGTCGGCTGGTTTGGAGGCCAGGGGAGGAGGCTGGGGGCTCGGCAATCGTCCTCTGCGATTTAGCGATATATCATATATAATATACCCCCATCTGTTATCCATATATTATATGATATACTCACTTTATGAATAGTAAATCTCGGGACGGGCAGACAAGAGCAGGCATGAGCAGTTACGATCGGCAAATCGAGAAGCTGCAGGCCGAGGCCATGGCGCAGCTGGAGCGGGAGCGCGACTTTAAGGCGGCCGACAAGCAGCGAGCCAACGCCGATCTGCTGCTGACGGATCGGCGACTGATAGGCTTCCAGCTGGCCGATGCTCGCAACCGGCGCAGATTGTCGCAGACTATGCTGGCCGAGCGGGCCGCTATGAACCAGGAGCGGGTGTCCAAAATCGAGGGCGGCAAGGCCAACCCCAGTCTGAACACATTGTTGAGGCTGGCCGATGCGCTGGGCGCGCGGCTCGTGATAGAATATCAGCAGCGAACAACACCAACGCGAAAGACCCGTAAATAAGGAGATTCATGGAAAAAACACTCGTCATTTTCAAGCCGGACGCCGTGGCTCGCGGCATCGTCGGCGAAATTATTACTCGTTTTGAGCACGCCGGCTTCAAAATCGTCGGCATGAAAATGCTCGAGCCCGGCCGTGAACACTATTTTGAACACTACGAGGGCATCGGCACCCTCAAAACCCGCAAGGGCGACGAGATTTTCGAGAGCCAGCTGGCTTCCATGCAGGACGGACCGGTGATCGCCATGGTGCTGGAGGGCGTTGAGGCCGTGGACGCCGTCCGCAAAATGACCGGCGACACCGAGCCCAAGAGCGCCTTGCCGGGCACCATCAGGGGTGATTACGCGCACGTCACCTACGGCCAGGCGGCCAGCATTGGCCGCGGCGTGGCCAACATCATCCACGCCTCAGCCACCGCCGAGGAAGCGGACAAAGAAATTGCTCACTGGTTCAAGCCCGACGAACTCCACGACTACACCGCCGTCCACGAAAAGTTCACCCAACCCAAAAAGGCCTAGCAGGCCTTTTTGTAGACGCGAGCAAAGCGTCGTTCAGTGAAACTAGCGCCGACTACTGTTACAATCAGTAGCGAGTCCCCATAGTTCAATGGATAGAATAACTCCGTCCTAAGGAGCAGATCTGTGTTCGAATCGCAGTGGGGACACCAAGCAAACGGCACTTCGTTCGCGTCTACAAAAAGCCAAGACCTTGGCTTTTTGGGTTCGAATCCGTTTGGGGATACCAAAGACCTGTCTTACTGTTTGTCAGCGCGCCGGCGGCGGAACACCAGAATGAGGAACAGAGCGAGCATAAGGCTGACGGCCACGAGGATGACCCAGTTGTCGGCGCTTGATTTACGGCTGTTGAGCGGTGCGGCTGCCTGGGCTACCTGGCGGGCGGCGGAAGGACTTGCTGCCTTCGATGAAGCTGTGGGCGAAGCGATGGCAAAAAATTGAGCCGCCTGAGCCTGACCAGCCGCCACCTTTGAGGTCACCGTCGACTTATTGACAGGGCCGGCTGAGACAGGGCCGGCCAGGGGCGCGAACTCTGCCGTAACAGATATATCCTGGCTGATCGCGCGGTCGGTCCGCGGGTTGGCGGTCACGCCGTCACTCCAGCCAGTGAACTTGTAGCCGGCGTCCGGCACGGCCGTGATTGCCGCGCCGTCGGCACCATAGGTAACGGTTTGGGAGGCAGAACCAGTCACCGAGCCGCCGCTGCCAGCGCTGTACTGCAGGCTGTATTGCTGAGGCGACCATTGGGCATAAAGGGTGGTGCCGTTGAGCGGCATACTAAAGCTGTCGCCGGCATTGTAGCTGGTGCCGCTGCCGTCAGCCGCGGTGTTCCAGCCGGTAAAAGTATAATGGGCGCGCGTCGGCGCGGCTGGCAGACTGATGGTGCCGGTATAGGCCTGCGACAGGGGCGCCACACTCGAGCCGCCCTGCGTGTCGAAAGTAACGCTATAGGTGTTCGGCGGGAAACTGTCAATCACCGTACAGGCTTGATTGGTTGAATCAGTTGTGAAGACGCCGGCCGACAGGGTGCCGCTGCAAGTGCCGCTAACGCTGTCGCCGTAGCCGCTGGCGGGCGTCATGGTAAAGGCAAGACTCTGGCCGGCGCCGGCGATCTGCATGGTCGAAGGGCTGATGGTGCCGTTGCCGGCCGCGATGGGGACGACCGCGTAGGCCGGCTGCAGGAAGGGATAGCCGCCGTTCGTGGAGGAGTCGATGGTCCAGATGGCGTCGAAATCCCAGCCGGCCGCCGTAAAGGTTGCGCTGTCTTTCATCTCAGCGGTCGTTTCGCCGGTTTCGGCGGTGCCGCCCGAGACGGTCAAGGTGGTGGTGTCTTCATCCCAAAAATTGTCGGCACCGGCATAGGCAATGGTGCCCGCCGTGCCGCCCACCAAGCCGCCGGTCTGGCCGCTTACACCGGTTACGGCGCCGGTCGCAAAGCTATTATTGATGGAGGCCGTACTGGAGCCGACGCGGCCCACCAGCCCGCCGGTACTATATTTGCCGCCGTCCACCGCGCCGGTCGCGTAACTGTCGAGGATACTGCTCTGAGCTCCCCAGAGCCCGCCCACCAGCCCGCCGACTTGTTCGCGGGTATCGCCTACTTGGTAACCGCTGATATTGCCGCTGGCATAAGAGCGAATGATGGCGCCGTTTGACCCCAGGTAGCCCACCAAGCCGCCTTGTTGATACGATTGCTGCGTCGGGTCGCTGCCGGTGGTGTTCTGGCTGCCGTCACCCTTGATGTTGATGCCGGAGTGGCTGCTGAAGATCGTGCCGCCGCTGGCAAAGCCGGCCAGACCGCCCAGCCGGTACCGTCCCTCCAGACTGCCGGCCGCGGAGGAATTATAAATATTAGTTCCGGTCGCCGAGCCTATCAGGCCGCCCATCGTGCCGCTGCCAGTTAGGCTGGCGCCGGTGACAGCCAGGTTCATAATGGTAGCATTTTGCGTGTACCCAAACAGGCCGAGGCCGAAGGCGGCCGGGTTGCTGGAGGTAGTCGCGTCAGTTGGCTGGTTTATATCAAGTCCGCTTATCGTGTGGCCGGCGCCATCGTAAAAACCGTAAAACGGCGCGGCGCTGTTGCCGAGCGGCGTCCAGCCGGTGTCTTGATTATACGGTGCTACACCCAAGTTGATATTGGCGGTTTGTACAAAATAATAGCTCAGCGTGCCGCTGCCCAGGCAATCGCGCACGTTGTCGAGTTGGGCGGCGGTGTTTACTTGCCATGGGTCCGCCGCGGTGCCTGATCCGCCGTTGAAATCAAGGCTGTCGCAACCGCTGTCAGCCGCGGCCAGCGGCAGCAAACTACACGACGCCACCAGCAGCGCCACAATGTAAAGCGGAAATTTTTTTAGGATAGAGTGTTTTTGTGTCATATAAGTTCCTTATTGCGGAACGCTATATTCCCTTGGATTGTATCATAAGCTAAAGTGATTTGGTAGCCGATCGGTCCGCCCGGGAAGTTCAGGAGGGTTTGATACAATACTCGTATGGCCGAAGCCGAACAAACAGCGGACAAACCTCAAAAATACTTCGACGACCAGTTCGACGACGAAGAAGTGTTGTTTGTCTTTCGCAAGCACCCGATTGTGATGCGTAAAGGGCTGGTGTTTGGCCTGCTGGGGCCGCTGATTGGCGTGCTGCCGTCAGCGGTTGATCCGAACCTCGGCTTTGGCGTGTTTTTCGGCGGCTTCGCCGCCGGCTGCTTGCTCGGCCTGCTGATTTTCGCGCCCAGCTGGATCGGCTGGCACTTCAGCGTCTTCATTCTGACCGATCAGCGCTTTATTCAGATCACCCAAAAGGGGCTCTTCCACCGCGCGGTGGCCGATCTGGGGCTGCCGCAGATCCAATCAGTCAATTACGAGGTGTCGGGCCTGCAGGAAACCCTGCTCGGATTTGGTACAATAAAGATGCAGACTTACGTGGGAGATATGGTTATTCACGACGTGCATCATCCGGCCAAGATCCAAAAGCAAATCCTGAGTATTCTGCGCGACGAAGGCATTAACGCCGAGCCGTATCCGGGCAACGCCAAAAAGCGCTCATCGCCGGTCAGCGACGACGATAACGCCACCACTACCGATAATGAAGAAGACATCGAAGCAGTCGAAGAAATCTAGGCTGAAGCAGCCCAAGCTGGCCCTTAACCTTAAGCGGCCGCAGGTTAAGCTGAAACGGCCTTTTAAGCGCGGCAAGCCAGCCGAAGAGCGGGTGACCGAGGCGCTGAGCAACGTGCCGCGGATTACCAGCGACACCGTCGAGGAGCACCGCGAAGAAGTGCTGTCCACGGCCCGCAAGTACATTTATCCGCTGCAGCACTCCAAGCGCCACGTGGTGCGCAATTCGATTCTCATATTATTGGCCGTGCTGATCGCCTTTTTCGTTTACTGCGGCCTGGCGCTCTACAAATTCCAGTCGACTTCCGGTTTTCTGTACGGCGTCACCAAAGTCGCGCCGTTTCCGGTCGCCAAAGCCGGTTCCAACTGGATCAGCTACGAATCGTATCTGTTTGAGCTGCGCCGCGACATGCATTATTACCAAACGCAGCAACAGGCTAATTTCTCGACCAAAGACGGCAAAGCTCAGCTAAAACGCCTCAAAGAACAGGCCATGAGCGAGGTCGTTCAAGATGCTTATGTTAAGCAGCTGGCCGCTCAGCACCACGTGTCGGTCAGCCAGCAGGCCGTTACTAACGAGGTGTCGCTGCTGCGCAGCCAGAACCGCCTCGGCAACAACGACCACGTCTTCAAAGAAGTGCTGAATGAGTTTTGGGGCTGGAGCGAGAGCGATTTCCAGCGCGAACTGCGGCAGCAGCTGTTGCAGCAGGCCGTGGTGGCCAAACTGGATACCCGCACCAACCAGCGGGCCCAAGCAGCGCTCCAGCAGCTGGAAGGCGGCGCTGACTTCGGCAAGCTGGCCCAGCAAGTGTCTGACGACACCGCCACCAAAGCCGGCGGCGGCCAATATCCAAACGCTATCAGCGTTAATGATCGCAGCCTGTCGCCGGTGCTGTCCGCCGAACTCTTCCGCCTCAAACCCGGCCAAACTTCGGGCATCATCAACACCGGCTACACGCTGGAAATCGTCAAGGTCATCGACTCCAACGGCAGCAGCCTGCACGCCGCCCACATCCAGTTCACCTACCAGCCCATCACCATCTACACCAAGCCGCTGCAAGCCAAAGAACCGGTCCACGAATACATCAAAGTCTAAGCTGTAGCTTTTCTTACTGTTCTTTTGCCGCCGGCTTAGCTATGCTGGAATTATCATAAAAGGAGCCCGCCATGCCGCCCGATGAGCCAAACGACGAAGAAAAATTAGAGAAATTACCCGAGGATGGCGACACGCCGGCCGCCCTGCCAACGCCCAGCCGCGACGATCCGGCCGACGAAAATCTGGACCGCGAAATCCGCGGCGAGCGCGAAACCAAGGATTATCCGCAGCAAGACGACGATCAGGATTTTGAGGAGCTCTATAACGAAGGCGCCGAGGTCGAGGAGCCCAACGCCGGCAACACCGTCGAAGGCTACGACCCCGCCAAAGACCAGCGCCGCCACAAGGAGTAGAGTCATGCCCGCCAAACGCTGGTCGCACCGCGTCACCGAACGGAGCGACGCGCTAGACCTAGAAAAAGGCGTTTTTACCTGGGATGACCCGCGCAAAATCGCCCGCTCGCTCAAAAAATCCGCCGAAACCAGCCAGCGCCGCAAGGCTTCAGCCCGCCAATCCGCCATGTCGATGCTCAACTTTTACATCAACCGCGCCGGCAAAAACCTGCCAGCCAGCCGTCGCCAAACTCTCAACGCCGCCAAGGCCGAGCTGCGCAAAGCCTTCGACGCCGACGAGTAGCCTGGCGCCGAACTACGGCGTGACGCTAAAGGCGCTGCCGCCGCTGATCACCGACGGCACGGCGATGAACTGGCCCGCACCGCCGACCATGATGATCGGCTGCGCGGTGCTGCCGGACAGGTTCACGGCGCTGCCGTTTTCGACAGTTGAGGTACCCGCGAAGTAGGCGGCCTGAAAATTGTCGAACGGAATCTGTCGGTGCGCCGAGTAGCTGGGGTCTTCCTCGATCCATTCCGCCGAAGACAGCGACGAGGCGTACGACACCGTTATCGAAAAGGATTGCCCGTCGCTGTTGTCGATAATGCTGATTTTCCAGCTGGAGCCGCCCAGGTTGGTGATGCTGGCGCTCATGCTGTCGCCGGCTGACACGCTCACGCCAGGCACCGTTACGGCATAGGCAGGCAACAGTTCGTAAAAGGCCGAGGTGGAAACTTGGCCGCTGGCGCTAACGATGTTTTCGGTGCCGACTTGGATCAAATCGCTGGAGGTGACGCCGCCGATGCCGATCCAGGTCGAATCAGCCGAAGTCGTCGAGCCGTTACCGCTGGGCGACGTGGCGTGCCACGACCCGGATACCGCCGTAAACGTGCCGTTGCTGGCCATATAGCCCGACCAGTTGGTGGAATAGTAGCCGCTGGTGACTTGCTGACTGCCGCCCGTCGAGCCGCTCGGTGCGGTCGAAGTCGGGGTCAGCCCGCTAACGCTGCTGGCCGGTGACGGCGTGACCACCGGCTCGGTCTTGGAGCTGCCGGCCGGTGCCGGCGCGGGCGGTTTTGGTGCGGCGGCGGGCGCGGTGCTGGCTGCCGCTGGCGTTTGGGGCGCGGCCGCCGGTGCTGCCGCCGGCGCGGCTTTTGGTTTGGCCGCCGGTTGATGTTTGGCCGCCGTCTGGTGAATACTTTTTTGCGGAGCAGTGTGACTGGCCGCCGGCCGCGCCACGGCAAACTGCCAACCAACCGCCGCCGTCAGCAGAGCGGCAGTAAACAGCAGAGGCTCGGCCATACGCAGCGCCCGCCGCGAAACAGGCTTCGGCCGCAGCCGCGCCAGACGATTTTTAAGCTGAGTTTTTATTTTTGTAAGGCTCATAACGACAAGCCGGATGAACACCTATAATACTAGCATAAAAACCACTTTTTGTCCAGAGGAAGTCTCTCTGGAGCGCAAAATCACCCTAATTTGACGCGAGTAATGTAAAACGAATTCGGGCAGGCAGTTGCGGCAGGTAGAAGGAGCGGGCTCGGGACGGAGCCACAAATTGTATGGACTCCGTCCCGCGCGTTGCTCAAACAACTAACGCATGCCGGTGTGTTCCGGTTGCTTCGGCTGATCCGGCAGCTTGGGTGAATGCACGCCAACGTTAACGAAATTCAAGTGTACCTCAGTACCCTTATAAGAACGCTGAAGCGGCAAAGTACCCCTGCCATTCCACTTGAAATGAATCTGACCGCGGTTGTTGGCGTAACTGTAGGTCGTTTCGATCTGGACAATCTTCTCGCCGGAGACGAGCGCCAGCTTAAAGCCCACTACTGCTTCCTTTTCGTTGTAAAATAGAGAGCCGTAGTTCGACGATCTTGTATATTTGAAACCGCCGTGCTGATATATCGCTCTCATGCAGATGGGTCGGTAAGGTTCACCTGGTTCCGAATCGATATTACAAGTGAAGAACACATTCGTCTGCCGATGGCTAATCACCGTCGACTCGGCGGCAGCCCGCGAGACCGTGCCGAGCACCATCAGCGCCAGAACCGCCAAAGCCAGCAGCGGCGCGAAGCGCTTGCTAACCGAAAACTGTGAAACACTCATATCGGGCCTCCCCGAATTCGTGGACATGAAGCGAACGCTCCAATATGGCTACAATAGCATAAGTATAATCAAAAGTCAATCTGGCGGGCCCGACCGGATTCGAACCGGCGATCTCCTCCGTGACAGGGAGGCGTGATAGGCCTCTTCACTACGAGCCCGCGTCACCATACGATGAAAAGACAGGGGTAATAGTAACAATTTTCGCGGTTGTTAGCAACTGCTATAATACAGACTGATTTGCCACCTTAGCTCAGTTGGTAGAGCGGCGCATTCGTAACGCGCAGGTCAGCAGTTCGATCCTGCTAGGTGGCTCCACATTTTGCGAGATTAGTATAATGGTAGTACATTTGCTTCCCAAGCAAGGGGCACGGGTCCGATTCCCGTATCTCGCACCAGTTCTTATCATCGACCGCTAATGTTACAATTAGTCTAATCATATGGCCGTTTCCAAGAAGTATTTTCACGATCATTTAGTGCTCCTGCTGCTCAGCCTCAACGCCTTCGCGGCCGTGGCGGGCGCCATTTTCATCCTTGTTAAACTGGTGTCCACGCACGGCAACAGCTACATCGTGCAGTATCGCCCGAGCCTCGGCGCCGACGCCTTTCACACCGGCAGCGTCACCGATCTGCTGGCTTTCGCGGCCTTCGCCGTCATCGTGCTGGTGGCCCACACCATGCTCAGCCTGCGCGCCTACCAAATCCATCGCCAGCTGGCCCTGGCCGTGCTCGCCCTCGGCATTTTGCTGCTGGTGCTGACCGTCATCGTAAGTAACGCTTTGCTGATGCTCCGCTAAGCCATGACCGATCTGGAGATTCCCTACGAGCAAGACCGCCACGGCCACTACCGCTTCTTCGAAATCCTGCCCGGCGCACTCAGCTGGACGCTGCTGTTCACGCCGCTCATCCTGAGCTTCATCAGCGTCGACGCGGCCGTCTTTTTCGTGCTGATCTATCTGTTAATTTTCTTTGTGCGCTCCATCGGTTACTCCTTCCGGGCCATCGCCGGCTACCGCACCATGAAGCAGCATATGAAGCTCGATTGGAACGGCCTGTGCGACGACCTCGATGCCGGCCAAACGCGCGACAAAATCACCCTCAAGCGGCCCAAATGGCACCTCGCCAACCTCCGCCGCCTGCAGGATCGCACCACTGTTATCAAGCCCCGGCAGCTAACCCACGCCGTCATCATTGCCAGCGTCGACGAAAGCCGCGAAATCCTCGAGCCGACCATCCAGGCCGTCATCAACAGCAACTACGACAGCCAAAAAATCATCCTGGTGATGGCCTACGAAGGCCGCGCCGGCAAAGCCGCCGAAGCCACCGTGCTGGAACTGCTGGACCTCTACAAGGATAAATTTCAGCACGCCATGGCCGTCAAGCATCCGCCGAATATTCCCGGCGAAGTCATCGGCAAGGGCGGCAACATCACCTACGCCGCCCGCCAGCTGCAAAAATACCTCGAACAAACCGACATCGACCCCAAAAACGTCCTCGTCACCACGCTCGATTCCGATAATCGGCCCGACAAGCGCTACTTTGCCGCCCTCAGCTACCTGTTCTGCGTGGTCCCCAAACCGCAAAACGCCTCCTACCAGCCGCTGGCCATGTACACCAACAACATTTGGGACGCGCCGACCATGATGCGCGTCATCGCCACCGGCAACAACCTGTTTTACATCGTCGGCTCGCAGCGCCCGCACCTCAGCCGCAACTTCTCGGCCCACGCCCAGCCCATGCAAGCCCTCATCGACATGGATTTCTGGAGCACCCGCACCGTCGTCGAGGACGGCCACCAGTTCTGGCGCAGCTACTTCCATTTCAACGGCGATTACCGCGTCTATCCGTTCAGCATCCCGATTTACCAGGACGCCGTGCTGGCCGACGGCTACCTCAAAACCATCAAAGCCCAGTTCATGCAGCTGCGCCGCTGGACCTACGGCGCCTCGGACATCGCCTACATCGCCGATAAGGGCTTCTGGCACCCCAATCCGATCCCCAAACTCAACGTCTTAAGCAAACTGCTGCGCACCCTGGAGAGCCACGTCAGCTGGGCCACCGGCGTGGCGCTGGTGTTCGTTTCCGGCTTCATCCCGCCGCTCTTGCACCCGCAAAGCCTGGCCGCCAACGAACTGCCGCTAATCGTCAGCCGCGTCCAAAAAATCGGCCTGGCCACCGCCGTTATCTCGGTCTACATCTGCCTGGTCACACTGCCGCCGCGGCCGGCTCGCTACAAGCGCCACCGCTCCATCCTGATGCTGCTGCAATGGGTGCTCACGCCCATCACCAGCTTCTGTTTCGGCTCCATCGCCGCCTTCAACAGCCAAACCCGCCTGATGTTCGGCCGCTACATCAGCAAATTCGACGTCACCGAAAAAGCCGTCAAAGGCCGCGGCCGCATGAAACTCCTCGCCCGCAAACGCTAATTATTATTGGTGAAACGCGGCGTAGTGCACGCTGGCAGCCTTGTCGAAGCGGTTGAGGGCTACCTGGGCGGCCTGTTTGATCTGTTGGCTCTCTAATTTACCTTCGGTCACAATGCCTAACAGCCGCTTAATGATAGTGTCGGCGAGAGCGGAGGCGTCGTGCACGGCCGTTTTGCGGTGCTGCAGGCTGCGATGCAGGCTCAGCAGCAGTTTATCGCGCGAAAAGGGCGAGAGCGCCCCAGAACGGCTCTGAACGGCCCAGGCGCCGCCGTATGCAGCCGACTCCTGCGTGGTAAAGACTGAGCCGCAGTTTTTACAGCTTCGCCGCCGCCAAACTTGATTGAGCCGTTTCTGATGCCGAGAGTTCACAACGGCCGTCTCACCGCCGCATTGTATACAAACCATGTCAACATATTGTCATAACGCTATACAAAAAGCTAGTGGAAAAACTCCCGAAAGGCGGGGAAAACCCATCGCTACAGCGGCCAAAATAGAAAATGTCCGAGGCTCTCTCAAACCTCGGACATTTTGCGACTCGCTAAAACCGTTGTTATCCGGCAGTAGTGGAACGGAGTCTGCGGATGCGATCGGTGGACTTGGTCCCGGTCAACTCTTCGTAGAAAAGTTCGAAGGCATCTAAAGCACTGCGTCGTTTAATACCACTTCCTCGTTTAACCGAACCAGCTTAGCAGTGAGGGCAGATCGTGTCAATACTATACTTCATATAGCTTATGCTTCCGACCTCTGTTATTTCATGAAATTTTCATTAAAACTCAGAGTAAGGAGCCTCGAAAGCGGCAAAGACCATCTTGCCTAATTCAGTAGGATGATAGCTATTACGCCGCCGCCCACCCTTTTTAGAGGGGTGATTGGCATCAGGATGGCTTTCGAGCAGCTTATCTTCAGCAGTAAATTGATGGAGTAGTGGTCTGACCACTCCCGGGTTAAGAGCCAGGTAGTCCGCGACTTCTCCTAGGCAGAATTGGTCTTGAGATGCTAGAAGCTGCGCTATGCGGTCCATCACTATCGCTTCTTTCGGCGTAATGAGCTTTTCCCGTATGCCGGCCTCTGTTAATAGACCTGTTGCGGCAAGGCGTTCATCGATAAATTGTGAGTTGTCATATGGTAATTTCATGAGGCTAAGCTTAGGTCTTAAGTGGTGGATCCTAGAGGACTCGAACCTCTGACCTCTTCCACGTCAAGGAAGCGCTCTAGCCAACTGAGCTAAGGATCCCAAAAAGTCAAAATCTTGGCTTTTTGTAGACGCGAGCAAAGCGTCCGTAGTGAAACGATGCTCGAATCAGGGGTAATAGTAGCAATTATGGGGCGGGAAATCAATCGGCGCAGCTTAACGTCACGGATGGTGTTAGATATGTCACAGACTTTTCCCCAGCAGAAGTGTGAGAATTACAGCATAAATAGGCTAGCCATATAGTACTAGCCCTGCTAAGATATTCATCACAGGTGAAGTTTTGCCGAGACTGTTTTTAACAGCCTCTCCAAAACGGGGAAGAGCGGTTGATGATAATTGCGAGAATCATCAACCGTTTTTTGTTTACCTCGGTAGTTTGGAAAGTGATAAGATGGAGGCAATGAGCGACAGCGACGATCAGTTATATCCGATGCGGCACAGTTTGGCGCATATTATGGCGGCGGCGGTGCAGCATCTCTGGCCGGAGGCCAAGTTTGGCGTGGGGCCGGTGGTGGAGAACGGCTTTTATTATGATGTTGATCTGGGCGAAACGAAGCTTTCGGAGGAGGATTTTGGCCGGATTGAGGCCGAGATGGCCAAGATTATCGAGGCCGACGAGCCGTTTGAGCGGCTGGAGATGCCGGTGGACGATGCCATCACCTGGGCTCAGCAGAACGAGCAGCCCTATAAAGAAGAGCTTTTGAACGATTTGAAGCGGGCCGGCACCACGGCGGCCAAGGATTTGAGCCAGGACGAGATGGGGACGATTGCCGAGGGCGGCTCGGCGGTGGAGAACGTGTCGTTTTACCGCAATGGCGATTTTACCGACCTCTGTCGCGGGCCGCATGTGGAATCTACAGGCAAGGTTGGCGCGTTTAAGCTGCAGCGGGTCAGCGGCGCTTACTGGCGCGGCAACGAGCAAAATGCGCAGATGCAGCGGATTTATGGGGTGGCCTTTGCTACCGAGAAAGAGCTGCGCCAGCATCTGGCGATGCTGGAAGAGGCTAAAAAGCGTGATCACCGCCGGCTGGGGCAGGAGCTCGACCTGTTTATTTTTTCGGATATGGTGGGGTCGGGTTTGCCGCTGTTTACGCCGCGCGGCACGGTGTTGCGCGAGGAGTTGGCGGCGTTCTCGAACAGTTTGCGCGAGCGGCACGGTTTTCAGAAGGTGTGGATTCCGCACATGACCAAACGGGCGCTGTATGAGGCGTCCGGCCACTGGGACAAGTTTGGCGACGAGCTGTTTTTGGTGAAAAGTCAGGAAACCAGCGACGAGCTGGTGCTGAAGCCGATGAACTGCCCGCATCACACGCGGATTTATGCTGCGCAGCCGCGGTCGTATCGGGATTTGCCGATCCGCTATCTGGAGACGACGACGGTGTACCGCGATGAAAAATCGGGTGAGCTGGGCGGGCTGAACCGCGTGCGCTCCATCACCCAGGATGACAGCCATGTGTTTTGCCGGCAGGACCAGATTGAGGCGGAGATTAATAATCTGTTGGCGGCGGCCGGCGAGTTGTATGCGGTGGTGGATATGAAGCTGCGGGTGCGGCTGAGCTACCGCGATGACGGTGATGGCTATCTGGGGTCGGCGGAGCTGTGGCAAAGTGCCCAGGAGCAGCTCAAGAACGCTGTGGTGGCGGCCAAGCTGAACTATTTTGAGCAGGACGGCGAGGCGGCGTTTTACGGGCCGAAAATCGACTTTATGGCGACGGACGCCTTGGGGCGCGAGCACCAGGTGGCGACGGTCCAGCTGGATTTTGTGCAGCCGGAGCGCTTTGGATTGGAATATGCGGCTGATGACGACGGTCGGGTGCGGCCGGTGATGATCCACTGCGCGTTGCTGGGCTCGATTGAGCGCTTTTTGGCGGTCTACATTGAGCATACGGCCGGGCGGTTTCCGGTGTGGCTGGCGCCGGAGCAGATCCGCGTGATTAGCGTTAATCAAGAAGCAGCGACGGTGGCGTTTGCGGACAAGCTGGCCAGGCAGGCCGAGGCGCTTGGTTTGCGTTTGAGCGTCGACAATTCCAACGAGTCAGTCGGCAAGAAAATCCGGGCTGCCGAGGTGGCCAAAGTCCCCTACACTGTCGTCATTGGCCAGAAAGAAATCGAGAGCGGGGAAGTGGTGCCGCGGATCCGTAAGGATATGGCGGTGCACGAGGGCGAGGCGCCAATCGGCCTCGAGCAATTCCTGCAAACCGTGGCCAACGAAGCCAAAACCCGCGTGCACAAAACCTCGCTGCACGGTTAAGGTTATCCGGCGCGAGATTGCTATAATTTGACCATGGCGCGAGAGACTATTGCGGTGGACGTTGACGAAGTGCTATTCCCGTTTGTGGCGGAGTTCATAGAGTTTGATAATGCTATTCACGACGGCGGCCTAACTGCCGATGACTTTTTCTGCTATGATTTCCAGTCGGTCATCGGCCTTCCTCAAGAAGAGGCTGTTAAGCGGGTATACGCTTTTAACGAGGCCGATCACGGCCATATCCAGCCGTTGCCGGAGACCAAAGAAGCGATTGGCCAGCTGGCCAACCGTTTCGACCTAACGATTGTAACCTCCAGACACCCCAAGTTTACCGGTCATACGCACCGTTGGATTAATGACCATTTTGAGGGTATTTTCACGAAGCTGGTCCACGTTGGTTATCATTTGGAGATGAAGCAGCCGAAGCCCAAGGCGGCTGTCTGCCGCGAAGTGGGCGCCGTCGCCTTGATTGACGATTCGCTTGGGCATGTCCAGACTTGCGCGGAGCAGGGGATCGATGGAGTGTTGTTTGGCGATTACCCCTGGAATCAGGCCGAGGAATTGCCGGCGGGCGTGACGCGCTGCGCGGATTGGGCGGCGGTCTTGGAGTACTTTGATGGACGAGCTTGAGGCGGCGTCGGGTGCGGGCTCGGGCGTCGGCGAGGCTGGATTTCGGTGGCGGGTGGAGGCGCTGGTGGCGCAGATTCCGCGCGGGCGGGTGATGACGTACGGGCAGCTGGCGGCGCTGTGCGGCAACGCGCGGGCGGCGCGCATCGTCGGCGGCATCGCGCACTTTGGCGATCCGGATTTACCCTGGCAGCGGGTGGTTAACAAGCAGGGCGGCCTGGCGGCCGGCTATCCGGGCGGCCGGCGCGGGCACAAGCAGGTGTTGGAAGGCGAGGGCTACGCAGTGAGCGAAAATTATCAGGTCGATGTCGATAGACTCATCTGGTGGCCGCCGGGCACCGCGCCGGCTGCGGACCCGCAGGCAAGTTTATTCGATGAGTGATGCGAGCCCGCCGCTACTGGTTATTGTGGGCGAGACAGCGTCGGGCAAGTCGGCCTTGGCGCTCAGGCTGGCCGAGCGGTTTGACGGCGAGCTGATTTGCGCTGATTCGTGGACGGCGCGACGCGAGGTTAACATCGGTACGGCCAAGCCCAGCGCCGCCGAACGGGCGGCCGTGCCGCATCATTTGCTGGACGTGGTGGGGCCCTGCGAAGACTTTACGGCGGCGGTTTTTAAGGAGTTGGCGCAGGCGGCCATCGAGGATATCGCTGCCCGCGGCAAACTGCCGATTATGGTTGGTGGCACCGGCCTCTACATCGACGGCGTGCTGTACGATTACGGCTTTTTGCCGGCCGGCGACCGCGCCAACCGCGAAAGGTTCAATCGTCTGAGCGCGCAGGAACTCCTTAACACTGTTAAGGAGCGGGGCATCGAGCCAGGTGATGTGGATGTTCGCAACAAGCGCCGGCTGATCAGGTTGCTGGAGACTGGCGGCCAACGGCCGCACAAGCAGCAGCTGCGGCCGAACACTTTAGTCATCGGGCTTAAGACCGAGCGGCAGCGGCTAAAAGAGCGGATTGAGCGGCGCGTGGACACTATGTTGAAGGCCGGTCTGGAGACGGAGGTGCGCCAGCTGGCCGAGCGCTATGGCTGGCAGTGCGAGGCGCTCAAAGGCGTCGGTTACGCGCAGTGGCGCGGCTACTTTGAAGGCGCCGATGAGGGCAGCACGGGCCTTGCCGGGGGCACTCAAAATCGCGAAGAAACCCGCCAAAAAATCATTAAAGCAACGCTCGATTTGGCCAAACGCCAACGCACCTGGTTCAAACGTAATAATAGTATTCACTGGTATTCTACCCCTGTAAAATGGCCTACTGTTGTGGCAGAAGTGACAACATTTTTGAGTAAATAGATTTCGTCCTGCATCATCGTTTGCTACAATGGAATCATGGTTGAACAACTCTTTGGGTCAAAGACGAGGGTCAAGCTGCTGCAGCTGTTTTATAGCAGCCCGAACCGCTCATTTTACGTGCGCGAAATCACCCGCAAAATCGACGAGCAGATCAATTCGGTGCGGCGCGAGCTGAGCAATTTGCTCAACATCGGCATCATCGTTTCCGAAAACACCAACAACCGGCTCTACTATGAAGTGAATCAGAAATTTGAGTATTACAAGCCGCTGCAGGAGATTTTTGGCGGCGGCGTTAACAAATCGGTTACTAAAAAGAAGGTGACCGAGGACGGCGCTGACGAGGCGGCGGAGGCTGATCTGAAAGCTGTCGGGCACGTGGAGCTGGCGCTGTACACCGGTCAGTTTACGCGCGACGACAGCGCCGGCATTGATTTTCTGGTAGTCGGCGACGTCAATCGAAACGCGCTCAAAAAATACGTCGATCGGCTGGAAAAACAAGAAGGCAAAAGCCTGCGCTACGCCGTGATGAGTCTGACTGATTTTCAGTACCGCCAGGGCATCAAAGACCGCTTTGCGGTGGGGGTGGAACGGGCCAAAAAGCAGATTTTGGTTGACGAACATCATCTGTTGAGCAAGCCGGTTGAGCCGACCGCGGCCGGGCCGACTGTAGCCGCCAAACCGGCCGCCAAATCAGAAAAAAGTAAGGAGTAACATGGATTTACAGTTTTACGGGGCGAATTGTTTGAGTTTGACGCAGAAGGGCACGCGCATCGTCATCGACGATAATCTGGCCGAACTCGGCGCCAAAAGCGTCACCAAGCCGGACGACGTCAGCCTCTGCACGCTGCCGCCCAAAGCTCAGCCGGCCGGCCGCCTGGTGTTTAGCGGTCCGGGCGAGTACGAAGTGGCCGATATTTCCGTCATTGGTATCGCCGCGCGGGCGCATCTGGACGAGGCGGGCACCATGCGGGCCACCATGTTCAAGCTGGTGGTCGGCGAAACCAGTTTTTTGTTTACCGGTCACATTTACCCCGAGCTGAGCGAGGCGCAACTGGAAGCCATCGGCATGATTGACGTGCTGGTGGTGCCGGTGGGCGGCAACGGCTACACGGTCGATCCGGTCGGCGCGCTGAAGCTCATCAAGGCCATCGAGCCGAAACTGGTCGTGCCGACGCATTATGACGATAAATCCCTGAAGTACCCGATGCCGCAGCAAACGCTGGCGAGCGCCCTCAAAGAAATGGCCATGGAGCCCAAAGAAACCGTCGCTAAATTGCGCCTCAAACCAGGCGAATTGACCGATGTTACGCAGCTGGTCGTACTCGAAACAGCTTAGGCGTTGCTGACAATGTCGTCTTTGACGGGCGAGCACTGCCGGCGGGGCTTGGTGATGCCGTTTCGCTCCAGCAGGACATCCGTGAAGTAGGCTTTTATGCCGCGGGCCAGGGCGCGCTGTTCGTGGCTCGTATTTAGTTCGGCGAAGACGTCGAAATCCTGAAGCTGATAATGCAAGTGGGCGTCGCTTGAGCGGCCGGAGTTGCCGCACTGGGCGAGCAGTTGGCCCTGTTCGATTTGTTCGCCAGCCTGAACCTGCAGGCTGTATTGTCGAAGATGCGCCAAAAGGGAGAACTCATCCTCATTGTGCTTGATCAAGACGTAATTACCGAGGATGGAGTAGGTGTTAAGCCTGCCCGGCCGATTGTCGCGGACGCCGTCGACGGTCTCGATGGCCGTGCCAGCCGCCGGGCTGAGAATCGGCCGGCCAAAGGCGAGCGAAGCCTCGTTGGTCCGTTCGCCATCACGGTAGAAGTTGCCGCCCTCGTCGGTCACCACAAAGTCAAAGGCGTATTTCTCTGCCTGGCTGTCGTGGTGGTGGTTCAGTTCCGGCGTGTCGCCGCCCCAGAACACCAGCCATTCGCCTTCGAACGGCAAGTGTAGTTCGGTCTGATGCTGGGCTGGCATGGGCCGGCCGCCTATTTGGAATTGGAGGCTTTTTTGACTTCGACAGGGGTCAGCAGGCCCTTTTTCTTGAGGGTGCGGATGGCCTGCGTGCTGAGCTTCATGGTGACTTTTTTGCCGTCGACCACGAGCGTTTTCTTCTGGAGGTTGGGCTTCCAGACTTTTTTGGTATGGCGCTGGCTGAAGCTCACGTTGTGGCCGTACTGCTTGCCTTTGCCGGTAATGTCACATTTCTGCATAGGTTATCCTAGATATTCAAGGTGTTATTGTAGCCGAAAACGGTTGTTGAGTCAATGAGCCCGCCTGTCCGCTCTGACAGCGCGATTGGCGAGTATATCATATATTATATGGCTAACAGATTGAAGTATATGATATATGACATATCACACTACGAGCCAACCACTGAAGGAGAAGGACCGGAGCGCAGCCGCCGCACGCCTGTTATACTAAGTCGTAATGTTCAGCGACTTATCTGCCTTCCAGCTGGTGGCCATTTTGGTGTCGATTATTATTTCGATGGGCATCCACGAGGCCATGCACGGCTATGTGGCGCATTGGCTGGGCGACGACACCGCCTATCTGGCTGGCCGGCTGACGCTCAATCCGCTCAAGCATATCGACGGCCTGACCACGGTGCTGCTGCCGATGATCCTGATTATCAGCGGCCTGCCGCCGTTTTTTGCCGCCAAGCCGGTGCCGTTCAATCCCGACCGCGTGAAGTGGGACGAGTACGGCGCGGCGCTAATCGGCGTCTCCGGCCCGCTGACCAATCTGGCGCTGGCCGGACTGGGCGCGCTGGCATTCCACGCGCTCGGGCCGAGCCTCAGCGAAAATCTCTATAACGCGGTGGTTATTTTTGTAGAAGTCAACGTGGCGTTCTTTGTTTTTAACATGATTCCGTTCCCGCCGCTCGACGGCTCGCGCCTGCTGTACGCCTTTGCGCCGGAGCCGCTGCAGGACGTGATGCGCCAGATTGAAAGCGCCGGCTTCCTGGCCATCCTGGTCTTTATCTTGCTGATTTTTCAGTTTATTTCCGGGCCAATTATTAACATCGAAACCTGGTTCATCCAGCTTTTCCTGGGCTGAGCCGAGCGGTATAATAAGAGTAAGTCGGGGAGCTTTCAGCTCTTACGCCGGGCGAATGATTATCTGATACTATCATTCAGGGAGCCTAATATTTTTGTCGGCCGTGGCCGGCAAGTGCGGGCACCCACCTGGGAAACCTCAGGTGATCAACCCGGCCCCGACTCCTAAAAACTCGAGCTCACAGGCTCGAGTTTTTACTTTTCATCATGCTGGTCGGGGTGACAGGACTTGAACCTGCGACCTCACGGCCCCCAGCCGTACGCGCTACCAACTGCGCCACACCCCGAACACCGTAAAATTATACACTAGATAGGACCTGCGTCTGTCATTACAGCCAAAGTAGCTGACATTGCGCTAATCCTTGAAAAGACTTAGAATTGGCCATACTAGGACCAAGATAAATAAATTACATGCAACCCGAACAAAGCCCGAACGATACGCCTGACAAGCCGGTAGAAGCTGACCAGCCTACTGTAACTCCCCAAATTAGCGCGACCTCGGAGAATGCGACTGGCGGCATGAAAGTTATCCAACCTACAGACCCTAATCTTGTACCCGATCCAGGGGCATCACCTGCGACTTCTGCGATACCCGCTACTCCTCCACCGGCGGTAACCTCAATTACAAGCCCTCCGAATCTGTCCCAAAAAACACACCGCCCACCTTGGAGAAAGTTAATAAAAGGAGCTTTGCTGATAATAGTATTAGCGGCGATAGGGGCGGTCTTGGCAACTAATCAAAATTTGCGGGCTACTATTTTTAGGCAAAAGCTTACAACGTACAACTATCCTATCTGCAAGACCCACGTCTGTACTGTTAAGTTCTTCCGTGGCTCCAAGATTGCCCCATATACACCGTATACTCCGCCGGGACAATCGCCAGCAGCGGCACAGACCAGCCTGATATCACCTACTATCGATGGCAAAACCTACGTAGCTATGCGCATTGACGCGGATCCGCTGGCGACGGCCAACACCGACGCCGGCAAACAACTCTTAAGCACCTATAATAACTGCGCTGGATCGGGCCTAACCATGGGGTTCAGCGAGTATCTGCCCAATCTGGGTACGAATGTCAACGTTTGTGCAATTAACGCCGACAATGATCCAAACACGGTACTGAGCTACGTAGCGGTATTCACCAGCCAAAAGGCCCAGGCTTTTTTCGTAGTTATAATAAATGAGAATTTCACTGTCAATTCTCAAGGGATGACCTCGCCTGTCTTTAATCTCGCCGACCACCAAGGTGAGGTCCAGAGTATTCTTACGTCGCTGAACTCGAAAAACAAGTAACTTTCCAAAGATAGCTTTTCGGCGGGTCAGATTGAGGAAGAACTTATAATTTAAGTAGTGTGTCCAGCTGGCGGGTGATGTGGAGCAGGTCGATCCAGTCGCCGTCGAAGGCGATGTAATTATCACACCAGGTGGGGCCAAATTTATTCTTGAATTGTTCGAGACCTTGGGCGGAGACGACTTCGCTCATCAGCAGCTGGCCGACCACTTTTATAAGCTGTTCGCCGCGGCCGGACGGCGAGGCCAGCGGCACAAAGCCGAGGTCAAACCGCCGCTTGGCACCTTCTTGGTGCAGCCGCTGAATGGTGTGCGCCAGCAGGGCGGGCATGGCGTGATTGTACTCCGGCAGGAAGCGCATCAGGTCGATGGTGGCGGCGGGCAGGCCGTTGTAGGCGGGCAGCTCGTTGGCGAAGGCGATGACGCGGCCCTCCCGCCGCAGCAGGTGCAGCCGGCATTGCTGCAAATAACTTCGGTCAAAATAGCCCAGCGCAAAGCCGCGCTCTTGGTGATTTTGGCGCTGCAACCAGGCGTTTGAGACGCGGTGCAGCTCGGCGATCAGGCGCAGGCTGTGCGGCGGCTCGGCCAGCTGATACTCCCACGCCTGGCGCTTGGCTTTGTTCAGCACCCAGCGCCACCACTTGTTGCGGGCGGTTTCGGCGGCGAAAGTCTCGATGTCGACCACGGCGCTGGCGCCGATCCGCAGCAATTTGTAGCCGGCGGATTTATAGAGCCGGTGGCTGTCCTCGGAAACCATCAAAAAGCAGGCGCGCCAGCCGTGCCGGCGGCAAAACTCCGTGAAATCCTGGATAGCCGCGCCGCGCGCGGTGTCGGCGGCCACCGGATCAGCCAGCGCGAAGGCCACGTTGCCAACCGTCCGATAAGCCACAACCGCCGAGCGGTCATCGTTCCACCAGTAACTCTTTGGCTGCGGCCAGTATTTGAAGTAATCCTCGGTGGAGTTGCTGTAGCGGCCGAGGCGCTCCAAAAGCTGCTGGCGACCCTGCTGGTTGGCCGGCTGGAGCAGCGGCTGGCGCGGCCGGAACAGCGAAATCAAAATTGCTAGCAAAAGGGCGATGCCGGCGGTATTTAGCACCTGCCCCAGAAGCCGCCGGCGCACTGGCCCGAGATCGTTCACGACATCAAACAGGAAAAAGTGCCGGCTCAGCTGGCCGAAGTTGAGCTTGAGGCTGTCGAGGTCCTGGTGGTGCTTGTAGCGGAAAGCGACCACGCCGACGATCAGGGCCAGCACAAACGCCGCGGCCACAAAAGCCAGCTTTTTCAGCCGCTCGCGCAAGGCTTCCACTGAGGTGACGCGGTCAAACAGCGGCCGCAGCACAAACAGCAGCGAGGCCGTTAGTCCGTAGAGCAGCACCAGGTCGCCATCAGGGGTAATGGCGGCGTATTTGAGTGTTTCCAGCCACAGCAGCAGGCAAACCAGCTGCCAGGCCCGATATTCGCCGCGCCAGAGGTGGCGGCTGACATACATCAGCAAGATGCCGACCGCCACGCCGTGCTGGCTGAGCCAGGCGGTGTTGTCACCGAAGTAAGCGGCGCTGCGATGACTGATTTCGCCGAGGTTGCGGATGGAAGTCACAATCGCCAAAAAGCCGCCGGCGAACACCCAGGCGGCAATCAAATGAATTAGCGGCCGCAGCTGCCGCCGAGGATCAACGCGCCGCCGCCAGCCGGCCAGCGCCGGCACCACGCTGGCCACCCACAGCGTCACCGCCACCTGGTAGGCAAACTGCGCCAGCGTGCTCGTATTGCCCGTGGTGAGCTGGCCATAAATAAAGAGCGCCCCCCAGGCCAGCTGAATAAACAGCACGCTGCGCGCCCACGGCATTTTTTTGATGACCCACACCACGTTCAGCCCAATCAGCGCCAGCGTGGTGCCGATTGACTCGCCCGTGTGAACCGTGCGCGACAGGCCGCCTGGTATCAAGCAGTGCGCGCCGGCCTGGCAGGCCGAGGGAAATAAATCATCAATTAGCGAGCCGAGAGCCACAATAGCCAGCAAGACCACGCTGGTCCGCCAAAAAGTCGTGGAGTGCGCCAGCCGCGCCCGCCGCCAAACCAGCAGCCCAACCGCCAGTGCCAGCACCAGCGCCGCCGAAATATCGCACAGCCGAAACAGCAGCGAGCCCGGCCGCCCCGGATCCTCGAACTCGCTGATGAACGTCGAGGTATGCGAAAGCTGCCGGTCCAGGCTCGGCCCCAGCAGCCAGCTAACGCTCAGCAGCACGTACAGCAGCTGCCAGCTCTCCCAGCCGAGCTTATTTCGTGCGAGTTGCCATGCGCGGTTCATCGACTATCCATTTTACAGCGTCGGCGCGGGTTCTGGCGAGTATCCTTAGGCCGGCCGGCGTGCTACGATAGAGACACATGTGGCAAGAAACCAAACACGGACTCTACAAACAGTTCAATTTTGACGATTTCAAGCAGGCCTGGGCCTTTATGGAGAAGGTGGCCCGGCTGGCCGAGGAATTCCAGCACCATCCGCGCTGGGAAAACGAGTGGAACGTGGTGCAGATCTGGCTGATCACGCACGAGGGCGATAAAGCCATCACCGAGAAAGACCGCGAGCTGGCCAAAGCCATTGACGCGCTGGAGGCCGGCCAGACGCCGGAGCAGGCCGCCGCTGTCGAGCCGCAGGCCCATCCCGACAAGGTCAAAATCTTTGCCGACGGCGGCTCGCGCGGCAACCCCGGCCCCTCGGCCAGCGGCTTCGTGGTGCTCGACATGGAAGACAGCGTGCTGGTCGACAAAGGGATTTACCTCGGCGTCACCACCAACAACCAGGCCGAATACACCGCTTTGAAATTAGCCCTGGAGGAGTGCCGCAAAATGGGCGTGCGCGAGGTGCAGGTCTACATGGACAGCCTGCTGGTGGTCAATCAGATGAAGGGCATTTTCAAGATCAAAAACCGCGATTTGTGGCCCATCCACGACGCTATCAAGCAGCTGGCGGACGGCTTCAAGAAAATCAGCTACAACCACGTGCCGCGCGAGTTCAACAAACTGGCCGACGCCGCCGTCAACCGCGCCCTGGACAACCACCTCGGCATCACCAAACAATAGCTTGCCGGAGCGTGATTGGCCGCAGCAACGGCCTCCGCCCATGCTACAATACTGCTTATGAATGAGGGGCAGAGAAGCGACTATCGCATGCGGCGCGCGCCGCGGCCAGCGGCTGCCCGCCAGCACCCCCACCCCCGCACCAGAGACCTTGTTGATGTCACTGCCCGCCCAACTCTCACTGACTCTCACGTAGTCTCCAAACCCCCAGCGGGGGGGGTGCAACCTTATAACCCTACAGACCAAGCCACTACTGCTTGGTTCAGAAAGTATCACAAGTATCTTTTCATACTCCTCTCACTCCTAGTACTACTCATAGTAGGTAGTACCTATGCTGCTATCAACCTCACCGCCCAAAACCCACCAGAACACTCCGCCTTAACCCCAGGCATCAACCTAGCCCAAGGCGAGAAAGGCCTCATAGGTTGGTGGAAGCTGAATGGCAACCTCACAGACAGCACGCCCTACGCCGATAACGGCACCAACTACGGCGCCACCGCGGCCGCAGATAGAAAGGGTCAAGCCAACGGCGCCATGGCGTTTGACGGCAGCAGCGACTACGCCACCATCCCGAACAGCCCGGCCCTGCAGAACACGCCCGCTAATCAGTGGACTATGTCGGCGTGGGTATATCCGACCAGCGCAACCGGCACACATGACATCCTCCGCAAAGGCGGTTCCGGCAGCGGCTATTTTTTGCGGCTGACCGGCGGCAGCACGCTGCAGTCGCTTTTTAGCTGGGGCGGCAGCAGTAACTACGCTCAGGAATCCGGCGGCACGGTGCCTACCAACCAGTGGTCGCTGGTAACCGCAACCTATGACGGCATCACTATCCGCCACTACGTTAACGGCGTGCTGGCGGGGAGCTGGGTACAAAATAAAACCCTGAGCTTTGATAATTCGGTTATCTGCCTGGGTTCCAATAATTGTTTCAGTTCGGTAACCGAGCTCTATCAGGGCTCCATCGCCGACGCCCGCCTCTATAACCGCGCGCTCAGCCAGTCCGACATCACCAACTTGTACAATTCCTACAACTCACAAGTAAATCTCTACAGCCCACCTGGCTCCGGCGGCAGTGTCAATCTAGCAGCCGGCCTAGTAGGCTACTGGCCCTTCAACGGCAATGCCAAGGATGCCACGCCATACAGCAACAACGGCATCGTCAGCGGCGCTACACTCACGACCGGACGGGACGGGCAAGCCAATAGCGCCTACAGCTTTGACGGCACCTCGAACGACACCATCCAGATGAACGGCCCCGTCGTGTCGACCGACGCAACCATCGCCGGCTGGTTTAAGTACACCAACGCCGCCAGTACAACCGCCTTGTTCCGCGACAGCACCTGCAGCGCCGGCTGGCTGCTGTACGGCAACGGCACAAACTTTTCGTTCCGCGCCGGCGGCGGGCAGTTTAACACCAGCGTGGCGACCAGCGCTCACGTCAATCAGTGGACCCACTTCGCGATCACCAAGAGCGGCAGCAACGTGGCGCTCTACGTAAACGGCTCGAGCGTCTACACCGGCTCCGGCGCCACCAACACGGCCGCCGTCATGCCGTGGCACCTCATGGCCAACGGTACGTGCGGCGCCTACGTGCCCGGCTCGATCGATGATTTCCGGATTTACAACCGCGCCTTGTCCGCCGCCGAGATCCAGGCACTCTACAATTTGCCGGATTAAGGGCGGCGCGCCCAAGCCCACTTAAGACGCTAGCATTTTTTTAACAGGGGTGGTATACTGCTTGGTAGCCAGACTATTGATTGGTCGCCTGGCCGTAAAACGCCAGGAGGAAAGTCCGGGCAGCACAGGGAACTGGTAGTCGCTAACGGCGACCGGGCGCGAGCCTAGGGAAAGTGCCACAGAGACAAGACTACCGTGACGTTAAAATCACGGCAAAGGTGAAAAGAGTGCGGTAAAAGCGCACAATTTATATCAGTGATGATATAAAAGGGTAAACCCTACCTGCTGCAAGGAGATGATACTTCCGAGGCCTAAAGCCCCGAAGCGTCCCGCTGAGTTCATCGCTGAACCGCTCGAGCCGCGGAGCAATCCACGGCCTAGATAGATGACCAATCTCGACAAAACCCGGCTTACAGATAGTCTGGCTGCCAAAAACCCGCCCGCAACGGCGGGTTTTTGCTTGTGCTTGCAGTCGACCGCCCAAGCCTATAGAGTAGGAACACATAACAAGGGAAGGTGCATATACAGATGAAAACACTGATCGTAGGCGGCGGTGGCCGCGAACACGCGCTGGCCATGGCCGCGCACGATGCCGGTTCGGACCCTGTCTTTACAAATCCTAATGCCGGTATGGCGGAGCTTGGCTCGCATCTGGGCGTTTCATGGGTGCCCGAGGCTGGCTTTAGGGACGTGGCGATCGCTGATTTAGCCGATCAGCAGGAAATCGACCTGGCTATTATCGGCCCTGAGCAGCCCTTGGCGACCGGGTTGGCGGACCGGTTGAGAGAGCGGAAGATTCCGACGCTTGGCTTCGGCATCGAGGCTGCTCGCCTGGAATCCAGCAAAGTCTACGCCAATGAATTCATGGATCAGTACCACATCCCGAAACCAGCCACCGTGGTGGCGGATAGCGTGGAGAGCGGTCTGATGTTTATCAAGGGCCGCAAAGTCGAAGATTACGTCATCAAAGCCGATGGGCTGGCTGGCGGCAAAGGTGTTATCCTGCCAAAAACCAAACAGGAAGCTCGGGACGCCGTCATGGGCATGATGAGCGGCGAGCTGTTCGGCGAGGCCGGCCAGCGAATGCTGTTCCAGGAGCGCCTGCACGGCCCGGAAGTCTCCATGATGGCGCTGTTCGACGGCAAAGATGCCGAAGTGCTGTTCCTGGCCCAGGATTTCAAACGGCTGGAGGATAAGGATAAAGGCCCGAACACCGGCGGCATGGGTTCGTACGCTCCCGTGCAGGAGCCGATTATCAGCCGCAAGCGACTCGTCCAGATGTACGACACGCTCGATAAGACGCTCTACGGCCTTAACGATCGCGGTATCACCGACCCCGGAGTGATTTATATCGGCTTCATGCTGGCCGATGAATTTGATGGCGAGCCGGCGGTCATGGAATATAACGTCCGCTTCGGCGATCCCGAGACACAAGCCGGATTAACGCTTCTAAGCGATGCCGGCGTCAACGTGCACGAGCGTCTCGAAGCGGCGGCTCGCGGCAGCCTCTTCGAAGGCGGCGACGGTCGGCATATCGGTGTCGCGCTTCACGCCGGACGGGCGGCGCTCACGGTCTGTCTGGCCGCGCCGGGTTATCCGAAGTCTCCCCGTCGGGGAAGCCCTATCTATGGGCTGAAACGGGATTACCCGGACGTCACGGTGCACCACGCGGCTACCAAATATCGGGCCGACCAGGGCGAGCGAGTACTTACGGACGGTGGCCGCGTGCTCTACGTGACCGGTGTTGGCGATTCCCTCAAAGCAGCTCGGCGAGCGGCTTATAACGCCATCGGCGATGATGGTATCAGCTTCGAAGCTATGCAATTCCGCACCGATATCGGCAAACGGGTTGTCAAGGCCCTTAAAGCCGAACCGTAGACGCGAGCGAGGCGTCCGTCATGAAGCAGGCTTAATTTTTAGCGGCTTTGACGACTTCGGAGAACGCCTTTGGTTCGTTGACGGCCAGTTCGGCCAGGATCTTGCGGTCCAGGGTGATATCAGCCTTTTTGAGGCCGGCGATCAGTTTGCTGTAAGTGGTGCCGTTCAGGCGGGCAGCGGCGTTGATGCGGGCGTTCCAAAGCTGGCGGAAGGTGCGCTTGCGGTTTTTGCGGTCGCGGGTAGCGTAAACCAGCGATTTGGTGACGGCCTGCTTGCCGCGGCGCACGCTGACGCGGTTGGCATGCGACATGCCCTTGGTGGCTTTGCGGATCTTGTTGTGGCGTTTGCGGGCAGTGACGCCTCGTTTGACTCTCATGTAATAATTCCTCTAATTCTCTCTGTTACGCCGGCGGCTACACGCCCAGCTGTTTCTTGATATTCTTGGCCATCTTGCCGCTGCGCGTAGACAGTCCGGTCAGCGCGCGTTTGCGGTTGCCGCGCTTTTTGCCCAAAAAGTGGTTCATGTTGGGATGACCGGCGCGAACTTTGCCGTTCTTGCTGATCTTAACGCGGTCCTTGGTGCCGCTATGCGTCTTGAGTTTGGGCATTGCTGTCTCCTTCTTCTGCCTGATCTTGTTCGTCTTGTTCTTCGCGGTTGGTCACGTAGGTGACGGGGCCTTTACCGCTGGCGCGAGCCACGAAATTGAGCTGCCGTCCAGCCAGCTGCGGTTTTTGATCGACTACTATTGTATCACCGAAATTGGCGATGACCCGTTCTGCCAGCTGGAAGCCGATTTCCTTGTGCGCCTGCTCCCGACCCCTGTAAAAGACCGTAATCTTGACTTTGTGGCCGGCTTGCAGGAACTTGGCGACCTTGTTCATCTTGATTTCCAGGTCGTGCTGGCCGATTTTGAGACCGAAGCGCATCTGTTTCATGTCGAGCGACTTGGCGCTCTTACGATTCTTTTGCTGCTGTTTGGTCCGCTGGTAGTTGTACTTGCCCCAATCAACCACTTTGCACACCGGCGGCTTGGCGTCAGGCGAGATTTCCACCAGATCCAATCCGCGCTCCTCGGCGACCTGCAGCGCCTCCTGGCGGCTGAGAATGCCGAGCTGCTTGCCATCTTCGTCGATGACTCGCAACTGGGGTGCCCGAATCTGTTCATTCAGGCGAGTGTGCTTGGCGATATGTGCGTCTCCTTAGAGTTATTGATTGCAAGTATCAAGCATTGTAACAGATGGGCCGACAGAGGTCAAACGGTTTATTCTTGGATATTTTGGCGGCGGTAGGCTAGGGCTTCGCTGAGGTGGGCGGCGGTGATTTTATCCGACTGGTCCAGGTCGGCGACCGTGCGGGCGACTTTGACGGAGCGCATGTAGGCGCGGGCCGAGATGTTGAGGCGACGGGCGGCTTGGTTGAGCAGCGCCTCAGCCGCCGGCTCCAGCTGGGCGTGGCGCGTGATATCGGCATTGGTCATGTCGGCGTTGAGTTTGTCGTAGCGGCCGTAACGCCGGTGCTGGACCTGGCGCGCCGCCGTTACGCGCTGGCGGACCGCTTCGTCGGCTTGATTATCGCGCTGCTGGTGGAGCAAGTTGTTGTGCTGAACCTCGCTGACATCGCTATAAAGGTCGATGCGGTCCAAGATTGGTCCGGACAAGCGTTGCCGGTAATGGACTATTTGCTGCGGCAGGCAGTGGCAGATGCCGTCGGTGCCGTAATAGCCGCAGGGACAGGGGTTGGCCGTGGCCACCAGGATGAAATTGGCCGGATATTCGGCGGTATCTTTGGCGCGCGCTACGCTGATGACGCGGTCTTCCAGCGGCTGGCGCAGGGCTTCCAGGGTTTGCCGGCCGAACTCCGGCAGCTCGTCAAAAAACAGCACGCCGCGGTGCGCCAGGCTGATTTCGCCGGGCCGCAGATTGAAGCCGCCGCCGGTGACCGCCACATGGCTGGCGCTGTGGTGCGGCGCCCGAAACGGCCGCACGGTGATGATTCGCTCGTAGTCGTGGCTGGCCAGGCTGTGCAGTTGCGTAACCTCCAGAATTTCTTCGCGCATGAGCGGCGGCAACACCGACGGTAGCGCCTTGGCCAGCATGCTTTTGCCGGTGCCTGGCGGTCCGCTGAAGAAGACGTTATGGCCGCCGGCCGCGGCGATTTCCAGCGCTCGTTTGGCCCGCGCCTGGCCGACCACTTCGCTTAGCGCCACCGGGAAGACTGGCGTGCTCAAGCTGCCCTCATCGCCCTCATAGCTGCCCGCCCCTGTTTTAACGGCCCTGATCGGCGCCGCGCCTGTTAGATGGCCATACAGCTGCTGCAAATTTTCGACCGGATAGAGCTTGACGTTCGGCACCAGACGGGCCTGCGCCAGGTTGGCCGCCGGAATATAAACCGAGTCGAAACGCTTGTGGCGGCCGGTCAGCAGCCGGCCGATGATGCCGCGCACCGCCCGCACGCCGCCATCCAGGCCGAGCTCGCCCACAAACGCAGCCTTTTCGGCCCGGGGCGTTAGCTGCTCACCGGCCAGCAGAATGCTGACGGCGATGGCCAGGTCGAAGCCGCTGTCGCCCTTGGGAATGTCGGCCGGCGCCAAATTAACAGTGATGCGCTTACGAGGTAGCATTATCCGGCTATCCGCGAAAGCACCCCTGATACGCTCGCGGGCTTCGTCAACCGCCTTGTTGGCAAAACCGACAATCACGATGTTCGGCAAGTTGTTAGACAGGTGGCACTCAATATCCACGATCACCCCTGAGCCGCCGCTGGCGGTAATGCTCTGAACGCTGGCGCTCATACACCATCCCGCCGGCCACACGGTGGCTTAAAAGGATAGGTCTCCGTGAACAGGATGCCATAAGGGCGCCCAACCATAGTGGCAAAAGTAAAACACCTCGTCCCGGGAAAGACAAGGTGTTTTAAGAATAATTTAAGATTTTTGTTTGACGTTTGTTTTGAAGATTTTGGTCTTCTTTTGGCGGAACAACGATCTGCGAGAAATCGTTGTTCCGTATTTGTCGTTTTTGTTTTTGAGCACTTAATTTACTCAAGCGCTACAGTTATCTTATAGAATACCAACGGGGTCGTCAATAACTTTTATGGTTAAATTTTTTACAAACCTGTGCATAACTCTGCAACGGGTTCGCCATAGGTTTTAGATGAGTATATTTTGTGGGGCGTATTGTGGGGCGCGAGCAAGCATAAGAGGATTGACTTTTGCGGCCGGTCGTGCTAGATTGTGGGGGTAAGTCACCAAAACAAAAACTACAATTTAGTGCTTGGACAGTCCTCGCGGGGACGACTTACATCGGAGTAATCATCCTGATGTAGCCTCACACCAGAAGCCTCACACTTCAGGATTGGCCGCCGGCTCGCCGGCTGCGCGGCCGGATCTTATCGGGTGCAGAGCGAATCGCACCCCACGGAGGTATCCGTTTGTCGCTCTGTCTGGCCTTAAAAGCCGATAGAGCGGTCAGTCAGACCTGTCTCGGCACTTTGCCGGGCGGTCACCCATAGTCGCGGACGATAAGCGCTACAATAGTTTAATTTTTAACGAGCGGATTTATCGTCCCGGCTCCTAAGTTTTTGCCGCGCCCACGCGGCGTTTATAAACTAGCAAGCCTCACATGAACTCTTCATAAGCCTCACCCGAGCCTCACTCACACCATGAAACTTACCAAACTCATTGCCCACGCGCGTTTTAGACTTATTATGCTGCTTTTAATGGTGGACACCGTGGTGTTCGGACTGACGGATCCGCAGCAGGTGCCGTCGTTTATGCTGGCCGGCGGTTTTGTGCTGCTGGCGATTACGCTGTATCAGATTATTTTGGGACTGTTGCGGGCGGCTAACTGGTACGGCTTGCCGGGGGGCGCTCATCGCAAGCGCCAGGCGCGCACGCTGACGGGGCTGATCGGCGGCTTGATTGCGCTGCAGTCGATTGGCGAGCTCGGCTCGCGCGATGTGCTGGTGCTGCTGCCGCTGGCTTTTATCACCTATCTTTACATCTCGTACGGCAAGGCTGCGCAGCCGGTTCGGCAGCCGGCCGAGGATTCTCTTTGAGCTTGGCTGACGGCTAGGGCTCCATTTGCGGCGGATTTGTTCTATAATAGAAGAGTATGAATCCGTCTTCTGGAGAAACACCGAATTTGAACCTGCCGCCGCCGGTTGATCAAGCCGGCGAGCAGGCGCCGCTGCCTGCCGGCGCCGACAGTCAGCCCGAAATGGCGCCTGGCCGGGCTGCCGCGCCGGAACGGGCCAGTGCGCCGCCGGCTGCGGCCGCGCCGGTTTTTCAGGTGCCTGTGCCGGCGCCGGCCACGCCAGCCGCCCCTGTTTCGCAGGCGACTGATGATGTAACTTCTACATCAAAGTCCAAGTCGTCAAAGCTTATAAAAGACGATGATTTGATCGAGAAAGAGTGGGTGGACAAGGCCAAGCGCATCGTGGAACGAACGCGCGACGATCCGCATCAGCAGAGCGAGCAATTAACCATGGTCAAGGCCGATTATATGAAGCAGCACTACGACAAGACCATTAAAGTGAACAAGTAACGGCATGACGGCGATTCTCATCACCTTGATAATCATTTTTTTGATTGCGCTGATCGTGGGGCCGATAGTTTTTTTACAGACGCGCCGGAATTTCCGCGAGCAGAAGAACTACGAGCGCGGGCTCAAAGTGGTGCCGTTGTTTATTCATCTACCGCCGCCGAGCGAAGATATTGAGATCGGCTCACGCGACCAGCGCGACGTGACCGAAGAGACTATCAGTAAAGCGCAAGTTATTTACAACATTATTGCCAGCACGCTGCAGAAGGGGTTTAAGTCGAAGTTTTACGGGCAGCGGCACTTTGCGTTCGAGATTGTTGGCAGTCAGGGGTTTGTGTATTTTTACGCGGCGGTGCCGATTGCGCTGCTGGAGACGGTTAAGCAGGCCATCGTCAGCGCCTATCCGGCGGCGCAGCTCGAAGAAGTGGCTGAACACAATATTTTTAATCCGGTGGGTAAGATTAGCGGCACGCTCGGTGGCGAGTTGACGCTTAAGGAGTCATACGCCTATCCGATTGCGACCTATCAGGATCTCAAGCGCGATGCCATGCAGGCGCTGCTGAACGCGCTGTCGGGGCTTGGCAAAGAGGACGGTGCCGGCATCCAGATACTGATGCGGCCAGCCGATCCGGGCTGGACCAAGAAGGCCACGGCGCTGGCCTCCAGCAAGCGCAAGGGCGCCGATAAAAAACTCTTTAGCAGCGGCTTGGCCAAGGATTTGGCGACGGCTTTCGTGAAACCGCCGGAGGGCGGCGGCAAAGACGGCAACGAACCGAAGAAGCCGGAGCTTTCCAATCTGGAGCAGTCGACGCTGGACGCCATCGACGAAAAAACGCGGCACCCGGGGTTCGAAGTGACTATCCGCGTGGTGGTGTCGTCGAATATCAGCCAGCGGGCGCAGGCTATTTTGTCGAACATCGTGGCCAGCTTCTCTTTATATGACGCGCCTGGCAAAAACGGCTTTAAGTACACGCCAGCCAAGGATATTGATTCGCTGGTGACGTCGTATATCATGCGCTTTTTCCCGCAGCAGCACAGTAAAAACATCTTGAATTCGGTGGAGCTGGCGACGCTGTTCCATTTTCCGGATCAGTCTAATATTCCGACTTCGCAGCTGGCGCGGCAGGGCTCCAAGCAGGTGGACGGGCCGCGCAATATCCCCGAGGACGGGCTGCTGCTGGGCTACAACGTCTTTCGCGGCGCCAAGAAGCCGATTCGGCTGAGCCTGGGTGACCGCCAGCGGCACATGTATGTTGTCGGTCAGACCGGCACCGGTAAGTCGACGTTCCTCGAGAATCTGGCGCTGCAGGACATGCTCAGCGGCAACGGCTTTGCTTTTGTGGACCCGCACGGCGACACGGTGGAGAAGCTGCTGGCCATGGTGCCGCGCGAGCGCACCGAGGACGTGATTTACTTCTCGCCGCCGGATACGGATTATCCGATTGGCCTCAACCTGTTTGAATACGAAACGCCGGAGCAGAAGGACTTTCTGATTCAGGAAATCCTGAACATGCTGAAGAAAATGTACGATCCGCAGAGCCAGGGCATCATGGGGCCGCGCTACGAACATATTTTTCGCAACGCTGCGCTGGCGGTGATGGCCGATCCGAACGGCGGCACTTTTATTGATATACCGAAGTTATTTCGCGATCCAGGTTTCTTGCGTGAAAAATTACAACATGTAACTGACAACACTGTGCGCGAGTTCTGGCTCAAAGAGTATCCGGCCAGCCAGCGCTCCAGCGACGGCGGCGAAGTGAATGCGTGGTTCGTCAGTAAGTTCGGCGCCTTTCTGAGCAACGAGATGATGCGCAATATTATCGGCCAGACCAAGACCGCTTTCAACCTCCGTGACATTATGGACAACAAGAAAATTTTGCTGGTTAACCTCAGTAAAGGCCGCACCGGCGAGTTAAATTCACAACTATTAGGTATGTTGTTTGTGATGAAATTCCAGGCGGCGGCTATGAGTCGGGCCAACATTCCGGAATCGGAGCGGGTGGACTTTTGTTTGTACGTTGACGAGTTCCAGAACTTCTCGACGGAGAGCTTTGCGACCATCATGTCCGAGGCCCGCAAGTATCACCTCAACCTGATTGTGGCCAACCAGTTTACCACCCAGTTGACCACCGAAATCCGCGACGCCGTCTTCGGCAACATGGGCACCATCGTGTCGTTTCGGGTCGGTCAGAATGACGTTGAGGCGCTGACCAAGTACTTCCAGCCGACCTTTGACGGCGAGGATTTGCTGCGTGTGCCAAATTACAACACCATCGTTCGCACGCTGATCGGCGGCGTGCCGACGCAGCCGTTCAGTATGGCCACGCTGCCCGGGCTGGGCACGCCGAATCCGCGGCTGGCGGAGGCGCTCAAGCAGTTGTCGGCAGCCAAATTCGGGCGGCCAAAGGCGGTGGTGGACCGCGAAATCAACGAGCGCATGCGCACGCGGGCGCCGGCCCGGCCGGCCTCAGCCGCCAGTCAGGGCTTTGGCGGCGCCGCTGGCGGTCCCAATCGTCCGGCCGGCGCTCCGTCGGCGCGGCCCGCAGCGGCCTCCGGCGGTTCGTTCCTCGATGATTGGCTCAATAAACGCAAGGCCACTGCGGCCGGTACCGTTGGCAGCGCTGGTGCCAGCACTCCTTCTGCTGTGCTGTCAGTCCCGCCCGCGCCCGCAGCCGCAGCTGCCGCGCCGCCGCCAACGGCGCCTGCCGCTCCGGCGCCCTCGGCTGACACGGCCACCATCCGTCCGGTCGGCCCGCCCGCCGCAACCGCCAAAAACATCTCCAGCGACGAGCTGGCCAAAGGCGAGGTCGACAAGATAGCCACCGAGCTCAAACAGCAGCTCAAGGGCTCAAAAACCGCAGCCGCCAGCCCCAAAAAATCCAAGACCGAAGCCACCGTGGAGCTCAAGCCGGGCAAGGACGACACCATCTTCATCGACCGCGACGGCAGTTTCCACGTCAACCAGAACGACGCTTAAGCTTGCCTAATTGAAATCGCTTGCTACTATGCTAGGAACTAGACGGAGACGGTGAGATGAGCGAACAGGCGCCACAAGCAGAGCCCCACAAAGACATAAAGCCGATTATGGACTGGGACAGCCAGGAGGCTATGAGTCATGAGGTGATTTGGTGGTCGCGGCTGGATAAAAGGTATCAGGTGGAGGTCCGGCGCGACGCCGAAAACGAATACCGCGGCCGGCTCTACATCTTCGATCATGCAGACGACGACCGGCTACTGCACGATGAAGAAGTACCGGTAGCATACGGGGCGCTATTCGGCCCCGACATGGATGACATCGTCAGCTGGCAGGAGAAAACCGTCGCCTTCCTGGATGAGGACCAGCCGGTCTAGTGGTCCGGCGTTAGGACTGGCAATTGTTCCGGAAATCGTCTATACTATAAGCCAGTGGGACAAAAGTAAGACTTATTAAATACAGAGGTGTAATTCATAGTGGCTGAGGGTAAAAACGCTTCCAAAAAATCAGATTATTCGGCTGATCAAATTACGGTCCTGGAGGGCTTGGAGCCGGTGCGCAAGCGTCCGGGCATGTACATCGGCGGCACCGGCCGCGAGGGCTTGCATCACCTGGTTTGGGAATTGGTTGATAACGGCATCGACGAGGCGCTGGCCGGCCATGCCACGCAGGTGACGGTCAAGCTGCTGGCCGACGGCGGCGTCACCGTTATCGACAACGGCCGCGGCATCCCCACCGACATTCACCCCAAAACCAAAAAGAGCACGGTCGAAACGGTGCTCACTGTGCTGCATGCCGGCGGCAAATTCGGCGGCGGCGGTTATAAAGTGTCCGGCGGCCTGCACGGCGTCGGTTCCAGCGTGGTCAACGCGCTCTCCAAAAATCTGCACATCACGGTCTACCGCGACGGCAAAGTCCACGAGCAGGATTACGCCGGCGGCGTGCCGCAGGGCGATCTCAAAGTCACCGGCAAAACCGATCGCACCGGCACCGAAATCACCTTTTATCCGGACGACACCATCTTCGAGACCGTCGATTTTGACTACGACGCCATCCTCGACCGGCTGCGCCACGCCGCCTACCTCACCAAAGGCATTCACACCAATCTGGAAGACGAAAAAACCGGCCGCCGCTACGGCTTTTACTTCGAGGGCGGCATCCAGAGCTATGTCAAACACCTCAATGTCGGCAAAGAAGTCGTCGATGATGACATTTTCTACGTCGATAAAACCGTCAAAGACACCCAGGTGGAGATTTCGCTGCAGTACACCGACGCCTACAGCGAAACCATCAAATCTTTCGCCAACAACGTGCTTAATCCCGAAGGCGGCACGCACCTGACCGGCTTCCGCGCCGCGCTGACCCGCGTTATCAACGATTACGCCCGCAAAAACGGCCTGCTCAAGGAAAAAGAAGACAACCTGACCGGCGAAGACACCCGCGAAGGCCTGACGGCCATCATCCTGGTCAAGCTGCCGGATCCGCAGTTTGAGGGGCAGACCAAGAACAAGCTCGGCAACCCCGAGGTCCGCGGCTACGTCGAGACCGTCATGAACGAGCACTTCAATTATTATCTCGAGGAGCATCCGGCCGTGGCCCGCAAAATCGTCGGCAAGGCGCTCTTGGCCGCCCGCGCCCGCAAGGCCGCTCGCGCCGCCCGCGACAACATCCTGCGCAAAGGCGTGCTGGAAGGCGCCTCCATGCCCGGCAAGCTGGCCGACTGCTCCAACAAAGACCCCAAAGACTCCGAACTCTATCTGGTGGAGGGCGACTCGGCCGGCGGCTCGGCCAAGACCGGCCGCGACCCCAAGAGCCAGGCTATTTTGCCGCTCAGAGGCAAGGTGCTGAACGTGGAGCGCGCCCGTCTGGACAAAATGCTGGCCAATAATGAAATCGTGTCGCTCATCAAAGCCCTCGGCGTCGGCATCGAAGACTCCTTCGACGAAAACGGGTTGCGCTACGACCGTATCGTCATCATGACCGACGCCGACGTCGACGGCAGCCACATCGCCACGCTGCTCATGACCTTTTTCTTCCGCTTCATGAAGCCGATCATCGACGGCGGCCACCTCTACCTGGCCAAGCCGCCGCTGTTTGAGCTGGTCAAACAGGGCCGCAAAAACTCGGTCTTTATTTATGATGAGGATGAGCTCGACGTGGCGCTCGACGCGGCCATCGCCAAGCGCAAAAAGGAAGGCTCTAAAATCAACCAGGACGACGATCGGCTGAAGCAGGCCGGTTTCATCGAGCAGAAGCGCTACAAAGGCCTCGGCGAAATGGACGCCGAGCAGCTGTTTGACACCACCATGGACCCCGAAAAGCGCGTGCTGGTGCAGGTCAAGGTGGAAGACGCCGAAAAAGCCGACACCATCTTCAGCAAGCTGATGGGCACAGAGGTAGAACTCAGAAAAGGTTTCATCCAGGCCAACGCCAAATTCGTAAAGGACTTGGATATTTAAGCCATGGCCGACAGTCAAACCAACGCACCCCTCCCGGACGGCGACCAGCAGCCCGACAATAGTTTTATTCCCGAGGAGACCATGGAAGAGCGTCGGCAAGGCGTGGAGCAGCAGGCCGACATCCTAGATACCGGTCATTCCCGTGTGGTGGAGCGCCGCAGCGTCGAAAACGTCATGGAAGATAGTTATTTGCGATATTCCATGAGCGTTATCATTGATAGAGCCCTTCCTGACGTCAGAGATGGTCTTAAACCCGTGCACCGCCGCATTTTATACAGCATGAATGACACCGGCTTGCGCTCCACCGCGCGGCACCGCAAAAGCGCCAACGTCGTCGGTGAAGTCATGGGTAAATATCACCCGCACGGCGACTCCTCCATCTACGACGCCATGGTGCGCATGGCGCAGCCGTGGGCCATGCGCTACACGCTGGTCAACGGCCAGGGTAACTTCGGCTCGATGGACGGCGATCCGCCGGCCGCCATGCGCTACACCGAAGCCAAAATGGCCCGCCTGGCCGACGAGCTGCTGAGCGACATCGACAAAGAAACTGTCGATTACCGTGACAACTACGACGGCACCACCCAGGAGCCGTCCGTGCTGCCGGCCAAACTGCCGAACCTGCTGCTGAACGGGCAGCTGGGCATCGCCGTCGGCATGGCCACCAACATCCCGCCGCACAACCTCGGCGAGCTGATCGACGCCGAAGTTCATCTGATTGACAATCCCGAGGCCACGCTCGACGACCTCATGGAACACGTCAAAGGCCCAGATTTCCCGACCGGCGGCGTCATTTACGGCAAAGAATCGATCCGCCAGGCTTACGCGACTGGCCGCGGCGGCGTGGTTACCCGCGGCGTGGCCGAGGTGGTGGAGGGCGCCAAGGGCCGCCATCAGATCATCATCACCGAAATCCCGTACGCGCTTAATAAAGAGAGCCTGATTCTGAAAATCGCCGACCTGGTGCGCGACAAAAAACTGGCCGGCATCGCCGATCTGCGCGACGAAACCGCCCGCGGCCAGGTGCGCATCGTGCTGGACCTCAAAAAAGACGCCTACCCTAAGAAGCTGCTCAACCAGCTCTACAAATTGACGCCGCTGCAGACCAGCTTCCACTTCAACATGATGGCGCTGGTCGACGGCATCCAGCCGCGCGTGCTGGGCCTGCAGGACATCGTCAGCGAGCACATTAAGCACCGCGCCGTGGTCGTCCGCCGCCGCACCGAGTTCGAGCTGAAGAAGGCCCGCGAGCGCGCCCACGTCCTGGAGGGCCTCAAGACGGCGCTCGATCACATCGACGAAGTCATCGACACCATCCGTAAGTCCGACACCACCGAAGAAGCCCAGGCCAACCTCATCAAAAAATTCAAGCTGAGCGACATCCAGGCCCGGGCCATTCTGGCCATGCAGCTGCGCACGCTGGCCGGCCTGGAGCGCAAGAAAATCGAGGATGAACTGGCCGAACTGATGAAGCTGATCGCCAAGCTGGAAGGCATCTTGGCCGACGAAAAGAAAATCCGCAAGATCATCAAGGACGAGCTGCTAGAGCTCAAGAAGCAGTATGGCGACGAGCGCCGCACCAAGGTGGTGCCGAGCGAGCTCGGCAAGATGAGCGACGAAGACCTGATCGCCGACGAGCAGGTGGTGGTGACGCTCACAGCCGCCAACTACGTCAAGCGCAGCGGCGTCGCCGAATACAAGCGCCAGGGTCGCGGCGGCAAAGGCCGCCGCGGCATGGCCACCCGCGAGGAAGACGTCATCGAGCACGTCGTCAACGCCTCCACGCACGATTTCCTGTTGTTTTTCACCAATAAGGGCCGCGTCTTCCGAATCAAGACCTACGAAGTACCTGCGGCCTCTCTGAACGCCAAGGGCGTGGCTTTGGTCAACCTCTTGCAGCTGCAGCCCGAAGAAACCGTCAGCAGCGTCATCAACATCAGCAAGACGCACGACGCCCAGAACCTCATCATGTGTACCGTGCGCGGCGTCATCAAGAAGACGCCATTCGAGCAGTACAAAAACGTCCGTTCCAGCGGCCTGATAGCCATCCGGCTCGACGACGGCGACGAGCTCAAATGGATCCGCATGACCTCCGGCGACAACGAAGTCGTCATTTCTACCAGCCAGGGTCAGGCCATCCGCTTCCACGAGAAGGGCGCCCGACCGATGGGGCGGGTGAGCCGCGGCGTGCGCGGCATCCGCCTGCGGCCGAAAGACCAGGTCATCGGCATGGATATCGTCGAAGAGGGCGCCGACATCTTCGTTATTAGTAAGTTCGGCTACGGCAAGCGGACCAGCATCGACCAATTCACGGCCCATGCCCGCGGCGGCGTCGGCATTCGCTCGGCCGTCGTCAACGACAAGACCGGCGAGCTGGTGGGTGTGAAGCGCCTCTTAAACGACGATCAGGAGCTGATCTTGATCAGCAAGAATGGCCAGACCATCCGCCTCGGCCTCAAGGATATCCCGTCGCTCGGCCGTGCCACCCAAGGCGTGCGCATCATGCGTCTCAACGACGGCGACTGCGTCGTCTCCCTGGCCCTGGTCGACAAAGTCGAAGACACCGAAGACGAAGACGGCAACCAGGCCGAACTGATCGCCACCGAAACCGAAGCCGAGACGGAGCCCCCCGAGACCGTAAAAGCGGGCTCTCTCCCCAAGAAATCTAACAAATAGATTACAAGCGCCCCTTGACTTTAAGATATAGCGGCGTATAAATTTCTTTACAATTAAATGTAAAGGAGGGTTTAAGTATGAGCGAACTTTTAGGGTCCTCAGAGCAGGATAGAAGCGAGAGCCAAGTCATTAATGCGGCCAGGCAAGTCGGTAAAATTACCGTATTAGAGGCGCTTGCTGAAAACAGTACTGAAGTCGGTCCAAGCATGTCGAACGTATCGACTCCGCCGCAAGGTGATCTTGACGATCAGTAAAAATAGTTTAAGCCTCACACTTCTATAATTAGAGATTCAATGACGAAGTATCCTAAATATCGAGCCAAGCTTTTGAAAATGCTCCAAGAGGATCAGCAAGACATTAGAGAGCACTCGAAACTATATAAGCACGCGCCAGGAGCTTCCAGCACTATAGTCAGTAGAAAAGATCTTGCCAAGAGATGCATGAGGCGTGCAGAGGAGATGCTGGAAATCCTCAAGGAGATTAAGGAGCCAACGATTAGTAATGTGGGGGTAGACGGCTCGCAAGCAATATCTGTGCTTGCCCTACATTCTCGCTTAAGTATTATGCAGAAAGTCTTGAGGATATTTCAGAACTCTTATCATAAGAACCCGCAAAGCGTTTATTCTGAAGCAATACCTTCCTTACTAGATAGGGTGTTAATATTGCAACGCAAAAAACAAAAATTTGGTACCCAATGGCTTGTGAGTAGAGATGGCAGTTTCTTTTTATATCCGGTAGAAGACTTTAAAGGTATGAATGAGCTTCGCAAGGAGCATGGGCTGTCTAACGCTAGAAAGCCACGTGATTTAACTTACGGCATCCCCAAGGGACCTTTACCTCCGAAGGCCCAGGAGAGTGACCAGCGGACACCTACTCAAGAGGAATATGATAATTATGCTACTGAATTCATAGATTAATTTACTCGAGAGTTTTTTATATGAGTGAAACTATACTTATTACCGCCTCAAGTTTCGACGAACAAACATATGGACCAGTTTGTAAAATACTCGAAGACAGAGGCTATGAAACGGTAGTTTACAAAACAGATAGAGTGCTTTCCGGCGAAGATAATTTTACTTTACACCAGCCTGGAGACGGGAGCATCAGCATGCATTATAATGGCGTGTCAATTCTGCCAGAACAAATAAGTGCCGCCTGGTATAGAAAGTTAGGAGCGTTTACGGTTCGAGATGCAGACGAACAGCTGTCCAAGCAATTGCACATGAACAATGAGATAAGAGCTCTGCATGACAACGTATGGTCGTTTTATCCAGATGAGTTATGGCTGAATGCTCCACAGAAACTACAAAAGGCCGATAGAAAACTAAACCAACTGATTGTTGCCAATGAGATCGGGTTTAAGGTACCGGAAACAGTACTAAGCAGCGACTGGGAAGAAATAAGCGACAGGCTCTTGGACTCTAATGATGGCCAAATGATAATGAAAATGATGCGTGGTGTAATCAGCGAGAATAATCAAATTAAGGTGTTCTATGCCGCTATTGCCGATCGCCAAAAAGTGAGTGAGCTCATGGAAGGAACAGTTCCATTTCCGGGTATCTATCAATCGTACGCTGAGAAGTTTAGAGAATGGCGAGTTACAGTGGTTGGAGATAATGTTTTTCCGGCTGCGATTTATACCGAAAGACATGCAAAAGATGATTGGAGAAAACATCAACTGACATCGGCAGTAGAATTTAAGGAGGGAGAATTACCAGATCGGATAGGTAGTAATTGTGTAGCGTATCTGGGCAAAATGGGTCTGAGATATGGTGCCTTCGACTTAGTTGAGAATTCCGATGGCGAGATAACGTTTCTAGAATGTAATCCAAACGGAGAGTATGGTTGGTTAGAACAAGCGTTAGGTTTCCCTATATCCGAGGCTATCGCGAACGAATTAATAGCGATAGCGGCATCTTAGATGATAACAGCCAGGCCGAGCTGATCGCCGCCGAAACCCCTGGAGCCAAGCCCAGAGTTGCCCCCAAGAAGCCCAAAAGCAGCATCCCGCTTGTGCTTGCGCTTCCTCGACACCAATAGTAAACTCTCGGTTATGAGCGCATCCTACGGTGAGAGAGTCTTACAGCGTGCTGCCGAGATTGATTTAGAGCAGCGACGACAAGCCGCCGAAGCGGCAGAATATCAGCAGCGGTGCGAGCAGCGTGAACGGGACGCCGAGACAGGGCATCAGGCCCGGTTAGCGCGTGAACGGGAACACAGCGGTTATTCACCCGAAGAAATATGGGGTAAAGGTTCGCCTGAAGCCCGGGCCTGCCGGGACTTTCTGGATTTCATGAAAGACCATGACTTTCCGGGCATCAAGACCCTTCTGCATGAGCCGGACACCCCGCCGTCTCCATCCGCGCCAAAACGGCGCTGGCTGCGGCGAGAGGTCGTTGAACCTGTCAAAGAGCTCGCAGCTGCCGAAGAAGGCTGGAGCACTCGGGGCTACGGTATCGGCTTCACCATCAAGCCCGAGTGGTCGCATTATAAACGCAGGGAGATCGACTTCAAGACGTATCCGTACCAGCCCTTGGAGCACCAGGACATCTTCCTGTGCGAAGACGGACTGGTGCGACAGGCGTCGGGCGGTAAGATTAGGCTGATTTCCGCCGTCAATTATATGAAGCCTGATGTGCCTCGTGAGCCGGAAATCGGCGCGGTGACTTCTGCTATGAGACACTATTATGGAGGTGGCAGCTACGATGTCGCGGATACGAATCTCGAAGAGTTGCTGCTACAGATAGCCGCACACCATACCAAGGCCGAAGCTGCGGAAACAGACTCGGCGGCGTAGTCGATTCATTGTAACTACTACATCAGCATAGGTTCATTTACCCCTTGACCAGGAGGCCAGAGGTGCGGTATGATGGTCTGAATGGTTGACGTGGGGCTTCTATGAGTCGCCTTAAGAAAATCATTTGATCGTTAAAAATTGAATAGTGCAAATCAACGTCAGTTCAGTATCCCATCAGGGGTACACGAACTGTTTTAGCAAATGTCAGTGCAATCTCCAGTAGGTTGCATGTTTTGACTGAAGCTAGGCAGATTCTTTTTTGGAGAGTTTGATCCTGGCTCAGGATGAACGCTGGCGGCGTGCCTAATACATGCAAGTCGAGCGGTAACACTTCGGGTGACGAGCGGCGGACGGCTGAGTAACACGTAGGAACGTACCCCAAAGTGAGGGATAAGCACCAGAAATGGTGTCTAATACCGCATGTGCTCTTCGGAGTAAAGCTTCGGCGCTTTGGGAACGGCCTGCGCATGATTAGCTTGTTGGTGAGGTAAAAGCTCACCAAGGCGACGATCATTAGCTGGTCTGAGAGGATGATCAGCCAGACTGGGACTGAGAACGGCCCAGACTCCTACGGGAGGCAGCAGTAGGGAATTTTCCACAATGGGCGAAAGCCTGATGGAGCAACGCCGCGTGCAGGATGAAGGCCTTTGGGTCGTAAACTGCTTTTCTCTGTGACGAATATGACGGTAGCAGAGGAATAAGGATCGGCTAACTCCGTGCCAGCAGCCGCGGTCATACGGGGGATCCAAGCGTTATCCGGAATTACTGGGCGTAAAGAGTTGCGTAGGTGGCATCGTAAGTCAGTAGTGAAAGCGCGCGGCTCAACCGCATACACATTACTGAAACTGCGAAGCTAGAGGACGAGAGAGGTACCTGGAATTCCTAGTGTAGGAGTGAAATCCGTAGATATTAGGAGGAACACCGATGGCGTAGGCAGGGTACTGGCTCGTTCCTGACACTAAGGCACGAAAGCGTGGGTAGCAAACGGGATTAGATACCCCGGTAGTCCACGCCGTAAACGATGGATGCTAGCTGTTATCGGTATCGACCCCGGTAGTAGCGAAGCTAACGCGTTAAGCATCCCGCCTGTGGAGTACGGTCGCAAGACTAAAACATAAAGGAATTGACGGGGACCCGCACAAGCGGTGGAGCGTGTTGTTTAATTCGATGATAAGCGAAGAACCTTACCCAGG